>NZ_JPIL01000009.1:0-754164 GCF_000742455.1 Vibrio sp. OY15 | reverse complement strand
CAACCCATATCAGGACGGGTCAATCTAAAAGGAACTAATTACTTCTTAATACCTTCGATATGAAGTTCCATATCGACGTAGCTTGAAGCACCCATTACTGGGATGTCAAAGTCAGCAAGCTCTAGGCGAGTGTTGCCAACAAAGCCAGCGCGCTCGCCGCCCCATGGGTCACTGCCAGCACCAACGAATTCAGCCTCAATAGTAATAGGCTTAGTAACACCGTGTAGCGTTAGATCACCAGTTACATCTAGTTTGCCATTGCCTTTATCAACCACTTTTGTGCTCGTAAAGGTTGCTTCACTGTATTTACCAGCATCGATGAAGTCACCACTACGAATGTGTTTGTCACGTTCAGCATGGTTTGAATCTAGGCTGGTTGTATCAACAACAACATTTACTTTTGAGTCAGCAATGTTGTTTTCATCAAAAGAAAAGTCACCAGAAAATGTATTGAAACGACCTTTGATGAAACTGTAACCCAAGTGGCTAACTTTAAAGTTGATTGAAGCGTGAGCACCTTTGGTATCGATGACATAATCTGCAGCTTGCGCACCAAATGGCAGTGCCATAGCGATAGCTAATCCTGTAGCGAAAAGTGACTTTTTCATTTTGAAGCTCCTAACATTTTTCTTAATGTGTTGTCTTTATCGATAAAGTGGTGTTTTAGTGCAGCAATAGCATGTAAGCCTGCAATCAGGATGACTGCCCAAGCTGCATAGAAGTGAATCTCACCTGCAATATCTGATTGGCCTGGGAATAACTCTCCCGCTCCTGGCACGGTGAACCAATTAAACACTTCGATGCCGCGTCCATCAGACGTTGAAATGAGGTAACCTGAAACAAAGATGGTGATCAATAGTAGGTACATGACACCATGCGCTGCTTTAGCAGCAAGCACTTCGTAACGTTTGCCTTCTACCTTTGGTGACGCCGTCACATGTTTCCATACGATGCGTGCCAAAGTTAAAATAGCGAGTAAAATACCGACAGAGCGATGGTAATGCGGCGCAGTTCGATACCATTCGCTGTAATAGCTAAGGTCGACCATCCACAAACCCACTGCAAATAGACCAATAATGCACAGCGCTGATAACCAATGCATCACGCGTGCAGTAAGGTTGTAATTCTTTACCAGTGTATCCATCTCAAGTTCCTAGATATATTCCTAAGTTAATGCTGAGCAAGAAACACTACATTAACCTATTTACGTCATATGAAACAGATTATTTACCATCATTTACATCTAGCCAATGGTACCGTATCTATCAAGTTGTTCGAATTTTTTGAAGGAACTTTAAATCGTTTGTAAAACTGAAACTTACAGCTTAACTTCTTGTTCTATCTCATACAGCTCTTCGGAAACTTCTAACATTCTGCGTTCAACCAGTAACTTAGCATCTTCAACACCCTTGTTATAATAAATTGGTCCTAGTTTTTCTGTAATAAAATCAATTAGAAACTCACTATCGAACTGGCCAATTTCAACATCTAGCTCGTCTTGCATGTAATCTTGAATGGCGGTGGCCAACGCCTCTTTTTGTGCGCGTTCTAGCTTTATCATTTTTTCCCTTTCAAATTTTTGTTCAACTTCTGCTTCTTTCGTGTTGTTCTATGAAAGATTAGACACGGTCATTTGTGAGAAATTTGGTGTTTAGATCAAGAAGTTGCCGAAGTAAATTAGTCTATTCTCAAAAGACTATGCTAACCTTTTGCAGTTCGTTTTGTAATTATTAAGGGATATTCTTTGCTACTCGACCTAGTTATTCAAAGTGTTAATGATTTTCAAGACGACTGTCTTAAGCTGTGTGAAAAGCATTACCCTGCGGTGCATAACCAAGGCATGAGTGAGCATCATCTTGGTCTCGCGTTTTCAAGAAGGATGGAACATACTTTTCGTCACTTTGGATACAACTGCGTGATAAAGCCAATCGAAGTGTTGGAGTCTCCAGACCTTCCCCATCACTATCGAATTTCATCCGACATCGGCACTGTCTGGGTTCTGAGTCACCATATGGTCAGTGCCGGAAAATCTTGCCGGGAAAACTTACTCTCATCAATTACGGAATGGCAGAGTGAATATGGCTATGCCTTACAGCCTAATGACCTACTCTTTTTGGTTTGTGATCATTGGATAAGTCGCAGCAAAACGAGCCGAGAATTGCTTCATTGGTGGATGGGGGAACTACCCGATCAGATCAACGAATACACAGAACAAGGAATCACACTGTACACCAGCGAGTCGCAACTCACGCAATCGTTGGACACTCGATTCGGTATTAGCCCTTGTTACATTAAGTTTGGGCATCCTTTACGGCGTTCGAACAAACAGCAGTTAGTCAGAAAATATTTGCAGTTGTATGCCGTACTGCAATGGTAGCATCAAATTGAAGTGCTGAGATTATCAATTATTTCATCAATTTGTTTGATATCACTCGACAAAACTACCCATCCATTACCATCGTTCTTGCTTGAGTTAATGAGCACACTTAGATTCATTGCCAATGAAATAGAAAAATTAGCGCGATAACGCTGATGTTGAGACATTGATTTAGGTTGTGGTAACAATGATGAGCATCTCGCAACTACTTAGTTGCATCCGGAAAGAAGCCGACGGGCAGTATATTGCGAAATACACGAACTTCACTCTCCGCAGTGTCTTTCAACCCATATATAAGAACGATATTTCCATCGTTGGCCTTGAAGCACTGGTAAGAATTAGCAATGCCAATGGCACCATCGTTAGGCCAGATCAGTTTTTCCAATCCAAAGCGACTCCCACTCAAGATTTGCTCAATGTTGAACGCTTAAGTCGCCTAATCCATATCAAAAATTTCTCTCAGTCTCGCTTTCACACAAAACAATTGTTTCTCAATGTATTACCGGTAGCGGCAGAGATACTAGTTAAAGACATCACTTATAACCGACTGCTAAAACAAACCATTTATGAATCGCATTTGATGAATGAACAAATCGTCATGGAGTTACTTGAATTGAAGGTGGAGGATGAACTCTCTTTGTCTCAAGCTGCTCGGGAGTTAAGTCTTGAAGGATTTAAATTAGCGATTGACGATTATGGCGTCAATGCATCGACAACTGAGCGAGTGAGAAGCGTTTGCCCAGATATAATCAAGATGGATCGCTCTTTATTGCTAAGGTATGAAAACGGTGATTTTAAAGCGCTTAACGATGCATTATCACTCGCAAAAGCGTTATGCTCTAAAACCGTTATCGAAGGAATTGAAACCGAGCATCAACTTCGCTTAATGAAAAAGCTCGGTTTCGATATGTACCAAGGGTACCTACTTGCTATCCCCCAAACGTTAGACGCCTATGAAGAGGCAAAAACAGCCTGACTATGTAAGAGCAAAAGTTTGCGCGGTTTAGCGAGAGCTACGTGATTTACCACGATTCTTATGAATCGCCAATTTTGCTTTTAGCTTACGCTTCTCAGATGAACGACTACGACGACGCCCACCCCCATTTTGTTCAGGCTCAACTTCTTCTACAAGACTTGGTTCGAAACCTGCCAGCCATTCTTGGGGTAAGCGTTGATCAAGCAGATTCTCGATAGCTTGCAACAAGTACTCCTCATCTCTACTCATAAGAGAAACCGCCAAACCTGACTTTCCTGCTCTTCCAGTGCGGCCAATTCGATGGACATAATCTTCTGCTTTGAATGGCATATCAAAGTTCACGACTTGTTCTAGCTCTTGAATGTCTAACCCTCGTGCTGCCACATCGGTTGCAATCAAAGCACGTACCTTACCTTGTTTAAATTCATCCAAAGCTCTTTGGCGGGCACCTTGTGATTTATCGCCGTTGATAGAAACCGCTTTGATGCCATCTAACTTGAGCTCTTTCGCTAACTCATCACTGCCTTGCTTCGTTTTTGTAAATACAAGCACTTGCTGCCAATTCCGCGAGCCAATTAAGTACGCTAGCAATTCACGTTTCCGTTTTTTATCCACTGGATAAACCATTTGTGTTACCGTTTCAGCAGTCGTATTTGCTGGTGAAACTTCGACTTCAACTGGCGATTCCATGAGTTTATACGCTATAGTTTTGATTCGCTTCTCAAATGTCGCAGAGAACAATAGGATCTGTTTCTCAGCAGGCAAACGTCGGAAGATGCGCTGCAAGTCAGGCCAAAATCCCATATCTAACATACGGTCGGCTTCGTCTAACACGAGCATACCGGTTTTAGAGATGTTTACGTTACCATTAAACAGGTGATCCAAAAGGCGGCCTGGCGTGGCAATCAAAATATCAGCGCCCTCTTCTAACTTTCTCTTTTGTACGCCAATGCTTGTACCACCATAAACACACACGATGCGAAGTTCTGTTTCTGCCGAGTACTGATTCAAATTATCAAATACCTGCTGTGCAAGCTCGCGTGTTGGAACCAAAATCAATGCTTGAGGTGTGCCGTTAAGTTTCTTTTGCTGAACGGTTTGTATGATAGGTAAACCAAACGCAGCCGTTTTTCCCGTACCAGTTTGTGCAGCAGCAAGTAAGTTTTTTCCTGCAAGGACGTGTGGAATTGACTTTTCTTGCACTGGTGTTGGCGTCACGATATTTAGATTGCCTAGCGTCTCGATTAGCTTTTGTTCGATGCCTAAATCAGCAAAATTAACAGACATGTGTAACCTCATTATTTTTGGAGCGCAGAGTTTACCAGAGCCCCTAAAGCCATACTACTTTTCTATCTCATTGAGTTGAGTCATTAAGCTGTTGCTGAAAATCATACGACTGGCGCAAAACATCTCGATAAAGTGACGAGAACTTCTCTTCTAATTCGGTGTAATCACTTTCAATCACTTTAAATGTTGTGGTTAAGTCTGCCATTCTAGGACTTCTTTGCGACATCCGATGTAGTGCAAATTCTATATTGTCTAGATCTTGATAGGATTGAAGCCATCGGCCATGCCACATTCTGCTGTGGAGCACCAAAAAACGTGGCGGCAAATGTTCATGAACCTCTCGGTTTACTCTCTCGTATGCCGTTTGGACAAAGTGTTCGAGAGGCACGGAATGAAAGTCGTTCCAGTGTTTTGCGAGGCAATGATCCCAAAACATATCCAAAGCGATAGGTGCAAAACGTCGCGCAACACCAGTGAAATGAGGCTTACATTCGTTGACGATTGGATGATGGTCAGTAATACGGTCAACAAATCTATGTAATCTGATGCCATTTGAGATATCGCGATCATACAGCTTGCTTGGATCTCCTTTTACGAAGTCTCCAAGCAAGTTTCCCAATAAATGGCTGTTACTGTGATCTGCGATATGCAGGTGGGCTAGAAAGTTCATTCAACGCCAGTTTTGGCCTCTAGGGCTTGGTGTGACATGAACCTAGTATAACGTCAATTACGACGAGATGAGAGTGTTCCGCTATTCGGCTTCTTTGTCTGAGCCAACGTATTCCGACAAGATAATGCCAATTTCAAGCGCATCTAGCAGCTCTAGGCTCTCATCGTTTTGGTATTGGTCGCTCATTGTGACCTCCTTTATTTTAAGCTCTCTTGCTTTTACTTGCTGACGGCCTGGCTCTTGCCATATCCACATCAGCAACTCCTTTTTATAGTCTTTATATGACACATTCATGACAGCGAGAAGTAAAGATTTAAAAACCTATGAGCATAATCAAAAGTAAACGATTGCAATTAGATTTCATATCCGCTTAACACTTTAGAGAAATGACTCTTTTATCAACATTCATGTCAATTTAAAGATATAACATACTGTTATAGGCGTCCTTAGATCTCATTTCTTAAACTAAATTTAGTATTCGTTACATATTTTGCTGATTAACTTCGCATATTTTGTTTCGATATAGCAATAGATTTGGTCAATATCTTTTATCTCTAATGGAGCTTTAAATGAGAGAAGTTGAGTTTAGAACGATAGACAGGCTGTTTATCAAGATGTCTATCAACGACAAAATGTGGGTTATATTCCTACTATTTTTAGTAGCCCTCACTTCAGTGGCTGGAAGCCGCTACTTCAATGAAATACAACAATTTGAGCAGCAAGCCATCTCGGCGAGCGAAGCGAAGCTTTCTGGTATCGTTGATGCTCAATCAAACCGCGCTACAGAAATTGACGGCGTATCGAAATCGAACCGCGTAAGCGAGAGTTCTTTTGTCGATGGGTCTGTGACCGCTTATGCCAAGTTGCATTCTGGAGAAGTGATTAAGCTGACTCAAAATGTGTCCACACAATACGAATCGTTAAAATCATCAGCTCTATCGTCACTATTACTCAGCTTCTTATGGGTTATTCCTTTTGCCCTATTCTCTTACTGGGTGGCAACGTTTATCGGAGGAGCTCTGTGGGTTTTATATACAACAACCGAAAAAATTGGTGACGGTGACTTAACCTCTCGTCTTGGTTTCCATCCAGGTCGAGATGAATTCGGTACCATCGGCTGTGCGCTAGACAAGTCTATGGATACCTTAAGTGAACTGGTTAATAGTGTTAAAAATAATGCAACGATGTTGAGCGAGACATCTTCTGCATTCGAAAAAGATATGCAGTTGAGTGAAACCCAGATATCTCATCAATATCAAACGCTTGATTCAGTCGCGACGGCAATGGAAGAAATGACAGCCTCTGCAAAGGAGGTATCAAGTATTTCTCAACAAGCAACGACGCAGTCAGACCAAGATGCCCAGAAGATCGAACTAAGCAGAAGCCGTGTACAAAACGTGATTGGCGAGATAGAGACGTTATCTAGCTATATTGAACAAGCCTCTACGTCAGTAACCAATTTAAACGAGAATACGACGCAGATTAATGACGTGATCACAACGATTAACGCCATTTCAGAACAAACTAATCTGTTGGCACTAAACGCAGCAATCGAAGCAGCCCGTGCTGGTGAACAAGGTCGTGGATTTGCAGTGGTTGCCGATGAAGTACGTACATTAGCAAGCAGAACTCAACAGGCAACAGTAGAGATCCAAGCCATGATTGAGAAGCTTCAAATTGAGAGCCAGAACATTGCTTCAATCACCAACCGAACCGTTCAGCAAGCTCAAACCAGCAGCCAGCTTATTGATGAAATCGGCCATGATGTTACCTCTATTGCCGAGTCAGCACGCTCATTAATGGACATGAGCATTCAGATTTCCACATCTGCTGAAGAACAAAGCGCAGTGGCTAACGATATTGCATCGGAACTTTCAGAAATTCGTAGTCAATCAAGCACAATCAGAGAAGTGGCGGAGCAATCTACCGCTGGCGTCGCTAATCTCACGCAAGCCTCCGTTTCTCTTGGTGAGATATTACAACGCTACCGCACCGCATAACATTGTGGAACTTATGATCAACAAGGGCTCCTTAAGGAGCCCTTTTCTTTAAACCGTGTTCAACTATTACCTTCGATATTTTCTACGACATCCAAGTGGATATTTGAAGTGAATCTCAAGTTCTCGCTGTACCGGATGAAATAATGTTCTTAAACAAAGCGTTCCGCTATGCTTGATCTTGCCAATTCCAATTTGCTGCTGGAAAACAATATGAATAATTACAAAGACACAAAAGACATAGAGAACCTGAATTGCCCACTCTGCCAAGGAGATGAATATCTCATTTCATCGGATGGCGAGAAATTCACATGCGCTGCTTGCGGATTTCATACAAAAAACTTCTCATCTATCCAATGTCTACATCAAACGCCTTACCTACAGTCTAAACTTAAGCACATCCACAGCTTGAGTCCGGTTTGCCATTAGTAGGTCAAACAGAGCAGCCACACAGCTGCTCTTTTAATTCATCTAAATGATGGATGCGAATTACACGCTCGTCATCAACAAGATTGATAGCTTCACCATTAAATAACTGTATCGTTTTTATACCGGCGTTTAGTCCCGCCTCAACTCCTTTAGGCGTGTCATCAATATAAAGACAGTCACTTGGTAAAAAGCCCATGCTCATAGCACTGTACATGATTAAATCGGGCTCAGGCTTCCAACTATTCGCATCGAATGCCGAGAACACTTTCCCTCGGAAAGCATCGAGTAAACCGGTTAACTCCAAAGCGTATTCAATTTTATCTTTAGGTCCATTAGACGCCACACAATATTCGATATTATGCGAATCCAAAAACTGAATTAATCGTTTTGCGCCATCCATCGGCTGTAAGTGACGCACAAAAAGAGACTGGACTTCTTCTCGGTATTGCGGCTCTAAAACATCAATTGGGACTTTGATATCTTTCAATTCTTTAGTATCTAAAAGGATGTCAGCGAGCTTTCCTCCTTTAAAGTGAGAAACGCACTCTTCCATCGTTAACTCAGCCCCATGCTGGTTAAATACATTGACGAGCGCTTGGCAACACAGTCTTTCGCTGTCGACCAACGTACCATCACAGTCAAATATCACGCACTTAATATTGGTAATTGCCATAGCCATCTCCAGACGTCTTAAAGGCTCAAGCCCAAGCTGATTTTAAGAATGTTTGGATTAATCTTATTTGAGTTTGGGATTGTTGAAACGACGAGCTTGGCATTTCATGGAAATAGAAGGGAGCAATTACAGTTTTTCTAAGCAAGATCACCCAACGTCATCTTGCTTTACTTTTTATGCACATTGATGTGTAAGTTAGTTTTCGATAACCACTGAGTCTAACAGTTTTTGCTCGGTGCTTAGTCTTTTAGCCAGATCAGCCACAAACGAGCTTTTGTATTTTGATTCAGAAACAGCAACATCAGAGATGAGTGTATTTCCTTCGAGATGGCTAACAATAGCAGCACCAATTGGGACTCCAGATTTAAAACCAACATATAATTCAAAATCTGGCGTGAGGATAATCTGTGTCAGATATTCAATGATCATATCTTTATCATACTGCTGTTCCCAGCGCTGAGATTGCAAGATAGAGAACATAATGGTCAGTCGATGAAAATCGACCAGAAAAATATCGTCGGGGTTAAATTCAGAGTCACTTTCCAGTAGTGTGTCTTTGTCGACTACTTGATACGTTGCTTTTTCTAGCGTTTTGAAATAGACATCGCGCCCTTTCAAACTCTCTGGTGTCGGAAATTCAACTTCGACCAGATCATACAGCCATGTATTTTTACGCTCGATACTGGCTAACTGTTGTTCATTCATCTTGATACCTTCGTTTAGAGCAGTACATTAGCATGAAGCCCGCAACAAACCTAGCGCACATAGACCTTTCCGTGGCTAAATTTTGTTTTAGGTGCAAACCTCTGATAGATTTCATCAATATCTTTCCTAGTTAAGGACAAAAATAATGAAAAAGATGCTGTTAAGTGCATTGCTTGCTACTACTCTAGTTGGTTGTTCAGATAACGATGTTGCTGACGTGGGGCTCGGTTGGTTTACTTTGAAAGACATCAAAGTCGGTGAGTTGAAAGACGAGGTGGTAACAGGTGTCACATGTCACATCGCCTCTATCGAAGCGGATTTCAGCTTAGCAGATCCAAGTGATAGCTCAATATCATGTCGTCAGACTGGCGAAATCACACCGGAAATGATTGCAAAAATAGATAAGAGTAAGTCCGGTGAAATTGTATTTAAGAAGTCAAAAAGCATTTTCTTCAAAACAATGAAGGTTCGCCGTATTTATGATGCCGATAACCAAACCTTACTCTACTTGTCTTATACAACAAAAGAGACCGATGGTAGTTTTAAGCATAGCCTTTCGACAGTCCCACTTTGGGGTACCAAGGCTTACGTTGAGCCAACTGAAGTGAAAAAGTAACGCGGGTAAATTTAGTTAGCGCGGAGCAGGCTCTTTCCGGGCGCTGCTGAGCAACAAGTTTAAAAAACAACCCATTACAATACGACAAGCGTCATAAATTGCAGCTGCTTTGGTTGCTATTTACTCAGCTCGCTGATTTTTTCAGCGAGCTGACTTCTTTGTAATAAATCGCCACGATTTTCATTTTTTTGTGATACAATCCCGCCTCTTTTTTTTCTCACTCAAGAACAAGCATGAAGTTTCCTGGTCAGCGTAAATCTAAACACTACTTCCCAACTCACGCTCGAGATCCATTAGTAAACCAAATCCGACAGGCACCTAAGCTATATCGCCCAACTATTGTTGGTGTCGGTCAAACCATTGTAGATATCGAAGCACGTGTAGATGACGCGTTTTTAGAGAAATACAACCTGAGTAAAGGACATTCGCTCGTTCTTGAAGAAAGCAAAGCAGATGCACTTTACGAAGAACTGGTTGAACAAGGCCTGATCACACACCAATACCCAGGTGACACGATTGGCAATACTCTTCACAACTACTCAGTTTTAGCCGACAGCAAATCCGTTTTGCTCGGTGTGATGTCTAAGAACATTCAAGTCGGTTCTTTTGCTTATCGCTACCTTTGTCGTACGTCTTCACGCATGAACCTTAACCATTTACAAACGGTAGATGGCCCTATTGGTCGCTGCTACACCCTAATTTCTCAAGACGGTGAGCGTACATTTGCTATCAACGAAGGTCATATGAATCAACTACTTCCGGAAAGCATTCCTGAAGAGATCTTTGAGAAAGCATCAGCCCTGGTTGTTTCTTCTTACCTAATGCGTGGTAAAGAAGAAGATCCAATGCCTAAAGCGGTACAAAGAGCGATCGACTTTGCTAAGAAGCACGATGTCCCTGTTGTACTTACGTTAGGGACGAAGTACGTTATCGAAGGTAACGCACAGTGGTGGCAAGAATACATTCGCGAAAACATTTCTGTTGTCGCTATGAATGAAGAAGAAGGTGCGGCGCTAACAGGTGAAACAGAGCCGCTAGCAGCTGCTGATAAAGCACTTGAATGGGTTGATCTCGTACTTTGTACGGCAGGACCAAATGGTCTGTACATGGCTGGTTACACCGACGAGAAAGTAAAACGAGAAACCACACACGACATCCTTGAAAGCTCCCTCGAAGCCTTTAACCAGTACGAGTTTAGTCGTGCGATGCGTAAAGAAGACTGTCAAAACCCAATGAAGGTCTACTCTCACATCGGCCCTTACCTTGGTGGACCATTAGAGATTAAGAACACTAATGGTGCAGGTGATGCAGCCCTTTCAGCCTTACTGCATGACATGGCAGCAAACTCTTTCCACCAAAAAGAAGTGCCTAACTCAGAAAAGCACGAAGTACGATGCTTAACCTACTCCTCTCTTTCTCAGATTTGTAAATACGCAAACCGAGTAAGCTATGAAGTGTTGACGCAGCACTCTCCTCGCCTATCGCGAGCGCTTCCTGAACGAGAAGATAGCTTAGAAGAGACTTATTGGGATCGTTAAAACGACAGCTTTAAAGCTGAAAATATATCAAGGTCACCATTTGGTGGCCTTTTTGTTTTTATCTAGCACTGTAACGAGTAGATTTTGTTAGTATGTCGCACAATACGAAGCAGTAAACTCTTTACAAGCCTAACCGAAACAGTACCATCACCAAGCAGACCTTTGCCTCACAATAATACTCGTTATAACTCAGGTAGTTTTTCAACGCTACCTGTGTGCCACTTTGGGGATTCTCCATGCAGTCAGATATCGAAATTTGCCGAAACACACCACTTTCTTCTATTGATGTTATCGCGGAAAAAGTAGGACTATCACCCGAAGAGTATGACACTCACGGGAAGCACAAAGCCAAAGTCCACCCAAAATGTTTGGAACGACTCAAAGCAAATGATGACGGTAAACTTGTACTCGTCACTGCGATCACGCCGACTCCTCTTGGCGAAGGAAAAACCGTTACGACGATAGGCCTGGCGCAAGGTTTAGCAAAGCTTAATCAATCTGTTATTGCATGTATAAGGCAGCCTTCGATGGGACCTGTCTTCGGTATTAAAGGTGGCGCTGCGGGCGGCGGTTACTCTCAAGTAGCTCCAATGGAAGAGTTAAACTTACACCTTACTGGTGACATTCACGCAGTGACAGCGGCGCACAACCTTGCTTCAGCCGCTCTTGACGCTCGCTTGTTCCATGAACAACGCGAGGGTTATGATGCCTTTGAATCACGCACCGGGTTAAGAGCACTTAAAATCGACACGGCCAATATTACTTGGAAACGAGTGATGGACCATAATGATCGTACACTACGTAAAGTCAAAATTGGCCTCAATGATGCGGGAAAAACCATCAATGGTTTCGAGCGTGATGAAGGGTTCGATATTTCAGCCGCTTCCGAGTTAATGGCTATCATTGCACTAGCCAAAGATTTAAAAGATTTACGCCAACGTATCGGGAAAATTGTCGTAGCGTACGATTTGAACGGAAATCCCGTCACTACGGAAGATCTACAAGTTGCAGGAGCAATGGCAGTAACACTAAAAGAGGCGATTGCACCAACACTGATGCAAACTCTAGAAGGTGTTCCTACGTTGATCCATGCAGGTCCATTTGCAAACATCGCCCATGGAAATTCATCCATTATCGCGGACGATATTGCGCTAAAACTATCAGGTTACACGGTAACTGAAGCCGGTTTTGGTTCGGATATGGGATTTGAGAAAGCGTGTAACATTAAAGCTGCTGCCGCCAACAAAGCTCCAGACTGTGTAGTGATCGTAGCAACATTACGCGGCCTCAAAGCGAATTCTGGACACTACGATTTACGGCCAGGTATGGCTATTCCAGATTCCATTTTTAATCCGGACCAAGCAGCATTGGAGGCTGGGTTTGAAAATTTAAAATGGCACATAAATAACGTTCATAAATACGGTTTACCTGCTGTCGTTGCCATTAACCAGTTTCCACAAGATTGTGTGAAAGAGCTTAAAGCTCTTGAAGATCTAATTCACCAATTTAATCCCGAAGTTAAAGTAGCCATCAGCACCGCTTTTTCGCAAGGCGGACAAGGCGCAACGGAACTAGCTCAACATGTTATTGATGCGTGTAACACGCCTGTAGAGTTTTGTCCGTTATACAACAAAGAGCAATCATTACTCGAAAAGCTCATGGCAGTATGTGAAGCGGGCTATGGAGCAACCAATATAGAAATGACTCCTATCGCGACTGAACAGCTCAAACATTTTGAGCAATTAGGCTTTAACAACTTAGCGGTTTGCATCGCGAAGACACCACTATCGATAACCACAGACTCCGCAGTCAAAGGCGCACCAACTGGTTTTACCGTCCCAATCCGCGAGCTGCGCTTGTGTGCGGGCGCAGGATTCGTTTATGCATTATCTGGTACCGTGATGACGATGCCAGGCTTACCTGATAAACCCGCATTTATGAATTTAGATCTTGATGATGAAGGAAATATCGTCGGTCTCTCTTAGTGCAGTGATAACGTATCGCTATCAGTGAAGTGAGCATATTGTGAGTGGTCTACTTACCTATCCACTCACTCTCAACAACTGTGAAAAGAGTTATCTCAGGCCTTCTACTCTTGAATCGTTGATACAAAGCTCTCCTGCCTTACATCAACGCGCCTGTTTTACACCTTTAGAGTTAAGACGCTAACCCTAAGCCTTGTTTAGCCATAGTTATTAAGCTAGAAAACCCTATTTATCTTCTTGTTTTGTCGCCACTTTACATTGTAAATCCATACTTGTTGACTTCTCCTTTCTACAATTTTGCGCCAATTTGATGCACGGGTTATTTAGCACTTCACTAATATGGTGCAGTTGTCTTACAGTGAAATTTTAACCTCCTTGATTTTTAAGGAGATATTCTATGGCTCGATTCTTGTAGTAGACTTTTCACTAATAAGCACATTAGCACATGCTTTTCAAAACCTCTGCGTTGCATACCACCTCCTTCAGGTTAGCACCGTTTTGATGCATGTCAGAAAAGGGAAAGGGAATACTATGGAAGACGCACTCGCCGTAATTTTAGCAGGAGGGATGGGGTCTAGACTCAGCCCACTCACCGATGACAGAACCAAGCCAGCCGTACCTTTTGGCGGAAAATATAGAATTATAGATTTCACACTAACCAATTGTTTACATTCGGGTTTACGCAAGATCCTTGTTTTAACCCAATATAAATCTCATTCACTTCAAAAACACTTACGAGACGGCTGGTCGATATTCAATCCAGAGCTAGGCGAGTACATCACTGCTGTTCCACCACAAATGCGCAAAGGTGGTGCATGGTATGAAGGAACCGCCGATGCGATTTATCACAACATGTGGTTGCTATCGCGAAATGATGCAAAGTATGTGGTTGTGTTATCTGGCGATCATATCTATCGAATGGACTACGCCGCAATGCTTGAAGAGCATAAAGAGAAAGGTGCTAAGCTCACCGTTGCCTGTATGGATGTTCCCGTAGAGGATGCTTCAGCATTCGGTGTAATGGGCACCGCAGAAAACGGGCTCGTTACTTCGTTTATAGAGAAACCTGAAACCCCACCTACTCTTCCTGGAAGCGCGACCAGAAGCCTTGTTTCTATGGGAATATATATCTTTGATATGGATGTTTTGAAAGAAGCGCTTGAAGAAGACTCAAAACTCGATTCATCAAGCCATGACTTCGGAAAAGACATCATACCTAAGCTGATTGATACCGAATCCGTTTACGCTTATCAATTCTGTGGCAGTAAAGGGCGCGTCGATAAAGATTGCTATTGGCGCGACGTGGGTACCATTGATTCCTTCTATGAAGCGAATATGGATCTACTAGAACCTGTGCCGCCAATGAACCTTTATCAGTCTAATTGGGCGATTCGTACTTACGAGCCGCAGTTTCCACCAGCTCGTACTGTATCGTCGGCTACGGGTAATGAAGGCATTTTTATTAACTCCATCATTGCTACCGGTGTCATCAATTCCGGAGGCTCAGTACAGCACTCCATTATTTCCTCTAATGTACGCATTCAAGATAGTGCAACGGTAGTCGATTCCATCATTTTTGATGACGTAGAAGTCGGTGAAGGAAGTCAGTTGGTCAACTGCATAGTTGATAAACATGTTCGTATTCCGCCACATACTCAAATTGGCATCAACAAACTTGAAGATGCGAAGCGATTTAAAATCTCAGACAAAGGTATTGTCGTCATACCTGAAAGTTACCAATTCGATTAAACGACAAACTATCACAACAAAAAAGCGCACGATAATCATCGTGCGCTTTTGTTTAAGTGCCTGTAAACATTAGGCTATAACAAGTAATCCATAATAATTAGATGTTACATACCGTTGACCAGCTACCATCTGTACCCGGTTCAGCCGCTGTCCACCAGTTCGCTTGGTAAACCACACCGTTGTGGATGATCTTATCACCTTGGTTAGCGTGGCTTGGATTACCTGCCCAATCCGTTTGTGGCAGAGCTGGGTATGTCACTAAACCTGTCGTATCACACGTACCTGGTTCAGTGGTACCACCACCCGTGCCCGCATTGAGATCACCAATTGGTAGATCTGGCTGTTCAAACTTAAACGCAAACTCTTTACCACCAGAAATCACTGAGTAGTTAGCAGGACCAGAGATTGGTAGATAGTAAACCATATCAAGCTCGTAAGTGCCGCCCGCTGGCAAGTCTTTCCATGCTGGTAGAGAGAACGACACACGGTGCATTACGCCATCTAAGCCACCAATGTTGTTTGCTCGAGTATGTCCAGAAGCAATCACTTTCAAACCACCACCTGATTGGTCTTTCGCATTGTCCGGCGCAGATACTGGGATATCGAATTGGAATTCAGTACCGCCAGGGATCGCTTGACCAGTGTTATTTGTAAACGTGATTTTCGGGTTAATTGGGTAGTTTTGGTCGCCAACTTTGAAGCCGCCAACACTAACAGTAATGTCTACTGCTTCAGTTGGTGTTGGACCAGTAGCTACTTTGTTACCGTAAGGCGTCGCAGACTTAAACTTGTCGTAGATAGCTTTGGTCATAGTGTTACCCATGTGGTATTCACCATTACCCGCCGCACAAGCTTGTTCAGTGGCATCTACTGCCGTACGATTACCATTTGCATCCAGTACGTAACAGTTGTAGTCACCGGCTAGTTCCCAGAACATGATACCGCCGATCTCTTTATCGATAACGTAATCGGCTTTCACCTCGATAGAAGCTTTATCTTCCGTAGATAGGAATACGCTCTTCTCTGCGTTCCACAACCAAGGTGCCACAGCAACGCTATCGTAATGACGGGTATAAGTACCAACAAACTTATCTGAAGGATCGTTGACAGGGTCGAGACCGTAAGCAGCTGCGTAAGAGCCCCAAATACCGTTTTCTAGGTTCTTAGCATGCCACATTGGGTTAGAACCAGCGCCCATTTCGTTTCCTTTAGGGTCGGTATCATGCCACATGTTGTCGATACCAATAGCACCGTGACCACAGTTGTTCTTCTCACCTTCACCTGTGCCCGGTTGGCACTCTGCTTGGTTTGGTAGTGCCGCTCGGCCCCAAAGGCCATTTTCGCCACCAGTAACACCTTGCCAACCACGGGTGTAGTAAGGAACACCAATGTTGATACGACCTGCTGGCATAGAACCACGGAAGTAATGGTAAGCCCAGTCTGTGTTCAAGTAACCGATACCACCGTATGCAGCAGTGCCGTATACGTTCCACTGCGCTAGCTCAGAGTCTTTACCTGTATCGAATAAAGCCGCGTTATGACCAACGTGATCATTCCAAGCCCCATGCAAGTCGTAAGACATGATGTTTACGTAGTCTAGGTACTTAGTTACATCGAAGGTTTCCATCCCACGTAGCAAGTAACCTGAAGATGGTGCTGCGATAGTCAGCATATAATGAATACCATCTTGCGCGGATGCCACATCAAGTTTCTCACGCAATACTTTCATCAGCTCTTGGTAAGACGCCCATAAATACTGACGACGTGGTTCCATGAAGTCTTTGTCGTAAGGGTTACCAGCACCAGCCATTGACGTCGGGTATTCATAGTCGATATCCAGGCCATCGAACTTGTACTGACGCATCATTTCAACGGCTGAAGTTGCGAATTTCTCAATACCAGCATGATTAATAGAACCGTCCGCATTCGTCGTCATGGTGTAGAAGCCACCATCAGCTACACGATCGCCGTTCGTATCGAAGTGACCGCCCGTTTCAGCCCAACCACCAATCGAGATTAGCGTTTTAACATCATGTTTTTGCTTGTAAGTTGCTAGTGCACCAAAATGACCTTTAAAACCAAGAGCAGGATCTACCTCAACGCCTGGCCAAGTTTTGCCTGTAGCAGGGTTGTTTGGATCATTAACGTCGCCAACGTTTACTTTGCCGTCAGAACCAATGCTCACAAACGCGTAGTTAATGTGAGTAAGTTGTTCCCAAGGAATGTCTTTAACAAGGTAAGTCGATTGTGGGTCGTCACCTGCTCGCCAACTGGTGAAGTAGCCGATTACACGACGTGGGTGATCAGCCCCCATTTTCTCACGGCCTTCTTCGTCATAAATAGAACAGTAAGGAACATCTACACCCGTTGTTTGATAAAGACCATCAGGACGACAATTAGATGTCACTGCGCCGCCGTTTACCGTTAACGTTGCAAGTGCAGAATCTGCTGTTGCTCCAGCATCATCGGTTGCTTTCGCATAAACACTTAATGAGCCAGCTTGTGAAGGGGTTACATCCAGCGTGTATGGCGCTGTTGTAGCAGTGCCAGCAAGCACACCTGCAACATAAAAATCAACTTTAGCAACGGTACCATCCGCATCCGTAGCATTTGCAGTCAGTGTTACGGAACCACCCAGGTCAATAGAGTTCGCAGAAAGCACGACATCCACTGTCGGCGCTTCATTACCAGGTTGCGCTGATGCCACAGTTAACGTCACAACACTTGCCGTACTAACGGCACCTGCATCGTCATAGGCCTTGGTAGAGAACTCGTGCTGTCCTTCAGTTGCTGTCCACGATGCAGCATACGGCGCAGACGTTGCCTGACCAACTAATACACCATCAACAAAGAACTCTACTTTGCTAACAGTCCCATCAGTATCTGCCGCATCTGCAGCTAGGTTAACAACATCACCCGCAGTCACAGAAGCCGACGCAGAAGGCGATGTCAGAGTAACCGTCGGGACTTCATTCTGAGGTGGATCAACCGGTCCAGTGCCATCACAAGCGCCAAGTGTTTCCCACTCGCCCCACTCACCAGATTGCGCTGGATTGTTGTTTTGCGTCCAGTAACGCGCTTTATAAGCATTACCTTCATGCTGAACTTGGTCGCCACCGTTATAAACTTTTGATGATTGCCAAGTTTCTAGAGGGGCACAGTCAACTGCTGCGTAGCTATTGAAGGCCATAAGACAAGAAGCGGTGAGTGTGCTTAGTGTGAACACGTTTTTCACTGCGTTGCCGTTGTTAAGGTGCATAATCGCTCTTCCTTAAGTTATTGTTAAAACAATACTAAATGCGCTAAACGAAACGCATCTATACTTTTATTTCGACGTAAAATAACTTAAGTACAAGTTGGTGATTTCACACTATCTATTTACGAGTTTTCCACACCGCCTCGCAACAATCCACTAAATGATTGCAACAACGTACCTATTATTTGGCACCAGTAACTAATTTTATAACTCAAATAAATATGTCACTCGCAAATTAATAAAAAAGGTAAAAAAAGTCGCCATTTTGAAATAAAGATCACTAAGCCTTTGTTGACCTTGGCGTTTCATTAAAATGCCGCTTGTACTCGCGACTAAACTGTGATGGGCTCGTGTACCCGACCATTCTCGCTGCATCATTAACACGTCGCCCCTCTAACTGGATCAATTCGCGCGCTTTGTTAAGTCGAACTTTCTTAATATATTGCAACGGAGATTCAAGCGTGACATTGCGAAATGCTTGATGGAAAGCAGACACACTCATGTTGGCTTCTTCAGCCAATGCTTGTACGTTCAACTGTTCATGATACGCTTGATGTACACGATTTAGTGCTTTAGCGACCCTCGCGTAAGAACCTTCTTGATGTGCTAGGTCAAATAAAACATACCCCTCTTTGCTCACCAAAGTACGATACACAATTTCCTCAAGAAGCAGCTCGCCAAGCATGATAACATCAAGCTCGTCACACATTGCTTTCATTAACCGCTTGCACGCATCCAACATACCTTCATTCATACGTACCGACTTAAGGCCGCAACGGGTAGCATCCAGACACTTATTACTGAATTTCTCAGCCTCTAATTTTTTAACGAGTTTATGAAGAAGCGTTGGCGAAATATCTATCGAAATGCCAAGTAAAGGCTCATTGTTTGTCGCAAACGCTTCGCACTCTAGTGGCATGGGAACCCCGACAACAAGGTAATCATCGGGCCCATATTGCACTGGTGTATCACCAATATGAATGTTCTTATGCCCTTGACCCAAGACGATGATGCCGGACTGATAGACAAACGGCTGGCGATGATTCCCTTTGCTACTGCGATAAAACCATACGCCATCTATCGCTGTTTTCTTCATACCTTCTAGGTCATGCAGCCCCTGCTTTTCAACATATTGCTGCATGATATCTGCGAGAGTGTGCATTAGAGCGCTCCATCAATGACCAACGAGTTTGGTCTCTATTATCGTTTCGAGCACTATACTTCCTCTCGACTTTAACTTTCTAGCTCAAGAGCATCAATTTTGTAGAAATAGGCAAATTATTTGCAGAAATCGACCTGTTAACCATCGTTAATCAGGACTAATATGCATGTATTCAATCTCCTTCACTGGAAGCAAGAGGGCTAATAATGAACTTTTCTTATGTAAACCCAACCAAGATTTTCTTTGGTCAAAAACAAATCGCAGCAATCAAAGAAGCTATCCCATCCGACCAAAAAGTTTTAGTGGTATACGGTGGTGGCTCCATCAAAAAAAATGGCGTGTACGACCAAGTAGCAGAAGCTCTTGAGGGACATGAATGGCTAGAGTTTTCAGGTGTTGAACCAAACCCAACCAAAGAAACACTCGATAAAGCAGTCGCAATGGTAAAAGAGCATGGCGTTGACTTTATTTTAGCGGTAGGTGGTGGTTCAGTCATCGATGGCTCCAAATACGTAGCAGCGGCATCAAAGTATGATGGTGATGGTTGGGATATCATGATTGGTAAGCACCAAGTCACTGAAGCGACGCCTCTAGCTGCAATTTTGACATTGCCAGCAACAGGCTCAGAGTCAAACATGGGCGCAGTTATCACTAAAAAAGAAACTCAAGACAAACTTCCGTTCATGTCTCCAGCAGTGCAGCCAAAATTTGCCGTGTTAGACCCAGATGTAATGAAAACACTGCCAGAACGCCAGCTTATCAACGGCATTGTTGACGCATGGGTGCACGTATGTGAGCAATACTTGACGCTTCCTACCGGTGCAATGGTTCAAGATGGTTACGCAGAAACACTGCTGAAAACTTTAAAAACACTCGGAGAACAGTTTACGGAACGAGACGACGATATGTGGCGCGCAAACTTAATGTGGTCTGCTAACCAAGCATTGAATGGGTTAATTGGTAGTGGCGTTCCACAAGACTGGGCAACACATATGATCGGCCATGAATTAACGGCTCTATGGGGCGTTGATCATGCGCGTTCTCTTGCAATTGTCCAACCGTCGTTACTTCGTAACCAAATGCAGTTTAAGCGCCCTAAGTTAGAACAAATGGGTCGCAACGTATTTGGTCTTGAAGCAGGTGAGGATTTAGCAGAGCGCACAATCGAAGCTATCGAAGCGTTTTATCATCAACTTGATGTCGCAACTAAGCTCGAAAACTATGGTGAGAGCCGTGAACAAGCTATCGATGCCATCATTGATCAACTAAACAAACACGGCATGACTGTTTTAGGTGAAAACCAGGCGATCACACTTGAACGTAGCCGAGAAATCTTAGAGTTAGCTGTCTCATAACTGCAACAATTCTTCACTGCCCTTCCTAGGGTTTAACGGTATTGTGACTTAACAGTCACAATACCGTTTTTTTATGCTATTTTGTAAGCCACATCACGTTCAAAACGAGGAGGCTTCTAAAAACAACGATTCCCTCCAGACAAAAAATCGGCCGTGTTGGTTAGTAAAGAGACAACTGTCCAGCTTTACACAAATAAAAATAATTGAGATCAAAGAACGAGTTAACTCGTTAATTAAGTTTTGATTTGTTGTAGTGATGTACTACATAATTTTGTCTGTTCGAGAAAACACTTTATGTGGCTAGTTGTTGTCGTATTAGCATTCATACATATCATCAGTATCCGTAAAGGCTCTAAATGGCTCTTTTACGTTTCTAAACCATTACCAGTGCTCTGTATGCTTGGTATTTTAATTCAGTCCCCGGCTTACCCAATGCCATATGCGCATTGGATTTTGATTGGCTTATCGCTCTCGTTGCTTGGTGACGTGTTATTAATGCTCCCTAGAGACAAGTTCATTACAGGATTAGTGCTCTTTTGCTCTGCCCATCTCTCCTATAGTTATGGTTTTGCCATCATGTCAGCGTGGCATTTTACACCTTGGCTCCCAATTGCCTTGTTCGGACTCGGTATATGCGTCTACTGGTTGTTCCGACCGGATCTCGGTAAAGAAAAACGGCCAGTTGCTAGTTATATATTGGTACTGATGACTATGTGCTGGGCTTCGATCGAGTATTATTTGAGTGGGAAAACACAATCCTCCTCTTTTGCAGTGCTCGGAAGCTTTATCTTTATTATCTCTGGCATCGTATTGGCTTTCGAACGCTTTGGAGGACGGTCAATATTTTCACGACAAGTTGTCATGGTGACCTACTATTCTGCACAGACACTAATGGTTATGTCTGTTGTTGCGATTGTTGTTCGTTATCCGTATCTCGTTGAACTGAGTTAGTCATACTCTAGACTGCACCAACATTAAAGAAACATGGATGTATCTTGTAAGCGATCTGAATAGAGTCTTAAAATCATCGCCTAAACATTAGCTTATTCTTAATGAAATTACGCGCACAACTTGCTATTGTAAAAGGATATTTTTCCGTTATAGCGTGCCCCTTTGAAAGAGAATACTCCCGTCGTTGAGTTTAGCGACGTAAATAAGTGGTATGGCGATTACCACGCTCTAAAAGACATCAACTTCTCCGTGCATTCTGGCGAGATCGTCGTGGTGTGTGGCCCTTCAGGTTCCGGAAAATCAACGCTCATTCGTTGCATCAATCATCTTGAATCGATTCAAGAAGGCCAGCTTCATGTGTTCGGCCAGCCTTCTCACGCAAAATCTCTCAAGCCCGGTAAAATCGGCATGGTGTTCCAACACTTTCACCTTTTTCCTCATTTGACTGTACTGGAAAACCTCACCTTAGCGCCGATTCGCACACACAAATTATCAAAACAAGAAGCTGAAAAACGCGCAAGACATTACCTAAAGCGAGTCAATATTGAAGAGCAAGCGAGTAAGTATCCTATCCAGCTTTCTGGCGGTCAGCAGCAACGCGTCGCGATTGCCCGCTCCTTGTGTATGGAACCGGATTTACTCCTGTTTGACGAACCGACTTCGGCGCTTGACCCGGAAATGATCAACGAAGTGTTGGATGTCATGGTTGAACTGGCTCAAAGTGGAATGACGATGATTTGCGTCACGCACGAAATGGGATTTGCCAAAAAAGTAGCGAACCGCGTGGTATTTATGGATGAAGGCCAAATCGTGGAAATGAACTCACCGATCGCCTTATTTGAAACACCACAGCATCCACGAACCCAAGCATTTTTGAACCAAATTTTAAGTTACTGATGATAGTTCGCGTAATCAAACCCGTCCTTCAAGCTTTGCTGCAAATGATGCTCCTCTTCATCGCGATTGTGTGGGTGTTGGACTCTGGTGCCGCTGCTATGGGCTATCAATGGCAATGGGAACGCGTACCTGATTACATCGCTTTTTATGAAGATGGGGAATGGTGGCCAGCAGAACTTATCGATGGGTTATTGGTCACGCTAAACATCTCGGGTATTAGTCTATTCTTCACCTTAGTGTTGGGGTTGGTCACCGCGTTACTAAGGCTTAGCGATTCGAAAGTCGGCAATGTTATTGGCACCACTTATGTCGAGGTAATACGCAACACGCCGTTGTTGGTGCAAATCTATTTGCTCTACTTCGTGTTTGGCCCCGTGATTGGTTTGGACCGATTCAGTACCGCCGTTTTGGCATTGTCCCTTTTCCAAGGTGCTTACACTGCAGAAATATTCCGCGCAGGTTTAAACAGTATTCCTAAAGGGCAATTCGAAGCAGCACAAACACTCGGGTTATCACCGTTTTACACTTACAAAGACGTAATTTTGCCCCAGGTTTTACAGCGCACATTACCGCCATTGACCAATGAAGTGGTTTCTTTGATCAAAAACTCTTCCATTGTAAGCGTGATGGCGATTTTTGATTTAACAACACAGGCACGCAACATCGTCTCAGAGACGGCGATGCCGTTCGAAATTTGGTTTACCGTGGCAGCAATTTATCTTGCTCTCACTCTGTCACTTTCTGGCTTGTCTGCATGGCTAGAACACAAACTCGGAGCCAGTTGGCGCAAATTATAAGGAGATAACATGAAGTTATTCAAAGCGACCATTACTGCATTATTAGGGCTAGCCATAGCTATGCCTACAATCGCGAAAGAAGATGTCGCCACACCCAATGTAGATCAAATCAAAGAACGAGGAACTTTGCGCGTTGGTATGTCAACATTTGTACCTTGGGCAATGCGTAACAAGCAAGGTGAGTTAATCGGTTTTGAAATCGATGTTGCCAAACGCTTAGCACAAGATTCAGGTTTGAAAGTGGAATTCGTACCGACTGCGTGGGATGGCATTATTCCCGCACTACTGGCGAAAAAGTTCGACGTGATCATTGGTGGCATGTCTGTTACGCCTGAACGTTCCAAAAGCGTCTTGTTTACTGCGCCCTACTCGCACTCAGGCGTTCAAGTAGCAGCAAACAAAGAACTCGCCTCTGGTTTTAGCGAATTTTCGGATTTTGACTCACGACGCGTAAAAATTGCGGCTCGTCGCGGCGCATTCACCGTTCAAGTAGCCAGAGAAACCTTCCCGAAAGCGAAGATCCTGCAATTTGATGACGACGCGCAAGCGTTCCAAGAGGTGCTGAATGGTAACGCCCACGCGGTCATTGCTTCTAGCCCAAAACCTGAACATGAGACAGTGAAACACAGCGACAAACTATTCCTTCCATTCTCTGAGCGACTATCAAAAGGTAACGAAGCCTTTGCTGTTCGCTTGGGGGAAGAAGATAAAAAAGCCTTTTTCAATAAATGGATTGAAGCAAGAACCCAAGATGGATGGTTAAAACAACGTTATGAATACTGGTTCTCGACATTAGATTGGCAAGATCAAGTCGCGCAAGGCCAGTAATCTAAATGGCTCGTGGACGCCGCGAGCCTATACTTTTGAATCATCTATTTTACTTTTCCATCATCTATCGGAGTTAAATTTTTGGGCGAACACACTACCACTCGCACTGCACCCGCGAAATCCAGCACAGGCTACCTTTTACCGCAATTAAACACACTAGACTGGGTACTACTTGTTATGTGCGGTATCGGTGGTGTTTGGCTGTACCATCGGTCCACTATTGGTGTGCATTATTTGTGGCAGTGGAAAGAGGCGCTTGAATTACTTTTCACGCCTAGAGCAGATGGTGGTTTGCCCTACTTCTTCCAAGGTTTGATTTCGACGTTAAGGCTCAGTATTTGGGGCATCAGCTTCGCATTAGTGTTTGGCACTTTGTTAGGCTTAGCACGCTTCTCTCGTTCCGTTTGGTTGCGCACACCTGCCAATGCGTTTATCCAGTTAGTGAGAAACATCCCTCCGTTGGTGTTTGTTTTTATTTTCTACTTTTTCATATCTAACCAATTGATCCCGTTACTCGGTTTGGAAGATCTTCTACGAAACTACAACGGCGAACCAAATACGCTACAGCACTTTCTGTTTGGGCCTTCGAACCTTTGGGAAAACCTTGCCTCTGGCGTGTTATGTGTCGGCTTACTTTCTTCTGCCTACATTGCAGAAGTTGTGCGCGGTGGCTTACTAAGTATCGACCAAGGTCAGTGGGAAGCGGCTGACTCATTGGGCTTGTCTCGATGGGTGAAATACCGATTTGTTATCGCGCCACAGGTGCTTAAATCAATAACACCTGCACTTGCCGGTCAAACCATCTCTTTGGTGAAAGACACCTCTATTGTTTCACTGATTTCGATACAAGAAATGACGTTTGTTGGGACAGAGATGGCAAATTCATCAGGGTATATATTTGAAATTTGGTTGATTGTCGGCCTCGCTTACTTCTTAATTTGTTTTGGTCTGTCACTTATTTTTCGCCATATTGAAGCAAAATCGGAAGCCATTTCAAATTAACTCAACCGCATATGTAATTAGGCACATTTGATTCTTCAAATCAGAATTGCACCCTGTTACATTGGCAAGATGCTAAATTTTCGGCGTTTTTCATGGAGTTAAAGAATCAATCCGACTACGAGCGATACATAAAACAAGATAATCTTGGTGAATATTACGTAGTTCTCAATCAATTCACTTTTCACAGTGTTTATCAGCCAATTTTTGATAGACGCCAACGTATTATTGGTATGGAAGCCTTACTGCGTATTCGTGGCATTGATGGTTCCCTAATTCGTCCTGACGTGTTTCTGGCCAATAATGGTCTTGATCCCTACTTTCGCTTATGTGTAGAGTTTTTATCTAGAGCAATGCACATTCGAAATTTCGCACGCTATTTCGCAGGGACGCCGATCAAACTGTTTCTTAACGTCATGCCTCAAACGCTACTCACACTAACCAAAGACATGGGCTTTAAAGATAACGGCCTGCTTTACAAACGCCTTTCCGAACTTGGTATGAGCCCATCAGACGTAGTTTTTGAAGTAGTCGAAGAGTCATGCGGAGATACGGATTTATTAATCAAAGCCGTACAGTTAATGAAAGCAAATGGTTTTATCTTTGCTATCGATGATTTTGGCGCCCAACATTCTGATATCGCACGTGTTCAGCAGCTCTGCCCTGACATCATCAAAATCGATCGTTCCTATTTGCTAGACTACTGCGCCGGAGAAACCTTTTCCATACATAGCGCCGTTGATCTAGCGGATCATATGGGAGCAAAAGTCATTATAGAAGGGGTTGAAGAAGACGTGCAGCTACAAGCTATGTATCAACTTAATTTGGATTATTACCAAGGCTTTTACTTAGGAAAGCCTTGCGCCATTCATCACTGGACAGATCGCCTAAACATCGAGACGACAGTGCATTAACACTGCCCACTTACAGCACAGTGAAACCAAAAAAGCGCCGATATAATATGCTCGGCGCTTTTTAGTTTTACTCAGATGTCACTTATTTAGTTAAGCGTTCATTTCCCTAGAAAAAATCAATAGAATTACGACCGCTCTTCGGATCACGAGTGGCTTGTGGTTTGTCTTCTTTTTTGCCTTTCTTAGCAGACTGAGACAACGCTTCTTTCTGCGCTTTACGCTCTTTATGTGCCGCTTTGCGGCCTGTTGATTTAGGCCCAGAGGCTTTAGGTGACTTACTTTGACGAGACTTATCTTTACGAGAAGACTGCGCTTCTTTTTTCGCTTTCTTTTCTGCTTTTTGCTCTGCCGTTTCAGGTTCGGTTACTGGCGCATCGCAAACCACAACATAATATTCCTGGTTAAACTCGAAAAAGTCACCATCATACATCTTGCGGCGCTTACGTGTTTCTAGTTCACCATTCACCGCGACGTAGCCTTCCTCGATGATATGTTTTGCTTCGCCGCCACCGCTGACCAAGTTTGCGATTTTAAAAAGCTTGTACAGTTCGATTGGATGCGCATCAACATCGATGCCAATCGCTTCGATCTCAATCTCTTCGCCTTCTAAATACTCTTCGTGGTCGTAATCTTGGGTCATGTTACTTACTCTTACTATTTGATGCCCTGAAGTTTAAACGCAATGCTTAAAAATAGAAACCTCTGCCGATGTTCAATCACCGATTCGCCTTGGCATTTGAGCACCTCTTAACCCATTTAACTTGTCGCTTGTTAACTTGTATACCGATGCGTAGCTCAAACGAAGCTGCAATTACGCAACCTGAAGGTATATACTCTCTAAGTTATTGTTGAAAAGAGCGAATACTTTGTCTCAACCAAGTAGAATTACCTTTGTCACTGCGAACTTGTTTAATTTTGTCGCACCGCCTAACGCCTACTATGATTTCGAGAACATATACTCGTTAGAGCAATGGCGAGACAAACTTTCGTGGACACAACGTCAAGTTGAAAAACTGGAAGGCGACGTGATTGGCTTACAAGAAGTATTCAGTATCGAGAAGACCCAGGCATTCTTTTCAACCATCGGCTACCCCTACTTTGCGACCGTTGACACCCCACATGTTGAAGATGAGTACATTTACTCAAGCCCTGTTGTGGCAATCGCATCTCGGTTTCCAATAGAAAAAGTACAAGCGGTAGAGTTTGACTTAGCAACGCTTGAGCCTTTTGGAGTAAGTGTTGTTCCAGAGTTCAGTCGCAAACCTATCTATGCCCAAGTAATACATCCTGTACTTGGTCATATCGCCGTTTACGTAACGCACCTGAAATCTCAACGCCCAGCCGACTCAGAACAACCAGAAACGTCTAGCACGATTATTGGGCGCTGGTTATCCACCCAGCAAAGAGGCTGGGAAGCAGCGATGTTAAGAGACGCGATGCAAAAGAGGTATCGAAAAGAACCAATGCCGACAGTGTTAATGGGCGATATGAATGAACCTATCACTCCTATCAGCGTTAACAGCTCATTGGTATCCAACACTGGTGACAGCGTCACTGAATTACAACTCAAAGATGGTTGGTTATTGCAAAGTGACACCCTGAAGGATGAACGCCCAGCCACGCACTATCATTTTTCCACTGGGAATGTACTCGACTATATCTTGCTCTCACAAGAGTTTGATACCTTATCAGATATATCGGTTGCCGAGGTTGTTGACTATCAGGTGTCTAACCAACATCTGATCAACCCGATTTATAACAGAGATAAAAACGCCAGCGACCACGCATTTGTGGCGCTGACGGTTGAAGTAAAGCTTTGAGCAACCTATTTAGTTACTTAGTGACGTTTCACAATTTTACGCGGGATAAGTTCTACGCCAGGCTTGTAACGCTTGGCGGAAGCGTTGAGTGCTAACTCCATTGCGCTGTCCGCGATCAACTCAAACTGTTGAGGCAAAGAGTTGATTTTCACAGGCAAGAAGTCCAGCAGTCGATTATCACCAAATGTCGCTAAACGCACCTTTCCCATCAGTTCTGGTTTTTCTAGCATTACATCCAACACACCTTCTAACAGTGTGTATGACGTTGTAACAATGGCATCTGGCAATGCGTTCTCTGTTAACCATCTCTCTAAGACTTTCTTGCCTTCTTCCCGAGAGAAGTGTTGTCCATAACCCACTGTTGCCGTTTTGCCACCTTGTTGAGAAGCAGATAGAAAACCGAGCTCACGCTCTTTTGAGACTTGAAGATCTTGCAATGCACCGATTAAGCCAATGGACTTAATATCTTCGGACAGTACTGACTGAGTGAGTTCAAGTGCGGCGTCAAAATCTTCGCTGATGACACAACAAAAGTGCTCATCATCCATTGGACGGTCTAGCGCGATAACTGGCGTACCTGAATTTTGCAACTTAAGATAATACTCGTTTGCAGTGGGCATACCACTTGCCACAAACAACGCATCAATGCGACGACTGACTAATGCTTCCGCCACCTTTTGCTCTGTATCAGGATCATCATCAGAGCAGCCAATCAAAATTTGGTACCCCGCTTTCCGAGAGTTCTGCTCTATCAGCTTTGCAAGACGCGCATAACTGGTGTTCTCTAAGTCTGGGATGATAAGCCCAAATGAGCGTGAATTACCTGCCCGCAAGGAAGACGCCGCATGATCTGGCTTATAATTGTACTCATCTACAACGGCCATCACCTTTTTCTGAGTCTTCTCGCTGATGCGGTATTTCTGCGCTTTTCCGTTAATCACATAGCTTGCAGTTGTCTTAGAAACACCCGCTAATTTGGCTATTTCATCCAGTGTCATATTCTAAACCTTATTCTGTGCGCGCGATCATATTAATACATCAACGATCTTTCGATAAGTTGAATTATAAGCTGAACCGATTCAGTATAAAAGCTGAAAGGATTCAGCAAAACTTAAAAATTGACGTAAATCACCCGAACACGCAACAAACCAATTTGTGAGCTAGGCTATAGGACAGCGGCAAAGGCTCGTTTGTTAACGTCAGTTTTTAAAACAGTTTTTCTGAGTCTTTTAAAAAATTTACCAACAAGCTGAATCGATTTAGCTTGAAAGATAAAAGGTTTGAGGAGTGATAAGCGCTCAGAAGAAGCGGCGTTCAACTTCTCACACAGAATATTAAATTGATACCTTAAGGCTGGAGAAGCACCATGCTTAAGCTAAATAAGAACGACATTACCCTCTCGCAATCAGCGACAGATAAGTTTGAAGCAATAAAGAGTATTGCTCATAGCCTGACTGATAAAGGCCTAGTTGAACGCGGTTACGTTGAAGGCATGCTAAACCGTGAAAACCAAAACTCTACGTTTTTGGGGAACGGTATCGCCATACCGCACGGTACAACCGACACTCGTACAATGGTGAAAACAACGGGTGTTGCTGTGCATCACTTCCCACAAGGTGTCGACTGGGGTGATGGCAATACTGTGTTCGTCGCTATCGGTATCGCAGCTAAATCTGATGAGCACCTTGGTATTCTTAAACAGCTCACCAAAGTGCTAGGCGCAGATGGCGTAGAAGAGCGTCTGCGTAATGCAAAAAACGAAGACGAGATCATCGCCCTACTGCACGGTGATGTTCAGCTTGAAGCAGACTTTGACGCTTCTTTAATTCAACTCATGTTCCCTGCGAGCGACATGCTACAGATGAGTGCTGTTGCTGGTGGTCTGTTAAAAAATACTGGATGTGCTGATAACGAGTTCGTTGCAGATCTCGTTACCAAACAACCAACTCACTTAGGTAATGGCCTGTGGTTAATTGGCAGTGACAAACATGTCACTCGCACAGGTGTGTCATTTGTCTCGACGGCAAACGACTGCGAATATGAAGGTCAAAAAGTGCGTGCACTTGTCGCGTTCGCGGCATGTAACAATGCTCACCAACCTATCCTAAAAACGCTTTCTAACATTGTGTTTAACAATGAACACGGCAAGCTTTTAGATGCATCAGTAGAACAGATTCTTGCTTTGTTCAAAGGTGAAGAAGTCACAGCCGCACCTTCAGAAGAAGGCAATACCGCTGTATTTAAAATCAAAAACTCTCACGGCCTACATGCTCGTCCGGGGGCAATGTTAGTCGCAGAAGCGAAAAAGTTTGAATCCACTATACGTGTTTCCAACCTAGACGGAGATGGAAAAGCAGTAAACGCGAAGAGCCTAATGAAAGTCATCGCGCTGGGCGTTAAGCACGGTCACCAACTTCAATTTACAGCAGAAGGCCCTGATGCGCCGCAAGCCTTGGAGTCTATCGGAAATGCAATCGCTTCTGGCCTTGGTGAAGGTTAAGGATCCGATATGACAAACAAAACAAATAAGGTTGTCACTATTACGCTCAACCCAGCATTGGATTTAACAGGTTCAGTAAATGAACTAAACGTTGGTTCCGTGAGCTTAGTACAGCAAAGCAATCTCCACGCTGCTGGTAAAGGTGTCAACGTAGCAAAAGTATTGAGCGATTTAGGCGCAGACGTCACGGTTACCGGCTTTCTCGGTAAAGATAACCCTGAGCTATTTCATCAGCTTTTCAATGACATCAACGTTAAGAATGAATTTGTGGAAGTAAAGGGTGCCACTCGTATCAACGTTAAGCTGGTTGAGGCCAATGGCAACGTCAGTGATATCAACTTCCCTGGCGTTCAAGTAGCGGCCGACGAAATTACTCGCTTTGAGGAGACACTATTTCGTCTAGCGGAGACGCATGATTACTTTGTACTTGCAGGTAGCTTACCTGGAGGCGTAACCGCCGAACAATGCGCTGCATGGATAGAAGCACTGCATCAACAAGGCAAAAAGGTGTTGTTCGACAGTAGCAAAGCCGCATTGAAGTCAGGTATTGAGGCTCACCCATGGTTGATTAAGCCTAACGATGAAGAGCTTGGTGATTTTGTTGGCGAACATCTAGCAACACCTGAACAATGCCAAGCTGCAGCGCAAACACTGAGCGACAAGGGCATAGAAAACATCGTGGTTTCTATGGGTCCTGACGGTGTTATGTGGCTCAACCAAGGCGAATGGCTTAGTGCAAAACCGCCTCGAATGCATGTCGTGAGCACCGTTGGCGCAGGCGATACGCTGGTCGCTGGCTTGTGTTGGGGCCACATGCAACTGATGCCTAAAAACGATTTATTGCGCTTCGCTACGGCACTTTCTGCTTTGGCAGTTAGTCAAGTTGGCGTAGGGCTAACCAGTCAGGAAGAACTGGAAAATATCAAGCGACAAACTGAAGTTAGCGCGCTTTACCCTATTACAAACTTAGAACAAAACTAAGGAACAGAAGGTTATCGTATGAATATTGCCATTATTACTGCCTGTCCGAGCGGTGTAGCAAATAGCATCCTTGCGGCAGGATTACTAGAACAAGCCGCCGCAAAATTAAACTGGAATGCCAAAATAGAATGTCAATCAAGTGTGGTTGAACCAACACTATTGACGGAAGCTGACGTTGAACAAGCAGAAGTCATTGTCATTGCGGCAAATACTAGCGTCGACACTTCTCGTTTTGTAGGAAAAAAGGTTTACCAAGCGGAAATTAGCGAAGTAGCAAAAGACGCAACTGCGTTTCTCCAGCAAGCGGTTGAAAACGCCACTTTACTTGAAAAAGCAACCACACTTGCAGCCCCTATCACTACAGATACAACATCAGCATCAAAGAAGATTGTTGCAATCACGGCATGCCCTACTGGCGTTGCGCATACCTTTATGGCGGCAGAAGCTTTAGAAGAAGAAGGCAAGCGTCGTGGCCATCAAATCAAGGTGGAAACTCGTGGTTCAGTTGGCGCTAAAAACCAACTGACTGAGCAAGAAATTGCAGATGCCGATCTGGTGATCATTGCTGCGGATATTGAAGTGCCACTTGATCGCTTTAACGGCAAAAAGATGTACCGCACGAAAACAGGCCCAGCTCTGAAAAAAACAGCCGAAGAGATGGACAAAGCATTCGAGCAAGCCACGATTTACCAACATTCAGGTTCTGCAAATTCTGCTTCGGCAGCAGACGAGAAGAAAGGCGCTTACAAACACTTGATGACAGGGGTATCGCACATGCTGCCTGTGGTTGTCGCTGGTGGTTTGATCATCGCCCTATCGTTCGTGTTTGGTATTGAAGCATTTAAAGAAGAAGGCACACTAGCAGCAGCCTTGATGAACATTGGTGGTGGCTCTGCATTCGCATTGATGATTCCTGTACTTGCTGGCTATATTGCGTTTTCAATCGCTGACCGTCCTGGTCTGGCTCCTGGTCTTGTTGGTGGTATGCTAGCAAGTTCTACTGGCGCAGGTTTCCTTGGCGGTATCGCGGCTGGTTTCATTGCTGGTTACGCAGCGAAACTCCTCGCAGATAAGGTGAAACTGCCACAATCGATGGAGGCGCTTAAACCGATTCTGATCATTCCATTTGTGGCAACATTGTTCACTGGTCTTGTGATGATCTACATCGTAGGCGGCCCAGTTTCAGGCATCATGAACGGCCTGACTGACTTCCTAAACAACATGGGTTCTGACAGTGCAGTACTACTGGGTATTATCCTTGGCGCTATGATGTGTTTCGACCTAGGAGGCCCGGTAAACAAAGCCGCTTACGCATTTGGTGTTGGCCTTCTGGCTTCACAAACTTACGCACCAATGGCGGCAATCATGGCCGCAGGTATGGTTCCTGCGCTAGGTATGGGTTTAGCGACCTTCATTGCGAAGAACAAATTTGAACAAAATGAACGTGAGGCAGGTAAAGCATCATTTGTCTTGGGCCTTTGTTTCATCTCTGAAGGCGCAATTCCATTTGCTGCGAAAGATCCAATGCGCGTGATTCCATCTTGTATGGCAGGTGGCGCGCTTACTGGTGCCCTATCGATGCTATTCGGTGCGAAATTAATGGCACCACACGGCGGTCTATTCGTGCTGCTAATTCCTAACGCAATTTCACCAGTATTAATGTATTTAGTGGCTATTGCAGCAGGTACAGCGGTAACTGGCTTTACTTACGCATTCTTAAAAAGCAAAGCAGAAGCGAAACAAGAAGTCGCAGCTTAATTAGAGCGACTCCGGTTAACAATGCCACCCTCGAATTTGGCATTTAGCACCTCCCTTTAATTCCGGTTAAGGGAGGTGTTTTTTATTCCGCAGCCGGAACGGCTACAATGTCTACTTCCCCACTGCTCATATCCACCGTTGCTTGATAAGCGCTATGCGGGTCACCGTAGTGCTTGAAGGTAAAGTGGTAAACGTTAGCTGGCGTCCACAAGGTTTTTGATTCTGCGGGCAGAATGTCATAGCCGTCTTGCTGATAAAGCTCTGTCGCCATTACATTTGCGATTGCCGCCTGCTGGTTAGCGTCTCGATCCACCTTTGGCTCTAGTGACGGGTTACTTGGATAAGACTCACCGTTGTAACTCATGAGTCGATAGGAGCCATTACTCCAAACGATAAAGTCCTGCCAACCATTACTGTAACTGTCGGCTAGTACAATAGGCGTGCGAGTTACCGACATTCGATTAATAACGTTTCCCTCATTATCAAACATATATGCAGCACAGCCACCACTACCACAGAAATAGCGATCTTGAAGCAACACTATGTATTCTGCCTTGCCGTCGCTGTTTAGGTCGGCGCTACCCGATAGATAACGTAGATTGTCTTGCTCGAGCGACAGCCCTTCAGGGGCTAAAACCTTACTATCAATCCAACTGGAAATGACTTCAGCACTAACACTGTTGACTTTAGGGGCAGGTTGTTTGGTTTCTGTCGGCATGCTATCCGTCGCGGTGCAGCCAACCAAGGTGAAAGAACCAACGAAGAAGAGTCCGTTTAATATGCGCTTATTCATGTAATCTCAATCTTTGATGTGTCGTTACATCAGTATACGCATGATTTGCATTGTAATCGTAAGAAAATCATTAAAATCAAGCAAATGAATGGTTTGGTATATATTAGTAAGATCAAAAAAGCCCCGAAGAAAACCTTCAGGGCTAGGCAGGAAGCTGGCAAATAGCCAGGAGTCCCTATGCAGTGGTCGGTTTTACCCTAAACAGAATTGCAAACATCACTGGCACCACTATCAGTGTCAGTACAGTAGCAAAACCAAGACCTGCCATAATCGTTATTGCCATCGAGCCAAAGAAGGCGTCGAAGACCAGTGGAATCATCCCCAAGATAGTTGTTAGCGCAGCCATACTTACCGGACGAACGCGGCTTATCGCACTGTCAACAATCGCGAGGTAAGGATCTTTACCTGACTCCAACTCAAGGTTAATTTGGTCAAGCAACACAATACCGTTTTTCAAAATCATGCCACTTAGGCTTAACAAACCAAGGAATGCTGTAAAACTGAACGGCATGTTCGTGGTAAGCAAACCAAAAGCAACGCCAATGATCGCTAACGGAACGGTGAACCAAATTACCAACGGCTTTTTGATTGAGTTAAACAATAAAATAGTAATGATGAACATCAACAAGTAACCCATCGGCAATGAACCGAATAGGCCTTCTTGTGCATCTTTGGATGATTCGTACTCACCACCCCATGTGATTTCGTATCCTTCTGGAACATGCAATGCCATCACTTTAGGCTGTACACGAGCAAATAAGCTTGCTGCCGTGTCGTCACTCAACACATCATGGTCCGCGAGAACGGTTAACGTACGCTTACGGTCACGACGCTGAATTAGCGGCTCACTCCAATCCAGTTGAACGCCATCAATCACTTGATCAACCGGAATATACGTTTGCAACGAAGGACTCCAAATGGTCACGTTTTGTAGTGATTCAAAATCTACGCGTTCTTCTTCAGGAAGGCGTGTCATAATTGGCAACGTATGTGTACCATCACGCAAGTAACCTAAGGTGCTACCACCAAACGCCATTTGCAGTGTGCTTGAAAGATCTTCTTTCGAAATACCTAAGCGACGAGCTTTAGACTCGTTGAAAACGGGTACAAGTTCCTTGGTGCGCTCTCGCCAATCGTGACGAATGTTTCGGGCACCAGGGTCGGTATGAAGGATGTCTTCAACTTGCACCGCCAAGTCACGTAAAACTTGTGGATCAGGGCCAGTAATACGCGCTTCGATCTTAGACGCTGGTGATGGACCAAATTCCATCAATTTAAACTGGAACGTAGGCGCATCAAATGTTTTCGCCAGATTCGCATCTAACTTATGCAGCAAACCAAACATTTTCTCACGGTCAGTCGCGCGAACTTGGAACTGAGCGTACGCTTCGTAACTTTTTTCTGGTTGATAGGTTAAAGCAAAACGCTGTAGACCCTGCCCAATCGAAGCAGAAACAAAGTCAATATCATCTTGCTGACGAATGTAGCTTTCGACCTCTTCAGCTTTTTTGATCGTTTCACGGATGTCAGTACCCTCTGGCATCCACATATCCACGTAGAACATCGGCGTATTCGATGGTGGGAAGAACTGCTGTTTTACATTACCAAATGCCACGACAGCACCCACTAACAGCGCCACCATGCCAGCAACGGTAAGCCAGCGGAATCGTAATGCAAATTTCAGCGATGCCCCAAATACGACAAACAACCAGCCTTTATAAGGATCATCTTCGCTAGTACCCTGCTCTTTGTTTTCCTCTTTCAACAAAAGATCGGCAAGGAAAGGCGTCAGTGTAATAGCGGTAATCCAGCTTAAAAATAGGGAGAAACACAGCACCCAGAATAGAGAGCCCATGAACTCACCTGTCGCATCTTGCGACAAACCGATAGGTGCAAAAGCCGTAATTGCAATAACAGTTGCGCCCAGCAAAGGCCATTGTGTTTGCTTTACAATATCGACAGCCGCTTGAACTTTGGTACGCCCTTTCTTTAGGCCAACCAATATGCCTTCCACGACAACAATCGCGTTATCAACCAGCATACCTAAGGCAATAATTAACGCGCCAAGAGAAATACGATGCAGTTCGATGTTGTTGTAATTCATCAAAATGAAGGTACCAAATACCGTCAATAACAACACAACTCCAATGATGACACCACTGCGTAAACCCATAGTAAACAGCAACACAATGATTACGATCGCCACTGCCTCCGCTAGACTAATTACAAACGCTTTAACAGATTCATCCACCTCATTGGCTTGGTTGTAAAAGTAGTTCATATCGATGCCAGCAGGCTTGATAGACTCAAGGCTCGCGAGCTCCGCATCCAAACGTTCACCAACCTCAACCACGTTCACACCCGATGCAAACGAGATACCGATATTAATCGCTTTTTGACCGTTAAAGAGTACGACGTTGCTTGGCTTCTCTTGAATACCGCGAGAAATCGTTGCTACGTCTTTTAGACGAATTAGATTTCCTGTGTCACGGCCATGAATGATCAGATTTTCTAGTGCTTCTACAGTGTTTAAGGTGCCGCTTGGGCGAATAACAAGGCTTTCGCCATTGACCATCACTTCACCTGCTGAAACCACATTGTTTTGCTGGTTCAACAAGCTCGAAACCACATTCATGTCTAAGTTCAGTGCAGCAAGGCGATCAAGTGAGATCTCAACGAATAGCATTTCTTGCTGATCGCCCGTGATGTCTACCTTACCAACACCATCAACAAGCTCGATTTCACGGGTCAGGTAATCCGCATAACGTTTCAGCTCTACATAGTCGTAATCGTCACCAGTGAGCATTAACATCACGCCATAAACGTCACCGAAATCATCAATGATCTGTAAAGACTGAACACCTTGAGGCAATGATGGTCGTAAATCATTAATTTTACGGCGCATTTCATCCCAAATTTGCGGCAGTTCATCAGGACCATAGTCCATTTCCATGCTCACCGTTATTTGAGACATACCATTAGAAGACGTAGAGGTAATTTTGTCGATATAAGGGAGTTTTCGAATCTCTTTTTCTAGAGGATACGTCAGCTCTTCTTCAACTTCTTTTGACGTCGCGCCAGGGTATGTTGAGATGATCATGGCATCTTTGATCGTAAATGCCGGGTCTTCTAATCGTCCCAGCTCCAAAAATGACGTTAAACCACCAACAGCAAGGATAATAATGAACAACCAGCTGATGACTTTGTTTTTTATTGAATACTCAGCAATGTTCATTATTGGTTATTCTCCACAACATCCACATGTTTACCTTCGCGTAATTTACGCAGATTTGAATTAATCAGAATATCGCCCTGGCTAACACCTGACGACACAATGGCTCCATTGCCATTCACTTGAGAAATCATGACAGGCACCCGTGTGACAATGTCACCTTCTTTTTTCCACACAAAGAACTCATTCCCTTCACTGCCTGCTTGAAGCGCCGTGACAGGCACACTGTAACCATCGATAGAGGTAATGCCCGCCTTCACCATATCGACCAAAACGCTTACGCTGGTTCCCGGCAATATCTCTGTTTTTGGCTGTGGCATCGTCAAGTACATTTCGTAGGTTTGAGTTTCAGCGTTGGGTTCACTTGTGTGCTCTAAATAGTCCAAAGCAAATCTGCCATCGATGCCGGAGAAGGTTGCTCTAGGCTTGTAGCTCATGCTGTCTGAGTTCGGGTCTACCATCGCTAAAACATTGTCGGAAAGCTCAATACGCACGTAAACCAAATCGTTTTGGTATAGGTTTAACACGGGTTCACCAATTGCCACACGCTCAAAACGTTCTTTGAAAACATCGGATACTTTACCGGCGAACGGGGCGAATAAACGGGTGTAATTCAATTGATTGGTCGCGTTATAGAAAGTAGCCTCAGCTAGCTCTTTATTGGCGGTTAGCTCATCAAGTTCCGCTTTTGAAATCATTTGACGTGCATGCAAGTCTTCACCGCGTTTAAGCTGACGAATTGCAAGTGTGTATTGTGCTTCTGCGTCATTCACGGCTTGCTTCTCTTTGCTATCATCTAGCTTTGCGATCATTTGCCCCTGCTTCACAACGTCACCCGCTTTAACCAATACGTGCTGAACTTCCCCAGCGCGGCGAAATGCCATTGGCGTTTGCTCTGCAGGCACTACTATGCCTTTGAACGCGCGATGTTGACTTTGTACTGGTGCATCCACCGAGATAGTCGACACAAAAAGTGGCTGCTCGACGATAGCTTGGTTTTCATTTTTGCACCCTGTTAAAACTGCAAGTGCAATCGCAGAGATCGTAAGTAGAGAACGTTTCATTAAATGCCTCCCTCACGAACCCAAGCTTTCACCACTTGTCCTTCAACCAGTCTCTCAACACCAGCAATAACAACGTAATCATTGTTATCAAGCCCGGCTTTCACACCACCTGCTGCGTCAAGTGACACAGTGACTTTATTGACCTGCTGCGTGCTTCTGTCCATTACCCAAACTTCACCTTGCGTCCCATTTTTGTTGACCCAAGCAGACTGAGGTAACGTCATCGCGTCCGATACATGTTGTTTAGCAATGTGTACCTGCCCAGTCATACCTGTCAGCAAATTGCGATCTTCTGGTCGAGTGATGGTCACGATCGCCTCATAACTATTGGTATCGATGTTTGGCTGCGTCGAGATTTCTTTAAATTGCCCAGGGATACGTTTTCCTGGCTCGCTATCCATCGTCACCCACATATCGGAGTTTTGCAGTGACTCAAGTGATACAGATTCCGCATAACTTACTGGCAAGGTGAAAGATACATCCAACGTCGTGTTATCAATGAGATTCAAGATCTCCTGCTTCTCTGCTACTACTTGAAACGGGTTGACATAGGTATATGACACAATGCCATCAAACGGTGCGTGAATTTTGGTATAGCTCAAATCGGTTTTAGCTTGTTCGTAGTTCGCCAATGCCGCTTTATATTGAGTTTCTTTCTGATCGTACTCATCAGTACTAATGAGTTTTTTTCCGTAAAGGTTTTTCGCGCGGTCCCATTGTGTTTTCGCTAACGCGTACTGCGCTTGAGCGGCATCTAACGCAAGCTGAAGATCTTTAGGGTCTAACGTTGCGAGCACTTCACCTTTTTGGACTTTTTGACCCATGCGTACACGTAATTCATCAACCTCTCCACCAACCTGAAAAGAAAGCTGCGCGCGATGTGTTGCATCAATACGCGCTAAAAAGGCGTGCGAGTCTTCAAGTTCTAGGTCTTTCACCGCCAGTAATTTTACAGGTTTGATTAAAGGTTCAGACGGCTCAGAAATGGCTTTATTACACCCAGTTAGCATCCCAGAAAGACTTAATGTCACCACTGCGCCAACTAAAGTGCGCTTTAAATATTGTTTTCGCACCCGCTTTCTCCGTAGGTTTTATATATTACACAGCCGTGCAGTATAAGCAGAATTTGAAATTGATCAACATATTTTCCAGGTGGATAGCAAATTAATTAGTCAAAGCGTTCGGTTTCTGGTAAAAGTAAGCGCGTGATTAATATTCGGGAAAATTCGAACTATGAATGAAAGAAAGCAGGGGCGTAGAAGTGCTGAAGCAGCAGAACAAACTAAGTGTCTGATCCTTAAAGTGGCAGCAGATATGTTTTGTGAACTTGGTTACGAGCGTGTCTCGCTGCGCAATATCAGTGAAAAGGCTGGTGTTTCACATAGTTTGATCCGTCACCACTTCGGCAGCAAAGAGAAAATCTGGCAAGCGGTTAGCGATGCAATGGACGAGTTCATGCAGTGCTATATGGCTGAACTCATCAATGAAATGCCGGAGAACACACCTTCGAATAGAAAAATTTATCTGTTTATGGTTCGCATGCTAGCATTTGCTCTCGTCAATCCTCACCCAGTACAGATGATCGCCGATGCCATTCGACAAGGCGATGACGGTGCTCTGCTGCAGTATTTCTTAAAGTCAAAAGATGAGTTCGCTGCGATATTTACCGGAATTTTCGAGCAGTACAACAGCGAAAACCCTAATGCACAATTTGATCAGTGGGAATCAAAGTGGCAAATGTTGATCTTCGCACATGGTGCTGTCAGTCTCGCGCCAATGATGCAAGAAACATGGCCGGATATTGCAGATAATCGCGAAAAACTGCTGATCAAGCATTGGGAATTGTTTAATACCATTATGGCCTCTCAATTTGGGATCCCAAAAGAAGAGATGATTCATCCGGAAAAGCTTGAAGATATCGTTATTGATATGTGCTGTACTATTGATGAAGCAGTAAACTAAAAGTAAACAAGCGAAAAGAAGACATAAAAAATGCCGAGCTACAAAGCTCGGCATTTTTGTTTCAATTCGTTTTAACCACGGTAGTAGCGTTGTGGTACGAACGGCATTTTTTCAACTGTCATTGGTAGCATTTTACCACGCACTTCAGCGAACACTTCAGTACCAATCGCCGCCAAATCCGCACGAACATAACCCATTGAGACTGGCTTACCTGCATTCGGACCCGCCGTACCGCTGGTTACAACGCCAATTTTAACGCCGTCAGCATCAAACAGTTCAACACCTTCACGCACTGGCGCTTTGGTTTGACCTACTAGACCCACACGCTTACGCGCCACATCTTTAGTCTCAATCTGCTTAAGAATAATGTCTGCGCCAGGGAAACCACCTTCACGTTCACCACCAATACGACGAACTTTTTGGATACCCCATAGCAAGCTCGCTTCAACAGGTGTTGTTGTTGTGTCTAGGTCATGACCGTATAGACAAAGGCCACACTCAAGACGAAGTGAATCACGAGCACCAAGGCCAATCCATTCAACTTCATCTTCCGCAGTCAGTTTACGTGCTAGCTCTTCCGCTTTGTCAGCAGGAACCGAGATTTCGTAACCGTCTTCGCCTGTATAACCACTACGAGAAACAATGCACTCGGCGCCTAAAATATCGACTTTACGAATATCCATGAACAGCATTTCAGAAACTTCTGGTGCAAAACGCGCCAATACAGCCGCCGCTTTAGGGCCTTGGATTGCAAGTAGAGCTCGGTCTTCGATAATTTCTAGCTCAACACCAGATGGTAAATGCGCTTGTAGGTGTGCGATATCTTGCGCTTTACATGCTGCGTTCACAACCACAAACAGATGATCGCCTAGGTTAGCCACCATCAAGTCGTCCATGATGCCGCCCTCTTCATTAGTGAAAAAAGCGTAACGCTGTTTACCAGACTCAAGATCCACAATATCCACTGGAACTAATGTTTCTAGGAACGCAGCTGCACCGTCACCAATTAGGCGAAGCTGTCCCATGTGAGAAACGTCAAACAGACCTGCCGCATCACGAGTATGTAAGTGTTCCTTCTTTACGCCTAGAGGATACTGAACAGGCATATCGTAACCCGCGAACGGGACCATTTTGGCACCAACTTCAACGTGAAGTGCGTGTAGTGGTGTTTTCAGTAGTTCTTGAGTCATTTTCGTCTCCATTTAGATAGACCCGAGAATGCTATCGGCATTCGATGTGTTTCCAATAATAAACATGGCTCATTCTATTTTGCACGAACAAGACGTAGATCGACTTGCAAAAGTGTGACTCTTAACATTTTAATCACAACAAATCGTACAAAAAAAGCGCTTTAATGAGCAAGTTCTCATCAAAAAAGCGCCTTTTCATCATAACGACCACCAACAGCAATCGTTTGCTTTCACTATAGGAAATTTACAAGTATTTATCACTATTTGGCTGTCACCCACAAAATGAGCGCATCTTCCTCGCTAACACTGGTCAACATATGTCCCATATTTGCATCGTAATAAACGCTGTCTCCCTCGCTTAAAACAACAGGTTCGTAAAACTCAGAATAGAACATGACCTCACCAGATAAGATAAGCAGAAATTCTTCGCCATCATGACGAACCCAGTCTTTATATTCATCAAAACTACGAGCTCGAATTTGGCTCTTAAACGGCATCATTTTCTTATTGGAAAGTTGTGTCGCGAGCAGTTCATGTTCATAAGTTTGTGTTGGGTGTGGTTTACCTTCATTCTTCTTGGTAACATCCCTACGCCCTGTCGCTACCTTTTTTCTAGGTGGTTCAAATAGTTGTGGCATGTCAATTTGTAAGCCAAGTGCCAATTTTTGCATCGCTTGAAACGTCGGGGAGATCTGCTCATTTTCTATTTTGCTCAGTGTAGATCGAGCAAGCCCGGTTCGCTGACTGGCCTCTTCTAATGTGATACCGAGTTTCGAGCGGATATCCTTAATACGCTGGCCCAGTTTTAACGGCTCGATATTTTGGTCATGTTGCTCTTTTGCCAACGTCATCGATGGGTATTCATCGTAAATACTTTCTGCCATAAATCCCTCTATAGATATCCATATTTTTTGTCTTACTCGCATTGTGCATGAAGCACATAGTGGATAGAAGTCCACCAAGTGAATTAAACCGTGCTCTTGTTAACAAATTTTGAAATCTTGTTTCCTATAGGAAATTTTTGGTTGATTGTTCCCGTCACAGGCGCTATGTTACCAACTTGTTAGATGTAGAGATGCATATTTCCGTAAGAGATTGGTAAAGGAAACACGCAATCCAACGGAGTTTTTGCCCAAATTTAGGGCCGGATGTTCACTCTGTTCTGCTACGCAGTTCAGCTGTTTTTGAGGACAAATGAACCACAACCGCAAATCATAACTCATCTATTGCGGGTTCATTTTCAGATTTGGAAGGTCAACTACCATGAATAAGAGTTACCCTAACCACAGCTTGGAAAACTTTTTCTCTACCAACCTCTCTGCGACAGATGATGCTGTCTTTGCTGGAATTCAAGCGGAATCCGCTCGCCAAAACGAACAAATCGAACTTATCGCTTCTGAGAACATTGTTTCTAAAGCGGTAATGCAAGCTCAAGGCACATGCCTAACAAACAAATACGCTGAAGGCTACCCAGGTCGTCGTTACTATGGTGGTTGTGAGCACGTAGATACAGTGGAAGCCATTGCTATCGAACGCGCAAAAAAACTTTTCAATTGTGAATACGCAAACGTTCAACCACACTCAGGCGCACAAGCAAACGGCGCAGTAAAACTAGCACTGCTTCAACCTGGTGACACCATTCTTGGTATGTCTTTAGACGCAGGTGGTCACCTGACGCACGGTGCACGCCCTGCACTTTCTGGTAAATGGTTTAATGCAGTTCAATACGGTGTTGATCGCGAAACACTGGAAATCAACTACGAAGATGTTCGTGAGCTAGCACTTGAGCACCAACCTAAAATGATCATCGCAGGTGGTAGCGCTATTCCACGTACTATCGACTTTGCAAAATTCCGTGAAATCGCAGACGAAGTAAATGCAATTCTTATGGTCGACATGGCACACATCGCCGGTCTTATCGCAACAGGCGCGCACCCTAGCCCACTGCCACACGCACACGTTGTTACGACTACAACACACAAAACATTGCGTGGCCCTCGCGGCGGTATGATTCTTACTAACCACGAAGACATCATTAAGAAAATCAACTCAGCCGTATTCCCTGGCCTACAAGGTGGCCCACTGATGCACGTTATCGCAGCCAAAGCGGTCGCATTTGGTGAAGCGCTTGGCCCTGAATTTAAAACTTATATTGATTCGGTGATCAATAACGCAAAAGTCCTAGCGGAAGTATTGCAAACTCGCGGTTGCGACATCGTAACTGGTGGCACAGACACGCACCTAATGCTGGTTGACCTTCGTCCGAAAGGGTTGAAAGGCAATAAAGCAGAAGAAGCTCTAGAGCGTGCTGGGATCACATGTAACAAAAATGGCATCCCATTCGATACAGAGAAGCCTATGATTACATCGGGCATCCGTTTAGGAACGCCTGCGGGTACAAGCCGCGGCTTTGGCGCTGAAGAATTCAAACTCATCGGTAATTGGATTGGTGACGTACTGGACGGTTTAGTGAACAACCCTGAAGGTGACGCAGAAGTTGAAAAACGCGTTCGCAAAGAAGTAAAAGAACTTTGCAGTCGCTTTCCTCTATACCAGTAAACGATTTTTTAAAATCATAATAATTCCTGACAAGTTATTCGGAGATTAAGCAATGGACAAAACACTGAAGTTTGCAGATAGCCACGAGTGGGTACGTGACAACGGTGACGGCACAGTAACAATTGGTATTTCTGAGCATGCACAAGAAATGCTAGGTGACGTGGTATTCGTTGACCTACCAGACGTAGAAGACGAAGTTGAAGCAGGTGAAAGCTTCTCTCTCGTTGAATCTGTAAAAGCAGCGTCAGACATCTACGCACCAATCACTGGTGAAATCGTAGAAATCAATGAAGAACTAGAAGACAGCCCAGAGCTAATTAACGAAGAGCCGTACGAAGGTGGCTGGATCGTAAAAGTGAAGATGTCTGATGTATCTGAACTAGATAACCTGAAAGACGCAGACGAATACCTAAACTCTATCGAAGAAGAGTAATTAGGATGTGACGAAAGCTGTTCCCTAGCCTGTTTAGAGAACAGCTTTTTTTCTAGGTTCGGACGTATAATTTAATTTATCAGTAACGCAAATCCGTTACCCGAACCAAGGAGTAGGTAAAGGACAATGACTGAATTACTTCAAAGCCTCAGCACACAAAACGAGTTCGTTGCTCGCCACAATGGACCAAACAAATCTGACCAACAGAAAATGTTGGAAGCGATCAACGCAGTTAGCCTAGATTCGCTTATCGACGAAACCGTACCAGCACAAATTCGCCTAGAGCAACCAATGAGCTTGGCAGAAGCGAAAAGCGAAGCAGACATGCTGGCAGCAATGCGTAAGTTCGCCGATCAGAACCAAGTTAAACGTACATTCATTGGTCAGGGTTACTACAACACCTTCACGCCGAACGTGATTCTACGCAACGTGATGGAAAACCCGGGCTGGTACACTGCTTACACCCCTTACCAACCAGAGATCTCACAAGGTCGTTTAGAAGCACTTCTAAACTACCAACAAATGGTGATGGATCTTACTGGTATGGAAATCGCGAACGCGTCATTGCTCGATGAAGCAACGGCAGCAGCAGAAGCGATGACACTTTGTAAGCGTGCGGGTAAAAGCAAGAGCAACGTATTCTTCGTTGCTGACGACGTTCACCCACAAACCATCGAAGTGGTAAAAACTCGTGCGAAATTCATCGGCTTTGAAGTCCTAGTTGGTTCTCTAGAATCACTACCAGAGCAAGACGTATTCGGCGCACTAGTTCAATACCCAGGCACAACAGGTGAAGTTCGTGACCTAACGGACATCATCGCAAAAGCACAAGCGAACAAAACGCTAGTAACCGTAGCGACTGACCTATTGGCTTCTGCCCTACTGAAACCTGCGGGTGAAATGGGCGCAGACGTAGCAATCGGTTCAGCACAACGTTTTGGCGTGCCGATGGGTTACGGCGGTCCACACGCTGCTTTCATGGCAACGCGTGATAAGCACAAGCGTACAATGCCTGGTCGCGTTATCGGTGTTTCTATCGATACCAACGGTAACCAAGCACTGCGTATGGCAATGCAAACGCGTGAACAGCACATCCGTCGTGAAAAAGCGACTTCAAACATCTGTACTGCTCAAGCACTGCTAGCGAACATGGCGTCTTTCTACGCGGTTTACCACGGCGCAGAAGGTCTACGCACGATTGCTCGTCGTACGCACCACATGACAGCCATCCTAGCCGCTGGCCTAACTAAAGGCGGCTTCGAGCTTGCTCACAACAGCTTCTTCGACACCATCACTATCAACACAGGTGCACAAACTGAAGACCTATACGCGAAAGCACTAGCCGCAGACATCAACCTACGTAAGTTGGGTACTCAGCTAGGTGTGAGCTTCGACGAAACCACAACCGTGGCAGATGTAGAAGCCCTATTCGCAGTATTCGGTGTGAAAGAAGAAGTCGCAGCACTATCAACTGAAATCGCAGGCAACGAGTTTGCAGCCATTCCAGAAGCATTGCGCCGCACAACAGAATATCTAACACACCCTGTGTTTAACACGCACCACAGCGAAACACAGATGATGCGTTACCTAAAACAGCTAGAGAACAAAGACTTCTCACTCACGCACGGCATGATCCCACTGGGCAGCTGTACGATGAAGCTGAACGCAGCAGCAGAGATGATTCCAGTAACTTGGCCTGAGTTTGGTTCGATCCACCCGTTCGCACCAGCAGAACAAGCAGCTGGTTACGCAGCACTCGCAAAAGATCTTAAAGAAAAGCTATGTGAAATCACTGGCTATGACGCATTCTCACTACAACCAAACTCTGGTGCATCGGGTGAGTACGCTGGTCTTATCGCGATTCAACGCTACCACGAAAGCCGTGGCGAAGGTCACCGCAACGTATGTTTGATCCCAAGCTCTGCGCACGGTACTAACCCTGCGACAGCATCTATGGTGTCAATGAAAGTGGTTGTGGTTAAGTGTGATGAAGAAGGCAACATCGACATCGACGACCTAGCAGCGAAAATCGATAAACACAAAGACAACCTATCAAGCATTATGATCACTTACCCTTCTACGCACGGCGTTTACGAAGAGAAAGTGAAAGAAGTGTGTGAAATGGTTCATGCCGCTGGTGGTCAGGTTTACCTAGACGGCGCTAACATGAACGCGCAGGTTGGTCTAACATCACCAGGCTTCATCGGTTCAGACGTTTCTCACCTAAACCTACACAAAACCTTCTGCATCCCGCACGGTGGTGGCGGTCCGGGTATGGGTCCTATCGGTGTGAAATCTCACCTAGCTCCTTTCCTACCAGGGCATATTGAAGACGGTGTAGAAGGCGCAGATTTCGCAGTATCAGCAGCAGATATGGGTAGCGCTTCTATCCTACCTATCTCTTGGGCTTACATCGCAATGATGGGCGAAGCTGGCCTAACAGATGCTACAAAAGTAGCTATTCTGAACGCAAACTACGTGATGGAAACACTTCGCCAACACTACCCTGTTCTTTACCGTGGCAAAAATGGCCGCGTAGCGCACGAATGTATTATCGACATTCGTCCGCTGAAAGAAGAAACAGGTATCAGCGAAGAAGACATCGCGAAGCGTCTAATGGACTACGGTTTCCACGCACCAACTATGTCGTTCCCTGTAGCGGGCACGCTAATGGTTGAGCCAACGGAATCGGAAGATCTAGAAGAGCTAGACCGCTTCTGTGATGCGATGATCGCTATCCGCGAAGAAATGGAGAAAGTGAAAAACGGTGAATGGCCACTGGATAACAACCCACTTGTTAACGCGCCACACACACAAGTTGATCTTTCAGCTGAAGATTGGGACCGCCCTTACTCTCGCGAGATTGGCTGCTTCCCGTCTAAAGCGACCAAATCTTGGAAGTACTGGCCAACGGTAAATCGCGTAGATAACGTATACGGTGACCGTAACCTAATCTGTTCATGCCCAAGCATCGATAACTACGAAGATTAATTTTTGTAGAATCTAAATAAACAAAGGCGAACCGATTGGTTCGCCTTTGTTTTTGGTGTGCCGCCCTAACATTTGTTGATACATCGAGAAGGAATGATGGCTAGTTATTGTTTGCACAAAAGTGATTTAGAAATACAGTGACTTCTGAGAACCTTTGAATTAGCACTAATATCTCAGAGCCTTAAAAGCTTGTTGGAAACTCCTCATGAACACTATGTTATGCAGGTGCTGTATAGTTTCTCAGTTCAGTTGCAGTAAGTCCCACTTATTACCATAGAGATCTTGGAACACCACCACTGTCCCGTATTCTTCCACACGAGGCTCTTCATTAAATACAACACCATTTTTCTTCATCAACTCGTAGTCACGCCAAAAATCATTAGTTTGCAGAAACAGGAAAACACGACCACCTGTTTGATTTCCTACTGCATGCGTTTGCTCCGGTGTACTCGCTTGAGCTAAAAGTAGGTTTGTACCATTGGAGTTTGGAGGAGAAACTTGAACCCAGCGTTTACCACAACCTAGGTTGGTATCTTCAACCAGAGTGAATTGAAGTTTTTGAGTATAGAATTCGATAGCATCGTCGTAATTTTCAACGACTAGAGCAATGTTTCCGATTTGCTGCTGAACAGTTTTGGCCATGATGATTTCCGCTGTGTCAAAACGCTAATTGTACTCTATTTTGAGACTTTTCTAGAAAGCACATAACGCCTTGCAAATGTGTAAGGCACACAATACGAATGCTTACGCACGGCGCCTTTGTCACTAGAACCGACAAACAATATAGCTGCCACCAGTGTCGAATCTTGATTGAGCAACTTATTAAAGCCTTAGCTATAACTCAAGAGCAAATCTCTAACCTAATAAAGAAGGCTGCTCGTATACCACGGTATTATAGTTCTTCTAGTTTTCCCTTAGCTAAATCTTCTTGTTGCTTAAGGAACATGAAGAAGTTTGCCTCACTGATAAACGGGTTACCGCTTGTGCCGAGCTTCTTCCTATTTTCAAAAAGGAAATTTTTATGTGGATGGTTCGAAAGGTTAACGTTCACAATAGGTGCCTGTAGTGAAATTTTTCTAATTTTCTCCATGCTAGTCAGGAACTGGCCAATAACTTCTGGATCATTGCTACTTACGCTATGCCCACCAACGATAAAAGCACGATATTGTTCGCCATTATCTTCAACAGCGAAGTCTAAGGAATAATCACCTTCCGTGTGGCCAGGTGTGAGATAGAACTTAAACTCATGTCCACCAATAACCATAGAGCTATCGCTTTTTATCTCTATGTCTAAATTTGGAGGAAGGAACTTGTTCTCACCTTCGCTTTTGTTTGATTGCTGTATAGATAGTTCATGAGCGCTTTTGGTCATCACAACTTTGGAACCATACTTCTCTTGAAGTAACTGGGCGCCTCCAACATGGTCAGAATGCCCATGAGTTACCAATATGTGCGTTATTGGCTTATCTTTTAGCCCTAGCTTTTCTAGGTTGATAGGTATCCACTCAGAGTAAGGGAAATCAAGCGTATCAATGATAACCAGTCCGTCGTCTGTAGCAATGGCATATGATGAGACCCACTTGTCTCCTACATAATAGACATTATCAAACATTTGAAATGGTTCTACATAACCGTTCTTATCATTCATTGCTGGAACATATTGACTTAAGGAAGCAAAAGACGAAGCACTGAAAAGTAAACCTACAATAATTTTTTTCACGAAATCACACACAAATATATCCTTAATAATTTCTTATAGAACCTCGCGGATGAGAAAGCTCTAAACGATTTTCAGACGCAAATACAACTGCAAATACTTTCTACTTAGCTTTAGTTTTAGCTGACCGAATCACTTGTAAACTCGAATCCCATTAACTGCCTATGTATTCATGATTCTTTTAGAGGTTAAATAAATGAACTCAATTGAAGCAGAGTCATGAAGCTTCAATTGAGGTTACCGGCACAGCACAATGTGATAAACCTCTTTCAAGCAAACATTTGAATGCGATTTTTCCAATTTAAGACATGTTCAATAAATGCATCAACTCTTGCAGGCCTTTTATCGCGGTCTCGATACATAATGAATACTTCTTTACCCGAGCATTGCCATTCTGGCAACAAAGGCAGCAGGTTATGTTGATCATGATTTAGCTCATGAAAGTAATAGGTTGGAATCCACGCAATTCCTAAACCATGGATGACGGCGTCTCTAACTAGCAGTACATCATTTGAAGTGAATTGAAACTTTAGCGGATGATCAAATGTTTCATTGGTGATTTGATTAACTAATTTCCATTGGCTGTCGTTGTTTACCGTAATTAGGCGATGATGAACAAGTTGTTCTGGATGGGTAATCGGTTGGTGTTGTTCTAAATAGCTTCGTGATGCACAAAGCGCAAATGGAATCGACCATAATTTCTGAGCAATCCAGTCTTGTTCAATAAGATCACCAAGACGAAAACTAACATCGACACGGTTAGATACAAGATTGATTTTTTCATTCTGTACATCTAAATCGATACATATCTTCGGATGTTGCTCTGCAAATTCATAAACGCACCGCTTTAACCACATCTGTGTCATGTTAATTGGCGCTGATATTTTGATCGTTCCGCTTAAAGACTGACGCTCAGTCGCAATTCTCGATGTCACATTATTTAAGCTAAGAAGTAACGGCTCACAGAGTTGATAATATTTTTCGCCATCAGTTGTTAACGCAAAGTGGTGTGCACTGCGGTTAAATAGTCTGCAATTTAAGTTTATTTCCAGCCTTTTTAACTTCCGGCTTAGCGTGGCTAACGGGACATTAAGACGCTCAGATGCTTGTGTTAGGCTTTGATAGCGAGCAACAGAAACGAATAACAAAAGGTCATCCAAAGAGTGACGTTCCATATTTGGGATTAACCCTCTTAAATTTGGCTATTAAAAATCAAATATGAAATATATAGCATTATCGCGTCAAGTTAATTTTTATCAGGAAGATCTATGTCTAAGCATTTATCAATTTGGTGCGGTGTTGTTGTCGCTATCTTTTTTTGGTCTAGTAACTTTAACGTAATAAAGGCTATTAATAGCGATGTCTCTCCTTTGGATTCAGCGACGTTACGATTTTCCGTTGCAGCTTTAATACTCTTACTGATAAGAGGAACTAAACGCTCTCCATATGGAGCCAAACTCACACGAAAAAGTATGTTGTCGTTGTTTGTTATAGCAACCGTGGGTGTAACTATCCAAAACTTCTCTATTTTCTCTGCAATGAGCTTTACTACCCCAGTTAACGCAGCGGTTGTTCAGGCAAATCTACCACTTGTCACTATCTTGTTGTCGGGCTTTATTCTCAAAACTTCCATTTCGGTTAAAACTATTTTAGGTGCACTAATCAGTTTTTGTGGAGTGGTAATCGTCATTACAGGGGGAAATATTCATTCTATTAGCAGCAATAGTAATATTGGTGATCTATACATGTTATTTGCTTTAATTAGTGGGTGTTTATACACAATTCTAGCGAAGCGTTTAACATCTCATATCCCAGTAACTCAGCAGTTACGTTGGGTGTTAAGTATTGGTGCCATTCAAATGGTCGCTATAGCGATGTACCACGGCGACTTTAGCCGTAGCTTAAATGCCATAACATTTAAAGACCTAGCATTAATAGCTTACATGAGCCTGTTTGGAACTTTGATTGCTTATTACTTTTGGATGAAAGGCGCTATCGTTCTTGGTCCAGATAAAATGTCTCCATTATTTAATATTATGCCGGTATTCACTCTACTGATTTCGTCCATTTCTGGTGATCAGGCTCAATGGGAAAATGTTTTAGGCGTCTTTATCGTTGCGGCTGGTGTGTATATAGGTAACTCAGCACCTTTTGCTCGTTTACGGAAGGTGGTGGAGTAAAAATAGACGCCAACCTTAAGTCGCATTATTTAGAGCAATACTTTGTTAATTGGCATAAGTTTTCTTGGTTTCCAATAGGTACATTTTTTCGCTTTCGTCGTTCACTCTTTTATCTAACTTTATTGAGTGCATGTCGAAAATCTTCAATCTTTTGCTAAGAGCGTTTTTTACTATGTAAAAAACAAAGGAGAATGACCATGAAAAAACGACTCAAATATATTGAAGTAGCGCCAAAAGCAATAGAAATCCTATACGCTCAGGAAGCTTACTTCCATGAACAATTTAGCCAATCAGAAACTATGAACATGATCATATGGGAACTGGTTAAGTTACGCATATCGCAAATCAATCAATGTGCATTTTGTATCGACATGCATAGTAAAGATGCGCTTAAGTTAGGTGAAAAGCCGGAACGCATATGGGGGCTTAGTGCATGGAAAGATATGCCATTCTACAGCGATGCAGAACACGTTGCACTAGGTTGGGCTGAATTACTAACTGCTGGCCTACCAGTAGATGATGATACCTATCAGCTGACCTTGAATACCTTCGGAGAAGAAGCTATGGTCAACCTAACAATTGCAATCAACGCGATCAATAGTTGGAACCGAATAGTTAAGGCATTTAAGCCAAAGGTTGGAGTCTATAAACCTCGATAATTCTATTTGACGGTTCTTACTTGTAAGCCACTGCTTATACCTCAACTTAATAGGATGAAAAGTACATGTGTATCACTTTCTCATTTAAGTTGAGGTTAAATAGGATGATTCATTTGAACTTAGAATTTGATATTTTAAAACCTCAAAAGGCTTTAGCTGGCTATGTTCAAGCCATTTGGTCAGCATCCGTCAAACCTGATACGACGCAAACCGTACGTAAACAATTACTCAGTGATGCTGGTACAGGTGTGGTATTCATTTTACAGAATGAAGTACAAATGGATGGTGAGTGGCAAACGCCAGGGGTTGTCCTACTACCTATAAGCATTCTGGCACATCAGGTCTGCCTACCGCCAGGTGCGGTGATGACTGGCGTACGCTTTCATCCTGCTGTTAGTTATCAACTATTTGGTAAACGTCTAGAACAGCTATTGCGGATTCAAGACGACCACCCTTTGGCTTCTTCTGCGCTAGCAACATTTGAGTCTCTGCAAACAGCGCGTTCGCCATATGCAAGGATTTCTACGTTATATCGCTGGGTTCAAACACTGATTGACGAATATGAACCGCGGTATGTCGGCCACATTATTGACCAACCTACAGGGACCATCAGTCAGCGCCAGAGAGAGCGCAATTTTCAGAAATGGTTGGGGATTACTCCTAAACATTACCAACGCATTAAACGAGTTAAGCACACTTTAGAGCAACTCCGAGCGCAACCCGATCTTACTTTATCGGAGTTGGCGCTAGAGCAAGGTTTTTCCGATCAAGCACACATGACTAGAGAGTGTAAGCAGATTGCGCGCATGACACCGAAGCAGTATGTCCGAAAGAGAAACCTCTAAACCTTATTAGCTTTCTACATCAAACCCAATTGATTCAGAATCGACCATATACTTGTTACAATGTTCGATCATATATCACCTACTTTTTCGATCGCTCATTCCAGCTTGATGTGAGTTGGTTAGCTCGCTTTTGATGCCGCGTGCCGCTCTACCATAAACGCGATCGCTTCTTCATTTAAGCAAGATTTGCTGATGTATTGGCGTTGTTTACCAAGGTGAAGGATAAAGCCCAAATCAGTTTGTTCGAATTGGTCGATATCATTGATAGCTAGGTAGAGTTGGTAATCATGCTGTTCAACACGGCCACAGTATTCAGTGCCTCGGTCAGTCAAATTCTCGGTATTAGCATAGGTCGAGCTCCAACGTTGAAGTATTCTCTCTGGGTGCTTTTCTAAGGTTGTTAGGACTTTTCTTACTGGCTCTAGTCAACTAAAGCTTGTACTTGCCTATCTGTCATCGGACTCTCAGCATCCTTTAACACCGCCCAACGAAGAGCTTTTTGCATGTCATTGTTTTTCGAGCGTCATCAACAGCCAGTGTAATAACTGCACAATATGGAACCAGTCGAGAGTAACATTCGCTTTCGGAAGCTCATCTTTGACACCACTCCAACCTGCCCAGGCACATCGATGAGCTTTATAGTGAACTCGAGGTATTTTCGCTGTGATATAGCAATGGTGCTGAAAAAGTTGAGATGGCGCCATGTTTTATCGGTTATAAAAAAACAACCATTTTCGCGGTAGCTATTGTTAACTGGTCTTCATGATAAGAATTCAGAATGAGACAATGAGTATGCAAGCTTACGAAATGGACGTGGATAGGTACTTTAACGAATAGCTCGGTATTTTTTTGCCAGAGGGAGTCTACTTATGTTTACCCCATGAAAGTAATAGACATGTCATTTACATTATTTTTTAAAGTATGCCTAGATATAAGCTTTGACATGACTTATTTTTGAGAATTGGGGCGGTCCTAGGCTAGCACTTGAGAGCATTAGGACATAGTATCGTCTCACGCGTGGATATGGGTTGACCTATGTACAATATTGGTAAACAAATGACTAAAATACTGGTTTCCCTTATGAGTGCCACAATATTATTGCTCTCAACAGGTTGTAACGCAGATATGTTTAATTTCTTCAAATTAAAAAAGTTTCAATACATACTTAGCTCAGAGATCACTGGTCGCTTATACTTAGACGGGAAAGCGTTTACTAGCGAGGTAGTTTATCTACACACGGCTTTTTCTAAAAACCGTTATATCACCGAGACAATTACGTCAGAAAATGGTTATTTTCATTTCCAACCTACATATCACTATCAGACGTTTAAAGAACCTGCCCTTCATGAATCCTCTAGCTACATTGGTATTTACATTTTTGTAGATGGCAAAAAATACTACTTACTAGAGGCTCGCTTTTCTGACGTGAAACCCTATGAATTTATTTCAGATAATCTTCTTGATTTAAGTTGTGAGATTAATTCGGACGAATATCGTTACTTTTTTAAAAATAAATTTGTTGAGAATGGCCTCGATCTTGAAATTATTAGTAGGTGTGATTTGAAAGGATTTTCTGAAAAAATATTACTAAATAAGGACACGTAATGGCAAAGTTAACACCAAAAATGGCTTCAGAAATAGCGGATATTCCTTACAAAGCTTATGAAAATAATGGCCGTTTTATCATGCCGGGCAAAAACAGTTTTTCAAATCACTTTTCTTTTTCTGAAGATGATGTATTTGATGGTTTTACAGGCGGTGTAGCGGGTTTATCCAATGTACCGGTATTGCGTAAAGTTATCCCTGGCTTGATGAGAACTTCAGAGGCGTTTGCAGTGGTTGGCACTGGTAAAGGTTCTACATTTGAGAATGAAATTGTCATTTCAATTCGAGGAACACAAAATGCTAATGACTGGATCACAAATGCGAATATAGGGGTGAAAGGATCACCAAACGGTTCGCCCGCTCATGCTGGTTTCAACAATTGTTTTCAAAGTCTTAGCCCCAAGTTGAAGCAGTATATTATGCAGATGAATCCTAAACCAAAACGTATACATTGCGTTGGGCACAGCTTAGGTGGAGCACTCGCATCACTTTGCGCTGATTGGGTGCGTAATGAGATGAAGGTCAGAACCACCTTATACACCTTTGGCGCTCCTAGAGTTGGTCTGGAAGCATACGCACGCTCATCGGAAAAGCTAAACGATGGTGTTTATCGATGTACGCATGGTGCTGATCCTGTACCCAAAATACCGCTTTGGCCATTTATTCATGCTCCAATCTCAACAGGCGAGTACCGCTTGGACTCTGGCACTGGGTTAAGCATATCAGCCCATTTGATGGCAAGAAACAAAAATCCGGGTTACTTAAACACTGCTTCCTCGGATTCTTGGGGAGCGTTGAAGAGGAAATCGAATGACCACTTATTTACCCCTATCCGTCTAAAGTATGAGCAACGAAATCAAGCTTCTTTTTCGGAGTATTGGGCCGATAGAATACAGGGCGCACTTATCACCTATTTGAAAGATGTGGCTCTTTTGTCAACGGTAACGATTCAAGCAGGCGTGATTGCTGGCTTGACCTTTTATGATTGGCTTTCAAGAAAGCTAGAAGCCGTTGCTAAATCATCTAAGCGCAATGAAGAGCAACTAAAAGGCTTATTAGGCCATATGCTTGTTTTTGCCGGTCACTATGGGACCATCGTTGAGGATCTATCCGCCCGATTCATTAGATGGGTTTTCGAAAGAACCATTGGACGACTAGTCAGAGTATCTAAACAAGCGATATCGTTGCTAAGTTAACCTAACCATTGCAATGGCATAGTAACGTGAATGCTTAGTTAGAGGTGAACTCGTCACCTCATAAGTTAACTGGTGACATTGACATAACGCCGCTAAATGGGATTCTTATTAAGCACTTTTTAGATGAAACTTTCTAACCAAATCGGGTCGCGATTTATCAAAACGAATTTGAAAATAATGAATTTTTCACTATTTTCAAATTCGTGATTAGGAGCCAAAATGTAGGTTTACAGTTTCAACTGTTTTTGGATTTCTGTTGGAAAAGTAACTTAAACAATTGACATTAAATAGATTTAATGGGAAATGGCTCTTACAAAACCCGAACTGCGCCCCCTTCCAAGCTGATGATGATGTAGGTTCGATTCTCGCTGTACACTCCATTCTCATAGGCTACTTTACCTAAAGCTTCGAACGCCTCCCATGGGGCTCGAATCGCAATTCCATGGATAGCCCCCTCAAATCGAATAAGTTTCTTCCGCATAGAAGTTACCTTTAGACGCATAAGTCCAACACTGGCCACATGAACTTTATTAGGGAAAACCCAACAAACTAACGAATGTCAAACCTTTGCCGAACATAGTAATCGAGCAAAAATGCTCTAGAAGTTGGCGTCATCACTGTAGGCTCACAATAAACTATCTCATTGTCACTTTTTTGGTTCAGTTTACACACTAACTCCGCAGCACACTTAAGGAGTCCATATACTGGAAAGACGCAACCAGAAACACCGAGTGTAGTGGTTCAGATTTTGAGCCTGAATCAGAGCTACCCCATAAGCATCAAACTCTAAGATCAAAAAAGCAAACCCACGGACTCGCTTTTTTGTTAGCTCGCTTTTGATGCCGCGTGCTGCTCTACCATAAACGCGATCACTTCTTCGTTTAAGCAAGATTTGCTGATGTATTGGCGTTGTTTACCAAGGTGAAGGATAAAGCCCAAATCAGTTTGTTCGAGTTGGTCGATATCATTCCAAGCGAGGCTGCGGTCAACTTTACCGCTTTTGTAGCGTACGCCATCTGCATTCACTTCAAACACCACTTTACTGCCGCGACTTGAGCTGATGGTTTGACGCCACAGCCACCAAGTTCTTTTGAAGTAAACGCTGCACGCTTCAATCACACTCAATACGATAAAGAACCAACCGACGTAACCGTTAGGTAGCAGTTCAAACTCCAATAAAACCACACCAAAAATTAGAAAGAGGATCCCTTTCAAATACGCTTGCGGGAACTTAACTGGCTGGCTAGTTTGATCATAACACTCAGCAAAAAATGGCTTGTCGAGTGTGTATTCTGTAGTGAATTCGAAATCTTTAGACATGTATGGTTACTTCAAGGCTTCTGTAAATGAGTATTCTTGGTTGCACTCTTGCAACGCGAGCATTGTAGCGCTTCTCTGGCTTTATCTTTAGCCCTTTTGATACTGTTTTGTAAATCAATGATAACGAAACATTAGAAGACCTCGGTGCACTCGCCAAGATCAAACAAGGCGAACCATTTGGCTCGCCTTGTTAATTAATGACCTATATGACTTATGAGGTTTTCTACTTTAGAGGGTCGTTGTCTGGCAATGCACTGTGTATCCAGACTGCCAGTCGGTGTTTGATGCTTGCGCCGTCTAGCTTGCTTTCCGGTAATGGGGTGATCTGTTTGGCATCAACCAAGAATAGGTAAATCGCTTTTACTCTTAGAGGTTGTGGTGACTGAGGAAGGTCAAAGCCTTGTAGCTTCGCCATCTTCCCACCAATCTCTAGTGCCTTCTTAACCAGTTTGTCTTCATTGTGAAGTTTGGAGCTTTTTGACATTGATAAATCCTCTTCTTCGCTTCAATTAAGAATACATGAAGTGTCGCGTATGGCGTGTTAGTAAGCTCGCATATTGATAAGTTTATGCCTTCTTACCGAGTAACTGATTGAAAAACGACCTTAATTCGTCATCACCAAGATTGAGCAGGTAGTCACCAATATACCATTCAACAATCGATTGATTTGGATGTGCCGTGACTTGCGGGTTACCAAACCAAATGCCCTTTTCCGTGGCAAACGTGTGTTGGAGTTCTTTCAACTCTTCGCAGCTAAATGGCAGGATAAGGTGCAACATGTTTGCTTGAGGCTGGGTTGGTCTCACCGCCAAAGATGGGAACTCTTCAATGATCTTGTAGATCTGTTTTGTTCGCTCAAACAGAGCCGGCATTTGTGACAACCTTTCATCAAACTGCATTGCCGCAGACACCACATAAGGTGTTCTGTGATAGAGGTTGCCACCTTGCCGCTTCATCCACATTGAAGCCAGTTCAATGAACGACTTTGAGCCAAGCAACATAGATCCGCCCATGCCGTTGATGCCTTTGTAAAGTGAAACATAGGTCGTATCAAAACCAGCGGCGATCTCGCGGTATTCTTTCTGATAGTAAGCTGCGGTTTCCCAAAGTCTTGCGCCATCCATATGGAGATGAATTTTGTTTTCGGCGCAGTACGCTTTGATTTCTTCCAGTTCTTGCCATGAAGGTAGCTGACCACCAATTTCTCGCATCGGGAGTTCATAAAGAACGGCTGCGATTTCATCCGGCCAAGCAGTGAGATCCTCAAGCTTCCATGTTTGATAAGGGTTCCCTACTGGCAAAATACTAAAGCGATGTTGAAGCTGATAGCCTTGTTTTTCATGCACCGGAATATGGCTAGATGCGTGCATGGCGACAATAGGATTACGCTTTTGTCTTGTGACAATTTCAAGCACCGTTGGCTGCGTCATCGTCCCTGTTACAACAAAAAGCCCTGCCTCGTAACCCAGCAGATCGGCAACCTTTTGCTCGAACGCTTGAATCGTTTCTCCCTCACCGTAGACATCGTGATTTACGTTGTTCTCTTCGCACCACTTTGTCATTTTCGCAAAGTGTTCGGCTGGAGAATCTTCTTTATTACCAGAGAGATGGATATGACAAAGCTGTTTTAGGTGGGCACTCATTGTTCTGTCCTTTGAATCAAAGCTTCAACAATGTAACTTGTTAAAACGGAGGCGTAAACTGCATTTTCGCGATGTATTTTCTGCGTATGCCTCCGTGCTGAACCTCCGGTTGGACATAGATTTAACTTAAGAGTGATTTACGCAGAACAAAGATCATGCTCACCGTAAACAAGCCATTTAGGTAAATATGCGGCTTCTGGAATCGTCCAGCCATACTTATCGTATGCTAATGCAGCAAGACCAGTCAGTTTCAGAGAAACATTTCCTTTTGGCGAATAGCGAACATCTTCATTCATGTAGAACTGGTAATGCGCCTCTAACGCATCCCTCAGTGCCTCTTGATAATGTGCCTCATCGCCATCGATAATGGCAACAAACACATTCACAAATGGAATAAACAAAGAGTGTACATATGGCACTCTGGTTGATTCTAAGTATTGCGGAGAAGATTTCTCCATCACAGTTTGCAATAACTCAGGTAACGCTGATGAATTGCTAAATACACCGTTAACGAACTCGACTAGCGCAACATTAAACGGCGTCTTTATAGAAACTAACGACTCATCCATGATGGTCATCAGCTCTACGCAGCGCCAATCTCTCGCTGCCATTGCTAAACAGATTTCATCCAACCAAGCATCCATTGTTCCTTCTGCAACAGAACGGTTACCCACTTCCGAAAAGTGTCGGTGCCCAACGGAAAATTCAACCACTTGGTCTGAATGATTGGCCAGCAAGTACACGTTATTCAGTAACTCAAGCGCCCTTTTTATGTAAGCTGGCGAGGCCTGATGTTGTCCGAATTCGGAAGCGGTGAAGAATGCCTCAAGCGAATCCCAAGCATCGCCTTTCATTCTTTTAAGAGGTTGCTTATAAAAAGATTGTTTTTCATCAAGCATTCTTTCCCAGAAGCTGTAGAAATCTTCATCTTCTTCACGAAAAATACGCAATTTTCTTTCTTCAGGTATCTCTAAATAATGATTCTTCATTGGTTCCATCGTTCCCTAGCCTCTCATTATAAGTTGTTCTAATTTTTTGCCGTGATGATATTCATACTCAAAATCAAGCCGTGAATGATGCCGAAGTTGATTTATAAAATCAATTTATAATCAGTATGTTGTATCGAAAGTTAATGCTTAATTGAAATGAATCGAAAAGCCGAAAAACATTTGAAATATAAGGCTACCGCACAAGCCGCGATGGGTAAGCCAGAACGTACCTGTCCATAAACAGTGGACGACGAACACTGACTTTGTGGAGTAAAGATAGACAGATATTCACCATTGTGTTCGCCTTTCTTTTTCTGTCGCTTTCGATAATACTCTTGCGCAATATTACTCAGCTGGAAAATTTTATGCCTCAAGCAAACTCTGTGGTCGTACTCGACTTTGAAACCACAGGTCTCTCTCCTACTTTAGGTGATCGCGCAATAGAAATTGGTGCAGTAAAGTTAGTCAATGGCGAGGTTGTCGATAGTTTTCAGCAACTCATGAATCCCGGTTTCAGAGTGAGTTCTTTCATTGAGAACTACACCGGCATTACCAACAATATGTTGCGATCGGCACCAAGCTGCGAAGAGGTAATGGCGTCATTTAGTGAGTTCATTGCAGGCGAAAACCTTATCGCTCACAACGCGTCCTTCGATAAACGATTTTTAGATGCGGAGCTTGAACGAATCAACTGTGGTTATTCGGGTGAGTTTGCTTGCTCCTTACTAGTGGCAAGACGGCTCATTCAAGAAGCCCCATCACATAAGCTAGGTGAACTTGTTCGCTATAAAAATATCGACAACGACGGTGTTTTCCACCGAGCACTAGCCGATGCGCAAATGACAGCCAAGCTTTGGCTCTTAATGGTCGAAGGGATAGAAAACTCAGGCGTCGAAAAACCAAGTTTTCAGTTGATGCAAACGGTCAGTAAAACAGCCAAAGGAAAAGTCGACCTGCTACTCGCCAAAAGCCGTGCGTAACCCCCTCCGAACTAAAAGCTGATTCTAGTCTCTTCGACGTTTAAGTGATTTTCGATATACATGCGATATTGGCTATATCTGTCAATATCGCAGTGCTTCTTATTCAAAACAAAGATCGCCTGGGTCACTCTATCCTCCAAAACTTCTAAAAAAATCGTGAATTATGTCTCACCGATTTAGATACTCGCTATAGTCACTCGAGACAATACGCAACAATTCGAGGTGTATTCACTGACTACTGATTTGTAAGCGATGATCAACAATGTTTTTCTGTTCTTAGAACAGTTTGCAGCTTTACTCATACTCGTACTGATTTCTGTTTTTGCTGTTGGCTTTTTATTTTTTGGTAAGGAAGCTCAAGAGTTTACACCAAGCATAAAAGGACGTATTACGAAGAACGATACCCCCATAAAGAATGCAAATGTAGTACTTACCATTCGGTCAGAAAATCGTTCTTTCGAACGTAGCTTCACCACGAATACAAATGGGGAATTCAAGTTTGATCCTGTTTTCAGAAAAAGGAATAAAGTTCTAAGTATTTTCGACGGTCTATTTCAAACAATATGCAGTGTAGAAGTGACCACAACCGTTGCCAATCAAAAGGTTGTTATTTGGAAAGGAGTTTTCAGGCATCATGTCATCGGTATGAAGGAAAGAGTAAATATGTCTAATTTAAACTGCGAAGCCACCAACCCCATCAGAAAGTTTGAATTTCAATCCCATGGGGATTCCGTAAGTAGTCAATGTGACTTAAGTGATTACTTAAAAGTAAACAGATAGAGTAATGTTTACTCTATCAAACTCCTCAACTTCCTAATCCGAAAGCGGTAGTTCGCTGGTCTCACCAACCAAACTGGCTTACTATGCCAGGTACCTAAAACGCTTTGTGAGTCACTCATGAGCAGAAAAAATAACAAAAATCTCAGCATTCTTCTTAAACTCAGCACCTTTATTGCACCTTATAAATGGCGGGTTGCGGCAGCCTTGGTTGCCCTTGTCGCGACAGCAAGTTTGACGTTATCCGTTGGCTATGGAGTGCGCATTCTTATCGACCAAGGCTTTGCTCAGCAATCATTGCAAGAGCTCACCAATGCGATTCAGTTTATTGTCGGTGTCACATTGTGTATTGCCATTGGGACTTTCTTTCGCTTTTACCTTGTCTCTGCCGTAGGTGAGCGCGTTAGTGCGGATATTCGCCTTGCGGTGTTTAATCATGTGATTACGCTGCATCCGAGCTATTTTGAGACCAACAGTAGCGGCGACATAATGTCGCGCCTGACTACCGATACCACATTGCTGCAAAGCATTATTGGTTCATCGTTCTCGATGGCGATGCGTAGCGCTTTGATGTGTTTTGGTGCCATCATTATGTTATTCGCTACCAACGTTAAGCTCACGCTGATTGTGCTTGCTTCTGTGCCTTTGGTTTTGGTGCCAATTTTGTTTTATGGACGACGCGTGCGTGCTCTCTCTCGCCAAAGTCAGGACTCAATGGCCGATGTCGGAAGCTACGCTGGAGAAGCGATAGAACATATTAAAACCGTGCAAAGTTTTAGCTCAGAGTCGCATGAACGAGCGGCTTTCGCTGTCGAGGTGGAAAAAGCTTATGAAGTAGGCAGACAGAGAGTAAAGCAGCGAGCGATCCTGATATCAGGCGTTATTGTGATTGTGTTCAGCGCGATTTCAGGCATGCTTTGGATAGGCGGCAGCGATGTGATTCACGGAAAAATGTCTGCGGGTGACCTAGCCGCATTTGTGTTTTATGCCATTATGGTTGCCTCATCGACTGCAACCATTTCCGAAGTCATGGGTGAATTGCAAAGAGCCGCAGGTGCTACCGAACGGCTGATTGAGATCCTTCAAGTAGCCAGTGATATTAAAGCGCCAAGCAACCATTTGCCTGTCCGTGCCGACATGCCTGCTGAGGTTAACTTTAATTCGGTGAGTTTCAACTACCCTTCTCGCCCAAATCAACCAGCTATCAAAGAGTTAAATCTAACTGCTGAACAAGGAAAAGTGTTGGCGTTGGTCGGCCCTTCTGGTGCCGGTAAAACAACACTATTCGAACTGCTGCAACGCTTTTATGATCCGCAAAAAGGGCAAGTGTTGTTTGGTGGTGAAGATATTCGACAGTTCGATCCAAACGAGCTTCGACGTCAAATGGCGCTCGTACCACAACAACCAGCGCTGTTTAGCCATGATGTTTTCCATAATATTCGCTACGGTAATCCTGAAGCGACGGATGAACAAGTTATCGAAGCCGCGAAAAAAGCCCATGCCCATGAGTTTATTGAGAAGCTTCCCGAAGGCTATCACAGCTTTTTAGGGGAGCGCGGCGTTAGGCTATCGGGCGGACAAAAGCAGCGCATTGCGATTGCTCGCGCGATTCTAAAAGATCCAAAAATCTTACTGCTAGACGAAGCTACCAGCGCCCTTGATAGTGAAAGTGAACATCACGTTCAGCAAGCACTTGAAGCTCTAATGAAAGGACGCACAACGCTGATTATTGCTCATCGTCTTTCGACTATCCAACATGCGGATAAAATTGCGGTGCTCGACAATGGCGAATTAGTCGATGCTGGTAACCACCAATCATTAATGCAAAGCTGTGAGTTGTATCAGCGACTTGTGGCATTGCAATTTAAGCACTTGGAGTAACGCCTAGTTAAGCGCTCAAAAATAAGCAAAGGCGGACCAAATAATTTAATAACAGGAGTTTAACGATGTTTTTGTGTCAGTCCAGCGAGCCCTTGCGAGACTAGGAATCTAATAGCTGCGCTCTGAGTGGTTAATGAGATATTTTAGACCATGAAGAGCTAGGATAGAAGATCCCACATCATGTCCCATCGTCGCTGTACAAGGTGACGAAATACAAAAGATGCCACTCGCAGTTAAACGAGCGGCATTAAACCAAGCAGCTCGCCTTTTAACAAAGGAATTCCAGTAACCAGCGTATTCTCCCTTCAACTAGAAACACTCGTTCACAACCACCATATAAAACCCAATCAACTTCATTTGTAACAATTCAGGTTTCAAAAATAGGAAATCATTACTGAAAAAGTTTACCGCGTTTTGTGTTGCTATCTATGGTTACAATATTCGAGACATCAATGCCTTTAAACCAAGCAACACAAAAGCGGCACCGATATGAACAGCGAAGCGAAACAACTATTTTCTTATCTATGTCAGCGATACGATGCGCTTTCTCAAGAGCTTGAGTCTCGCCCTTTTCCTGAATTTTCTGAGACTATTACTCATCCTCTTGGGCACTGTTTAGTCCGTTGCCCAGCAGGTAGCCAACGCTTTTCTATTGTAGCAGTCAACTTTGCACCCTCCGTTCGCGGGCAAGGCGTGCTTACTGCATTTATCGACTACATCAAAAGCAATCCTTACCACTACCAAGGTGTTGAGGTTGCAATCATTGAAAACAAGAACTTAGCTAAACGGCTTTTGTCTCTTGGCTGGAAGTACAAGTCCCTGTTTGGCAAGATTTTCTTCGCTAGCAAGCCGACCCTAGTAAAGGACTTTCAGTCTGCGTAATAGTTATTACGAAACCGCATCGACATCCAAAGTAAAACCATCACTCAAAATCCGTAAGCATGTTGAAAAAAACTTGGCGATCTTCTGCAGTACTTCCTCGATGAGCAGTGTATTCAACGTGCGCGTCTGCACTGGCTTTTGGGGATAGATTGATGCCCCATAACGCATTAATTTGGTTTGGTACGATGGAATAACGCATATCAACAATTCGCATTTCATTATTCGGATCCGTCGCTACAAAACCGTTTGAAAACCAACGGAAACGTTCGATGTCTTTTGCTTGTTGCGATTGCGGGTTTAGCCACGGAAATTGCTCTTTTATATTTAACTTTGGAGTTGATTCGCCAGGGTAAATTTTTATTGAACGCCCCACCCTTACGGCATCTACATAGTAGCTCTCTTCCGTTTCATAAATTAGTTTCCAAACCAAAAGATTGCTGAAACTTGGTTTGGCTTTTAATTGTATAGCGTTGTGTTGTCGCTCTTTGACGATTTCCCAACCAGCTACTTCTGCTCTATCTCGTTGTATCGTTCCAAGACTTAGGTAAGCCAGGCACCATAAAAATGCAATGCGGGCATAGTTTGGGCTTCGCTTCAGTGCAACAAACAAAAGCAATATTAAAATAGGGAGTGTGAACGCGGGGTCGATTACCGAAATAGTGTTCCAAGCATAACGCGTGTTGCTTATCGGCCATAGAAGCTGTGTTCCATAACTGGTGCATGCGTCTAATAACGCATGGGTACTATAACCAAGCGCGCAGTAAAACCAACTCTGCCGGAAGCATAGTCCTCGCTTCTTTACGAACAACGGATACAACAACAAAGCACAAATGAAACTACCAAACGGGATAAACAAGAGCGAGTGAGTAAATTGGCGATGGTATTCCAAATACAGCAAAGGATCAGTTGAAGAACGGATGAGCACATCTAAATCCGGAGCCATCCCAGAGACCACGCCCAACACGCCAACAACTGCAAGGTTTCGCTTGTTGCTCACGGCCAGTGGCAAAGCTGCACCCAATAAACCTTGCGTTAACGGATCCATCGTTCACTTCCTTTAGATAGATGAAGCTCAGCTGGAAAGCGTACACGCTCAATAGTCGGTTCCAATTTAAAAACCAGAAGGTTCTTCGACATAAATTATCCGCATTTAAGTGGAAAACAATACACGACTTAGTCATGCATTTGCTTGTTTAGCAACAAACACCTTGATTTAGTGTAAGAAGGAATCACGCCGTTCGCTAGTGAACGAACAAATCTGAGTCTAGGCTTGTTTGGTATTTCAAACCCGAAGGTTTATCTGACGCGAAAAAACAAGGCGATCCAAATGGCTCGCCTTGTTTCTAATTTACTGAACGATAAACGACAGGTGTTTAGTCTTGAGGATTCTCTTTCGCGTTGATTTCAGCGTAAGTGTGCAGCAGATCCGTCAATGTTTTTACCCACGCAAAAACATCCGAAGGTGCATTTTCGATTAGTTTTTCCACTAGAGCACAGTGTGTTTCTAGCGTGATGGCCTCTTCCAAACGGAATGAGATCGCGTAGAAATGCCAAAGCACCAATCGCGTCATTCGCTCGCTATTTTGCTTTGCGTTGTCTGAGTCATCAAACGCTTGTTGAATTTCACTCAGTGCGATTGCTGTCATGCGTAGCATTGCATCAAGACGTGCAGACAACATGCGGTCTTCACTATCCACTTCTTCTTGATCAAAGGTGAACAGATCATTCATCACGTCTTCTGGCACCATTTTACTGATCATACGAGCACTAAACTCTTCCAGCTCATGGCGAGGCATAGTTACAAGACAATCGAAGGTGTAATCACGAAGCATAAAATCACTCTAGGTTAGAAATCAATTTCAGCCTCGCATTCTAAATATTGAAATTTCAATTGCCAGTGTTAATTTCTATCCATCTACGAAAAACTACAAAACACCGTTGATTGCAATACCAACACCAATCCGCTGCTGATTATGATCATAGTCGATCAAGCTCTTACCATAACCCGCTGAGTATTGTGCGTACCCCTGAACTTTGCCCCAAATCGGAAATGACACTCCCAGTTCTGCAAAACCCTTATGTGTTTGAAAGTTCTGGCGACCTAAAAAGGTAAACTCGTAACCATTCCACTTGTAAGCACTCGATAGCTCAAAGTGTCCCATATAGTCTTCGATATCCGGGTTATCATCACCTTTGGGATCATTAGGCGATGTCTTTTCATCTTCAGGTATACGCCACCAAGGCTGGATAGAAACCGCAAAATTGTCTTTTGCAAAGGTTACGTTGGCATAGACACGGTTCCAACTGCGCGATAGCTCCTGTCTCTGACCGTTAGACTCATGTTCAATACCAAAACCTAACCAAGTCGAACCATCAAGTGGTTTCCAGTCAGTTGGGGTGTAGTAAAAAAGCTCTGGACGATAATTGGTTTCACGGAATGGACGAGATGCTGCACCCGTATATACCTGCCAAAATGATTTAAGAGTCATTCCAAAAAACAGACCATCGCCATCAAACAACAAGTCATCATAGTTCATTGGTACTTTAAAACTGATTTGGAACTCCGCCTCTTCCTTACGCAGTTCATCGCCGTATTTGGTGTCGGCATACGCGCGTTTATTTACACGATCACTGTATGTAAACGGAAGAATATAGTTAACGCGATGCGCGACCAGACTAAACGGTTCGAACGCGTTTTCTCGTTCTGATTCCAAACGCTTGTCGACCAAACTTTCCTGAAGTTCTTCAGGCTCTTCAATTTCTGGATCAGCGGGCACTGTGCTGGTTACTGTGTCAAGCTCACACTGCGCGCGAATGCTCTTTATGGTTTCTTCACCTTTGCTTTGCTTTATTTTGTCTAGCAAACATAAATCATAAGCACTGGCTGTTTCTCCCATCGCAACTGGCGCTGCCAATAAACTCAGTATTGATATCCCTGCCACTTTTGAAGCCATCTGAAACCCTTAATATTCTTTATGTCAAACCAGATAATTTTAGTTTTTCTTGGTAAACCGCTTGCCATTCTGACGTTAAGGCAATGTTAAATGTCCGCCGACTTTACGTCTTGGATAAATGCAACAGACTTTAGACATATCGGTCAACTATGATCAAAGCGCAAAAAACAACCAAGAGTTGAGCATCATAGATAAAAACCACTCGTTTGCATGATGCTCATGTTCTCTATGCAAAATACTGGCTCGTAACTTTGATTGCAAACCCGGCTATGAATAAACCCAAACCAAAACCCAAATGCGCCAATGTGCTAAGAAAACGGGCTTTCCAAGGTGTTGGGGTTTTACTCGCAGCAAAACCAAATCCTAGACAAGGTTGAATGACCAAAAATGGGAAGATCAACGTTACCACGCCTGTAATTAAGCTGGGCATTAGACTGGGCTCTACCAACCAATGATGACCAAAAACAGTAACGTGAGCCAAAGCGAAAGTAACGCCGATGGCATAATGCAAAAACCAGCCAAGTGACTTTTCTCCCGGCATCGCCTCTGACGCCATAATTGGCGCATGCATAAACTTTCCTTGGGGCATGTACAAAACCCAGCGCGCAACCAACGCATAGTTTAATGAAGGAATACCAAACACTCTCCTTTGTAACCATGCCCATAAATCCATTATCAAAGTGGCACCAATCCCTATTAGCACCGCTTGCAATCCCATTAAAAGCAGCATTTTTCTCTCCTCAAGTTTTTGATTTGTTAAGGTCTTAGTTGCATGCTACAACTTAAAGCCAACTTGAAGTCAATGGGGAATAATATGGATATTGCAGAAGTGGTTAGAAAATCAGGATTGCCGACTTCAACGCTCAGGTATTACGAACAGCTGGGGTTAATTCGCTCGATAGGAAGGAATGGATTGAGACGCCAATATTCACCAGAGGTACTCAATACACTCAATTTAATTAGTTTGGGGCGTATCGCTGGAATATCGCTTAACGAAATGGCAGAAATGTTGAATCAATCAGAAGTTTCAAAGCCATATATCGATCGTGACTTACTAACGAAAAAGGCACTTGAGATTGATGAGCAAATAAAACGTTTGAAAGCGGTGCGAGACAGCCTAAACCATGTTGCCACCTGCCCTCATGAGTCACATATGGACTGTTCTTCATTTCAAAGGCTTATGAAGGTCGTAAAGCGTTATGTCCCCCAAAAACAGAGATAAACCGCTCTCACTACCTTCCTATTCTTGATTTAAAAGGAAGTAACTCGACATGGAGGGTTACTTCCTCTCATATTACTTAGCTTTCGCTTTTACGTACTTCTTCACTTTTTTCATCGCCATTTTTTGCTTCAGCGGTGAAAGGTAATCAATGAACAAGTTACCAGATAGGTGATCAATTTCGTGCTGCATCACAATCGCCAAGAACTCATCGCTCTCGATTGTAATCGGGTTGCCATCACGGTCTAGTGCAGAAACAACAACTGACGTGTAACGCTCTACATCTGCGTAGTACTCAGGAACAGAGAGACATCCCTCTTGACCAAGTGCTTTGTTTTCTCCGCTCACCACTTCTGGGTTAACCAAGATTAAAGGGTCATTGCGTTCGTCAGAGATATCGATGACAACAACCGCCTCTTTTCTGCCTACTTGGGTTGAAGCTAAACCGATACCATTGCCCGTTGCGTAAAGTGTTTCTAGCATATCGTCTATCAGCGTTTGTAGTGTCGATACATCAGTGACTTTTTCTGCTTTTACTTTAAGCCTTGGGTCTGGAATGGAGAGAATTTCGAGGACTGCCATACTTACCTTTCATATCTATAAATCGTAATTCGTGGCGAATTATACACACGTTTCTCGATACATAAACCTGCTAAGCTATCTTGCGCACAAGGCATAAACCATTAACTCAAACTACAACACAATCAATGGGTTTGCCTTTTAGACAAAAAATCCTACAAACAGGAAACTAAAACGCCAGCACATTATGGCTGGCGTCTTGTCATGATCCTAATTGAATCGTTTGTTGTATTTTATCTACTGACTTTCCTTGGCTTTGAGTAATACTCTAATCGCCATTTTCTCACCACTTTTTAAAATTAAGTAGGCGATGCCAATCGTTATTAGCATTATGATAGCAATAAAAATACTTACCCCACCGAGCTCAGATAATAAATAAAACGGAGAAATATCTAACGACATTAAGATAAGAGAGAACACTACCAAACTTGCTAAAGTCCACAGTAAAACAGCATACCATCTTGTTTTTGATGGCATTACATCTCCAGTCTTGTAGCCGAAGTAATAACCAACACTCATGGCTGGGATTAACGTGCTAAGAAAGCCTGTACCACTCATTTCTATCCCAACAATATATTCAATGGCCAACAGCAATGCAGCCCAACAAACGGACGCCAGACACAACAGAGACGTAACAAGAAGTACCGATGGTGGCTGGTTTATTTCTGATTCTGAATAGTTATTTTTTAATTCCACTTTCATTTCTTTCCATTTATTTGAATAAAATAAGCGTTTTAGATCATGCTTCCGCTTGGACAACCTAGAGAAACAACACCACAAGAAATACAACTTGTAGCTTTTTAAATAGTTTTATTTTCATTTAACCTAGATTCCAACTAACTGTTATTTTTAAAATTAAACCCTCTCTCTCAAATGGTATATTCAATGAATTTACTCATAAGGGCCCAGTGCAACCATGTTAATACGTTCTATGTATCAGAAACAATTCATTTATTTCCAATGACACTAGTGAGATCATGCGACGTGATTGGAATCTCACTTAAGTTTTCATGGACCTATCACGCTGAAAATTGAAGTCTCTACCTGTCATAGAATAAAAAGCCGTCAAAACCAGTGGTTCTGACGGCTTTTTATTTTCTATTACACACTCGATTATTGTTGCAGCTTCGCTGTGGCTTCTACTGCTTTGTAGAAGTCCAGCACTCTCTGTTTGAGGTTCGATTAAAACCCTATAAAACATTAAGCCGCAATATTAATTGAGCTGTTCTATATAGCGATTCAGCTCTACCGCATATGTTTTTTGATCAATCGCAGTGTCACCTATTTCTTCATCTAGAAATCCAAGTAGCATTTGTGCACCACCTTCACCATTATTTAACGCTTGCGTCAAGTAATAGGCTGAAAGCACCTTATTTTCAGGTAAACCACAGCCATCATCATACAAACATGATCCTAAATAAAATTGTGCACTCGCCAACCCATCATCAGCAGCCTCTGAGATTAAAGAAAAGCCCCGCTTAACATCCATGACTTTTGGCTCTTTCAGAAGGATTATCCCTAAAAGCTCTTTACTATGAACATCATCCACTTCGATAGCTTTGATCAATAAAGACTTTGCTCCTTGCACATCACCTTGTTCATAAAATTTATTTGCTTCGCTGTACAACTGCTCTGGAGCTTCTCGGTTCTTAGTTAGGAGGCTTTCTGTCGTTTTAGTTGCCTCAAACTTTGACGTAGTATCGTTACATGCCGTAACAAGGAGCACTACTAATAAAACGTTAACAATTCTCATGTTATTCCCATGTGCATTTGATAAACAAGACTGCTGTCGAGTATGAATCGTCATACTGACCGCTTACAATTTGAAACTTTGTATTGATCGGAGCTTTAGCACTAGCTTCACACATATTGGCAATTTGACCACGAACATAAGCACTCGAATCAAAGTTATACTTGTCTTCTTGAGGAATTATACTTGCTAATGAAACTCTAGATAGTTGAGGAGCTTTCCCATATTCCCTTTCGACTTTCAAATACTTCACATTAACAATCAAAATGCAGCCAGATGATTCTAGATTTGCATTGTGTACTCGATTAGCTAGTACTCTAACGTTTTGTCGGATAATATCAAAGAGAAGCATAGCTCTGCCTTTCTGTAATACCATCCCTAAGGCCATGGCCCTTCCACTATTTGCTTTCATTGCAGTAGAAGCTAGAGTTGACGACTGTATTGGAGCTAGAGACGAAAATTTACGTGAAGGAATAACAGCTTTGTTTTTCCAGTGCATTCGATCGGTTAACATACCAGACTTAACCGCCATGTTGCGATCTATCTGTTCCTTAAGCTTTTGTAACCTTTTCTCACCTGTAATATCATTTGGAAGCTTACGTAATGGTCCCGCAAGAGAAGTATCTTTTATGGTATTAACGGGAATTTTCTCATTATCTAATTTGCTTCTTAGTTCGACACAAGAGCTAAATAGTTTGTCAGCTGGATACATGTAATTAATGTAGTTGATTGATAACGGCGTATCTCTCTCGTGCGTTAGTATAGAAATGTACATAATGATTCTCTCAAAACCATTATTATGAACAGGATTGCATAAAGTTCCAAGCTCTAAGTTGTCCTAGTTGTGAGATATACCCTAATCAATGAAAGTTAATTTATAGTTAGATATTTGTTAGAAACACTCAGCGGTCATTACAAATAAACATTCGTTAACTATATGTGTTGTCACCATTACATGTAAGATTATTAAAAATAAAGGCTAACCAGTTGGTTAGCCTTTATTGATATTACTGCTACAATTTTGCTTTGGCTTTTACGCGGACTTTAATTAACACATCACCATCGACCAACCTAAGGTCGAATATTGGTGAATGTCGCGGTGGTGACTCCATCACTTTGTGACGACAACGATTTTACGTCTGCGCTAAAGTAATATGGATTAAGTGGCATTTTATTCTCTGCTGGTCGCGCGTAGTAAAGCTTGGCAGGCTGTTTTGCCATTTGTTGCGCGTACAAATACCCGACCAACGCATGTTCAAACTGGTGGTAACCATTTCCCCAATGGAACGCTTTGGTTGATTTAGGGCTTAGACCGACGCCTCCATATTGATGATCCACCCATGCATCCATAAAAGTGGGTAACGTGTATTGAAGCGTTTCTTTCATCGAACCATCAACAAGGGAAACTGTCATTGCCGCTTGATCGAGCTCTGCCCATTCCCAAGACGAGCTATAGTGCTTGTATGATCTTGATTGCCAAGCAGGAATGCTCTCTTGCGTCCATTTACTCTGCCATTCTGGTGAGAAAAGCGCTTTGACTTGCTCAAAGTTTTGCTGGTATTGCGCTTGTTTAAGCGTGTGTTTCATTCCTTTGAAACCAAACTCTGTCCAATTGGAATTCTCCAACAACTGACCAGTGAGATACGTCATCCAATACGCTTTGATGGTGTGTCCAAAATCATTGTGTTTCGCATCTGGCATCATTACCGCTTTGTGGTGTATCGCGCCATAAAAACGCTGCTCTTTGACGGAATGGTAGTTATCTAGCATCACTTGCATCAGCCATTGCAGATCTTGCTTCCACTTGGCTTGCGCTGGTTCTGGTAAAAGTGGCGCCGTTAACAACAGGTAGCCATTAATTTGGTCAAGTTGAGCGACTAACTCTTGCTGCTTCTCACTTTCCCCATCACCATCTTTCAAAACCCACGCCAGACCGCGATCATCGCTTCGTCGGTATTGTTTAAATATAAACGCTTGCTGGTCGATAAGTGCTTGTTCAACCTTTGGATCTTGCGTTAAGTAGTAGTACATCGCCAAACCCACCAAGGCGTAAGCTTGGTCTTGAGAAGTTCGTTGTTGCCACTCCATCCCCGGTTTTCCACTACGCGTAAAGCTCACGAAGCCGCCGTTTTTCTCATCTTGTAGATGATCAATCAGGTAATAAGCCCCTTTCTTTGCCAGCTCTAATGCTTGCTTGTCACCCGTAAGATGAAAAAGTACGCCATAAGCGTAAGTTTGGCGCGATTTCATGCGGGTGTATTCTCGATCGAAGTGCGGGCTAATCCACCCTTTGTTTAATTCTTCACACGGCTTTTGTGGGTCGAGAATGACACCGTTATCACAACGAAAAGTCGGAAAATTCCCCGCAGGTTGTCCATGCGCGCTTTCCATCATCCAATATGGGGCTAGGCCATTCGTCACATGGTTTAACCAATCATCCCCCGAAGGCAGGCCTACATCAGCAAAGCTGCTCATGCTCGTCGTTGCGAGTAATAAGGTAAGATATTTAAAAGACATAACACTCAATTAAGTTATTGAACTTTATCCAGTATAAATAACTCCCTTTACGCATATTGTCGTCGTGGTCACAATCGCCTTACGCATTTGTTTGCATCAATCATCTTTCAGCCTTATTCGATGATTGAGCCGCGAATAAACGCTACTCTGTCTTCGACTGACATTTTGGGCACTTCGATCAATTGATAACCAAATTTGTGATAAGCGCTAGCCATCTGTTGATACGTAGCCACCGCTTCAGAAAAACCTTGCTTTCGCTCTTCGTCGTTGCTGAATATCGATGCCCAAGGTGGAAAAATGAATACTTGAGAATGATAACGAAGCATCTGGCAATGCGTGATGAGCTCATGCGAGACTGGAAGTTGTTCCAACTTACTGTAGCCATATACGTCCACAATACTGCGATCAAAAAACACGTCCCCTTGGTGGGCATTGAAAGCTCGGTAATTGCTCACTTCTGCCTTCATCATTTCGTCTCGAAAAGCTTGTTTGTCATTCCAAGGTAATGCTGAACCGTGATTGGCAACCTGCGTTTGTATTATTTGACGGCCGGTTTCTGGCGCTCAGATAAAGCCTTGTGTTTTTAGTTGTTCGATAACCGAGGTTTTTCCTGCACCGGGACCACCAGTGAATACGATGAGTTTATTCAAAATTGTTTCCTTATTTTTTTGTTTGAGTGAAGTAATGCGTGTACAGCCAAGAAAATTGGCATCATCTGGCGTTTGAAATTGGCATGGCATTTGGCACACCAGCGTTAAGCGAGATCGGCAATGGAAAGTTTTGGGGTAGAAATGAGCAGTGAAAAATATTGATGAAATGAAAGCTTAAACGGCGTGTTCAGCGGTTATGGAAAACGGAGGAATGCTGAGCGAAGCAAGCTCGCCCAAAATACTGGGTTGGGAAATGGTGCGATTGGTCCTGCTGGTTAACGCGTCAATTGGATATCTATATCAAGAAAATGGCACCTAAGCCTAAGAACGCAAAGAAACCGACGACGTCGGTAACGGTCGTCAATACTACCGAGCCAGCCACGGCGGGGTCAATGTTAAACTTCTTCAACGTGAATGGTATCAACGTACCCGATGCCGCGGCCGCCAAACTATTGAGGAAAATGGCACAGCAAATAATAAGTGCCAATGGCCAAGAGTCAAACACCATGTAAACGACACCCGCGATCACCAATCCCATAATTAAACCATTAATGGTGGCGATTTTTAATTCCTTATTCACCAATAGCTTCAAGTTACTTTGGTGCAAGTGGTTTAGTGCGATACCTCGAATGGCCACCGCTAAGGTTTGGCTACCCGCGATGCCGCCCATGCTCGCCACGACAGGCATTAAGATCGCAAGCGCAACGACTTGCTCGACCACATTATCAAAAAGCCCAATGATGGCGGAGGCTACGAAAGCGGTCAGCAAGTTAATCACTAGCCAAAGTGCTCTTAACCTTGTCGCCACGCTTAATGGTGTGAACAAATCTTCTTCGCTTCGTACGTTTTCTGCCACTACAGCTTGTAGGCTGAGTTCGCGCAACGTAATCGCGATGGTCGCCATCGACAAGACGCCCATAATTTTGCCACCAGCCATGATAGGAAACCAATGTGCTCCACCATCAATCGAGACTTGTTTGCTGACGCTTTGAATCGTTTGAATATCTTCTAGAATTGGCGTAACTACGGTCAAGTCGGTAAGTTTGATATGATTTTCGTGCAGCAACAGGGTTTGCGGCTCTATCGTACCAATCACACCACTTGCATCACGCACAATAATCAACCGCACTGGACTTTGCCCACGTTTTAGCAGCTCGGTTTTGATGCCTCCTACGCTGTTTTTAGGGTTTGCGACCAGAAAGTGAGGCTCGGCATAACGTCCAACTTTGTTGTCTTCATACGACAATGCTTGTTGGATATGCGCGACAGACTCTTCACTTTGATCAATAAGGTATTCATCTACAAATTCGGTCGGTAGAAAGTCCGCAAAGATGATCAGTTCAGAATCCGTTATGTACGCCAAGCGTTCATGTTGTAAGTCTTTATTGAGTGATTGATGAATGTGCTTGGCGGTGTCGTATCGGAGCAAATTTAGTACCGTCCAATACTTCTCAGGCGGCACTGCTTCTATGACACGCTTACGGTAAGCAATGTTGACCGATTCCAAAATGTTCGCAATCTGTGCTTCTTGATAGTCTTTCAAAAAGCTCAAGTCTTCGGTCGATTCTATCGCTTTAATGATCTCAGCAAGCAAATGTGGCACTTTGCGGTTAATTTGCAATTGGTTGGAATCTATCATTACTTTTACCTATAGCTTTCACTACCACATTCGCCGCATTGACGATATGTGCTATCCGAAGGCATGAATTCTTGATGTTAAAATTCTAGGCGATAGTTGACTTAATTGCGGAATTTATATTTCGCTCGCAGAAACAAAACGCCTCTGCATCAGTTCATGGTATAGACTTGAATGTGTGTCAGGCTCATTCGCCTTGTTTGATAATGGAGTAATCAATGGCACCTGTATTTTTTCTGACTCAGCAGGCCGCCTTACCAAGTCGTAAGGTGCTTCGTAAAGTGATTCAATTTTCGACAGCGTTGGCTCAGCCTATTGTGGTTTTAGTGGAAGACCATCGCCGAAGTGAAGATCACGCATTCGCTCATTTTCTCAGTTTCAACTCTGACCATATAGAAAAAAGACAAGCTGAGTTTGAAGCTTGGACCTTAAAGTTCAACGCATTAATTGTCGAACTTTGTGAAGAAGAAGAGCTTGAAACACCAACGCTCTCTTACGAGCATTTCAAAGGGAGCCATTGGGTTGAGCAAGTTGCGAAACGACTTGTTGACCACACTGACTTACTGCTCGTGGGACACTTTAACAAACACGAGATTCAAACGATGCTCACAGAACTAGCACAACAAGATTGCGACTTGTTGCTACTGAGTGAGCGGTCATGGCCTTCTCACGCCAACATGCTTTGTGCAATCGACCCACTTCATCGAGGGGATGAAAAGTCGATAGTAGATAAAGCCATCGTCTCGCGAGGCTCAAAATTAGAACAAACCTTAAGCGGGAAAATGACGCTCGTTTACTGCCGATACGTCGCACCATACCTCTCTCGCTATCGTGCAGAGATATTAAGCAATCAAAAAGCAGGCATTACAGATTTTATTAGTGCGCAAAAGTTAACGCGAGTTCCATTACTATTACCGGAAGGAAACCCTGAAACGGCGTTACCAAAAGCAGTTAAGCAATCACAAGCAGCGATTTTGATTATGGGGGCATGTAAACGAAGCATGTCATCTCAATTTTGGTCTGGCAGCACTGTAGACACGTTACTTGATCAACCACCTTGTGACCTACTGTTGGTCAACAGTTCCAAGGGCTGACTAGGTATTCCCTATTAACCAACCCTTTCAATACCAAGCGCAGTTATTGGCTCTTTACATCTTCTAACTGCGCGGCTTCATGCTCTGCGTTCAAGGCTTGTTTCTGCTGCTGTTTTATCTCATCCCAACTGCGTCCCGACTCAATCGCAGATACACGCTGATCGTATTTGTTGCAGGCTCTTTCGAGTACTTTCTCAGGATCTATGCCCTTTTCTCTTTCCAGCGCTTTTAATACGTTAAGATAGTTCCACAACACATCGCCTAACTCGTCTTCCAAATGACAAAGGCGATCCTCACGAATCTCTTCGCGGACTTCATCAACTTCTTTGCCAATGGCCTCCAGATAAGTCTCTACGCCTTTAAACCAAGTGTTGGTTTGGTCATATTGAGATTTTCTCGTCGCAATTGCATACAGCTCATCAAATTTCTTCATTGCCTCTCCGTAGAACACGTTTTTATTTATGCCTTTTTAGGACGAATAAACTTCCCTTTAGCCGTCACTCTAACTTCGCTTTCGACCCGCAATTGAGCCACCAGTTGATATATACCGCGTCGTTCACCTTCACAGTGTGCAGTAATCGTGACTCGATCATCTAACTGAATAGGTGCATGGTAGCGCACATCCAACTGCGCCGTAAGGGCTTGAATGTCTCTAGATAACAAACAATGCGTCATTGCACCATCGAGAAGCGAACTGGCAATACCACCATGCAACAGGTCTGTGTAACCTTGATGACGCGGTAAAACGTGAAACTCTCCGACAACAGAACCATCGGCTAGGTATTGGTAGTTCACGGCCAAAGAGTTCGGATTCACATTAATTGAAGAACAAACCGCACATTGATGATGAGATTCGTGAGTGTAATGACAATAGCTGTTTGTAGACATGATAGTTACTCGGTTTCTCAAAAGAGAAATTAGCATATGCCAACAATTAAAAAGAAACGGCGAGTAATCTTTGTTTGCATGTTGCAGGGCCAGCAACCTCGCTTTTCATAACACTAAATAATCATTTTAATAATTAACGATAATTTCCAGTTTATTTAGAGTGGCGATATGGTTTGCATAGTGATTACGCAACGTTATGAAAAGGCGACTTATGAAGCTTCTCCACACGATGATCCGTGTAGCTGACCTAGACAAATCTATCGAATTTTATACAAAAGTTCTGGGAATGAGTGTTTTGGATCGTTTTGAAAACCAAGAATACCGTTACTCACTGGTGTTTGTTGGTAACCCTGATCAACCAGATGGCGCGACCATCGAGCTAACTTATAACTGGGATACCGACAGTTACGACTTGGGTAACGCATTCGGACACATGGCACTGGGGTCTGAAGATATTTACGCCGCTTGCGAAAAAATTAAAGCGCTTGGTGGCAACGTTACTCGCGAGCCAGGTCCAATGAAAGGCGGAGAAACTCACATCGCGTTCATTAAAGATCCCGATGGTTACCAAATCGAACTCATCCAAACTCACAAATAACGAGGTTTCCTATGACAGACGCATTATTTCAACCCATTCAACTTGGCTCTCTCTCATTAAAAAACCGTATCGTTATGCCTCCGATGACGCGCTCTCGTGCTTCTCAACCAGGTAATATCGCTAACTACATGATGGCGACATACTATGCTCAACGTGCTGAAGCGGGCCTAATCGTTGCTGAAGGCACACAAATTTCGCCAATGGGTCAAGGCTATGCATGGACACCAGGCATTTACAGCCCAGAGCAAATTGCTGGTTGGAAAAAGGTAACTAATGCGGTGCACGAGAAAGGCGGCGTTATCTTCGCGCAATTGTGGCACGTTGGACGTGTGACTCACCCTGATAACATTGGCGGTGAGCAACCTATTTCTTCTTCTGCGCTAAAAGCAGAAAACGTGAAAGTATTTGTCGATAACGGCACAGACGAACCGGGTTTTGTCGACGTGGTTGAGCCACGTGAAATGACCAAACAAGACATCAAGAACGTTATTGAAGAGTACCGCCAAGCCGCACTAAACGCGATAGAAGCCGGATTCGATGGTATCGAGCTTCATGCAGCGAATGGCTACTTGGTTAACCAGTTTATCGATTCTGAAGCGAATAACCGCACCGATGAGTACGGTGGCTCCATTGAAAACCGTCTGCGTTTTCTTAGTGAAGTGGTAGAGGCGATGACGCAAGCTATTGGCGCAGAGCGTGTTGGTGTTCGTCTTGCACCATTCACTTCGTTAAATGGCACCGTTGATAGTACGCCAGTCGAAACCTACACCGCCGCTGCAGCGCTGCTTGATAAACTCAATGTGGTTTACATTCACATTGCAGAAGTGGATTGGGACGACGCGCCAGACACTCCGCACGACTTTAAAACCGCAGTTCGTGAGGCGTATAAAGGCACACTGATCTATGCCGGTCGTTACAACGCAGAAAAGGCGCAACACGCGATTGAAAGTGGTTTAGCCGACATGATTGGCTTTGGCCGTCCGTTTGTTGCAAACCCAGACTTACCAAGCCGCATCAAGCATGGCTATCCGCTGGCAGAACATGACCCTGCCACATTGTTCGGCGGCGGTGAAAAAGGCTTAGTGGACTACCCTGCGTACCACGCGGGTTAATTCATCTACGTAAAGCTGATTCGCAACTCGCGACAAACCAATAGCGAAACCAAAAGAACCTTGCTCTTCCCCCTGTAACGCCAAGATGCAGGGTTCTTTTTAGGCAAGCCATCAGAATTAACGTCTTTGACAAGATGTACAACCTCGACACGCAGAGCGCGTCTTTTTACTGAGCAAACTGCGTTGTACTTTACAGTAAGCATTCTTTAAAGCACGACGACCTGAAAACCAATCATCCGGTTTAGTGAGGATTAAGTAGCCGTGAAACCTCTTAACCAACTCGGTTCGATTGTTTTCGATAAATCGGCTATCAAACTCGATGTCGAAGTAATTCAAAGCCTCTTCGATACAAGTAAAGCTGGCAATTTTTTCCTGAATCGTATTCTCTGTCATCGTTTCTTTAGCGTAATCATTTTCAATGGAGTCTAAGTGCCTCGCGCTTTACGTTCTTTGATTTAGCGCTTCTTAAGATCATTCTTTATGGGTTTTCCATATTGAAATTCAATTTGGGAATTCGTTAACCCACCTAGCATTTTCATTTTGACAATCACTTTAAGGCACTGATTTAAATAAACATTATTTCTGGTTCATATCTTGCTCTACTTCATTAAACGGAATGTTGGAGCAACACGATATGACTTACAGAGCAGAAGTAGACGGATTAAGGGCGATTGCTGTCACGTTGGTGATTTTGTTTCATGCAGGAGTTGAGCAATTCGCTGGTGGCTTTATTGGCGTCGACGTGTTCTTTGTGATCAGCGGCTATTTGATCACTATCATCGTGATTAACGACTTAGAAAACCAGAAGTTCAGCCTTGGTGATTTTTATGAGCGACGCATTCGTCGCATACTCCCCCTCTTACTAGTGGTGATCGCCGTCAGCTATTTGATGTCTTGGTGGCTATTTTTGCCGCAAGCACACAAAGACGTTGGTCAATTTGCAGTGTCTTCCATTCTTTCCGCATCCAACATTCTTCTGTATTTAAAAGGCCACAATTACTTCGGTTTAGAAGATCAAGCCAACCCGCTGTTCCACACATGGAGCTTGGGCGTTGAAGAACAGTACTACATTGTCACTCCTTTGCTACTCATGCTACTCGCTCGTGGTAAAAACGCGTTTTACCTGACTTTTTTTATCACGGTATTTGTGCTGAGTTTGATGACTATTGTCTACGCGAGCAACGACCCTGATTTCGCCTTCTACATGATCTTCTCTCGCGCTTGGGAACTGGCAAGCGGTTCATTACTCGCATTAGTGATGAGAAAAGTCCAAGTTCAATCTAACGATACTCTAGCAACCATTGGCATCGTTTTGATATTGGCTTCCGCGCTTTTGTTTGAAAAATCGCAAGATGGCGCGGGCATTACGCTGCTGGTGCCGGTCATCGGTAGCGCGTTGGTGATTTTGTTTGCCTCTAAAGACAATGTCTGCGGTAGATTACTGAGCCTAAAGTGGGTCGTGTTCGTCGGCTTAATCAGCTACAGCTTATACTTGTGGCACATTCCATTATTTGTCTTTTACCGCTACGTGTTGGACACAACACAAGACATCAATATCCCACTTTACGTTGTCACTCTTTTTGTACTTTCTTACTTCACTTGGCGCTTTATTGAAAAGCCGTTCCGTAGCCGAAAAGCCATGAGCATGCGCACTGTGTCCGCGGTTATTGTGTTGTTGACGTTGCCCTTGCTAACGCTCGGCGTTATCGGTCATCAAAACGGTGGTTTTCCAGAAAGAAGCGCATTTTTCGAGGCCATGCGCGTTAACAACGGTTATGGTTTAGATTGCAACGGCAACACCAACGTTAACGATGTGTGCTCGTCTGCGCCGCAGCCCGCCATCGCTGTGTTAGGCAATAGTCACAGCATGGTTTACGTGAAGCGTCTATCCGAAGTAACACCAACTGGCGTGGTGCAACTTACTCAAGATTCCTGTGCGGTCGGTTATGTCGACATCCTAGAAGCTGCTGGCTCAATTTCTTGCCGACAGTTCTTCAATGAGGCTGTCGATACAATTCTAAGTACCCCTTCCATTCGTCGCGTTGTTATCTCTTCTAATTTCAATAAAGAGCTTTCACAAGCCGATTATGAAGCATCATTAACCAAATTATTGAATGAACTGAAAGGAAAGGAAGTGGTCGTTTTCGGTCCAACCCCTTCTGCACCGTTTGCGGTAGGAGAATGCCTTTGGAAAGCGCGTTTGTTTGGCGAGACAGAAGAGTCTGCCTGCGACTTTTCTCCCAAACAACATCACCCTCAAAACGTGGCGAAGTTAGTGAACTACTTTGAGCAATTTGAGCACGTTGAGTTTGTCGACTTGACCGATGCCATTTGCAGAAATGGCGTATGTCGAATGAGAGTTGGAGCAAACAATGCGATGTATACGGATGACAGCCATTTATCTTACAAAGGTGCTGAGTTGGTGCTTGGGCATTACCTCAACACTACAAATGAAGCGCAACAGTTCACTTACGATCGACAATAACCAAGGAAATAAACTTTTATGCTTCAGCGCTTATCTCAGGTAAGCGCTGAATGCTTTAAAGCAAGACAAAGCTAGGCGTCTATTTGAAAATGCGCGGATCAAACGCGAAATCGAGCTTTTCGGCTTTCTTGATGATCTCTTTCATTTTGGGATGATTTGGATTCACCACGTAGTTTTTATCACGAGGTGAAATCGTTGAAGGCACTTGCAGCGCGGCAAACTCTGGATGAGGATCATTGAGAAACTGATCACCAATGTACTGCGTAGACTCGCTCGCCGGTATTGCTCGCCACGTCACAGGGAGATCTTCTTCATCTAAGGTGGCGATGAGGTATTCTGGCATTTCAATACGATATAAATCGTAAAGTTTGGTGATAGCAGGATCGTTGTTTACGTGAACAAATACTTCCAACGAGCAAAGGGATTCCGATTCAGAGAAGTAGAGGGCTTCGGTTCCTTTTGAGTTCCATCGCCCTCCAAACAACTTTGCGCCAACGGGGCTGAATGGCGTGTCAGCAAATTTCTTTTGTGTGAGACGATAGAGCTTCATATTACGAGAATACCCCGTGCTCTAAACGGCCGATCAAATCTTTTACGATTTCAAAATCCACCGTGGTCGAGACCATATCAAGTGGACGTTTTCCACCTAAGCCGTACACATTCTCTCTCATCCATTTTAACGCGCGCTCTTCGTCGTCAAACAGTTCTGTCGCGAGTTTCAATAACATCGCTAATCGATAGATTGCATCACTTTCTTGCGTATTGAAGCGCTCATCGTTTTTTAGACGACGCTTGATCGTGCTAACAGGTATCAATGTGACGTTTTGAAACTCACTCTGAGAAAGCTTCACACGCTCAACAATATTGCGATACACCTTTGGCTCAAAGCCTTTGTGAACCGCATCAGTGCGACCTGTTTCAGCGTCTTCAATACCCAACATAAACCAGAAATTGGCTTTATGAGGTTGTTTCGGTTTGAAGCTTTTTAATGCTGCAGTTGCCATATCAAGCTCCTATGGTTCATATGGTCCAGTTATTATGGTTCAAATGAGCTTAACTTTCAATCAAAGTAACAATCAAAGTAAAAAGATAGGTAAAGAAAAAGGCGAGCTTTTCGCCCGCCTCTCTTACTTATTCATCAACCCATTTACCGACGGGCATCGTTTCACTTATTGCAAGTCAAAACGATCCGCGTTCATGACTTTCGTCCATGCGGCGATGAAGTCATGGATGAATTTTTCCTGATTATCATCTTGCGCATACACTTCCGCATACGAACGCAGGATCGAGTTTGAACCAAAGACAAGATCCACTCGAGTAGCCGTCCACTTCACAGCATCGGTTTTACGATCACGGATTTCATATTGATTAGCACTCACTGGTTTCCACGTATATGCCATGTCAGTAAGGTTCACGAAGAAATCATTCGACAAAGTGCCTACTCGGTCAGTAAATACGCCCTCTTTTCCACCGCCGTAGTTACTGCCTAGAACGCGCATACCACCGATAAGTACCGTCATTTCTGGCGCCGTTAGCCCCATAAGCTGAGCACGATCTAATAAAAGCTCTTCTGGCTTAACCGCGTAGTCTTTCTTCAACCAATTTCGGAAACCGTCAGCAACAGGCTCAAGTACTTCGAACGATTCCACATCCGTCATCTCTTGGGTGGCATCACCTCGGCCTGGCGCGAATGGTACGGAAACATCATGACCTGCGGCACGCGCAGCCAGTTCAATACCTACGTTACCAGCAAGCACGATAGCATCTGCAACACTACAGCCCTCTTCTGCTGCTATTTTTTCTAACACCGCAAGAACACGTCTTAGACGTTCAGGTTCGTTCCCTTGCCAATCTTTTTGCGGAGCCAAGCGAATTCTCGCGCCATTTGCACCGCCTCGGCGGTCAGAGCCACGGTAAGTACGCGCACTATCCCACGCCGTACTTACTAACTCACTAATGGATAGGCCACTTGCTTCGATTTTTGTTTTTACTAAATCAACATCGTAGTCTGTCTTACCTGCGGGCGTTGGGTCTTGCCAAATAAGATCTTCGCTTGGCACATCAGGGCCGAAATAACATGATTTTGGTCCTAGATCGCGGTGTGTCAACTTAAACCAGGCACGAGCAAAAACGTCATCAAAGTACGCAGGGTCATTTTGGAACTTTTCTGCAATCTTACGATATTCAGGGTCCATTTTGAGCGCCATATCGGCGTCGGTCATGATTGGATTGTAGCGCTTAGAACCGTCTTCAACATCGACAGGCTTGTCTTGTTCTTCAATGTCGATTGGCTCCCATTGCCATGCGCCGGCTGGGCTCTTTTTCAGTTCCCAGTCATACTTAAATAGTAGGTGGAAGTATCCGTAGTCCCATTGTGTAGGGTGTGTTGTCCAAGCACCTTCAATGCCACTCGTTACCGTGTCACGGCCAATACCACGTGTTTTGTGGTTAATCCAGCCAAGACCTTGCTCATGAACGTCTGCTGCTTCGGGCTCTGGGCCAAGGTTTGCGGCATCACCATTACCATGACACTTACCCACCGTGTGACCACCAGCTGTGAGCGCGACGGTTTCTTCATCGTTCATTGCCATTCGCGCAAAGGTCACTCGCATGTCATGTGCTGTTTTGAGAGGATCTGGGTTACCGTCTACCCCTTCAGGGTTCACATAGATAAGACCCATCATTACCGCAGCAAGCGGGTTTTCTAAATCTCGCTCACCAGAGTAGCGGCTGTTATCAGCGTCACTTGTGGCTAACCATTCTTGCTCAGAGCCCCAGTAAGTGTCTTTTTCTGGGTGCCAGATGTCCTCTCGTCCAAACGCAAAGCCAAAGGTCTTAAAACCCATGGATTCGTACGCCATGTTACCGGCAAGGACAATCAGGTCTGCCCAACTTAGTTTGTTGCCATATTTTTTCTTGATTGGCCATAAAAGGCGTCGAGCCTTATCGAGGTTGGCGTTATCTGGCCAAGAGTTGAGAGGAGCAAAGCGTTGGTTGCCTGTAGCAGCACCGCCACGGCCATCCGCAATACGATAACTGCCCGCTGCATGCCATGCCATTCGGATCATTAAACCACCGTAGTGTCCCCAGTCGGCAGGCCACCAGTCTTGGCTATCAGTCATTAAATCTTTTAAATCTTTTTTAAGTGCTTCGACATCTAGCTTTTTCAGTTCTTCTTTGTAATTAAAGTCCTGACCAAATGGGTTGGTTTTGGAGTCGTGTTGATGCAGGATGTCTAAGTTCAAGGCATTCGGCCACCAATCCATCACCGACTTATCTGTAGATGTTTGCCCACCATGCATAACTGGACATTTACCTACCGAACCGCCGTTTGCTTTGCTCATATAATGCTCCTTCGTGTCGTGGTTGTGGTAACCACTCTTTGTTATTCAATAAATCGAATATCCACCTCAAACAGCGTAGTTCATACACTGTTTTTTTAGTTAACGCCAAGTCAAAATTTCAAACATTTCAGCGAATAAATAATTGTTATCAAACATGTACCTATATGCAGAAAATATGGATAGAGATCAGTTTAAGTCCATACCTGAATACTTAATCCCAGACAGCTTCGCCATGTTGTGATCCCAGGTCGCTAAATCATGATGACTAAATTCATTCAGAGCGTGATGACCACACGCCCTCGCCATGACTTTCATGAGCTCGACCGAGGATTCGAAGAAATTTTTCAGTTGCTGGGATGACTTTTCAACGTCGAGACGCTGCCTCAAATCGGCATTTTGTGTCGCAATGCCTGCCGGGCAATTATTGGTGTTGCAGATGCGAGCCGCGACACAACCGATCGATTGCATCGCACTGTTTGCTATCGCTACTCCGTCTGCTCCAAGTGCCAACGCTTTGACAAAATCCGTAGGAACTCGCAACCCACCGGTGATGATTAATGTGACGCGGTCACTTACGCCTTTTTCATCTAAGTACTTACGTGCACGAGCTAATGCAGGGATGGTGGGCACACTAATATGATCACGGAACATAGTTGGCGCCGCACCCGTGCCACCACCGCGACCATCTAAGATGATATAATCAGCCCCAGCATCAAGCGCAAACTGAATGTCTTGCTCAATATGGTTGGCACTGAGTTTAAATCCAATTGGAATACCGCCTGTGATGCCACGAACTCTGTCAGCAAACTTTCTGAAATCGTGAGTAGTGTGAAGATCTTTGAACGTTGGTGGTGATATCGCTGGTTGTCCTTCGGGGATGCCTCTCACCTGAGAGATCTTACCTACATTTTTATTTGCAGGCAGATGACCACCCGTGCCCGTTTTTGCTCCTTGCCCACCTTTAAAGTGAAACGCCTGAACATTAAGAAGCTTAGATTCGTCGTAGCCAAATTGAGCACTAGCAAGCTCATAGAAATACCGTGAATTAGCGGCTTGTTCTTCCGGTAACATGCCACCCTCACCAGAGCAAATCCCAGTCCCTGCCAACTCTGCACCTTTTGCTAGTGCAATTTTCGCCTCTTCAGAAAGTGCGCCAAAACTCATGTCCGACACCAACAAAGGAATGGCGAGTCTGAGCGGCTTACGCGCGTTTGGTCCCACAATCAACTCGGTAGACACAGGAACGTCTTCCAACAACGGTTGTGTCGCCATTTGCGCCACCATAATTTGTATAGCATCCCAATGTGGTAGCAAATGCCTAGGAACCCCCATTGCAGCCATCGGACCATGATGACCGAGTTTAGAGAGTCCTTCTCTCGCTAATTGGTGGATAAACTCGAGGGTTGGTTCTTCTTGAGTAGCAGACGCCGTTGGTTTGTCTCTTTTCTCTCGCTTTTGTTCCGGTCCCTCTTTACCGACTTGCTCTGCGGTAAATCGCTTGTGTGTACCATCACAAAAAGGAGCATTGGCGGTATGCTTACATTGGCAGAGATAGGCATCTTCGTCTTTTTCCGCACTAAAGCTCATTGGCTTTAAGCCGGTTCCCGAATGAGACCCATCGCAGTAAGGTTGTTTTTTAGAACGCCCACATCGGCAGAAGTAATATTCTTGCCCAGCTTTCAACTCTACTTTGATCGGCTTGTTATCAGCGATGATTGGCTTGCTCATGTTGCCCCCTATTTATTATTGTTAACCATGCTTTCTCGCTGGCTTGCAATAAGCGTAGAACAGGAGCGTAAAGAGCGTCAGTGTCGCCGAGTAAAATGCGCGATTGTCGCCCGACTAACCTATACTTTTTATGGGTCTCATACACGTGGAGGCTATATGACGATTGCAACCCGATTAGATGAATATTTGACTGAGCATAACATTCACTTTCAAACCGTGAATCACAGCCACAGTCATAGCTCGCTACAAAGTGGTGTTGCAGCAGGTGTGCCTTTAATGAATATCGCAAAAGGTGTGATTCTAGAGGATCATGAAGGGCGTCATATGATGGCGGTCTTACCTGCCAACAACAAAATCAGTTTGTCGAGATTAAACGACGAATTTAATGCCACCTTCCACTTGGTGAAAGAGCGTATGGTTTACCGACTCTTCACCGATTGTGAACACGGCGCTATTCCACCGATTGGTAGCCCTTACCACATGTCGACAGTTTGCGATGAAAGACTAGCAAACTTGGAACATGTCTACCTTGAAGCTGGCGATCATGAAACTCTGATTAAGCTGGACCGAAAGGCGTTTAAAGAACTGATGAACGACTGTAGATATCTAAGATTCAGCAGTGAAGTTCTGCATTAAACTTGCCAAGATCTCTCGACACTTCCTGAACAAGGCTCTTTCAACAAGAGCCTTTCTTTGTTTTGTTGGTAGCACGCGATGGAAGTTTCTCGGACTTTGGTGCTCAGCGTTTCAGAGCATATAGAAACAAAAAACCGCCTATTCGGGCGGTTTTTTATCAATCAAATCATAATTATTATCGAACAAAGATCTTTTGGATCGCTTTTATCGCCATAGCCCTACGGCGCATTAATACGCTCGTTCTTGGCAACCATTTCGGTGTGTGAAGAATGGTTTTCGCATGACTAAAAGTTCTGAATCCTTCCTCTCCGTGATAATGCCCAATACCCGATTCACCAACGCCACCAAAAGGCGCATCTTCAGCGCCAACATGTAAAACCGTATCATTAACGCCGACGCCACCACTGTGGGTGTTGCGTACAATATGTTTGATGGTCGATTTGTCGTCCGACATAACATACAGCGCAAGTGGTCTTTGGCGCTGATTAATGTAGTCAATCGCTTCATCAACGGCATTGTAGGGCTTAACAGGTAGAAATGGCCCGAAGATCTCCTCTTGCATGATTCGCATATTCGGCGACACATCCGTGACCAAATGAGGATACAGAAGTCGTTCCTCTTGGGGCGACGCTTCAACAGTGTGAAGGTTAGCACCTTGCGCTTTTGCATCCTCAAGTAGCGCAGTCAAACGATCATATTGTCGTTGGTTGACAATATGGGTCAGCTTTTGATTCTTGTTGGATTTTAAATAGAGCTTTTCAAAACGTTTTAAGAATAACGAAATGAACTCTTCGACACGTTCTTGCGGTACAAACGCGTAGTCAGGCGCGACACAAATCTGGCCTGCATTAATGCATTTACCAAACAAGATAGCATCAACGGCTTTCTTCATGTCTGCATCTTTTGCAATGATCACCGGGGACTTTCCACCCAACTCTAACGTCACCGGGGTAAGGTTTTCCGCTGCCGCTTTTGCCACTGCGCGACCAACACTCGTAGAACCCGTGAACAAAAGGTGATCGAATGGCAGTTGGCTGAATGCTTGTGCGACGTCTGCTTCACCCTCAAAAACTTCGACATACTCAGACAACCCACGGCAAATATCGACGATGACTTTATTGGTTTTTGGCGTAAATTCGCTGAGCTTCATCATCACGCGGTTGCCAGCAGCCAATGCTGTCACTAAAGGCGCAAGGCTCAAAATCACAGGAAAGTTCCACGGTGAAATGATCCCGACGACACCTAACGGTTGATACTGAACGGTGACTTTAGAAGGTGCGAGCAATAAGCCGGATTCGCGCTTGCTGGGTTTGCACCATTTTTTTAGTCGTTTGAGGGTATAATTAATATGCGAGACCGTTGGCAAAACGTCGGTCATGGCGGTATCAAATTCTGAACGATAGCCAAAATCGTCACTTAACGCTTCAACCAAAGCTTGTTTGTTCTCAAGCAGCGATTTTTTTAACAAAACGAGGCGCTGTTTACGTTCATCCAAACTAGGATAAGGCTCGGCTGCATATGCCGCTTTTAAGCGTTCGAGGCTTTGCTGTAACAAGTTATCTACTTCAACCTCTGTGATTGCGTTCATGATGCTTCTCCTAGCCTAGTTTCTACCAATGACGCTCCAAGTTAACACGAGCGCAACAATGTTACTATTGTAGCGCTCGTGAAGTTAGAGTTCGAACTCTGATTAAAATATCTCTGGGGTGGATACTACATCAAACGTAGTTCATAAATGCCTAGTCGTTGAGAGCGGTCAAGCATATCAAACTCATGATCAACGTATTCTTTTAATGTGGCGCCTGCACGCTCAGCAATATTGATGCTAGCGATGTTATCTTCCATACAATGGAACTGAATGAATTGTGCGTGCCCTTTCTGCTTCAAAAAAGGGATCAATACTGCGAGTACTTGATCAATCACACGATGGCCTCGCCCATTATTGGCAAGCCAGTAGCCAATTTCAGTAACACGTGTATGTAAATCCACACCTTTAATGCCAATAACACCCGTAAGCTGCTCATCAAAATAAATTGCACACCAGTGGGAATCCAGCGCGTTACTGTTCACTCGCAGGGAAATGTAGTTCACGGCCTCTCTATGATTCGTGACAGAATCCGTCCAAGGTAGATAGCCCTCAAGGCTCTCTCGGTGAGTGTTCACAACCTCTAGTAAAGCGGACGCGTGTTTCGTGTTGAGGGGCTCAATTGAGACCCTTTGCGAGACGGAAAAACGCTTCTGTAAGTGATTTCCTTGATACGTCTCTTGGCATGTAACTTCATCCATAGATGTTATTCCTTTTTATTGTGAACGCTCAGCGCAAATCCTAACGCTTCATTTTATGAGAACAAACCTCTCTATAAAAACTAATCAAAGCCGTTGCCGTTCATTTAGCCCTTTTGATCGATCAGCGTAAATGGCGTTAGTGATGCCACATCTACATAATGCTTCCATACATGTTCATAGAGGTGATGCTGATTGGCAAACGGAGCCAGCTGCTTAGCTTCTTCAAGCGTACACCAGCGATACTCTGTATGCTCATCGTTAAGAACAACTGATTGGTTAGGCGGACAAAATAGCACAAAACATGGGATAACCATGATACGGTTATTTTTTGCTTCGTAGAACTGCTCTAGAAAGTCTGCTGTATGTAACTCAACTTGGTCAATTAGTGTCTCTTCTTTTAACTCTCTTAAAATGGTTTGCCACCCGGCTTCACCCGCTTCGATACCACCTGCAACATGGCACCAATAGCCACCTTTTACGCGTTTGAGTAACAGCATTTTTTCTATGCCATCAATTTTTGAAATGACAACGCCTGAAACATGCGTTGCTTTTATCGGGATCATGTAAGCTCCTTAAATATCGAGTTTTTATTGTTACGCTGAAGAGAGGCAGATTAATTGCTACGTATTCTACTGTTTATTCATCTTGTCGACAGAAGTGTTTGAGTTGAGAGGATTTAATCGCTAACTAAGTATGCTAAAGTGAGATCTGTCGCAACAAATGAGCAGTAAAATGTCCAATTCATTCAACACTATGATTCCCATCGGTGTGCGCTTTATGGTGCTTTCCGCGTTCGGCTTTGCTCTGATGTCGGCTACAGTAAAGCACGTCGGCAACTACGGTATCCCCGTTTTTGAAATCGTTGCAGCAAGAGCGCTCGTTTCACTTATCATTAGTTATTTCGATGTAAAGCGAAAACGAATTTCTGTATGGGGCAATAATAAGCCATTACTATTTGCACGCGGTGCTGTGGGCACGATGGCTCTGATGTGTGTATATTATTCAGTGACCACCTTACCTTTGGCAGAAGCGACGATATTCCAATATATTCATCCGGTATTTACTGCACTACTCGCCGTATTTTTCTTGAAAGAGCGCATCCAGCCGTCAACTTTCCTTTGTATTGCGTTGTGCTTACTCGGCATCTATATCATGGTAAGCCCAGAAACTGGGCAAGGCTCAGATAGCGCTTTACCAATGTTTAGCGTCATGATTGCGATCTTAGGCGCATTTGGTAGCTCAATTGCCTACGTCATTGTCAGAAAACTGAGTCAGACAGAAGACAGCTCAGTGATCATTTTCTATTTCCCGTTGGTTGCTCTCCCCGCTTCACTCTTACTGATTGGCGACGATTTTGTAATGCCCGATCTATATCTGACTTTCATGTTGGTTCTAGTTGGTGTCTTTACCCAAATTGGGCAATTGGGGTTAACCAAAGCGATGCAAACTCAACAAGCGGGTAAAGCCTCCGCTTATTCGTATATCCAGATCGTATTTTCTGTGTTGTTAGGCATCATTTTTTTTGGCGAGGTTCCGATCATTTGGACGTACGTCGGTGGCGGTCTGATTGTTACAGGCGCATTAATTAATGCGTTTGGTCATCACTTACGGTTACCTTTTGTTAAGCGCAACGCTTGATATACCTACCTAGAACCGTAAACACGACATTTAGAAAAACAGCCAGAGTGACTCTGGCTGTTTTGTGTTTAGCCTAACGTTAAGCTGATATTTTTAACCCTGCGATACCAGCGACAATCATTAGCAAGCTTAAGGCTTTGATAAGTGTTGCTGGCTCATTGAACAGATAAATACTCACGACTGCCGTGCCTATTGCGCCAATCCCTACCCATACGCCATAAGCAATGCCTAAAGGCAAGGTTCTTAACGCAATGCCAAGCAACCAAAAGCTCAATAACATAAAGACAATAGTGAATGCCGAAGCACCGAATTTGGTAAACCCTTGTGAATATTTAAGACCGACAGCCCATGCGATTTCACACAAGCCCGCAATGAAGAGAATTCCCCAAGCCATGTCACATTTCCCAACGAGATGGGGTCGTCCCCGAGAAAAGATAGAGCGGTGAGGTCGTCCTCACTTCTGATTGACTGCTTATTATATACAGAAATTTGAACATAAAAAATAAAACACGGCGATAAACATACAACTCAAACATCTCATGCACGCTTAAATTCTACGCTTTTCTTTTTAACGGTGGCGGGCTCTCTATTTCGCATCAATAACGACACCGTTTTTTAACAATTTACATATAACCTTCTGGTGTTGAAAGTGTTGCATTTATTGCACAAATCACACAAAAACTAATTGAACATGTAAATATGAAAACGTTTGTGTGACTAATATCGCTTAAAACAATGACTGATGACTTTAATATTCAGCCGAATTAATTATAAGGTATGACGTACCCATGAAAGCAATCAAAACCTCTATCGCTGTCCTTGTTGGCGCCGCTCTACTATCTGGATGTAATGACGATACTGAATACGTCAATGTTCAGCCTAAAGAAGTAAAAATAGCGACTTACAACCTCTCTTTTGACCGCGCTACCTTCGAAACTTTGGTAGATGAAATGCAAATTGAACCAACGCAGCAAGCTGCTTTGGTCACCTCTTATTTAGACGGTTCAATCGCAGCCGAAGACAAAACCACTGCGGAAAAAGTCATTCAAATTCGTAACGTTGCAGCAATCATTCAAAAGAATCGTCCTGATGTTCTCATGATGGCGGAATACAACAACGATGGAACAGGTGAAAACAAAGCAGCCATTGAAGGATTCCAGAAGAACTACTTGTCTGTCGCGCAAAGTATCGATGGCGCGGGCGGTGAAGCAAACCTTGAGCCTATTGAATACCCTTATGCTGAATCTTATTCAACCAATACAGGGTTGTTGAGTGAGTTTGATCTTGACAACAACGGAACCGCAGGTCAAATGCCAGGTGATGCATGGGGCTTTGGCATGTACCATGGTCAATATGCATTTGCCCTTATGTCTAAGTATAAAATTGACACGGCAAACACACGTACATTCCAAGCATTTAAATGGAAAGATATGGAAGGTGCGAAAATTCCAACCATTACTATCTGTGACGGTTCGCAAAAGATTCCAGACGGCATGAAGTGTGGTGATGAATGGTACTCAGCGGAAGAATGGGATCAAGTGCGTCTATCTTCGAAAAATCACGTCGACGCGCCAATCATCATTCCAACTCGCAATGGCGAGGAAGTTGTACACTTGTTGATGTCTCATCCTACTCCACCAGTATTCGACACCGGTAAAAACAAAGCGCAAAACGCAGCAGAAGTGGAGTTTTGGCATCATTACATTCAAGGCAAAGACTATTTTTACGACGATGCGGGTAAAACAGGTGGCTTAACGAACGGCACTAAATTCGTAATGATGGGTGATCAAAACCTTGATCCAGTGGCTGGTGACGGTATTAGCTCTGTAATGCAAGAGCTGCACAACGATCCATTGGTTAATCAAACCGTGATGAATGGTGAGCTTTACCCAACAAGCTTTGGTGCAGCTGAACACGCTGTTGACCGCAGTTCAACTCACCCATATCCGAATCGCGTCACTTCAACGTTTGGCTTAGGGGTAGACTATGCCTTGCCTTCAGCAAATTTGAATGTAATAGACTCTGGTGTGTACTGGTCAGCGTCTTATGAAGAAGGCCGTAAACTATTTAACGATGCACGTATCGGTAAGTATGGTGATGGTAAGGATGTATCTTCCGACCATCGCATGATCTGGATTAAAGCACAGTTCTAGACTGCATAAAAAAAAGCCAACCACAAGGAGTCGTGATTGGCTGTATATATTTGTGAACAAGATGGTTCACTAACAACGTCAGTTGGCTAGGTGACCCTCGGCTTAGAAAGGGTCACTCATACTAAAGCATGAGGCGTGCCAACTTTTCAGCGCACAAAAACAGGTTGTTATTTAATCACTTTCATTAAAACTTAACCAATAGCTACTGTTTGCTCACCGAATAAATTGCAATTTGCAAACTACCATTGGCATTTCGCAATAAATCTGATCTTTAGCTATTGCTTTTATTGCTTCCTAGCTAAGTCGCGTGCAAGGATTAACGCAAGTCCGAATACTTGCAAGAAGAGTCCGATATTCTTGTACCAAGCGATCTTTTCATCCTGCTTTGCCATTACCTCATTGAGCTCTACATTCTCAATGTAGTAATTATCGATGCGGTCTCTATACGAAGCTTGTGCCTGATTTATCTTTGACATTAGTTGAGGAAGTTGATCAATTTTTATTTCATCCGACTCGTTGAGAACCCAAGAAGATAAATGCCCTGCTAATACCTCTTCTAGCTCTAAAGGTATCGCTACGCTCTGACTTATGTGCACATGCAGCAGTAAAGCTTCTCTTTTCCTTTCTAGGGTTTCCACACTGTTCCATGCGAGTTGGATGGAATACAAGTTTTCTGCTGTTTGCTCTGCGAGCTGCGAGTGCTGTTTACCCAACTTATCAAGGACTAAGCTAGTAACGATGATCGCGCCAATATTCAGTACTAATCCAATCAGAACGAGTACCCAAGGTGGTGGAATGTAACGTCGCAGACTTACCATAACTTATCGTATGGCAGGTAAATCATATTTAACACAACCAATGAAAGTATCACCAGAAATGTCACCTGCATCCCTCTAATGCGCTTTTTCAAGTCTTTTTTCAATATGCCTTTAGCATGAATAACTCGACCAATTACAAAAATAATACCGGTGAGATGTATCCATGTTGGGTAAGCACTATTGAATTCTAAAAGTGCCATTAAAATTAGGGTGATGGGGATATATTCTGTCGCATTGCTCTGGGCACTACGAGTAATTTGTAGAGCCTCTACCCCACCATCGGCATAAGCAATTTGATTTAAGCGACGTTGCTTAATTACTTGAACAGCCAACCAAATAATGAGTATTGCGAGAATGTTGGCATACAGAGCTGTGATCATATGTCGTCCTTCTTGATCTGGTTTTCACTTATATAAGCGTGTCACTTGGCTATAACTATAGCGGTATCACTATGATAATGCGTCAAATAATCTCAAGTTATGATTTCTACTCGGAAAAAAACGAAAGCCAATGCTTCATGACATTAAAAATGCCCTCGAATGGAGGGCATAAGAATAAAGAAGCTAATATGTGAGAATATTGAAACCACTATAAGGGGTGTTTGACCAGCTTTTTGCGCCGATGCCCTTTGATAATACTTTCAAAAATTGTGAACAACAGCCCTACCCAAATAAATGCAAAGGTCACCGCTTTCACTTCGTCAAACAACTCGCCAAAAAACATAACTGCCAACACAAACTGCAAGCTTGGCTCGATGTATTGCATTAGACCGACGGTTGATAAATTAGTTATACGTATTGCGATAGAATAAAATACGAGTGGTAAAAGTGTGATAGGTGCACTGCCAAAATACAAAAGCAATGTTGTGGTATCTGTGCCCGAAGCCAGTTCACCAGTTGCCCATTGTTTATAGAGCAAATATGCGAGTGCAACTGGAGTCAGTAACAACGCCTCAACAAACAAGGTTGTACTCCAGTCATAATTTATCTTCTTCTTGTACAACCCATACAAAGCAAAGAACAACCCCATCGTTAGTGCGATAACGGGTAGCTGACCATAGTGAATCACTTGATACATAACACCAATTGTTGCCAACACGATTGCAATAAGTTTGCCTTTTGATAGCCTATCCCCAAGAATAAATACGCCCAGCGCAACAGATACTAATGGTCCAATAAAGAAGCCTAAGCTGGCATCGATGACCCGATGATGGGTCAAAGCCCAAGTGAACGCACTCCAAGAAATACACATCAAACTGCTCGCCACAAACGTGTACCACAAGGATTTTTTATCAAGCCAGATTTCTTTCCAATTCAGCCCTCGACGGGTTATCCCAAGTACAATTAGAAACCCGACAGGTACAGACCCAATGATTCGCCATGCTAGCAACTCATCCATAGAAGCATTTGGTAAATAACGATAATAAATTGGTAGCAATCCCCAGATCACAAAGGAGAATGCTGCCATAAAAGTGCCATAACGAGTGTTATTCATAAAACTATCGCCCATCTAAACGACCAATTTGGCGTAAGTAAACAAGTCCGCCATACATAAAAAGGAATGCAATCCCGCAGTGACTTTATGATGCAGATGGCATTATTGGCTCAACGCTTGTACGACGGCGGTAAAGCCACTTACAAAACACAACATAAGTGCCCCAAACCGAATCTTTTCTTTTGGTAACGACTGGGTAGTTTTCATTGCTAGCCAGTAACCAAGCGCCGCAGCAGGTAATAGAGGAATAGTAATGACCAAATGATGCAATGTGAAGAGGCCCACTGGGATTTGTACTATTAGTGAAATAATCGAACTGAAAACAAAAAAAGCCGATAAATTACCGCGTAACTGATTCGCTTCTTGATGCTGCAACAATAACGCCATCGGAGGGCCTCCAATCGCAGAACTGGTACCAAACAACCCAGAAAAGAAACCAGCACATGTCATACGCGAAGGCGTAGGCTCAACCCGAAACGGTAAAACACTCACCACGACTGCAAACAGCACCAACAAACCAATCCAAAGCGTGAGAGTTTGTGTAGATACAAAAAAGAGTAGCAAGCCACCAGCAATTGATCCCGGCACTCGCCCAATCAACGCCATCTTTAAACCGCCGATTTCAACACTACTGCGGTGCTTCATCGCATTCATCAACGAAATAAATAACGCGACTAAACAGATTGGCGCAGGAACATATTCTGGTGCCCAAAGAATCAGTAAAGGTGCGGCAACAATAGCCAAGCCAAAACCGATTGCGGTCTGGACATAAGAGCCAAGAAATATCAAACCTATTGCAAGGAAGTTTATCGAATCGAATTCCATTTAGATTATTCTTATATTTGAAAAATAAACACAAAACCAAAGCACATTCGCATGATGAATACCTCAGGCATACTGCGATATGAATTCCGCGTAGCATTCATCAAAGTGAATAAAAAGACAATCCATTTGTGCGGTTCGCCCTCATTTGCATTTTGTATTTCATTCCGCTTATGTACATGTTTGCTTACATCGAAGAGGATTCATGCTCGCCTGTTCACGCAGCATTTCTTCAGCGGAATTAATGACCTCTTAAAATCTAGCCGAATTAGACCCGTGAATTCTCCGTTGAATTTAATGGATTCAGTCAATTAGTGCGGCGTCGGTATAGCACTTTACAACTCACCTCTTTATACTACTGATCGATTTATCATTACCGTACTTATTTACACAATAAACAAGTGTACGGTCAGTATTTTTCTACCTTTAACTTGCTGTGAAAATAATATGAAAAAACAAACGGGATTTACTCTAATAGAGTTAGTCGTAGTTATTGTCGTGCTCGGTATTCTTGCTGTCACTGCCGCGCCACGCTTTTTAAACCTTCAAAGTGATGCACGTGAAGCTCGTTTGGAAGGAATGAAAGGCGCTATTGCGTCAGCATTAGGCGTCGGTTATGGGAAAATGGCGATTGCGGGATTGGAAAGCAAGCCTTACGTTTCAAACTTCGTAGACAGTGCTTTAATGGCAGATTTACCATTTGACGGCTGTAATATTGGTGGTTCAAAGCGCTGTGTTTTTTTATATGGATATCCTGATTCTGATAGCGAATCGATGAAGTTACTCGTGCAAGGACTGAACGAAGAAGACTCGGATTGGAAAACATTTCATCACCCGGCTGGTTCAACAACTCGCGAAATGGTCATTGCTGCAGCCGACGAAAAAAGAGCTAGCCTTACACAATGTGGAATTTTATATGGGCCACCGCAGACTCCAAACGAGAGTTACACCTTAGATATTCTTCCCTGCCCTCAATAAAAATAAGGCTGCCAATCGGCAGCCTTATTTGTTTCATCTGATCGGTTTTTTACGCAAAGTTAAACACGTATTTATCCATCATATTCACCATGCGGCCAATCTCTGGCTTGGTAATCGTATCATTTGCGCCAAGAGATAGTGCTTTCGCTCGGTTATCCTCACTCATCAATGACGAGAACATAATGATCGGCATTTCATGAAACGCTTCGGTATCGCGTAGTCTCTTCACTAAGTGCATACCATCCATTCGAGGCATTTCTACGTCCGTAACCACCGCATCTAATAGCTCTTTAACTGGCAAGTTTTCTTCTTTCGCAACCTCGATCAAGCTCATCAACTTCTCATGCGCCTCACCACCGTCTTTACATGTGATCACATTGTAGCCTGAAGAAGCTAATGTATCTTGGATCAAAGAGCGAATAAATGCTGAGTCATCCACCACCATGATCGTTTTAGCATTACGCTTACCGACCATTCTCTGGTTGAGATCCACCGACTTGTCCCCTTTCACATCGTATTTTTCCATACTCAGTTCTGGGTTGATGTCTGCGATGATTTTTTCAAAGTCGAGAATCATGATCAGGTTGCCTTCTTTACGGACAACGGCTACTACACAATCTTGTTCGCCCGCTTCCAAAAACTGACTTGGTGATTCCACATCATTCCAAGAGATACGATGAATACGCGAAATGCTGTCAATTAAGAAGCCATTGGTCATTTTGTTGAAATCCGTAACGATTACAAACTTGCGCTCCAGATCTTGTCGTGTTGGCACACCTAACCAACCAGCTAAATCCACTAAAGGCGTCAGTACATCTCTGGATGAGAACACACCAATCATATGAGGTTGTGCGTTTGGATAATCGGTTGTTTCTGGCACGCGAATCACTTCTCGTACTTTCGCAACGTTAATGCCGTAATAACAAGTTTTTGTGCTGCCATCTGGCAATGTTTTTTCTAAATGAAACTCGATGATTTCAAGCTCATTGGTACCACTTTCTGTCAAAATGGTGCTGGTTACGTTACTCATAAAGCCAATTATCCAACCAAAAATACGCATCAGAAAAAGTTTGATGCAAACGCCATGAGAAGCCGTTCTCTGGCTAAAAATCCAAAAGTCCTTTTTAGTCGTTACAACAAAATTTGTAAACCATCAAAAGGACGGCTAACGCACATTTCCATACCAAACCATGTAAAATTGTCTCATTTTTGAACACGACATTATGAGTGGCCAAAGTGCGAATTAACACCTCCACTTTTAGCGGCCGAGTCAATGAAAAGTTTAGAAATAATTTGAAGTGATGTTCAGCGTCAATAGCCAAACCTATCTAACAGATATCAGTACAAAGTTGGCTACCGTGCTCATGCCTGGTGTAGAACAAGCTCTCTTCAAGTGACTTGGTATAAAACTGCGCTTGCTAACACACGGGTTTAAATCGAAGCGCTAGAAACATCACAAGAAAATCTGAAGGCATAGAACACTGAAAAAACACTTTCAGTTTGTTAGTTTTCTGTCAGCGTAAGTTTTAAGCAATCATCCTATCACTAGGTATTTCAATACCTGAAATCGCTATTCCCATAATCAAGACACTGATTTTCACTTTTGGAAAGAGTCATTTTCCTTCCTCTTAGCAAGGTTTTTCCTACAATCCTATTCATCCAATTGCGCTGTCGCCTGACAGCACACTAGTTGATGTATTAGGTGAGGTTCACTTTGAATAATGTTCTTATTATCGACGCTCAACCATTGTATAGCGAAGCACTTGCTTCTCTAGTTGAATCTGTAATCAACGCAGCTGAAGTGATTCAAACCACTGACAGTGCGGAAGTGATGGATCTTGTCCGAGGCCAAAAGATTGATTTGATTATTCTAGACGTAGTGCTTGGCGATCGCGATGGTATGCGTTTAGCCAAAAACATTTTAGCGACGGGATATCGTGGCCGACTGTTATTTGTTTCTTCACGCGACTACTCGAGTCTTTCTAAAGCAGCGTACGAAATGGGTGCAAACGGCTTCTTAAGCAAACATGAAACAAGAGAGACCATTATCGACGCAATTGTGAGTGTTTCACGCGGTTACTCAATGTTTAAGTCGACTCACACACCATCGTCGGGTAACGTAACACTCTCAAATCGCGAAGCCATGGTGTTCCATTATCTTGTACAAGGCTACTCAAATAAGAAGATTTCTGAACAACTTTCACTCAGCGCTAAAACAATCAGCACCTACAAAACGCGTATTCTGAAAAAGTACCATGCGGACACGTTGATTGAACTTCTGCATACTATTCCTCAGTCAGAAAACATTGAGTTTTGCCGCTAAGCGCTCATGTATTTTGCAATAGCACCGATTAACAACTGGTGCATTGCATCATGTCTTAAGCTTTGCTTCACCTGTACAACCACTTTTGGCCAGCCATCTGGGTAAAAATGCTCTGGCACTCTTATAAATTTATATCCATCAATTGGCGCCTGATATTCAAGTAACACGGTTGCGGCGCTTTTTTGCTTAATTAGCTTCAATACGCTGCTTACGTTGTCTAGAGCCGCAATACGGTTGATGACCATACCGTGGCTTTCCATTGCACGCTTAACGAGCTGCTCTTTCTCTTTCCAACCGATAATCTCTAACATGATAAAGGGAAGTTTGGCTGCTTCTTCTAGGGTGGTAATTCCCAGCTCTTCAGGGACAACTACCACAGCAGGCGCATAGCCGATGAACTTCTGATAAACAGATTTCGGAACATCCTCGTTGAAGTAATGTAACTGCGCATCCACTTTGCCTAGGATTATCTCTTCTATCGTATACTCTGTAATCGTTGCTATCGAAATGTGCGCCTTGGGAAACAGCACCATTAAATCCATTGCAAGTAAATGCCCAAATGAGTATTGAGCGGTTTGCGGTAAACAAATGGTGATGTCTTTTTCGTAATTTTCCGGTTCAAACTCATCTCTAATTAGACAAGTTTCAAGCTTCTCGAGTGCATCGGAAATTTTAGGTAATTGACGTTTTAAATAGTCCGTCGGTTCCATGTGGTGAGGATGCCGAATAAACAATTCATCGTTTAGCTGGAGTCGCAATCGGGCAAGGTATTTGCTAATTGACGCTTCGCTCTTCCCCATCGCTTTCGCAACGGGCTTGAGCTGACGGTGCTTATCCAGTAAGACAAGTATTTTAAGTAAGTTTAAGTCGAGATCTTTGTTCACGTGCTACACCAAATGTAAGGTCGAGAATAAATAGAGCAATCACTATTTGTTGACTGCTCTAATATAAAAGACCACTCATTCTGTTTGGTCAAATTAATCAAACAGTTATGTCATGGTTATGTTCCGTAACTTAACATTGAGTCAATACTAGCGCTGCTTAATGGGACTTTTGTCTGTGTTTTTTCATCTCATAGAGATCTTCATCTGCACGTACAATAACGTCCTGAAGCGTTTCGTGTAATTCATTCGCCGCGATACCAGTACTCACACTAACTTCGATATCCAAGGTCTTTAGTCGGTTATCTTTAACGACACTACGAAGCTTCTTCGCCAATATTGAAGATTGACTGATACTGCAACCCGGCAGAATCGCAACAAACTCATCACCACCAGTTCGAACTAGATAATCACTATTTCGAAACACTTTAGACATAGCATCAGCAATAGTCCCAATAACTTCGTCCCCTACATGGTGACCGTAATGGTCATTGATTCGCTTGATCCTATCGCCATCTATTACAATGACAGAATATGGCGCGGTTTCCAAACGACGTTTGAATTCGCTATCTTGAAAGACTCTGCGGTTAAACAATCCCGTTAAATCATCTTTCGTCACGTTCGTCAGTGCTTTCGCAAGGCGAAGTTTGCTCTCTTTAGATTCATAAGCTTTGTTGTAATACGCTAAGGTTACGAAAAAGAAGATGATAAACAAGAACACGTAATCCAATACAATTTTACTAAATGGGTACATGTAAACGATAAGATTGTTGTTGTCTGCGACATATGATTGGGTGTACGCGAATGATGGAAAGGGGTAGCCAGCGAAATAAATCACCATTTGCTTGTTCCCATTCGCTATTTGAACATCTACCGCTTTCCCATCATTATAAAGCGGCGAGAGGTATAATTGTTCCGAGAACTCTCCCACTAACTCACCTTGAAAGTAAACCGGACTCATGATGCTTATCGCCATGTCATCGGAGTATGTCGTTTTAAATGGTAGGGAAAACAATACCCGGTCCGTTAGTTGCTCTTTCCACGCGGCTAACACACAAGAATAATTACTTTTACACCAATCAACATCAAATGTGGCTTTCACTCCCTCTAACGCTTCAATCGGTCTCTCTAAGATGAGTTTGTTTCCAGTATAAGAACGAAAATACATAACGGCATTTTGTCGATTGAACGCATTTGATAAATACGCTTCAGCCTGATGAAGCGATTTCCGTGCAACAACTTCAACGTAATTGAGTTTTTCATAAGGTGACAGGGAGTAAATCGCATCTTGAAAGCTTAGCTCTGTTTGCGCTTCTACTTCACTCACGCTCATGTCTTTGTATTGCTCGAGCTGCGCTTCCGTCAATAGCCCCATGAGAATCACTTTTTGTTTTATTTTGGCTAAATTATTCGCGTAAGTGTTGAACTGCTTTACTTCATAAGAAATTAACACCGCACCAATCATTGTGACAGAAGTGACGAATAGTAATGTTGCGATGAAAAGAGACAACGCGATACTTTTAAGTGTCATGATGCGGTCTTACGCCCCCGCCACTCTTGTTAGCTCAACAATGTTCTTTACGTTAAATTTATCCAATAGACGACGTTTGTATGTGCTGACTGTTTTGTCACTTATTGATAGCACTGAAGCGATTTCTCGATTGGACTTTCCTTGTAATAAATACTTCATTACTGCGCTTTCTCTGCTTGAAAGTTGTGGCATTTCTCGAACGCTATTAACAACTTGCTTAAATTTGAAGAAGGTATACCCCTTCTCTACCGCTTCTATCGCGTCTTTAAGAATGTCGTGATTTTCCGATTTACACACATAGCCATCAGCGCCAGAACGAAAAGCCATTTGGCTGTACATTTGGCTAGTTTCAGCGGAGAAGAAAATGACTTTGCCTTCATAACCATGGGATTTGATACGTTTGTAGAAATCAAACCCATCGCAATCTGCCAAGTTCACATCTAAGATCAACAGTTGAATTTCTTCCTTTTTCAATATTTGTAATGCCATCTTCGCTGATGTTGCAGTAAACACCCCATTTGTTTTACCTAACTCTTGCAGCAACGACTTGATTGCAACACAAACGAGAGGATGATCGTCAAAGATCAAGTAATTCAATTTATTCATATCTTTCATTTAGTATGGTTATGGCTTCTAGTGGCATGGGTTTATCAATGTAGAAGCCTTGGCAAAGATCAATGCCATACTCACGTATCGCTTGCAGTGTGACTTCGTCTTCAATACCTTCCGCGACCAATCGTATATTCAAACTTTTCGCTAACGCGCAAATAGCAACAACGATGTTGCGTTTTTTGATGTCGCATTCGACACCTTGTACAAACGAACGATCGATTTTTAACTCGTTGAATGGCAGTTGAGCCAGTTTTTCAAACGTTGATGAACCCGTGCCAAAATCATCTATTGAGACAGTGACACCGTTCATCCTCAACTTGAGTAAATTCTTGTACAGGGACGCGCTAGTCTGAAATGTATCTCGCTCTGTAATTTCAATGGTGATTTGTGATGGGTCAATCTCGCTCTCTAAACATTGCTGTAAAAAGTAATGAGAGAACGCCGTATCTTCTAAATTTTCATGGTCTACATTGATGGATACGTTTTGCGTCAATCCGCGGTGTTTCATGTCATAGATAACATTACTCAATACAGCTTGAAACAACTCTCCTGAAAGGCGGCAACGCTCTACAATTGGCAAAAAATAATGAGGGGGTAACACACCATAAATAGGATGATTCCAACGCGCGAGCGCTTCATACCCAAGCACTTCCCCACTTTGCACATCGACTAAAGGCTGGTAATAATTTTTCACTCGCCCTTCAGCCAGAGCAAACAGGAATTCTTGATCTTCTACTTCAATAGGTTGAGCAAAGCTGACTTGTTTCGCTTTTTCATCTTTTATTTTACCCAACAAATCAACGACTTCATTTTCATCGTATGGCTTAGGCAGCTTCCCCAATACTTCAAAACTAAATCCCTCGCACATGGCTCTTACCGCAGAAATAATGGTCAATTCCATTGCACTGACCAGTACAACTTGCCCCTGGTACTGGACTTCATCGAGCATTTCCATCATATCGATACCGTCTTTTCCGGGCATTTGGATATCACAAAAAATTACGTCAAAATGTTGTTCCTGCACACTCTGAATAGCAGCATCCACACAGTTAAAAGGGATGACTTGCGCGCAATAGCGATCCAATATTTGCGAAAGTATTGTGGTTTGTAGCGGATGGTCATCAATCACCATCACATTAAGTTGTGTATTCATTTGTCTCTACCCAATAGTTTATGTTTTCGATCTCCTGCTCGATTCGTAAAATTAGCTCCGCTGTTCGCCTGTCAAACTCCGCAGCAGTAACTCGTTCTGCCTCAATACAAAGCTCAGCCAGCATGCTTACCCCTATCGCCCCAACCGCTCCTTTGATGCCATGAATGACCCGTTTTTTGTCTCGCTCAGTCGATGCGGCGTTTAAGTTTTTTATATCTGTAGACATTGATTGACTAAACACGCGCGCAATCTCTTTTGCGTCCTGTGCTTTGAACCGTTTAATCCAGCCGGGCAGCCTACCCCTCTCTTTTTCGCCAATAAATGGAATCAAAACGGTTTTTAATTGATTAAGGTCATAGGGCTTGTAGAGCACATCATCAATCCCGATATCCTGTGTGCGCTCAATGGCAAGACGAGCATCTTCTGCTGTCACACCGATGATTGGAATTGCTTTAAATTCGGAGTTTTTCACGTGCCTAACAAGCTCATAGCCATCCATTTCTGGCATATGAAAATCGGTCAGCAGCAACACAACGTTTTCATCTTGGTTGATGTATTCCCATGCTTCGCGGCCGTTATTCACAATGACAGGTTCGATTCCAAGTTCATGAAGCTGCATTGCTATCACACTTTGGTTAATGGGATTATCTTCTGCGACCAGTACCGTGCCGAGAACCCAAGAAACCACTTCTTGATTTACGTCACTAAGCTTGGTTTCTTGCTGCGTTTGGCTGAGCAAATTGAACAATGTATCTGGATATTGAATCTCTCTTAGCGTAAGACTGCCAAGTACCCTTTGTTCGTCACGCAGCATTAGGCCATTAAAACTGGCATCGCTGTCGTGTATAGGGTGAAGGTTCGCCACCATTGTTTTTAACGTCGCTGGACGCATTTTCCACGCGTTACACCACTGGCGAATATTAAGTGGTAAGCTCTCGCTATACGTCCAGTTCAAACAAACGTCTGGCTCAGAGTCGCAATGCTCAATTGGCAGTCTGACAGTAATCGTCGTGCCCAAGCCAAATTGTGAATCGAAGCAGAGCACGCCGCCCATGCAGTCGATCAATCGGTCAACAATGCTTAGCCCCAATCCAGTACCGCCATATTTAAGCGTAATAGTGTCATCCGCTTGAACAAAAGGATTGAGGATGCCTTCGAGTTGGTCATCCGTCATGCCGATACCTGAATCCGCCACTTTCAAAATAAGCTGCTTTTCATGAAGAATGACACTGATTCCAACTTCTCCTTCGGCAGTGAATTTCACCGCATTGGAGAGTAGATTGGTGGTAATTTGCACCAATCGCAGCGCGTCGATTTCAATGAAAGCATTCGAAAATGGTTTGATTGTCACTTTGTAATCCAAACCTTTCGCAAGCGCTCGTGGTTCAAAGCTTCGAAACACATCGCACAAGGTTTTAAGCAAGTCGGTCTTAACTGGGGCGACGGTTAAGTGCCCTGCCTCTAACTTTGAATAATCCAGTACTTCGTCTACTAGCGTATTCAAATGATTGAGCGAGCGTATGGCTTGGGCAATTAACTCGCGATTTGAATCTGCCGTCACTTGGCGATTTAGCAAATCGAGGATGCCGTGTGCTGCCGACAATGGCGTTCTTAATTCGTGACTCATGGTTGCCAAAAAGTTTTCGCGCGCACGTACCGCGGTTTGCGCTTCTTTTTGCGCATCGATTAACGCCTGCTCACGTTCTTTTTGCTGGGTAATATCTTGAATAACAGTCAGTACAAACTTGTTCTTACCGCTAGGAGAAGCGATGACTTTGCGTTCTCGATATACATGTTTAATATCAAGTTCACAGCCCGACGAGGCAACCTCTTCTGAAATACGCTTTCCAGCGATAACAGTGGTTAGTTCATCAAAATTATTCACCAGAGGAGCGTGCGCAGAATCACTTTTCAACTTACATTGTTGGCACTGTTTACTGTTGTAGTTGGCACAATTGCTCATCTCCATATGGTTATTTTCACTATGGATAAAAACCAAGCTATTGATCTCTTTGATGATGTCCATCAGCCATTGCTTTTCCGCTTCCTCATTGTCAGCATTAAATTCGGCTAACCTCACTTTAAGTCGCATGTGAGATAAGATGAAATACGCCGCAATTAACATGAGACAGAATATGAATGAACCAGCAACAACAAATGTAGCGATCTGCTCCGCGTCATAGCCATAAGTCAGTTTGAAGCTTCGGTGAGAACGCAGCAGTTTTTCGATCTCGTTAGAATCAATGGTTTCGATGATGCTGTTCAACATGTGTTGAAGTTGTGTATTGTGGTTTGCAACCGCAAATGCATTAGAGAACGTCAAAACGTCCTCCGCATTGATCACCAAGCCATCGACTTGATCTTGTGCAATCATGTTGTGAACGATGTCGTCAGGAATGTAAGCCACATCCAAAACGCCCGATTTCAAATCGGTAAGCAGCTTTTTCAAATCATCATAATGATCAACTTGGCCTTGCTGCCAAGTGCCCAAATGAACTAACCCTTGCTTTTTCAAAGTGAGCAGAATACCCGCTTCTTTCAGTGCAGATTTATCGCGCTTGCTCTGCTCCGCTTGGATAGCCACGTAATTACTGTGCATGAATGGTTTAGTGAACAACCAATCTGACTTAGGTAGCTCACCCACATAAGAGATGGGGACTATATCGGCATCAAATGCCGTTAATCCATTTGAAAGGCTCGACGTCGGCTTCACATACTTAAAGCTCAAGCCAGTACGAGACTGCAATAAGTCGACAAAATCTGGAAAGAAGCCATCTAACTCGCCCGTTTGCGAATCTCGGTAGAGAAACGGATAAGCTTCGTCACTGCTGCTGTAAGTTATCACTAGTTTGTTTTGATGATTACGTCGGTAATCTACCAATAACTTATCACTGATATGGTAAGGATTTTTCGAGGCGACGGAGCGAATGTTTTTTCCATTTTGCTCCCACTGAAGGATTTTGTTGATGTCATCGATCAGACTCTGTTTGTCCAACGAAGCGATAAAACTCACCTCTTCGTTTTTCAACCAACTGGGAATATCGACAACCCCTTTTACAATGTCATTCAAATCCAAATATTGGGTAATACCAACATAAGTGTAAATCAGCGCGTTCGCTTTACCTCGCTTAACTTCATTAAACGCCTCTAAACGTGTTTTAACATAATGTATCTTATCGATACCACGTTCAGTGAGGTTGTCACAATACACACTGCCCTCAACACACACCCATTTAAGATCACGCGCATCACTATCTCGGTAAGTGGCATTCCGATACCAAACAGCGATAGTGCTCGAAAAGAAAGGCATCGAAAACAAGAAACGCTTTTCTCTTGCTGCTGTTTTACTAAATCCAACCGCACCATCAATCTTCTTGCTTTCGACATCCGCAAGTAAAGACGGAATATGCTTGTAAGTCCGAAGTTCTAACTCATAATCCAAAGCTTTAGTAATGTTAGACAAATACTCAAGACTAATTCCGTACGAAGGACCAACGCTACCGTCAAACGAGTCTTTAGCTTCGTCTTGCGCAATAACACCAACGATGACCTTCGGTTTAGGACTCTGTTTGGCCGTTGAGCAAAAAGAACTCGCTAAAAAAATTAAGGCGACGGACGATACCGTAATACTTCTAAGAATACTGAGCATGACTGCTTCCTCTGAATGGAAGCTCAGACTAGTTTTTGTCAGATAAAAGTCAAACTTAGCTCAATAGTGAAATAAAAATAACACTCTGATATAAAAGCAAAAAACCAAGATTCGTCAGAACAATCTGACAACACAATCCACCTTTGACTACACAGCGTTTGCGTTCGGTCTCTCACCCAGACGGATATTCACTGCGAGTCGGTATACATAAGGGATGTGTGCTTTTAGGTTTGCACGCCATAGCTTTTTACTTTCATCTTGAATGATTCATCATCATTCCATGATAAACTGGCGTATTAACATGAAAGAAAGCTCAACTCCGCGGTTTCGAGCAGCTTGAAGTAAACACTGTTTTAGAAAATGCGTTCTAGTATTGTATTACTCAAGACTCACATTGCTACTTTTACAACCGCTGGAGCATTAGAAAAATTAAGGTATTAAATTCAAATGGTTAATAACTCAATCCAGTGGTTTCCTGGCCACATGCACAAAGCACGTAAAGAGATCGAAGAAGCAATCCCTCAAGTGGATGTGATCATCGAAGTACTGGATGCTCGTATTCCTTTCAGTAGTGAAAACCCTTTGATTTCTCAAATCCGTGGTGACAAACCTGTCGTTAAAGTTTTGAACAAACGTGATTTGGCCGATCCAGAATTAACTCAACTGTGGATTGAGCACTTGGAGCAAGAGCAACATGTAAAAGCAATGGCGATCACGACTTCTGAACCACAAGAAGTGCATCGAATCATGGAGCTTTGCCGCAAACTTGCCCCACACCGAGAAGAAATTGGTAAAAACATTCGCACCATGATCATGGGCATCCCAAACGTTGGAAAGTCGACGATCATTAACACCCTCGCAGGTCGAACAATCGCTGTAACAGGTAACCAACCCGCGGTTACACGTCGTCAACAACGTATCAACCTGCAAAATGGCATCGTATTATCTGATACTCCAGGGATTTTATGGCCAAAAGTGGAAAATCCACACAGTGGCTTCCGCCTTGCGGCTACTGGCGCGGTAAAAGATACAGCGATGGAATATGACGAAGTCGCATTCTATACCATTGAATACCTAGCAGCTCATTATGCAGACAAACTTAAAGAGCGTTATCAAATTGAAGAGCTTCCAGAATCAGATATCGAGATCATGGAAGAAATTGGTCGTCGCCGCGGTGCACTACGTGCAGGTGGACGTGTTGACTTGCACAAAGTATCAGAGATCTTATTGCACGAACTTCGTCAAGGCACTTTGGGCCAAATTACATTAGAACGCCCAGAAATGATCACTCAAGAGCTGATTGAAGTCGAGATTGAAACCGCCCGTAAAGAAGAAGAGAAAGCGAAGCGTAAAGAAGAGCGTCGTAAGCGCTATTTACGTAATAAGCGATAAGCTTGTCTCTTATCTACTCATGTTTCAAGGCGCGATTTTCGCGCCTTTTTTGTTATCTAATGCGCCCATTTTTTTCACTTTTCAAACTTTATATTCCTCATCCAAAATCCCAGATATGAAGCACGAAAAAACACCGCAAAATCGCCGTATAAACTTTAAGCACAAACTAGTTTAGACCCCGGGCCCCTATAGAGTTACAGCCACCATCCAACCCTCAAATGTCGAGTTTGCAAGGGTCTGCAAACTTATGCAACCTGGTTAGTGACACTCTCCCCAAAATCCGCAATATGAATAAGTGTCAGCGCTGGCGTTTTTCCATATGAAGAAGAGATTTATTATGAGTGAAACTATACAAAGCAAACCACTTCCCTCCTTTATCGAGGAACGCCTAGATTTTTATATTCAAGATCTAATCGAACCGAATGAGAACAAAAAACACCTTGTTCTTGGTAAACGCCCACCGTGTAATGCCGTTGTCCTGCAAAGCAATGATTACCTTGCACTGTCTCATAATAAGGAGATTCAAAACGCGCATCGTGATGCGATTTCCCAGCACGATGACAACGTCGTGATGTCCGCAATTTTCTTACAAGACGATGAATCGAAACCTGTATTTGAAACGCAACTAGCCAGTTTCGTTGGTATGCCTAGTTGTCTACTTTCTCAATCTGGTTGGGCTGCGAATGTCGGTTTATTGCAGACTATTTGTGCACCGAACATACCTGTGTACATTGATTTCTTTGCACATATGTCTTTGTGGGAAGGCGCACGTATTGCCGGAGCACAAATTCATCCGTTCATGCATAACAACACCAGTCACCTAAGAAAGCAGATTTCACGTCACGGTTCAGGGATCATTGTTGTGGATTCGGTTTACAGCACTATCGGGACCATCGCTCCTCTACGTGATATCTACGAAATAGCACAGGAGTTTGACTGCGGCCTGGTTGTAGATGAATCACACTCTTTAGGTACACACGGTCCACAAGGTGCGGGGATACTGCAGGGTCTTGGCTTAACTCATAAGGTAGATTTTATTACCGTTAGTCTTGCCAAGACATTTGCTTATCGTGCTGGCGCGATTTTAGGCCCAGAAAAACTGGCGAAGACGCTTCCGTTTGTGGCGTACCCTGCAATATTTAGTTCTACCGTATTACCGCAAGAGATCATTCGGCTAGAGAAAACACTGGACGTCATAAGAAAATCAGATGATAAGCGAGATATTCTGTTTGAAAGAGCCAAGTCTTTAGCCGTTGGTTTAAAACGCATTGGATTTACTATTCGCAGTGAATCACAAATTATCGCATTAGAATGTGGTAACGAGAGAAACACTGAGCGAGTCCGCGACTTTCTCGAAGAGCGAAATGTTTACGGCGCAGTGTTTTGCCGCCCTGCAACTGGAAGGAACAAAAACATCATCCGTTTTTCAGTCAATGCAGACATGACAGCTGCTGAAGTTGATCATGTACTCACTGTCTGCCAACAAGCATTTGCACACCCTGACTTAGAGTTTGTGTAAGTTAGTGTGTAGATAAAACTAAAGAGCTCAACAGTTTTGCTGAGCTCTTTATTCGTATTATTCGTTGTGAGCAACTCGCCTCAAGAAAACAAGTCGCGAATGATTAGATCCAGTTTGCGATTTTATCGAACAAACGATTTTTATCCGCCGGTTTTACGATGAAGTCAGACATACCCGAAGACCCAATTTTGTCCAACGTGACAGGTGAACTATCCCCTGTATGTGCAATAATAGGTACCGACGCATAGTTTTTATCCGAGCTTCGAATTCGCCTAGACGCTTCTACACCATCCATAATTGGCATTTCGATATCCATCAGAATGAGATCAACATCTTCTTGCTCTAGTGTATCCAGAGCCTGCTGCCCGTCTTCTTTCTGAATCACTTCAAAGCCTTGCTTTTCAAGTAACATTGCCGTGAATTTACGCAAAGATTCATTATCATCCACGACCATAATTGTGCGCTTATTTGAATTATCTAACGTCACCGAGGCCGTTGGTGTCGATACATAGCTTGAATCATATAAGAGACGCTCAATAGTTGGTTTAGTATTCAATAACCAGGCTTGCGTTTCGATCCAAATAGGTTCATATGCAGCCTTACGTGCTCTCTGAGTCGGATGATGCTCAAAAAGATAAACTATGCGTGCTTCAGTGAAAGACAAGAGAGATTCTAATCTATCCAATTGGTTTGCTCTTGGATCTAAGCTCTCAAGATCGATAAAAATCAGATCGAATTCGAACTCGTACTCTTTCTTTTTGAGTACTTGGTTGGCATCTAAAATCGTCGAGTCAAAGCCCATAAAACGGCTAATATCTGTTACTTTAGACACCAAGATATCTTGGCTAGTCACCGTTAGAATGGTTTTGAGTTTAGTCAGATCGTTTTTGATTTCAGTAACGGTATCAGATGTCGTTAGTGGGAAAGTTAACGTAAATTGAGACCACTCCCCTAACTGAGATTGACACTCAATGTTCCCCCCAAATGAACGCATGACTTTTTTACAAAACGGTAGACCCAAACCATAACTTCCTGATTTGCCAGTGGTGTAAAAGTCTTGAAAGATATTGCGTAGAACATCAGGAGCAATGCCAGCACCATTATCGGTTACAACAATTTGATTAAAGCGTTCTGAACTTATCATGGATACATGTATGTGAAAATCTTCAGATTTACGGTGATGGAAGGCATTCTTGAAGAGGTTATACATAACGTATTTAAGTAATGTATCACTACCTAGAAACTCAAACTCACTTCTCGCATCCAGCGATATGGCAAATCGATCAGTGGCACGTTTATAACTGAAGCTTTCAATTGCCTGTTCAACGACCGAGTGAACTGAATATTTTTTGAAGCTAGAACGAGAAACTCGATTTTCATCAATAGAAGTCAGCAATAAATCGATGGTTTCATTACCCGATTGGATAATGTTCATTGCATCCTGACTCACTTCACGTAATAAGGTGACATCCTCTACACTCATGACGTACTGCTCTTTTCCTGCCTCTTTCATGTTGGGCAAGATCGACTGGATAACATCTATTGAAGTGCAAAGCCCACTCAACGGGTTACGCATTTCATGTGCGATCCCTGCCCCGAATGATTTTGCCAGCGAGACTTTCGCTTCATGTTCAACTTGGTTACGAAAATAGAACAAATTACCGAAGACATAAATAAACAGAAAGATTGGCACATGAGTCCAATCCATGGTCAAGTCAAGATGGAACCCTTTTGCAACCCAAGCGAAGAATGTTGCTAAACCTATCCCAGCAAAGGTTTGAGCAAACATGACCCTAGTAACATGAACCAGTAAAATGTGTAAGAAAATTGCAGACATAAACGACATAACCCATACATTGGACCAGTCATTCATCAGTAACATATAAAAAAAGAAAAACGGTAAGCACAGCGTTATCGTCACTTGGTAGTAAATAGGAACATAATCTCTCCAAGTCGATGATAAGCGGTTTCTAAAAATGATGCCGAAAAACAATAACGAGCAAAACAATCTAAGAGGTAAATTTTCATAAGCCTGTGGAAAGGCAAACTCCCAGACAAAGTAGTACAGCGGAAAGCCAAGAAACCCCATCCAGCCAACGAGAGTTAGGTTTGGTTCTGCATATTGATAAACCTTACGTATCGAGTCCATATAATCTGTTTTGCTTACTCCGCCTGACGCACAATAGTGTGATTTTGATTCACTTTTATCGTTTTATTATTAACTAATTATATATTAATCATCATTTATAAGCAGCGCGAAATGACGTAAACAGCTCGCAATACTTATCTTTAGTTTCAATCTTTTAAGACAGCTACACTTGATTTACAACCAAATAAACAAAGTTGCATATAGTTTAGTGCAATTTTGCGATAATCGCTCTGTATCCAATTGGATGTTAATCTCATTTTGTGTAAGAAACTTAAGTCGCGCCTTTGGCACGACTTTCCAACGATTCAAAAACAGCACTCACCGCATATAGCGTGGTGAAGAACAATTGGCTTGGGGTGTGTTATGAATTCTGTCCAGATAAAAAATGTCATTTTTGATGTAGGTAATGTGTTGGTACGCTGGTCTCCAGTAGAAATCGTTCGCTTAACATTTGGTGGTTCCGTAGAATCAGAGAAAATGGCTCAGATGCTATTTTCATCACAAATCTGGAAAGATTTAAATAAAGGGACGATCTCCGAAAGGGAAGCAAAACAGCGTTATCAACGTGAACACCAAGTAACGACGGAAGAAATGGACCGCTTCTTTTATTATGTAAAACACACTCAAATATTACTTTACGGCAGTATAGAGCTGTTAAAACGAGTAAAAAGAGCCGGATATGGCGTATATGCGCTCACAGACAACATCAACGAAATTGTGGAACATCTTCGTACTACCTATGAGTTTTGGCCACTGTTTGATGGAGCAATCATCTCTTCTGAAGTTCAATTACTAAAACCACAAGCGGAGATCTACCAAACTCTACTTTCAAAGTATCAGCTTAACCCCGAAGAGACAGTATTTCTTGATGACATGCCTTACAATGTTGAAGGTGCCCGAGCAGTTGGCATGGCTGCTATTCAGTTTGAAAATGCTCAGCAATGTGAGCTCGAACTAAAAGCCATGGGGGTTAACTTCTAGAAAGCTTTCAATAAAACATAACGTTAGGGTGCATAAACAAAAAAGAGCAGTGTTGAGACTGCTCTTATCTAATGTTTTAGAACGCTAGGTTAGGAGTAAATCACGTTTTCCTCAATCCCACTAACTAATGACTGGGCGTTCTTCCAACGGAATACTTTTTCTAACACCTCTTTGCCATCAGGTGCGCGCCAAGTTCGCTCTTGATCCTCTTGACCACCAATGTGGCGATAGAATTCAATCGCAGAAATGTTTTGCGACACAACTTCTAAATAAAGACCTGTGTCTTTAAAGTACTGCTGTTGCCATTCTGCGACAGCAAGTAATAGCTGCTTACCAATCCCACGACCACGGTAACTGTCATCAACATGCAATGCGTCAATAAAGGTTCCACGCTCGAAATCATGGTTGCCGAACACACAAACAAAGCCAAGTAGCAAACCTCCCTCCTCCGCCAAGACAATGTGCTGATTGAATGGTGGGTTGGTCAAACGGGTTTGCCAAATCAGTAGTTTGTCGTCAATCGCTTCTTTCTCAAGATAGTTATCACTAAGAATGCCACGGTAATGACGCTTCCAGCTATCCGCATGAAGATGCGCAATGCGCTCGTAGTCCTTATATTCCGCTAATCGTAAATCCATTACGTATTCCTATTTTCTTACATTTTTGCTTCTTTATAGAGTCTCGGTATATTCCACCTTTATAACACTTGTTTCTTGGCAGATTTTATACACCTTAAGCCAGAGCTCATTTTTTAATACTACTCATTATTCAATTAAAAGCAAAATATCCCATCAAGTTCCTTAATCTACACCCAAAGGAATAGTCACATTTGTCTAACTTTAATTTGACTTACATGTGTACGCTGATATTCTGGCGAACAGTTGTTAGCTCAAAGTTAGGGATACACCTGTGACTCAAAACAAACCACCTGTTATCTGGTTGAATACATTAATATTTTCTGCCAGTTTTGTTCTAACTTTTATTGTAATGCCTTGGTATGCATATCATTTTGGACTGGGTTGGGAACATCTAATTTGGGGAGTGATTGCATTTAGTTTTACTAACCTTTCTATTACAGCAGGCTATCATCGTCTCTGGAGCCACAAAACATACGAAGCTCATCCTATTTTGCGCGCCATTTTTGCGATTGGAGGAGCATTTTCTTTGCAAAATAGTGCATTACATTGGTCTTCTGATCATCGTGTGCATCACAAACATGTCGACAATAACGATAAAGATCCGTACTCAGCCAAGCGGGGTTTTTGGTATTCTCACATTGGGTGGATGTTACGTGATTACAATAAATCAAAGGAAAACGAATATACAAACTGCCGTGACCTAAAGCGCGATAAAATCGTCATGTGGCAGCATAAGTATTATGTTCCACTTGCCCTACTGACTAATATTGGTTTCCCAGTAATACTAGGACTGATATACGGTGATATCTGGGGGATGTTATTGGTCGTTGGTGCAGCTCGACTCTTTATGAGTCACCATACAACTTTTTTCATTAACTCCCTCGCACATATTTGGGGTAAGCAAACTTTCACAGACAAAAACACTGCTCGCGATAATGGTGTACTCGCCTTTTTCACATTTGGAGAGGGTTACCATAATTTCCATCATATTTTCGAGAATGACTATCGCAATGGCGTGTATTGGTGGCATTACGACCCAACGAAGTGGTTGATAAAGTCATGTTCTTGGCTAGGACTCACATCTAAGTTGCGCACAACGCCTACATTTAGAATTGAAAAAGCCCGTGCGAGTCAACTTTTGAAGAAAGCAAGAGAAAAGCTAGAATCGAAACCGAACACGCAAACGATCCTCGATCAGCTACAGCACGAGTTTGATACTCTAGTTCATCACATGCAGGAATACTACGAGATGCGCAAAGAAGTACTCGGTGCCAAAACTGCCAGTGTGGTAAAAAAATACGAATGTTCTGTAACAAAAATGAAGTATCAGCAAATTAAAGCAGAGTTCGAACGGCAGCAGCGTAGTTGGAACCTTATGGTTCGTCGATACGCATAGTTTATCCTCATTCTTACGATTACTTAGCTTCGCTTCGGCGAAGCTTTTTTGTTGTGAAGAGTGTTTTCCAATAATTGCTTATTGAGTAAAGTCTTTTTCCTATTGTGAATCAATTCACTCATTATTCATTCACTTTCCTAGTCATATTTTCCTTCCTATAAATAGCTTCAAACCAGCACATAACACTTAGAAAACCAAATTCCAACAATACAATCTAACGAAATTATTTATTAAATTATTATTTGTCTCAGATCATGCAAGCCCCATATTTGTCTCGTGCCACAGCTAAGAATTCTGTAAATTCCTTGTCATAAACTGAAACAGTTTCTTTCTTTTTTACATAACATTCGGAGATCCCTATGTTAGAGCTCTTAATTGGCTTAGTGGTTACCATTGCGGTGGGTTACTTTATTGTCAAAGGCTATAAAGCTGCAGGCGTGTTACTGACAGCTGGTATTGCTTTACTTCTTATGACTGGCGTTTTGGGGCACGACGTGCTGCCGTCAAAAATCACCTCAACTGGTAACATGGTGACAGATGCGCTTGAATACGTGAAATACATGCTTCAATACCGCGGTGGCGGTCTTGGTATGCAAATCATGCTGCTTTGTGGTTTTGCGTCATACATGACTCATATCGGCGCGAACAACGTGGTAGTGAAACAGTTCTCTAAACCGCTTTCTGTCATCAAGTCTCCTTACGTCCTTTTGGTAGCGGCTTACATTGTGGCGTGTTTAATGTCTCTTGCGGTAAGTTCTGCAACAGGCCTTGGCGTACTATTAATGGCGACATTATTCCCAATGATGGTCGCGATGGGCATTTCTCGTCCAGCAGCCGTTGCAGTGTGTGCCTCTCCAGCGGCAATCATCCTTTCTCCTACTTCTGGTGATGTTGTTATCGCAGCAGAAAAGTCTGGTTTAGAGCTTGATGTGTTTGCGGTACAAACTGTGTTGCCTGTTTCTATTTGCGCAATCATTGTCATGGCAGCGGCAGCGTTCTTCTGGAACAAATACTTAGATAAGAAAGAAAATACACCAATGGAAAAAATTGATGTATCAGAGATCAAAGCTGACGCACCAGCGTTTTATGCAGCTCTTCCTTTTCTACCTATCATCGGCGTTTTCCTATTCAACGGTCGTACCATTCCAGGACTTAGTCTAGACATCTACACTATTGTGGTTGGTTCGATTTTCCTTGGAGCTCTGATCCATTATGTTGTAAATAAGTTCGATGGTAAGAAATCACTAGAAGATTTAGATTCTTGTTACGCAGGCATGGCTGACGCGTTCAAAGGCGTTGTGATGCTTTTGGTTGCCGCAGGGGTTTTTGCACAAGGTCTGATGTCTATCGGAGCTATCGATAACCTACTTCATCTAGCAGATAATGCTGGTGCAGGCGGCGTTGCTTTAATGCTTATTCTAACTGCATTGACAGTTGCAGCAGCAATTGCAACGGGTTCGGGTAACGCGCCTTTTTATGCGTTCGTGGAGTTAGCACCATCTTTGGCTGCGAAAATGGGATTAAACCCTGCTTTCCTAATTATCCCGATGCTTCAAGCATCAAACCTAGGCCGTACTATCTCACCAGTATCTGGCGTAATCGTTGCGACATCAGGTATGGCAAACATCAGCCCGTTTGAGGTTGTAAAACGCACATCCGTTCCAGTTCTAGCAGGCCTTATCACGGTGATTATTGGTACTATGGTGCTTGTTCCAATGAGTGCCTAACGGTATTGCCACGATCAAACTAAAAGCAATATCCGAACAAAATTACGTTTAATTAAAAACGCCAGCAAATGTGCTGGCGTTTTTTTTATTCTAATGTGTTGATTTACGCTGACTTAAATCGGTCAGGAATCTTAGTGATGCTCTCTCTGTAGCTAAACCATAAGTAGGTAACGGCAAGCGAAAAGAATAAATATGAAAGTGCGAATACGATTGGAGACGTGATTAATTCCGCGGACATTCCCCACATCACACCGACTACGGTTATCGTCAACTTAGAAAGCATACCGCAAATGAGTAGGAATAAAGCAAGCTGTGGAAAGCGCGAGCTGCGAAATGCGAAGAAATAACAGCTACCTACCGCTAAAGAAGCAATAGATAAGCCCAACATAAATGAATGGATGTGGTCTGCTGATGCGATACCAGCGGATACCGAAGCCATGAGTAATAGGAACAGTTTCATAAGTCACCTCACAACAAATCTAAAAAGCATCCCTTCATAAATGAAAACTCATTTTTCACTATATTCTGCGCCTAAAATCAGCAATTACAAGTTACTTTTTTGCTCACTTAATGTACATAAAAGCTAATCAGCTTCAATTATTACAAAAGGTTAACAATTAAGAATTAAGAAACCCTTTGCATCTGATACTTACGACAGTCAGATGATAAATTCGCCATTTTTGTTACAGATGGTTAACATGGAAACATTTAGAAATTTTTTATTTGAAATGTGAACTGTGCACTCAACAGCGTAAAACCTCTCTCTCTTGACTCATCATTCGTTATTAGTGAACAAAAAAATGTCACTTTTTTACAACGTTCTTACCACATACAAAACCATGAATTCACATCCACTTTTAATGTTGCAAATTATTTTATCAGTAACCGTAAAAAGAGATTCCAATCACATATTTATTGGTTATAATCCGCGCTCATTGCGTTAAACGTTGAAAAACGCAAACTAATTTTGAGAAAAAACATCTTTAAACCAACCTTCTTTGCGGCATTGCCAATAAGAGGAAAAACTGAGAATAAAAATGAGCAAGATTGATAAAGCTATGCGCATCCTGTTAGCAGGGTTCTGTATCAACCTTTGTCTTGGCATCCTGTATGCTTGGAGTGTATTCAACAAGGCACTGGTAACTGAATCAGGCTGGAGTGCTGCAGAAGCTTCTGCACCTTACGCAACTGCAACCATCACTTTCTCTATCTGTCTTCTTATTGCAGGTATTCTCCAAGACCGCATGGGCCCTCGAATGATCCTTATCCTAGGTACTGTTCTTACAGGTCTGGGCATGATCGCGTCTGGCTTTGTTGACACTCCACTCATGCTGAACATTACCTTCGGTGTGATCACAGGTGCAGGTATCGGTTTTGGTTACGCATGCCTATCACCTTCTGCGATGAAGTGGTTCCACGCTTCGAAGAAAGGTATGGTTAACGGCATTATTGCGGCAGGTTTTGGTCTAGCGGCTATTTACCTTGCGCCAGTAACTTCTGCGCTAATAGACAGCATGGGCATTCAAACTAGCTTTATGGTTCTTGGTGTTGGTATCCTAGCGATTGCGGTTCCTCTTGCAGCAACCATCAACAACCCACCAGCAGACTACACACCTGCGGAGCCTAAAGTAAAAGAAGGCCAAGCACCTAAAGCGGTGAAAAAGTCAGATGACTTAACTTGGAAAGCAATGTTGAAAACGCCACAGTTCTACTCTCTATGGATCATGTACGCGTTTGCAGCTTCTGTTGGTCTAATGATCATCGGTAACATCACGACAATCGCAAGCGTTCAAGCAAACTTGCCAAACGCGGTTTACCTAGCGTCTATTCTTGCTGTATTTAACTCTGGCGGTCGTGTTGCCGCGGGTATGCTTGCAGATAAAATCGGCGGTGTTCGTACGCTTCTACTTGCGTTCGTTCTACAAGGCGTAAACATGGTGCTGTTCGCGACGTTCGACTCTGAGTTTACACTGATCATCGGTACAGCAATCGCAGCGGTAGGTTACGGTACACTTCTAGCGGTATTCCCTACTCTAACGGCTGAGTTCTACGGTCTGAAAAACTACGGCACTAACTACGGCGTACTTTACACAGCATGGGGTATCGGTGGTGCAATCGGCGCAGCGGTTGTTGGTTTCTCGATGACAAATGGCGACGGCTACACCTTGGCTTACACAATTTCTTCGGCAATGATGGCAGTATGTATCGTACTTGCGTTCATCACTAAGCCATTGTCTGAAGCGAAAGTAGCACAGCTAAAAAACGCATAATTGCGAATTGATTTGATAGCAAAAAGGCTTAACCTATGGGTTAAGCCTTTTTTTGTTATCGGTCGTTTATGGAAAGCCCTATCGAACTTGCACCAGACTACTATCTAGAGAACTTCTTTAAGCTGACTCATCACGCAGTAACTTGGTACAGCGATTTACTGACCAAGGAAGAACACGCATGGCTTTGCTCGTTTGATTCTTTGAGCAAACACGCCCAGTGCCTTTTGGTGCGTTTATACAGCCGAAAGGGATGTTGGTTTCGAAGTGATAAGCTGAGTTATCAAGAAATACCTTCTATCAATGAAGCACTGGCAGAATTGAGTCAGCATGAGTTTGTAGCCCTTTCCCCCCCCCTTTCTCATCAAGAGTTAGCGGCTAATTTACTGACCAAACCAGAAATCTCCGCGCTTTATCCCGAACTGCCGAAATCACTCAAGAAAGACGCCCTTGTCGAACATTTGAGTAATACGGAATTTGATCGTATAGAGCGGCTTGAGTTTACGATCGTCAAACTCAATTCTGCTCATATGATCGACGTGTTACTCACTCTGTTTTTTGCCAACACCCATCAAGACTTAAGTCAGTTTGTGCTTGATGACTTAGGTTTGCATCAGTTCGAGCAATATCAATTGAGTAAAGTGCGCCGTTTCTTTGATTCACGTGAGCAAATAGACCGTTTAATTGAACTGAGCCAGTTGGCCAACCTGTACTGGCAATTTGACCGAAAAGACAAAGCCAATCTCGACTTATTAATTGAGGCAATGCCTCAGCCCGTTAAACACCGTTACGTAGATCGTAAACGCGAGCACATGTTGAATGACATAGCACGTGATTACGAACGGCTTAATGATCTAGAGACCGCCCTATCTCTATTTGGGCAAACTCAACTCACACCGAGCCGAGAACGACGCGCACGTATCTATGACAAATTAAACCATGATGATTTATTTGGTGACATTGTCACAGATATGCTTAACTCACCGATCGATGTGTCTGAGCTCGAAGTTGCACAAAAACTTGAGCAACGGTTAAAACGACAACAAGGCGAGAAAGTGCCAAGAGTGACGAAGCCAACCTGTACGGAATACCGCCTTGAACTGGATTTATCTCAACAGAGAGTCGAACTCGCCAGCAAAGCGTATTTTGAGTCTTTAGGCTGGACAGTATTTTACACCGAAAATGCACTGCTTAATGCATTACTTGGTCTCACTTTTTGGGATGCGATTTTCGCTCCCATCGAAGGCGCATTCATCAATGCCTATCAACATCGTCCTCTGGATTTGTACCATTCTGATTTTGTTACCAAGCGCCAAGCTTTGATAGATGCGACGTTTGATGAGTTGGAAACGGGCAATACTCATACGTTGTTAACTAGGTACGATGAGAAGTTTGGTATCAGCAATCCATTTGTGCATTGGAGCTTAATAAGTAAAGAGCTACTCGAAACGGCACTCGATACAATCCCAACTAGCATGTTGGTGGCGCTATTTAAAATACAATTGAGTGACCTAAAGCTTTACCGCAATGGGATGCCTGATCTGATTGCTTTCAAAGGAAACGAGTTCGAATGGATTGAAGTAAAAGGCCCAGGAGATAAACTCCAAGACAACCAATGGCGTTGGATTAAAGAGTTTACTCGCCTTAATGTCCCGTTTGCGGTGTGTTACGTCGCAGCAACTTAACTTACTCTATATAAAGAGCTTGGTGTTTGTTCACTCAAACCGCCCCTCGGTTATCGCCCCTTGCTCTTTTTTCTAAACATTTTTTCGTTTCTTCACGATCGCTTCACGCTTCTTCACACAAAATGCGCTTCTACTCACTAAGTTGATTTGAAGAGGCAAAATAAAATGAACAAAACACTTCTTGCGTTACTTGTTACCTGCTCAGTTTCAGTATCTGCGGCTCCTTATGTAGGTCTGGAATATGGACTAGGCACCACTGACCATGATTTGGAACCTCACTTTTCAACTGACAACGTAACACTCAACCCTGAGCTTGAAGACGGTATTTTCTCAGGCTTTGTCGGTTACGCATTTAATGACAACTGGGCATTGGAACTGGGTTACAGCCAGTTTGACCTTGATGATAGTCGTTCAAAAAACCTAGGTATCAAGTCAATCGATGGCAAAGATTACCATCATGAAATGGATTGGGATTCCTCTATCACAGCCAAACAAGTCTCGCTAGCACCAGTGTTTAGCTATGCATTAAGTGATAAATGGACAACAAAATTCAAAGCGGGTTTAACTTACACGCAATACGACGCCAAGGTTGCTCAACATCAAGAATATGAGCTTGTCGCGAATGACGATGTGGAAATAAGCAACACGCTTTTCCATAGCTCGGAGAAAAGCAACGAGTTAGGCGCAATGTTCTCTGTGGGCGCGGAATACCAAGTGTTGCCAAAGCTCACCATTGGCGCAAACGCTAAATACCAACTAGACAGCTACGCAAACACTGCATCCTTTAACGTAGGCACAACTTATTACTTCTAATATAAGGAGATGATAATGAAAAGAGTATTGTTAACATCCATGCTTGCCCTACTTTCAAGCTCGGTTTTCGCCGCGTTTAATGGTCCAGAAGTCAGTGCAATCAATACGGTGAAAGAGGCGCGCAACGCAACCGACGACAGCGCTGTAGTGCTAACCGGGCATATTGTTCAATCATTTGGTAACGAGACTTACTTGTTCAAAGACAACACTGGTGAGATCGAAGTAGAGATCGACAACGAAGATTGGATGGGTCAAGAAGTGACACCAAAAGATACCGTAATGATTCGAGGAGAGGTTGATTCAGATTGGACAACTACGCAAATAGACGTTGAGACCATTCAAAAACGTTAAGAAGTTGACTAATACCTCAACACAAATAACACAGCCACATTTTAGTGGCTGTGTTACGCAATAATCATGGAAAACGCTCGTTTAGCTAGTCAAGCAAGGGCAATCTTGCGGTACGACTAATCGTATACTCTTAGGCTGAACATCAAATCTAATGGTTCTCGAATGATAGGGTTCTCCATCTAAATTAAGAGGTAATGGATTCGGGAAGTCTATCTCCAACCAGCTTGCTCTTGTGTACTTCACAAACTCTCCTTTCTCACTCGGGTTATTGATCTCGTCGATTACTTTAGGCAGCTCATGAGGTAAAAATGGGCGCACCAATGTTAGATCCATCAGCCCATCATTAATCATCGCTTTTGGAGCTAACTCTTGCCCACCTCCAGCAAGGCGCCCATTACAAAACGCACCGAGCAACATTTCTCCCTGATACGCACCACCTTCAATCGTTATTGTTCCGTCATATGGTTTAAAGCCAAGTGCTTTTACAACACCAGTTAGCGTGTAAGCTCCACCGCCAAGAAAGTTTTTGAGTTCAACAGGCGTTTCTGCTGTAACTTCTGCGCCAAACCCTGCTGTTGCCACGTTAATAAAGCAGCGATCGTTCGCTTTGACGCAATCGACCAAAGCGGACTGCCCCTCAACAGCAAGAGATAAAGACGCCTTAATGGAATTAGGTACTTGAATAGCGGTAGCAAAGTCATTGGCGGTACCAAGGGGAATAATGGCTAACTCAGGGCGTTTTTCTTCGTCAATTTGAATAATCGCAGAAGCCGCCTCATTGACGGTCCCATCGCCACCAGCGACAACAATACGTTCAATGCCTTCATCAACCGCTTCTTTTACTAGCCGCGGCATGTCTTGAGATTCCCACGTCACACGCACCTGTACGTCGATGCCTTTGTCTCTCATTTTCATGATTGCATCTCTTAACTCTGGATTCCCAGCTTTTTTTCCGTTAAGGATGGCACGTATTGTCTTTTTCATTGCACTTCCTATTGGTTGATGACTTTTCCTGCTTGCTTAATCTGTGAACGCAACCACTGATGGGCGCTGTCGTTTGTGCGACTAGGATGCCAGATTGTGCAAAGCTCATACATTTGTTCATCAAATGGCATTGATAAAGATTTAACATGATAGGTGTTATTGAACAAGTTGATCATCGACTCTGGCATTAAACCAATGTATTCACTACCACAAATAATTGGGAGCATTTCTAGTACGCCTGAGGCTCGATACTTAATCTTTCTCTTATCCAAGTCGACAATGTCATCGGCGTTTAACAGGCTCTTACGACTCTGCCACTGCGAAACTACTACGTGTTCTTCTTCAAAAAATTGTTCAGCCGTAATCTCGTCATTCAGGCGGGGATGCGCTTCGCTACATACCACTACCAAACGCTCCGTAAGTACAGTTTCCAGTTTTAGCACCGTTCTTGCTCTTGGTGTGATATCAATGATCAAATCGTATCGTTGTAACCGCAGATCACTTTCAAAATCTTCCGTAAAAAGCGGATGTACTTCTAATGCAACATTTGGCGCCGACACACGGATTTGTTTCATGACTTGAGGTAGCAACTCAAAACTTGCAACGGACACACAGGCAATAGAAAACACTCTATTCGACACTTTAGGGTCAAACTCACTAGAGGCCGATAATGTCGAAGTGAAATTTTGTACTGAAGCTAGAAGAGCAGGATAAATATCCATCGCAAACGAGGTAGGCTCGACACCTTTAACGCAACGATGAAACAATGGATCATCGTAGATATCACGTAGCCTTGCTAGCGCTTTACTCACCGCAGGCTGGGTGATGTTTAAACGCGCCGCCGCCCGAGACAAGTTACGCTCTTCATAGATGGCAGTGAAAATGGGAATAAGATTAAGGTCGGTCGGTTTCATGCTATTAAATTTTTCAAAAGTCACTTTCTCTATTTTAATCTAACAGCATGATCCTTCACGTAGCCAAGTGCAATAAATGGGCGGTATCGCTTGTTTTAATGAGTTTTAACTCAATTTTGACGCACTTCATTCACCACATAAACTGGCACCATAGTGCAACGTAAAGCTTGACTTAGGCTTTGCCTAGGTAAGGGGTAAGAAACTCGCTGACTTCCTCGCCGCATAAACCAGTTTCTACCTCTATACCTGCTTGTTTTAGAATCTCGATACCTCGACCACTGTTGCGTGGGTCGGGGTCCAATATGGCTACGACGACTTTGCTTATGCCGGATTTGACTAATGTCACCGCGCAAGCTGGCGTGCGACCAACAAACGAACACGGTTCCAGCGTAACGTATGCCGTCACCGATTCTAACGAGCCTTGATACGCATTCAGCGCTTCCACTTCCGCGTGATTGCCACCAATCGCTTGAGTATGACCTTCAGAAACGATTTGATTGTCTTTCACTAACACGCAGCCAACCGGCGGGTTGGGTTGACATTCAGGAAGCGCATTTTTGGACACTTCCAATGCGCGGCGCATAAACTCTTGGCTCATTTGAACTCTATTCTCTAATAAAAACGAGGCGCTATATTAGCGCCCCGTTTTATTCATTGCCATCTCTTCCAATGACTTTGTCCAGTTCTGGTAACGCTCGCGGAATACGGAATTTAAAGCGTTTTTGTTTGGTCTGGATTTTGCGCCACATCGACTTCAGTAAATGAGCGCTATTTTCACCATTTTGCATTCGCGACGCACTTTTTTGCCACGATTCACTCGTATCGGCTTTGGTCATTTCTAGCTCGGCCGTATTTAAACGCAATTGTTTGTACAATATGGTCCTTGCTTCAGACCAACGTTTAGCCTTTAACAAACGGTGAAACGTCAGCCATGCTGGTGTCGGTCTGTTGCGGTAGTAACGTTTAATGGCTACCAATGAAATAATCACAAAACCCAGCAACACAAGCGTGGAAACAATCCATTCAAAGTACGTTCTGATGAAGGACTTCAACGTGTGCTTCGCGGCAAAAGTTTTGCCCTCTAACATCACCGTTTCCACTTGCTGAGTCTTACTGTTCCACCAACGGAACTCATAATCCGGCAGGGTTAATTCACCACCTTGTTGAATCACGTACACGCTCTCTTCTGTGCGTGTTGACTGGTAATCACCACGTGTTTGCGTATCTGTCAAACGGTGGGGTTGAGGATATGCTTGATAACGGGTTGTTGATTCTCCTTTCAACAAGTCTGGTAGCAATACAGATAGTGAATCTTGAGCCAAAATGGTGATTTTACGCGTGATTGCATCCCCAACTTTGAGTGACTCAGTGGAGGTTTCCCACTCTTGTTTTACGTCTACGTGCGTTGCAGAAAACCAAGGCGTATCACCGCTCAACAATCCCGATGGCAAGACAGTTTTGAACTTAATCGGCTGCGTATAAAGTGTGCCTGACACCTTCTCGCCATCCGGCGCCGACACCTGAACGCCCACAGCGACAGGTGGAATCACAAAATCACCAGATGCTTGTGGATACAAAGTCACTTCCCAGCGTTGACGCGACCAAGTTTGTCCCTCTTTTTGCTCAGTAAAGTTGGTTGCTAGTTGATTACGTTGTTTGGCGATAACATTGGGTATTTCAATATTGCCAATTCTCGTACCACCCGTAAACCAACGCGGCGTTGCCACTTCGATGGTTAAAATAACTTGCTCATTGACGCTAAAACTTGGTGTTTTACGCTTCTCTCCAGCCGTTGGTTGTTTACCAACCCACGCTTGTAACTCAACACCATGCTTTCGTTGAACGTCACGAATATCTTGAGCCAACACACTACTGCTCAGGAGGAAACCGAAACAGATAACTAACCACAAGGGTAAAGCAAAGTGCGTAAAACGGTGGCTTTTCATCATTGCACCGCCTCCTCTGTATTTTCGTTCGCAGTAGAGGTTGATTCTCCGGTTTCTATTGAACGCAATTGAATCTGAAACTTCGCATTTAAGAAGTATTTAGGATCCGCTTCGACTCGCTTTAACCATTTGTCGGCTAATTCTTGGCTACCTAAGATGTCGTCTGCACTTAACGTCTCTTTAATCATCAACTCCGCTGACGTTTTTTCATCCGCCCCTTCTGCGGTTTGAGGGTTATCGCCTAGCTCGGTTGATGCTTCTTGCTCTGTTCCTGCCTGACTCTCACTCATACGGTTGATGTCCTCTACAATACCACCAATCACTTTCAAGTTATGCTCAACATCCGGTCTTAGCCTCTCGCTCAACGTTGGCTTGTTGGCTAGGGATTTTAACAAGTCACGTGCAGCCAAATATTCACGCTGACGCGCCAATGCACTCGCCGCATTATAAAGACCGTAATCTCGAACCTCTTCAGACGGGTCGTTTTGCATTTCCAAAAACGCACTGTGCGCGAGCTCAAACTCGCTAGCGTAGTAGTACGCCGTGCCTTTGCGTAATGGATCGACAAAGTGTTTTGCAGCTTCTAAATACGCTTGTTGGTTGAACAAACGCTGTCCTTGTTGGTCTGGCGTCAGCCACAAATCCCACCACCATTGCGCCACCTTGTCGAAGGTCGTCACTTTTTGCACAACTTGTGGCTGCTCGGCTTTAACAGAAATGTTCTCCGCCATTGCACTGGTCGGCATCAACAGTGTACCGCTCATCATTACAATCACGCACCACTGCACTAACCACCCTTTTCTAAACCACAGCATCATGATCAACGCGATTGGAAACAGAAGTTGATAACCCATGTCTTTCCAAGGCATTGAAGATTCGCCATTAAGCTGCATATTGCGCTCAACGTATCGGTTCAGTTGCTCGATATCACTATTATCGACAGTCACTTCCACCAATCGACCGTTAGTCTGACTAGCCAGTTTTTGTAGAGAATCCAAATCCATTGGGTTGTTACTCACAATGTCAGCATTCCCTGCCGCAAGAATTAACAGTTGATAAGGTTTGCCCGAGAAATACGCTTGGTATTGCTCAATCGTGGCTGGATTAACGCCATCACTCACCAACAGAACGGTGGAGCCTGGTTGACCTTGCAATTGTTGATCAATTAACGGCAAGGCTTTTTCGGCAAGCTTACCTTGCACGGGCATAATTTCTGGCGTAATGGCCGCCAAAAATGGGTCAAATACTTTGCTGTCTTGAGTTATAGGCATTGCGACATGAGCACTGCCCGCGAACACGACTAAACCCGTTTTTCCGCCTTTTCGCACGGCTAGCAAATCGCGTACTTTCTGTTTGGAACGCTCAAGGCGGCTTGGTGGGAGATCTTTTTGCAGCATCGAGTCGCTGTTATCAAGCACCACAAGCATAGAGGCTTTATCTTCGCCAAAGGGAGAAGGTTCTCGTTGCCACGTTGGGCCTGCACAAATCACAATGGCGATGAACACAATCAGCATCAAGAGCTTAAGCGGCAGTTGCTTACGCCAGCCTCGCTCACCTATCGTCAAAGCATTGCGTAAATGTTCGGGCAGAATATCCTTCCAGCTTGGCTCGCTTTCTTCTCGCCAGCGTAACCACACCAAGAAAAACATGGGGATCAAAGCCAGTAACCACAGTGGTCGAATAAAATGAAACTGCGTAAAGAATTGCGTCCAACTAAGAGAATCAAACATCGCTCTCTCCTAATGATGATCGTGTAACAGCCCTTCTTTTAAGTGTTGCGACGCTGAACGCGAGCAAATGCATGATGACCACTAACGCCATCAAGTAATGGTGAAGGCTTTGTTTTGGGCGGTATGTGGTGCTTTCGTAAAGTTGAGGTTCCAGTTTGCCAATTTCGTCGTAGGCAGCCGATAGTTCATCACGGTTGAGTGCTTCAAACGCTTCACCGCCGGATTCTTTCGCAATGCGATGAATCGTGTCCATATCCAACGCGGTTTCACCTATCGTTTCCGGATCGCCCATCGCAATGACGTGTACTCTCACGCCTTTGGCTTTCGCAACTTTCGCCGCATCAATCGGTTCAACAAAACTGCCCGTGTCGTTACCATCGGTTAATACAATCGCGACTTTTTCACGGTTTTGGTCTTGTTCTAAAGCACTACGCGACTTATCGCTTTGCTCAAAAACTTTAATCGCTAAACCAATCGCATCACCAAGATGGGTACTCTGCCCTGCCATTGCCACATCGGTTTGGTTAAGCAGTTCGAGCCACACTTTTTGGTCTGCGGTAAATGGCGTTTGCACGAAAGCAGCATCACCAAAAAGCACCAAGCCTAATCGGTCACCTTTACGAGACTGAACAAACTCCGACAGCACTTCTTTTGCCGCATCAAGACGAGAAATTTTTTCGCCTGTACGTGAGGTGAAATCTGGCTCGGCCATGGAGCCCGAAAGATCCACCACCACCATCACATCGCGGCCTAAACTCTCGCGAACTTGAGGCTCGCCTAACACGGTGGGTTTTGCCATCGCACACACCACCAAAAGCCATGAAAGAATTAACGTTGCTCGTTGCCACCAACTCGGGGTCAACTGGCTTGCACCTTCTGATGGCGTCTCGCCAATCGCTTCCACCAGCTGACTAAAAAACGGCACTTTGATCGCCATTTGCTTAGTGCGATATGCAGGCACCAAGTAGTACACCACCAACGGCAAGGGCAAAACCAGAAACCACATTGGGTGAGCAAATTCAAAACCAGACAAACCAGTTATCGATGCAAGAAGATCATTCATGTTGACCTCCCTGATGTGCTTTGCGTTTCAATCGTGGTGATTTATTTGCCGCGCTTTTTTGAGCATCACAACGGTGCTCACTCACCCAGTTTTTCGCACGAGCAATAAGCGTTACACGATCTTCGTTGGTTAGCGTAACGCTTGGGTCGACAATACTTTGTAGCCAGCGCTTTGAAAGCTCATCGTTAAAGACCACAAGCGAGTTTGCTTGAGAATCTTCGGTTTGCGGATACAGCGCATCGAGCTTGCGCAGAAAGGCGGTATCAAACAATTTCGCGTTGCGGCTATCAATATGAATCAGCACTACTTTAAGCACAGAGAATAATACTTTTGGCATGTCTTTGTCGCTCGGGTTGATTTGCGAAATCGCCAGTAGAGCTTCTTTTCGGTAACGATTATGCCACCATTGCCGAGCCAAGCGATATGCGAAATATACCAATGCAATGAACGCAACCGCCGCTAAAATTTTCCAGCCAATAGTTTGCGGGTACCAACTCACGCTAGATGGTACGGCCACATCATGCAGCTCTCTGAGTATGTAGGTACTTGGAGGCGTAGGAAGATCACTCATTTAACGCCCTCCTACCAGTTTTTGGAATTGTTTAATGTGCTCACCTGTCGTATCGAGTTCGATGTGCGGAAGGTGTTTCATCGCCATAAGTTGAGAGAGTGATTGACGCTGTAAGCTAGTTCGAGCCTCAAGCTTTGCGCTCGCAGCCTCTACCTTTGCTTTGCTGTCTAAATTGAGTTGATACTGCCCATCACCAACCACCCATTTCGATTTTGCCAAATCGTCTGGTAGCGCTTGTTCTAATGGGTCACTGACCATCACTGCAAGAACATCGTTGTGCTGTTGTAGCTGTTTAAGGTGATCAAGGTGGTGCTCCTCGCAGTCGCTCCAGTCGCTGATAAAAATCAAAGTGGATTGCTTGAGCTTCATGCGTTTAATAAGCTCAATCCATTGACTGAACGTTACTTTTTCGGAATTGCAGGAGTCCACATTGAGCGATTGATTGGCTTTAGCGAGACGTTTAAGTTGCGCCAGAAGATCGTTTTGCGAACGCTGTGCCTTGCTGTGAAACAACGCCTGCGGGGATGCGATGACAAAACCGACTCGGTCTCCATCTTTTAATACTCGCCACCCACACATCGCTGCGATCTCTGCCGCGACAACCGATTTCATTACTTGCGTCGAAGCAAAAAACATTGTGCTTCTCTGGTCGACACACACGATTACGTTGCGATCTTTTTCTTCTGTATAGCTGCGCACGTGCGGCTTACCTGTACGCATCGTAACTTTCCAATCAAGGTTACGAATATCGTCACCCAATTGGTAATGGCGCAGCTCTTCGAAGTTCAATCCACGACCGCGAAACAACGAATTGTGTCGGCCAGAGAGTACGCTACCCGCTTTTAGGTGAGGGAGTAAACTGAATGATTCTGCTTGTGCTTGCAGACGTACTAAACGAGCGTAATCGCAGTACAAACGGGGGTCCATCCCCTGTGATTTTGGCGCAAGAGTTGGCTTAGCCATAATGCCTCCCACTTACCCAATTTCTACACAATCTAGCAGCTCTTGTACGACTCGTTGATGATCGACCCCATCTGCCAGTGCATCGTAGGTCAAAGAAAAACGGTGGCCCAATACAGACGGAACCATGGCACGCACATCGTCAGGAGTAACGTGGTCACGTCCTTGCATCCACGCATACGCACGAGCGCATTTGTCGAGTGCGATAGAAGCACGAGGACTAGAGCCAATCTCAATCCATTTTGCTAAGTTTGAATCGGCATAACGCTCTGGCTTACGAGTCGCCATCACTAACGCAACGATGTAGTTTTCCACTAGGTCTGATACCACGATGTTTGGTAACTGACGACGCGCTTCTAGCACCACGTCTGGCTCGATGTGTTTTGGCGTAACAATTTCGCTGCTGGTTTCCGCACCCAATTCTTCACTGCGCACCAAACGAATGATGTCACGTTCGGCGTCATCTTCTGGATAATCGACGGTAACCTTCATGATAAAGCGGTCCATTTGCGCTTCTGGCAGTGGGTACGTGCCCTCTTGCTCTACTGGGTTTTGCGTTGCAAGCACCATAAATAAGTCTGGCAATACGTGAGTTTTATCGCCTACCGTGATTGTGCCTTCGGCCATGGCTTCAAGCAGTGCCGCTTGTACTTTGGCTGGTGCACGGTTGACCTCATCAGCAAGTACAATGCTGTTAAAAATTGGCCCTGACTGAAAATGGAGTTGCGGCTTACCATCCAGCTCTTGATAAACCTCAGTACCCGTCACGTCAGATGGTAAAAGATCCGGCGTAAACTGGATTCGACCAAAACTGGTGTTTAACAAGTTCGCCAACGATTTTACGGAACGTGTTTTTGCCGTTCCCGGTAAACCTTCTAGCAGAATATGCCCATTTGTTAATAACCCAATGACTAAAGCTCGAACCACGTGGCTTTGTCCAATGACGCTTTTTTCTGTTTGTTCGATGAGTTCTTTTATCGCTTGTTGTGCGTGGTTCATAGGATACCTTTTCAATGGTTTAAGCCGTCTTTTCGATAGTTAAGTATAAGAACAAATGAAATAACTTAAGGTTATATTCACTATGTTATCTTTGCGGTTCTTGAGATTGGAGAAGTTGTGCAAGACCAACCAACATCGGTAACGCATAATCAAAGAACATTTTGATTCCCGAACACAAATAGTTTAGACCACTCTCACCATTCGGCGTTTTGATCAAACGGTTTTTTGGGCACTCACCCCAACAATAAGGCAAGTAAGGGCATTGCTTACAATACGTCGGCAATGAATCGCGTTTTGCCATGCCAAAAGTATATTGTCTTGTAGAGAAGGCCATTTCATTCAGTGAGTGTTCATGAATGTTGGCGAGTTTGTATTCTGGATACACATAGTGGTCGCAACTGAACACGTCGCCATTGTGCTCAATCGCCAACCCTTTGCCACAAAACTCCGCCGTCACGCAAAGCTGAGACGGTTTCCCCATTACTTGCGCCACCGCGGTTTCAAACAGATTAACCAGCACACGGCCAAGATCGTTATTCACCCACTCTTCAAAGGTCGCCATTAAAAAGCGTCCCCAGTCTTCAGGATCGACTGACCAATCCGTTACAATCGACATTGGATGCCCCGGTTTAGCCAGATCACTGCCTTTGGTTGGGATCATCTGTTCGTTCCAAAACTGCGGCGCGGTTGTTTGAAAGTTGTTGGCTTCTACCACCGGCGCAAACTGAATATAAGTCACACCCAATTCTTGGGTTAAAAATCGATATACTTCGAGCGGGTATTTCGCATTGTGACGATTCACCGTGACCAACGCGTTGAATTTCACGCCATGCGCTTTGAGCTTATCTACCGCTTTCATCACGAGATCAAACGTTGGCTTACCGCTGCGGGTTTTGCGATATTTGTCGTGCAGCTCTCGTGGTCCATCAATCGACAAGCCAACTAGGAAGTTGTGCTCTTTTAAAAACGCACACCACTCATCGTTTAGCAAAATGCCGTTGGTCTGAAGGTCGTTTTCAATGCGAACGCCTTTCGGCTGATATTTCTTTTGCAAAGCTACGACATTGCGGAAATAGTCCAACCCAAGCAGCGTCGGCTCCCCGCCCTGCCATGAGAATACAATTTCTTCGCCATCCTGACTTTCGATATAGCTTTTCACGAACGCTTCCAGTGTTGCGTCGTCCATTTTTGGCTGCTTTTCTTGGTGCAGTAGATTTTCTTTATGCAGATAAAAGCAGTACTGACAATCGATGTTGCACTTTGCTCCGCCTGGCTTTGCCATCACATGGAATCGACGGTCATACGCGCCCAGAACAGGCGCTTTAGACGCCGTTTTAAGAGGAACAATAGGCATAGTAGTAGAATGGCGAGGGGAAATCTTACTCATACGTTTCTCACTATTACATATACCCAAATAACCTCGTGAGCGCTGTACAGCAAAAGTGAAGCTATTTGGGTATATAGCGCTCCAAAAAGCGCTATATAATCTTAATTTACTTAGAAGACTTAGGTACGAACGAACCTGCTTCCATACGAGGCGGGAATTCTTTGAATGTACCCATCACCTCTTTCACTGTATCCATTGCTGGCATCATTAAGAATGAACGCTCGTACATCCAACGAGAATAACCCATGCCTTGATCGCCTCGTTCAAATGGATCAATGCTCAAGTCAAAGATCAGTGGCACACGAAGTTTAGTGAACGGCTTACGCCATACATCCATACCCGTTTCATTCTCTTGAATCATAAAGTGGAACTTGTACTTTCCTTGGCGCAATGCCACAAGATCGCCGTCGTCGCTCCAGTAAACGAACTCATTTCGTGCGGATTTGTCTGACTTACCCGTTAAATATGGCAGTTGGTTGTAACCGTCTAGGTGAACTTTGTAGTCCATATCACCAACTTTTTTGCCTTTTAGTAGCTCGTCTTTAACTTTGGTATCACCTGCCGCAGCAACTAGTGTCGGGAAAAAGTCCTCTAATGACATCATGCCGTTGAATGTTTTACCTGCCTCAATTTTTCCAGGCCATTTAATCAACATTGGCACACGGAAACTCCCTTCCCAGCCAGTGTTTTTCTCTGAGCGGAACGGTGTCATCCCTGCATCCGGCCACAAATCCACCATAGGGCCGTTGTCAGTGGTGTAAACAATGATTGTATTGTCATCCACACCTAACTCTTTGATCTTGTTAAGTAGCTGACCGATTTGGTCATCGTGCTGCTTAACACCATCCGCGTAGAAACCGGCACCTGTTTTACCTTGGTATTCTTCAGGAACATGCGTGAAGTTGTGCATGCGAGTGGTGTTAAACCAAGTAAAGAACGGCTTGTCCGCTTTTACTTGTTTTTCTATGAAGCTCTCTGCGGCATCAAGAAACTCACCATCAACATTTTCCATACGCTTACGCGTTAGTGGACCGGTATCTTCGATTTTGCCATCAGCGTAAGAATGGATAACGCCACGAGGGCCAAATTTCTTCTTGAACTCCGGATCTTTAGGGTAATCCACGTTCTCTGGCTCTTCTTCTGCGTTCAAGTGGTATAGGTTGCCGAAGAATTCATCAAAGCCGTGGTTGGTAGGAAGATGCTCGTCTCGGTCACCTAAATGGTTCTTACCAAATTGTCCGGTTGCGTAACCCATTTGTTTAAGCACGGTTGCAATCGTCGGATCTTTTTCCGAGATACCTTCCGGAGCGCCTGGTAAGCCCACTTTTGATAGACCTGTACGTTTTGGCATTTGACCAGTGATGAATGCAGAACGGCCTGCTGTCGAGCTTTGCTGCGCGTAGAAGTTAGTGAACTTCGCACCTTCTTTAGCAATGCTATCGATGTTTGGCGTGTTGTACGCCATCATGCCTTGGTTGTAGGTACTAAGGTTCCAGTAACCAACATCATCACCAAAGATGACAAGAATGTTGGGTTTGTCCGCTGCATGTGCAACTGCAGATGCAGCGCCCAAAGCTAACGTACATGCGTTAAGTACGAGTTTTTTACTGCTCGTTTTGGTCGCATTTTTCATATTATCTCCAAGAGTTCGCTAGTGCGTAAAAATGGTATTCGCCTTTCAATACCATTGTTGATATAAGATAAAGCACTAATTTCAGGCGATAAATGCAGTCAAAATTAGTTAACCTATAAATTAAATTTATGAGTGATGTTATGGACTTGAATTTGATCCAAACTTTTCTTGTTGTTGCGGAGTTTCAATCTTATACAAAAGCCGCGGAACAATTAGGGCTTACACAACCTGCTGTGAGCGCTGCAATAAAGCGTTTAGAGCAAGTCGTCGATAAGCAATTATTCGTTAAAAAAGGGCGAGGTATCGCACTAACCTCCACCGCTTATCAATTACTGCCGCAACTCCAGCAAGCGGTTAATATTATTGACAATGCGATATCTGATAAAAATCATTTTGAAGTGTGTTGTTCGGAAATTTTGTTGCACATTATGGACCCGATAAAGAACACTATTTTTTATGAATCACCACCCGAAAAATTCCTATTATTTGAGCTGTTAAGACAACAAAAAGTCGATCTAGTAATCGATACGGTGATCACGAAAGATGCAGCGTTTATTATTGAAGATGCCTATGAGGAAGAAGCCGTGGTTATCTGTAGTGAGAACCATCCCCGTGTACACGGCACGCTCACAAAAGAGCAATTTTATGAGGAAACTCACTGTTTATTTTCAGGAAAATGGAACAACATGTCGGGGTTCGAGCAACTAGCAAAGGAAACAATTCAAGAAAGAAAAGTCGACTTGATCACATCTTCGCTAGCGGGCATGGCGCTGTATGTCGCCCAAAGAGACAGTTTAGGGATCGTGTCTCAATCTTTTGCAAACAAGTGGAGCAAAGCGCTCAAACTTCAAATTTTGCCCTGCCCCATTTCGATACGCTCTATCCCTTACAAGTTCGTCTACCATAAGCGAGAGGTAAACAACCCAGCCCACATCGCTCTACGTGAAAAAATCAAAGCCAACTTAACGGCAGCCCACTACGAACCAATTTGTTTATAAATCTTGTCAATTGAAGCGTTAGGCGTTTTCGTCATCAAGCTTTCTACAAACCTTAATAGATAGAATTTTACAGATAAAAAAGAGGCTCACTTTAATGAGCCTCTTTCTAGATGTGGAACTTCACTTAGCTTTTCTTACTTATTTGGGTTCTCTTTTAGTTTCTCCATCACTTGATCGAGCGAGAAGCTTGCTGCTTTTTGCCTTGGTGGGAACTCTTTAAACGTTTCAAGGAATCTGCCTACGTAAGCTTGCGCAGGAACAAGCATGTAAGCACGGTCTAGCATCCAATCGTAGTAAGTGTTAGAAGTGATATCAGCCACTTCGTAAGGATCCATACGCAAGTTGAAGATCTTAGGAACACGAAGTGTGGTGAATGGTTCAGCCCAAATACGCAACGTACCTTTTGCTCGTTGCTCCATAAAGACCAGCTTCCATTTGTTATAGCGAAGTGCAGTTAAGTCTCCATCATCTGAGAAGTAAAAAATTTCTTCACGTGGGGCCTTATCCTCTTTACCAGTCAAATATGGTAGGAAGTTATAGCCGTCTAGGTGAACTTTGAATTTCTTACCATTCGCACTATAACCTTTGAGCAATTTCTCTTTGATATTGTCATCACCCGCGGCAGCAACGAACGTTGGCATCCAGTCCATGTGATGCATGATATCATTCGAAACAGAGCCAGCTTTAATTTTACCCGGCCAACGTACCATCGCAGGAACTCGGTACGCACCTTCCCAGTTGGTATTTTTCTCTCCACGGAATGGCGTTGTGCCTGCATCTGGCCACGAGTTCATGTGTGGGCCATTATCGGTGGAGTAAAAGACGATTGTGTTGTCTTTAATACCCAAATCATCCACTTTTTTCAGCAGCTGACCTACATGATTATCATGCTCGACCATACCATCTGCATACTCGCTGATGCCTGTTTTTCCAGAGTTCTCTTCTTTCACATGAGTACGGAAGTGCATACGAGTTGCGTTCCACCAGACAAAGAAAGGTTTTTCAGCCTTGACTGCACGATCCATAAAGTCGAGTGCCGCATCTAACGTCTCTTCATCCACGGTTTCCATGCGCTTGCGAGTTAGAGGTCCTGTATCTTCAATTTTGCCATCAGCGTACGAACGGATAACGCCGCGCGGACCGAACTTTTTACGAAACTCAGGATCTTTAGGATAATCGACGTTTTCTGGCTCCTCCTCGGCGTTCAAGTGATAAAGGTTGCCAAAAAATTCATCGAAGCCGTGATTAGTAGGAAGGTGCTCATCTTTATCACCTAAGTGGTTTTTACCAAATTGCCCTGTCATATAGCCCATCGGCTTCAGCATTTCGGCAATGGTTGCGTCCTCTTCCTTCAAGCCAAGATCAGCACCTGGAAGCCCCACTTTACTCAAACCTGTTCTAAGAACGGTTTGGCCCGTAATGAAAGTAGAACGGCCCGCTGTACAAGATTGCTCACCGTAATAGTCAGTGAACATCATGCCTTCTTTGGCGATACTGTCTATATTTGGTGTTTTGTACCCCATCAAGCCAAACGTGTAAGCACTGAGATTGGACTGGCCAATATCATCACCCCAAATGACGAGAATATTTGGTTTCTCTGCTGCGATACTGCTACTTGTCGCACCGATTAAAGCGGCGGCAAGAATCGCTAATCGGCGTTTAACGCCATATTTCGCTGTCATATAAACCTCTGTGTGTATTAGAAAAGTGCTTCCTGCAACAGAATGTATAGTTCACAAATAGCGGATAAGCGAATTTACTAAATGAGAATTCTTTCTATCTTTGCCTAACATTACACCGTTATTTGTAGCTAATACGCACTCCAATAGCACTTTAGTTCAGAGCGCCATCGCACCATTCATCACTACTGGTAATCTCAAGTATTAAGATTGTCTACGCATATCACAGTGCTCATAAAGTACCTGATTGCTTTTACATAAATATTAATGATAATACGTTTTACTACTATTAATAATTAAGGTACCCGTGTGCTTGACTCCAAGGTTTCAAATGGAAAAACTTCCCAATGCCAACACAACGGCGTTCACCATAATGATGAGGAGCTATTACTAGATAAGCGCACTCACTCTGTGGTACTCAATTACTTGCCAAACAAGAAATCTGTTCAGTTGACAAGCATTCAATTTAAGCTGCTGCAAACTCTCACTCACCATCAAGATCAAGTACTTAGTAAGCATTTTCTTTACGAAACAGTACTAAAACGTGAATTTACTGAACATGATCGAGCACTCGATATGCACATGAGCAGAATGAGAAAGCGTCTAGTTCACGAAGGCGTTCCAACAGACAGAATTCAGACAGTCCACCGCCAGGGTTACATTTTCAAGCGCTCAAACAATCAACAGAAAAATTAACGCTAATTGACCCAACTTTTGGTAATTGACCGCTTATTTTGCTTTAATTAATGCAAATTCTAATCACGTAAAGTAACTCAATGAATTTGCGCTTAATTTTTACACTTTGCATTGCTACTTTGTTTGCCGGCTGTGCAACCTATGCTGGTCTTAACTATGACCAACTGTTTGGTCCACAGCTCGTGCGTGAACGCACAGTTGACGTGGAAACCCCTCAAGCAAACTTCTTCCAAAGCGAAGTTAAACCCATTATGGATAACCGCTGTGTCGTCTGCCACGCGTGCTACGATGCACCATGTCAGCTTAAGCTCTCTTCTGTTGAAGGCATTGACCGTGGTGCGAGTAAAGCACTGGTATATGAAGGAACAAGACTCACAGCCGCAGCACCAACACGCTTATTCGAAGATGCAGAAACAACCCAAGAGTGGCGCGATGCGGGTTTTCATCCGGTTCTCAACGAACGTGATCAAAGCATGGCAGCCAACATTGACGCAGGCCTTATCGCACGTTTGCTACAGCAAAAAGAGCGCCACCCATTGCCTGACCAAGTCCAGTTAGAAGGCTTTGACTTTTCGATAGACCGAGAGCAAACCTGTCCAACGATTGAAGAATACGAGCAATACGAAAAGGATAACCCAACCTGGGGCATGCCTTTTGGTATGCCAAATCTATCAAACAGTGAATACCACACTCTCATGACTTGGTTGGAAAACGGCGCAATAATGAACGTTCACCAACCTGTTAGTGAGAATGAGCAAGCGCAAATAGATAAGTACGAAACATTACTTAACCACTCTGATTTGAAAAATCAGCTGATGGCTAGGTATATATATGAGCATTTGTTTTTATCTCATCTCTACTTTTCGGAACTCGATGAAGATCCCCGATTCTTCACGCTCGTCCGCTCTGCGACACCACCAGGACAGCCCGTCAAACGTATTTCAACGCGTCGCCCGTACGATGATCCAGGGGTTGAACGTGTGTTTTATCGAATTATTCCAGAGCAAGGGACCATAGTAGATAAAACTCACATGCCATTCGCGTTAAACAAGCAACGCATAGAGAACTGGAAAACTTGGTTTATTGATGCTGATTACATGGTTAGTAAGCTACCGAGTTATGAACCAGAAGTTGCTGCAAACCCGATGACATCATTCATCGACCTTCCAGTGAAGTCGCGCTTTAAGTTCATGCTAGATAATGCACAAAATACAATAATGGCATACATCAAAGGCCCAGTTTGTCGTGGCCAACTGGCATTGAATGTTATCAATGATCGCTTTTGGGTGTTTTTCCTTGATCCAGATAAAGCAGACATCCCAGAAGTAAATGAGTTTTACCGATCTCAGGCTGATAACCTAAAACTACCGGCAGAACAAGAAAGTAACACGCTACCTGTTACCAACTGGGTCAAGTACGCGCGCCAGCAAGCTCGCTACCTAGAGGCTAAATCTGAGTTCACTAATAACTGGTTTAAAGAAGGTGAAAACCTATCCACCGATGTAATTTGGGACGGTAATGGCACCAACCATAATGCGGCATTAACGATATTCCGCCATTTTGATAGTGCTTCTGTTGTTCAAGGGTTAGTTGGTGAGCAGCCTAAAACAGTGTGGATTCTTGACTACGCGTTACTAGAGCGTATCCACTATTTGCTTGTTGCTGGGTTTGACGTTTACGGTAACTTCGGCCATCAGCTCATGACACGAATGTTTATGGACTTCTTGCGTCTAGAAGGCGAAAGTAACTTTATCTCGTTGTTACCCGCCGATATGCGCCATGAACTGCAATCTAGCTGGTATAAAGATCAAAGCCCGCAGTTGAGTGACTTTTTACAACGAAATGTGAAGCCGTTTAACCAACCAACCAGCGTTCAGTATAAGAGTGACGATCCAAAAACGGAGTTGGTGGAGTTGTTGAGCGAACATGTTTCAGATGTGCTTCTGCCTCGCTACGAAATTCAAGGCACAGCTCTTTCTGCGAGTAGTGAAAAGCAACTAAAAAGTATTGACCACGTTCGTGGTGAAGGCCTAAAAACCGTTCCGCAAATCACTATGCTTATGGTGAGAAGTCAATCAGGGGAAGATGAACTGTTCACCTTACTTCACAACAATGCACACACAAACATCTCTAGCTTGTTTGATGAAGAAAGTAACCGTGACTTTGCTAACGATGATATGACCATTGTACGCGGCGTTGTGGGAAGCTACCCTGCGGCATTTTTCTCGATCAACGAAAACCAAGTAAAAGATTTTGTCGATCAATTTAGTGCCATCCAAAACGAGTCCGATTACGTTAAGTTATTGGATAATTTTGCGATTCGTAGAAGCTCAGAAAAATTCTGGTCATTTAGCGATCGTTTACACAATTGGTACCGTACAAAACAACCGATCGAATTTGGATTACTTGACTATAATCGTTTTGAGAATCGATGATGATTTAAGGGGGTTCTCATGGGTATCCGAGATAACATTGCCGCTCTTGAACAACAGATTTACGTTGCTTGTTCTGAGGGAGACTACGAAACGGTCAATATGCTTGAGCATCAACTCGAATACTTACGTGGCAAAGTGGAACATCCTTTTGATGATGACCCTTATGCCCTAGACACTCGATTCGAGTGGGAAGATGACATGACCGAATAGAAAAAACCTCCGGAAAGCCGGAGGTTTTTTTATTTTCAATGCTCGATGGATTACTTCGCCATTAACTCATCCAGAGCTTGAATTGATGCAGACACTTGAGAAACTAAATCATCTTTAGTCGCATTATAGGTATCTAGAGGTTGAGGCGCGGCTTCAATTGCTTGGCAAGCGTTCATTAGCGCAGTTAGTCCTAAACTTCCTGCACTGCCCTTTAATTTATGGGCAAGGTTCTTTACTTCTTTACTATCATTGTCCTCAGCAGACGCTTGCAGCTTGCTTAATACATCGGTGCTGGTGGCTCTAAACAGATTAATAATGTGCAACATCTTATCTCTGCCCAAGATTTTCATATCGGACTCAATCACGCTCGGATTAATGATAACCACATCGGGTTCCTTTATTTTAGGTGCTTGAACGACCTTTGATTGTAGCTCTTGTTCTTGAGGTGAAATTTGATCAAACGGGGTACAATCGGCATTTTGTGGCAACAACAACGGCTTTCCGTCTAGCGCATCCTGAATCAATGCCGCGAGTGCCTCTTTTGCCAATGGCTTAGGCAAGTATCCGTCAAAACCAGCGGCTAGATAGCGCTCAACTTCTTCCGCAAAAACGTGCGCAGACACTGCAATCATTGGCGTGACGGCAAGCGCTTTATTGGCCGGCTTATCACACTCAATCCGCTTTAAGCGTTGGATCAACTCAGTTCCATCACAATCAGGGAGGTTGATGTCGACCAAAGCGATATCAAAATCTTGTGTGCTGATCAGTTGCTCTGCTTGTGAGCCGTTTTCTGCCATCACGACTTGATGCCCCATGCTTTCTAGAAAGCCTTCCGCGACCACTCGGTTGACTTCATTATCTTCTACCAGCAAGACCTTTGCTTTCACTTTGCAACGTGCGGTTGCCACGGTTCCTGTTTCAACAGGTTCGCTTTCCTCTAACGGAATAGAGAACCAGAATCGGCTACCATTTCCCTCTTCGGAATCGACTTCTAAAACACCGCCCATCGCTTCAATGATTCGCTTACTGATGGCAAGTCCAAGCCCCGTACCTCCAGTTTGGCTCATCCCACCTTCAGCTTGCGTGAAGGCATCAAACAACGTTCTCTGGTATTTTTTGGCAATTCCTATTCCAGTGTCTGATACTTCAAACAGGACTTGCGACTCGTCCTCAGGGTTCAGGCTAACGTAGATATCAATTTCTCCTTCGTCAGTGAACTTAATCGCGTTACCAACAAGATTGTTCAGCACCTGACTGATTCTGGTGACATCCCCTTTCCAGTAGCGACTAACATCACTTTCAATATGGTAGGAGAACAGCAGCTTCTTCTCTTGTGCTCGACTGTTCATTAACTGGAAAGTGTCCTCCACCATTTGGTGTAAATCGAAGCCCATGTGACGAATTTCTAAATGCCCCGCTTCAATCTTGGAGTAATCCAGCACATCATTAAGGATCGCAAGCAACGTTTTACCACTACGATTAATGATTTCCGCATAACGCTTTTGAATTGGGTTGAGGCCTGAGTCAATCAGCAAGCGTGCTGTCCCCAACACTCCGTTCATTGGCGTTCTTATCTCATGGCTCATCGTCGCCAAGAATGCCGATTTTGCTCGGCTCGCTTGCTCTGCTTGCTTGCGAGCTTTAGCGTGATTCAAAACCTCTTCATTCAAACGGCGGTTGGCTTGTTTTAACTGCGAAGTGCGTTGCTCAACAAGCTCTTCTAAATGCTCTTTATGCTCCTCAAGCTCTCGCTTGGCTTGAGCTTCACCCTCTGCTACCACTTTTAGTGCTTGCGCGGTATTACGAGCCGTGATGATGGCCTGCCCCATATGCGCCAACTCATCTTTGCCTTTCACTTCCAACTCAACCGCTAAGTTACCCTGTGCCACAGACAGCAACGCAGCGGAATATTCCGCTAACCGCTTCACAACAGAAAGGTACACCACACGCCATAAAATCAGCACCAATACAATCAAACCAACAATTGAAATAACGGTTAGAGACCACTGAGCGAATTTCAATGTGCTGGTCAATTGGTCTACAGCGACGGTAGTGGTTTTGTTTGAATCATCAACCAATTTGTTGACCGTGCCATTAAGCTCTGAGAACAACTCTAATGTCTTTTGCATCAGCTGTTGTGACTGTTCGTTATTCTCGTATTGCTGCATCAGTATAGAAAATACGACCTGACGCTTACCAAGCTCTATGAGCAGTTGGCTCATTTGCTTAGAGCGCGTAGGATCTTCCACAGCGAGTACACGGCGTTGCATGATTTTGAGGTTGCTATCGAAATCACTTTGAACCTGTTGAATTCGCTCAATATTCGTTAATGTCCGAGCCTCTTCAATCTGATTCAACATTTTAAAGGCCAACAAGTGCAGTTCATGCAATCGCTCAGTCAGATCAAGATCGACCTCCACCAGTGCATCTAGCGCCTGATAAACTTGCGACTTTTTATTCGATTCTAATAAGTCATAAATATGCGTGACGTTAGCAACAGCAATGGTGCTTGTATTCTGAACTTGCGTACGAGTTAGTTGTTCTAGCTCTTCACTGAGCAGACGCATTTCTTCAACACGAGTATCTATCTCTTTTGCAAGCCACAGCTTTTTTTCAACCGAAACACCGAGTTCTGCCAAATTGTCGATAACGTTCTGGACGTTATTCTCTAAAGCTTCTAACAATTGAGAATCGAACGACTCACTCCCGAGCTCCTTGATGTGAGTGAGTAAAGACTCGAGCTGTTCGAACAGAACTCGCCCTGACTCCTTTCTTTCCTGCTCGTTTCTTGCGTTCGACAACATTTGTACAGACGAAATAATACGAGTACTCAACTCAGAGACTTGTCTCGCCTCAATCATGGCGGGAATCGCAGAATCCACGACATTTCTTTCGGTTTTGGCAACCAAAGAAAATCCAGACACACCAATAAGTGCCGATAACATGACCAGTATTGCCATCGCAATGAAAGACAACAAAAGTTTACGACCGATGCTTGCAGTTGCTAGCAGCATATTTTCATGACCTTAATGTTCGTGTTCAGCGACATATTACGTTATATTTTGCAGTGTTTACTTAATCTATGCCAACGAACTTCATTTCATGGTTAAAAATCAACACGCATTTCGCACATTTTTCAAACATTCTGCAGCCACTTTAACCCTAGTTGCTTCTTTGCCAGCGGTTGCCGCAGAGAAAATATGTGCAATATACCCTCACCTAAAGGATTCATACTGGTTGTCAGTAAACTATGGAATGGTGTCCGAAGCGAAAAGAGAAGGTGTCGAGCTACGAGTCCTTGAAGCGGGCGGCTACCCAAACAAAACCCGTCAAGAACAACAACTCGCACTGTGTAACCAATGGGGAGCAGATGCGGTTATCCTTGGGACCGTGGACCCACAGGCTTACGAGCATTCACTTAAAAATTGGGTGGGGAATACTCCCGTTTTTGCTACTGTGAACCAACTCGACTTGGATGAAGAACAAAGTGAGTTGCTAAAAGGGACTGTCGGTGTTGACTGGCATTGGATGGGATACGAAGCGGGTCAATATTTGGCAGCTCGCCATCCAAAGGGGTCAGGAAAAACCAACATTGCCTTACTTTTGGGGCCGCGAACTCGTGGTGGTACGAAACCCGTTACTGCCGGATTTTATGAAGCGATACAAGGAAGTGATATCAACATTGTTGACTCATTTTGGGCAGACAACGACAAGGAGTTACAACGTAACCTAGTTCAACGTGTGATCGATATGGGAAATATAGATTACATTGTTGGCAGTGCAGTGGCGATTGAAGCGGCCATCAGTGAGCTGCGCAGTGCCGGCAAAGCTGAGGAGATCGGTTTAGTTTCTGTGTACTTAAGTCATGGTGTATATCGAGGCCTGTTACGTAACAAAGTACTCTTCGCACCAACAGATAAAATGGTGCAGCAAGGTCGGCTTTCCGTGATGCAAGCAACGCATTACTTAAGAGGTGAAGCTTATGACAAACATGCCTCACCAACCATCAAACCACTGACTCCGAAGACGCTTCATGACGACACGATCGAAGAATCGTTATCTCCGTCAGAATATAGGCCGACATTCCGTGTTAAGGCTGTTGATTGAAAGACCAAAAACGTGTTCTATTGAGTCACAACAATTTTAAAATCATACAAACGGAAACATCTTGATGCAAAAAACCATTCGTACCATGCCAACCCATAAACATGTGGCTTTGGTCGCTCACGACAACTGCAAACCTGAGCTACTTCGCTGGGTAAAAGAAAACAAAGAAAAGCTACAGAGTCACTTCCTTTACGCAACTGGCACGACAGGACACATGCTGAGTAAAGAAACTGGACTTGCGATCAAGAGCATGATCAGTGGTCCGATGGGCGGTGATCAACAACTAGGCGCTCTCATTTCAGAAGGCAAAATCGACGTTCTCGTTTTCTTTTGGGATCCACTGAATGCCGTACCTCACGACCCAGATGTTAAAGCGCTTCTTCGTATTGCTAGTGTTTGGAATATTCCTGTAGCAACGAACCGAGCCACAGCTAAGTTCCTGTTTAACTCCCCTCTTCTTGAGCAAGAAGTAGACATCGAAGTACCGGATTACGAAGCCTATCTTGCTGAGCGCATGTAAGCTTTGATGCCAACCAAATAAAGCAAGGGCGATACCAAGTATCGCCCTTGCTGTTTTTAACATTCTAAACGTTGCATTTAACGGGAAGTCACGATGGGATAGTCACCATTAACGAGCTCTTGAACGAATGCAGATCCCGCGCCAGTATGCGTGATCCAAACCTTCTCTTTCGCACGTGTAATCGCCACGTAAAATAGCCTGCGCTCTTCTGCGTAAGGGAATTTGTCTTTGGACTCCGTCAACGCACCATCAATGTGAATTTGCTTCTTCTTAGCGGGGAATTGCCCCTCATCCACAGAAAGAATAATCACAAAGTCAGCTTCGCGTCCTTTACTCGCATGGCAAGTCATAAAGCGAATATCGAGATTAGGGAAACGTCGCAACCAATCGTCGAACAAATCGGGCTTATGATAATGGTTACGTCCTAGCAATAAAACTGACTTGGTTTGCTTGGCTTGCTGATTCAAGTGATCCAAGATCTTTTCCACTTGATTGCTCGGCGCGGTATGTACGCTCTTCTGCTTGCGTTGTTTGTGGCTGTTTAGTGTTTTCGGCAACTGCGATGGGTTTTGCTGCACGAATGTATTCGCTACATCACCAATCTGATTGTTGAAACGATAAGTTGTATCTAAGTGATGAACGGTAGAGTGAGCAAAGCGTTCTTTAAAGCCAGTGATAAGATCGACATCCGCTCCTGCAAACTGATAGATCGCTTGCCAATCGTCGCCAACAGCAAATAACGTGGCACCTGCTTGTTTCTGAGTGGATTCACACAGTGCTTCAATCAATGCCAGACGATCTGGAGAGATATCTTGATACTCATCGACCATAATAAAGCGCCATGGCGAGACAAACTTCCCTTTATTCACATAATCTGTCGCACGACTGATCATGGTTGGGAAATCCACTTGGTTGCTTTCTTTAAGCATTTTCTGCCACGCTGTAAAACATGGCCAGCATAAGGCGAGTTCACTATTTAAACGCGTATAGTCTTGGTGGTTTACGAGCTTTTCTTGTACTTGCTTTTTGGTCAACCCTACCGACGCTAAATGAGACAGCTGCGAATCTAGCCAAGCGATCAGTTTTGGATTTTCTGAATGGCTTCCTAACTCATCATCCCCTTTTAGGTACGCAATCGGCCATTTGTCTAAATGTTTTTGCCAACGTTTAAAGTTGGTGGGTGTCATCCAATGTTTTTTCAACCAGTCTACACACCATGCTGTTCGTTGATTTTCGTCCAACGCTAAAGGACTAATTTCGACAGGTTGCTGTTCGACTTGTTTAAGAATATACAAACCCAACTGATGGAATGTGTTTACGCGCACACCGTCTGCCGCCATGCCCACTTTATCTACTAAGCGTTCTTTCATTTCAGTCGCCGCATCACGACCGAACGCTAACATGAGAAGCTCTTCTGCTTGAGCTTGATGGCTTTGCAACAAATAGGCAACTCGTGCGGTTAAAACGCTGGTTTTGCCCGAGCCGGCCCCAGCAAGAACTAAGTTGTGGTCGTCGTTGAGCAATACCGCATATTGCTGGGATAAATTCAAAGGAGAGGATTCAATTTGATTAAACAGCACTTCCCAATTTGGACGTTCTGCTTCTAGCCAATCGCGATTACGCTCACCAAGCGCCTCAGAGGTATCAATGAGCCAAGGCTCTATTTGCGACATACGATTCGGCATTCGCATTTTGGCTTCTTCTAGGGTGGTTTTCATCTCGCTTAACTCTTGGTTAAGGCTTTCAACCCAGGAGACCACTTGAGAATGCGATAAGTAAGCAGGCAAGTGCTTTAGTTTGTAAAGCTCTTCTTCCCACTTAGGTAGATACTCAGCCAGTTTTCGGCACTGAGTGTTGTGCCACTCTTGATATTGACGAACGGCCTCAAGCGCGAACTTTCGGCATTGTGGCCACGGTAAACCTTGGACTAGCCAGCTTTGTTGTTTGCCTTCGTGTTCATGAGCAAAAAACTGTAAAGAGCTCCATAATAACCCACGCTTTACGCTAACTTTGCCATTCCAGATCGTAAAAGGAATATGTTCTTCACTGCCTATCGAGCTTAATAAAACACTGTTCTCTTTTATTTCGACGTGATGGTACTCATTTTGAATAAAAAACTGTGCTTTGCTAGTGGCAGTAAGCTGCATGAAACGTGCGCCTTTTAGTTTAGAAGTTGTCGATTTATATCATTTTAAGGCGCTAAATTGTAGCAACGGCGAGCTCCTAAGTAAGCTTCTTCTTCTATTCTTTAATAAAATTCACATTACTGTCGATTTAATAACCTAAAGCTGAGGTTATTTGAAGCTGGCTTTACAATCCTCAATACATGACCTGGCAGTTTTAATATAAGTCGATGACATCCCTGCTGATTTTATCAACAACCACGAATTTTTCTTAAAGTAAATCATAAACGCGCTATAGTGGGTCTGGTAGTATTCCCCCTGTTCTTCATCGGAAACATAAGGCGCATTGTGCAAGCAACTTCTAAATTTCGGCTATATTGGGCAAACAAGACGATAAATTACAGCGTTCTTATCCTTATTACCTTACTGGGTGTGGTTATCCCAACTTGGTACTTCGAGCAAAACACGCTGATAACGCCATTAATATTAGGTGTTATTGCTGCTGCTTTGGCTGAAAGTGATGACAGTTTCACTGGACGCATCAAGGCTCTGACTCTCACCTTTCTCTGTTTTGCGCTTGCTGCTTTTTCAATTGAAATCTTGTTCGATACCCCTTGGGCTTTTGCGTTGGGATTATTTATCTCAACCTTCGGCTTCATCATTCTTGGAGCGATAGGTCCTAAGTACGCGAGTATTGCTTTTGGTTCGTTGCTGATCGCTATTTATACTATGCTTGGCGCACATGAAAGCACCAACATTTGGTTTCAGCCACTACTGCTTTTAACTGGTGCCGCCTGGTATTACTTCATGTCCATGATTTGGCAGATATTTTGGCCTCTTCAACCGGTGCAACAAAGCTTAGCCAATGTGTTCTTCCAAATGGCGAATTATCTTGATGCGAAAGCCAAGCTTTTTCACCCTGTGACCAACTTGACGCCACAACCGCTGCGGATTGAAGCTGCAAAATGCAATGCTGCCACGGTTACGGCACTAAACGCTTGTAAAACCACATTACTTAACCGATCGAAACGGGGTCACATTGATGGGCCTAGTGACCGATTTTTAAATATTTATTTCATCGCTCAAGACATTCACGAACGCGTCAGTTCTAGCCATTATCGCTATCAGGATTTAGCGACCGAATTTGAACGTTCTGATGTGCTGTTTCGTTTTAAATATCTTTTGGAGTCTCAAGCCCAAGCGTGTCGTGATATTGCACTAGCCATTCAGCTAGGAAATGAATACTCCCATACCGATCAATCTATTCTGGCATTAGCTGAAGTACAAAACTCTCTTGCTTATCTAGAAGAACAAAAGCAAGGGCACTGGAAACGTCTGCTGATGCAGTTAACATATTTATTCAATAACTTAGCGACGGTAGAAAAACAACTTAATAACATTAACAACCCAGATGTTGAAGGCCTCGAAGAAGATACCCTCGCCGATACCAACCCACACACGCTAAAAGCGATGTGGCAGCGTATATCAGCAAATTTACACAAAGATTCGATGCTGTTTCGGCATGCATTACGTATGTCAATTGCCTTAACGATTGGCTATGGAATCATTCAAATATTCAACATCGACCGAGGTTACTGGATACTCTTAACCACTTTATTCGTATGCCAACCGAACTACAGTGCCACTCGCCAAAAATTGACGGCAAGAGTAATAGGTACATTAGCTGGTTTGTTGATTGGTGTACCATTGCTGACTTTTTTCCCTTCTCAAGAAAGCCAGTTAGTATTTATCGTTATCTCTGGTGTGATGTTTTTCGCCTTCCGGATGAACAACTATGGGTACGCGACTGGTTTTATTACACTGCTCGTCCTCTTCTTATTTAATCAACTAGGTGAAGGTTACGCAGTTGTCCTTCCTCGACTAGCAGATACCCTCATCGGGTGTGTGCTTGCAGTAGGAGCAGTATTAGTTATTTTGCCCGACTGGCAGTCGAGAAGGCTTCACAAAGTTATGTCGGATGCGATAGAGGCGAACAAGCAGTATCTCGATCAGATCATTGGTCAGTATAGAATCGGCAAGAAAGACAATTTGAGCTACCGTATCGCTCGCCGCCAGGCCCATAATAATGATGCCTCACTCTCTTCTGCGATTAGTACGATGCTGGCGGAGCCTGGCAAATATCGCGCAGCTGTTGATGAAAGTTTTCGCTTCCTAACGTTAAATCACGCAATGTTGAACTATATTTCTGCATTAGGCGCGCACAGAACTCGCATCGAAGATGAGTCAATTCATAAACTCGTTTTAGATGCTCACCGTTGTATTCATCAGCATCTGGATGTACTTCATAAACAGCTTCACCAGCATTGTGAGGAGTGTGACCTATCTAATATTGATGATGCTGGACTCGAGCAACGCTTAAACGAATGGCGCGATGAAGACGACAGCTCTGCCCGCATGGTATTGCAGCAACTTCATCTTATCTATCGCATGCTCCCAGAGCTTCATTCACTTGCTAGTAAGTTTGCCGTCAGGGTAAGTTAGTAACATTCAAACCATATGTAAGAGGGAAGCGCTATATCGCTTCCCTTTTTCTTTTTACGCTTCCATCTACCCCAAAGTGGGTAATTATGTACCTTCTTAGGAAAAATCTGACGTATCACTTAACACACCTTGACAATATTCGGACAAAAAGCAATCGATCAAATTCTAATCTATTTTGGTTGAATAAATATGTTGTATCCAAAGGATGAAGAATTTCGGGCAACGACGGATAAACCGAATCACGACGAAGGTATTGAGATGAACGCACAACAATTTAATGAACTTAAACAAAAGCTCAGTGATTTAACGGCAAGTCAGTTAAAGTCATTACAAGGTGAGATCAGCGTGAAACTAAATAAAGCGCAAAAACCGGTTCTATCTGGTGAAGAAAGAGAAATGCTTGCCAAACTGTTTGCCTAATCAAGTCATTGATATAAAACACTTGAACGTTTTATAAACTCCACCTATGCTCTCACTATCATAATGTTGGGAGTAGTGATATGCCTGTATCAGGAATTCAATCTGGACACCACATCGTTCAGATGTCACAACAAATGGCCGAGAAAGCTGCACATGGCATTTACAATAATGTAAGTAAGGTAAAAGAAGAGCTTTCTGATCACAACATCGATTTAGCTGCGGTTGCGGATGTCGCAATAACAGCCTCAACACCTAGCCTTCCCTCTCAAAAAGTTGAATCTCTCATCAACCTAGCACAAGCCGCTGGTTATAACCGAGTTGGCGCGTCTGTCATAGAGAAAAACAATGAAATCATTGGCAGCTTGCTAGACATCCACGTTTAGGCGATTTAACGTCAAATTATCGCTATTTTAATTTCCAACTATCACTATAACGTCGTAACAAGATAACCCCTTTGCTTCGCTCTTTCTTTCTATTTCGATTCAAATATCTCCTGTTTAAAATCAAGCTTTCCCGAAAAAAATGGGCGGCTTATCAGAGCCGCCCATTTTTGTGTTGTATACAGGTTTATCCGTTATCAATAACACCGTTGTTCAGCAATGACTCTACAATCTCGTTGGAGCTGAGACCGTTGAAGTCGATTGAAGTACCTAAGTTTTCCACGACAATAGTCTGCTGAACATTTGCATCCGTCGTAATGTTCAGAGAAACACTTTCCGTCGATGCATCGTAGTCTGCTGAAATGTGACCAAGCAGATCATCCATGTCGATCATTGAGTTATTGAGATCAGAGATAACTTCACGTAAATCGATACTGTCTTCGTTAACAGTGAAGTCAGTAATGGTATCCACTGCCCCTTCATCAACGGAATCTACCGTCCACTTGAAGATATCGCTGCCGTCTCCACCCGTTAAGATATCTGAACCTAAGCCACCGATAAGCACGTCATCACCATCACCACCCAGAATAACGTCGTCACCGTCTCCACCAATCAAGTTGATACCTGTGTCTCCGCCGACTAAATAGCTGTCGTCCACTGCGGTTGACTGGTCAATATCGTCGCTATCACTACTCACATCCAAACTAATTTGGACAGGTGAAGACTGCGCTTCATCGCCATTAGATTCCGTTGATATCGCCGTAAGCGAAATATCGTAAGAACCGACATCAATACCACTGTTAGTATCTGTTGCGACAATTTCTAGCGTATCAATTTCATCGCTTGGTACTGTCCAAGTGGTACCATCGAAGCTAATGCCTGATGGAGAAACGCCACTTGTTACCTCAGCACTAGCTGGTACGCCCGTTAGCTCCAAAGACAGCACCTCGTCAATATCAGTAAGCGCCGCCATGATTCCGACAATCGCTAAACCTTGACTGCTCGCGGTTTGGCTAGCCGCAATTTGACGAATGTAATTAAACTGAGGATTTATACTCAATGTAGGTGCATCAGCTACAGGTGTCACATTGATAGTGAAATCTTGATTCGCTTCCAATGCGGTACCCGCATTTTCGAAGTACACGCCGTTGTCTTCGACTTTCACCGATAAAGTGATTGAAGCTGCGTTGACATCTCCTGCATCCACAAATACACCCTCAGAAGCGTCTGTTGCTCCAAGAACGGAGTTAATATTATCTGGTGTGCCCATTAGGGTTATTTCACCAGCCATCCCCGCCCCAACAGTCACACCACTACCTGCTGGCGGCTCGACACGAAGGTCGCCCTCGGTAACTGTAAGAGTCACCGTCATGATTTCATTCGCCTGCGCACCAGTGAAGTCGATGTCACTTACACTAATACCCGTTATTTTCTGGCCATCGGCTTCGTTGATCGTATCCGTTACCGATGCTGCAGTGATTTCAGGTGCGTCATTGGTCGCTTCAACATTCAACACTGCTGTGCCCGCGATTGTAATTGGGTCTGGAGCGCCGTTAGTGGTTCCGTCATCTGTGATTTCATAAGTGAAATTAACGTCACCAAAGAAATCTGCTGCGGGTTCAAACGTCCACTCTGTCGCACTCACTTGAGTCAGCGTGCCGGAAGCTGGGTCCACTAACGCAACATTATCGACGGTCAAGTTGTCTGACTCAGGATCACTTGCGTTGCTCAGCAACTCAGTAGTCGTAATAGTTACCGAACCACCATCTTCTTCGGTACTACTCAACGTTACCTCTGATGTTACCGGTGCATCGTTCACCTCAGTGACTTCGAAGGTCGCCGTTCCTGACACCGTTTGAGGATCAGAAACACCGTTCGTTGTACCGTTGTCGGTAATGTCGTAGGTCAGATCGACCTTGCCGTTGTAGCCAGGCGCAGGAGTAAATGACCATGTACCTGTTACGTTGTCGAAATCCAATGTGCCGCTGCTTGGGTCAACCAACTGGACATTACTCACCATCAAGGTGTCGTTTTCAATGTCAGAAGCATTCGCTAACAAATCAGCTTGGGTAATTTCAACCGCCGTACTGTCTTCTGCGATATCAGAAAGTACCACTTCAGACGTCGTTGGAGCATCATTGACTTCCGTTACGTTGAACGATGCGTTGCCGTTAACCGATTTGGGATCGGATGCACCACTTGTCGTGCCATCATCTGTAATGGTGTACGTGATTTCAACTGGACCGTTGTAATCTGGTGCTGGGGTAAATTCCCACTCTCCCGTACCACTGTTGAAAGTAATGCTACCCGAATTCGGATCCGTTAACTGAACATTGCTGACCGTGAGGTTATCGTTCTCTACGTCTGTCGCATTCGCAATAAGATCCGCTTCAGAGATGGAGAACACACCACTATCTTCTTCAATATCCGGTAGCGTCACTGGCGTAGTTTCTGGGGTATCATTCACCGCTGTCACTTCAATATTGAAGCTGCTGCTGTTGGTATTTAGGGTGTCATCTACCCCACCAATTACGATACCTTCATTACCTTGGTCATCGACTGTCACGTCCACCTGAACGTCACCAAAGAAGTTCAGGTCTGGATTAAACTCAATCAGACCGTCTGCAATGGCATTGTTTAGATCGGCCACTGTACCTTTCAGTTCAACGGAGTCCGTACCATCACCGCTCACGGTTAGGTTGTAAGTAGCGATGAGCGTTGGATTAAGCTCCAAGATACCGCTGTCGACGTTCACATTGAGTACATATTCAGCATTCGGATCATCGAGTACGGCATCAATATCGGTAATGCTGAAACCATCAAGCAGCATTGGCGTATCTTCTGGTGTTTCCACATCCACGGTATTGACGAACTCTGGACGATCGTTCACTGCTTCAACATCAACAGTGACATCAAACTCCTCTGCGGAGCCCAAGCTTTGACTGCCATCGAGCCCAGTATCAACGGCTTGCACTTTGAAATGCAGCGAACCATCCCATGAGTTATCGTTGCGATCCCCAGAATTAAACACCACTTGATCCAAGTCTTGAGCATTGATTTCTAAGACAAAAATGCCGCCGCCTTGGTCAGTAAACACTGTCCCATCAGGTAATGAAACACTCGCCCCATCAGGGACATTGGAGACCTCAACTCTCAGCGTCTCTGGATCATTTTCCTGGTAGTTTGCACCATCTCCGATGGACTCTTTGTTATCAACCACTAACGCATTTACATTAATAACAATGTCTTCGCCCTCATTACCTGCAGCCGAAGTATCGGGATTCACATCAACATCATCACCAATAGGATTGACAATAAGCGTAAAGTTGTTGTTTCGTTCCGTTGGAACTTGTAGCAACTCCTCTTGAATGAAGACCGTAATACCTATCTCAGCCTCGCCACTAAAGTGTTTTGGCGGTTTAATTTGGATGTCACTCAGGTCAATGGACGTCTGAGTGAGATCTTTTAGTTGAATACTCCATTCGCCCCCACCGTTGTTCTTAACAACATAATCAGAGGAATTGGATTTAACGATAAAGTCATCAGGAAGCCCCGTTAACTTGAGTGAAACGAAACTCTCAGAACCGTCATTATCGTTCAGGCTGATCGAAACACCAGAGCCCGATTGATTCAGCGAAATTAAAGTATCTTCGTCACCAATCACCGTGATTGGCTGCGTCGGATCGGCACCTGTAATGGTAATGTCATCAACGACTGGCGTAACTTCAAATGTGACATCGTCAGTGAAGGTTCTCACATCTATATTATCGCCAGAGTTATTCAAGATAGACTGATCAAACACAGCTTCATCAGTAATTTCTCCCTCGATATTAATCTTGACGGTATTTTGGCCACCACCTACGGGGTAATTTTCTTTTGGCTTAAACAGAACATTGTCAAGCGCACCAGCTAAAATCTCAGCTTCATTAAACTCAATACTGGTTCCTAAGCTGTTACCATTGGCATCAACAAACTCACCTAATGTTGTGTCATCAAGCTCTAACTTGATGTTCGTTAGTGTTTCTCGACCACCTTGAGTGTTGTTAAATTGATCGGCAAAATCAACACTCAAGTTAAGTTGGATTAAGCCATCTTCGTAACCAACACCATCCGCCGTGGGAACGTCGTTATTTAGATCAGTTACAGGTTGTTTGTTTGCATCCAAGCCGAAAGTACCAACGATATCTACTTTTACATTCGGTGTGACATCGCTATCCAACGGCTGATCCCCGGCTGAACTCGGAACGTCTGCAACCGGTAAAACCTGAACTGGAAACTGGACATTATTTTCTTTTTCATCACCGGACTCAGTGTCTTTAGTGACAAACCGAATTGGTAATTCGAAATCACCTGCGTAATCTTCTGCCAAGTGCATCGTCAAGCCATCAAGGCCAGTAATATTTCCACTCGCATCGATATGGGCTTGGAACACGTATTTACCATTGACAAAATCAACATCCGTCCCCGTGATCACCAAACCAGGAGGAATGCCAGGAGCTGTCGGGTCGACGATAATAGTTAAGACATCTTCAACACCATCTGCATTAATCGCATCGACTTTCGACGTCAACTGAGCACCAAGGTTAATAGAATTGTCTTCCAACGCTTGAATTTGGACATCATCAGCCACCTGAATCTCTGCCGCTACACTCATTTTCGGTGTGAGGACGGTTGGAAACTCTAGTGTCACATCCGTTTGACGCACGACCGTCGCATCTTTTTCGTTGCCCAAATCTTCGCCCAAATCATTCACTTCTGCGTAAATGGTTAAGCCAATTTGAGAGAGACCACCGTTATCGCCATCGTCACTGTCATCGTTTGGTGTTAAATCAAGTCCAGACGGCGCTTTAATTGAGAAGTTGTCTTCATTAGTTACTGTCCAACGACCTCCACCTTCATTTAGTGCACCGACGATAACCAATTGGTTGAGGATCTCAGGGTCCACATTGTGAAATTGAACAACAAGTTGAGTCACCACTTCATCTGAAGACGCATCAAACTCTTGGTATTTAATGATATGAGCGCCAGATTCGCCCCCCATAGAAGTGTTGATCGTAAAGTCAATGTTACCTTGATCATCTGACTTCACGATATCGGTAGCACCACCACCACTTTCAGTGACAAGCAGACGGGTTTGGTCATCTATTGCCCCCGTATTATCCTCTGGCTCAACGATTGGATTAACTTGGACATTCACCGTACCATTGATGGTTTTCTCAGCGATACCTTCACCGGGATTCGAAGCGTCAACATATTCATGGTCAATCTCTTTCACAGTGACGGTCGTGGTCAAGTCAAAGTCAGTACTTGAATCCTGCTCCAACTGGACTTGAACATAGCCACTTTGAGAGATTTTAGCGGAAAAATCTTGCTCTGATTCACCGGCTTGCGGTGAAAGCGTTAGTGTTCCAGAAACAAGCGCTTGTGCCACACCATCTACATAGACCGTGCTGCCTGGAGGAAATCCAGAGATGGTTACATCACTAAAGAATTCATCGGTATCAGGGCTTTGTACGAGCGTCGGTTTCCAATCGATGTCAAAGCGCGTATCTTCATCTCCCTCCGATCGAACAACGTAGTTATCTTGAGCATCAATAACGGGTTCGACCTTGATCCTTACCTCTCTTTCAATCACACGACTATGACCATCATTCTCGGTAACAATGATCGTCCCTGTAATCGCAATGTTTTCGGTTGAAGAGGCTTCTGGAATAATTTGAATACCGGAATTAAAATTCAGCCCAGTGATGTTTGCTTCGTAAATCGGTTGACCGTTACCATCATAGCCAACAAAGGTGAGGTCAACGCTTGAACCGTCTGAATCTACGACACGAACACCGTCGGGGATGTTGGACAGGATAACAGTAATGGCTTCTGAATCATCCTGTGGTCTATCGGCAACTTCACCAGATACAACCGAGAAGTTGAGGTTTACAACACCATTCTCTTCAATAGTCGTCTCTATTCCGGCCACATCTCCGTCTACGAATCGGTTCCAAACGTTCCCCGCGTCAATTAATACCGTGTCTGGTATGTCAGCAACACCTTTTACACCAACGATGACGGTCTTACTGCCCAGTGACAACACATCTTCTGTCGTACCGGTAGACAATGATGCTGTGTCTTTCACAATGCCTTCGACATTGAAAGTAAAGTCATCATTGCTGTGCAACGGAGGAAGAACTTCGACGTTCGCTAATTCAGACTCTGGCACTTCGTAATAAAGTACATTGCCGCCTGAATCGGTCACTTCTACTATCTGACTTGGGTTTGCTGAGTCCAGCCACACCAAAGTAACCCCATCAATTGAGAAGTTAGAAATGCGCACAAATAACGCTTCAGAACCATCTAAGTCCGCTGATGGTTTCATGGTGATCACTTCACTTAATTGGAGTGGATCGTGATCAGTGACAGGGTCTACCGTATTTTGAGTTCGAGCATTATCCTCAAACACATTAATTCGGTTTACAGTAAAACTACCTTTATCCGCAACTGGGTTTACATCAATAATGATGGTTTCGGTTTCTGAGCGAGCGGTATCTTTCCCAAGCAGTGGATTGTTGTTTTCCGTCGTAATAGCGGTGACATCAATTCTGATTTCGCCCGAGAAGTTATCTATCGGATCAACTTGAACTTCATCAATTCGGCTTGCATCCACCAGATAAACACCACCGGATTTTGGTATCGCACTACCATCTGAATAGACTAACTCTGCGTTACCTTCTCCTTGTGTAAAGACAAGCTCGTACACAATGCCTTCTGGGTTACTAGTGTCTTGGGTTTCAGCCGTGATGTTAAGTGCGACATTGTTTCCATCTTCATCAACCGAGTAGTTAAATTCGCTGCTTGCCGTCCACGTTGCAATATCTGCTACGGCAGCAACTTCAATGTATAAACGACCATTAATCGTATGATCTGGCGTACCATTGTTAAGAATTTCCACGCGGATACGAGGATCGATACCAGAAGCATCGGTTGATGTATGACGATCTGGTACGAAGTACAAGTTATCTAACGAGACAAGCTCACCATTGAATGACTGCTCAACATTTGATGCGTCGAGAACAACCGTATTGCCCACAGATGTTAATTCAATGTAGTTGCCACTGCCGTCTCTGTAGTAGAACGTACCGTTGTGAGTATCAGCATCTCGAATAGTGATGTCACCTAAGCTCTCGTTACGGTCGATATCGTGTAAATTGATAACCAAGTCGACTTTCGCAGGGCTAACATCCAGCGTCGACAAGTTGTCCTGAGTATTTGCAGAGTCAACGCCCACAACGACACCATCACGCCCTTGGTCTTCGAACGCAGTAACGGTAGACGTGTCAATTTGCGCATTGCGGTCTCTTATCGAGATATCCACATCGGCATCTGCGATATCGCCATCACCATCGGTTGCAACAACGTTGATGGTGAAATCAATCGAGTCGGTTTCGGTATGGTCAAGGTCGTCATTCGGACGGAATGACACACTGCCATCGGTTCGAACAACCAAACGACCGATTTCAGTATCCACTCCGTCAAGAACCTTGTGAACAAATACGACTTGGTCGCTGCCGTTCAAATCGACAGAATCAGAATCAACACCATTTTGCTTAAAGTAAATGCCTGAATCATCAGCCGAGAATGAAGTCACTTGTGCGCCGTCAGCACCAAGGTCATCATCCCCCTCTACAGGGTCTCGGAATAAACGAACCGTGCGGCTGCCTTGCCCCTCAACACGCGAAATAGATGCATCGTGCAAGGTTGGAACATCATCGGTAATCGTCACTGGTAAGTTAATACCTGCCGTATCACCATCGACATCGGTCGCAAAGACTGGGAGATCAAGTATGAGTGTATCTTCGCCTTGAGTTGAGTGATCTAGCGCACCCTCAAGCGTAAACTTGTAAGAGCCGTCAGCGTTCAAAACTAGTGTGAACACTGAGTTACCATCAGGTGTTTGACCTTGATAAGTAAAGTTGTTGTTGCTTACCGCGGTTTGAACTAACGTCACCGCAAAACCACCTGAAGTTACTCCTGGTATCGGGTTAGAAGTAAGATCCAGCTGATAAGAGACAACGGTATCTGCCCCTTCCACCGTATCGAAATTGCCCGTTGCTTCTAGGCTGTCTTTGTTGGTTGCCTGAGAGCCGTTGGCAAGGTCATCCTCATCAACAGCCAAAGCATCTGCTGATTTAATTTCGGGAATGTCATCAACTACGGTAATTGGAAGATTCAGTGATGATGACGTGTCACCATCAAAGTCTGTTACTGTAATTGGAATATCAATGACAAGGTTGTTTTCACCTTGAACAGCGTCATGGTCGATTGGTCCCAACAGCTCAAATTGGTAGCTGTCATTATTCGCATCAAGAGACAGCGTGAAGATCTTAGTTGATGTGCCAGTAATAACCGCTTCGTAACTGGTTACTCCACCATTCGTGCTTACTAGATTCAACTCGATGCTGCTGCCGTTCGACGTTAAACCAGACACGACTGCATCGAGGTCTGAAACTTGGTAGCTGACAATCTTGTCTGCACCAGCAACGACCTCAAATCCGCCGTTCAATACCGTTGAATCACTACTTGTCGTGTCAGAGCCACCGGAAAGATCATCTTCATCAACGGTTTGTTGGCTAGAGTCTGTCACTTTCACAATAGCTGGGACATCGTCCACCACGGTGATCGGCAAGGTGATGTTATTGGACACATCGCCATCAAAATCAGTCGCGTTGACTGGGAAGTTAATGACCAACGAGTTTTCATCGTTACCCGCAGGATGATCAAGTGCACCCAACAGTTCAAATTCATAACTGTCTGCTGAACCATTTAGCGTCAGTTTAAAGACGGTGTCCGTCGTACCTTGTACATAAGCTCGGTACTCAATCACACCGTTTGAATTTGAAAACTCAACCAACTCAAGCGGTTGACCACCTGAGGTAAGGCCAGAAACAGGCGATGTTAAACTATCCAACTGGAAGCTAACGATAGAGTCGGCACCATCAGTAACGTCAAAGTTGCCACCAATGATATTGGATTCTGGCGTGTCGTCCGAACCTTGGCTTGGAATATCATCCTCATCCACAGACAAGGTACTACCAGAGCTAATAGCATCAATGGTTGGTTTGTCATCTACGATCGTCACTGGCAAGGTCGCAGTGATGGTATCGTTGTCGCCATCCGTGATCTTCACAGGTAGATTCAACAAAATCTCATCAGAGTTAACCGCGTGATCTAACTGACCAGATAACTCAAAGTCGTATTTACCATCTTGATGAAGTGTCAACGTGAAGACCGTCACTCCACCCGGTGTTTGTCCCACGTAAACAAGCGCGTCAGCAGTTGAAGCGCCAACGTCTTGAGAAAGTGTTACCTCTTCTCCACCCGATTTCAGATTCGGGATAGGATTTGAGCTTAGATCCAATTCGAAAGCATCAATACCATCTGCGCTAGTGACTTCGAACTCACCTGATACCGTTAATGGCTCTTTCGTTCCATCAGAACCAAGAGGTAAGTCATCTTCGTCGACACGTAGACTTTCAATATTGGTAACAACTGGAACATCGTCCACAACGGTAATTGGCAATGTGAAGGCTGGTGAAGTATCACCATCATTATCTGTCGCCGTCACAGGGAGGTTAATAACAATCTCGTTTTGCTGATTACCATCGGGATGATCAAGCGGCTTCTGTAAATCGAACTCGTAGGTGTTGTTCGTTGCATCCAACGTCAGTTCGAACACCACTTCAGCAGGATTGCCTGCGACACCTTGGTATACGTTCACGCCGTTTGCGCTAGAAGACAGAACTAAGGTGATAGCTTCACCATCTGAAGTCAGTGACGCAACAGGCGTGGTCAGGTCACTCAGCTGAATAGAAGCAACTTGGTCAGCACCTTCGGTGATATCAAAAGTACCTGAAATAACAGTATCTTCTGCACTTGCAGCATCCGTACCTGCTGGTAGGTCATCTTCATCAACGGTTTGTTCGCTGCCTGCTAGTAAACCGTCAATGGTCGGAACATCATCCACAACCGTAATTGGTAAGGTGATGTTGTTCGACACGTCTCCATCAAAGTCAGTCGCGTTTATCGGTAAATTGATGACCAGTTCATTTTGGCCATCAGCATTTGGATGATCGAGAGGAGCAAGCAAATCGAAAGTGTAGCTATCATCAGAAGCATCGAGAGTCACACGGAATACTGGTGTCGTCGTGCCATCAATACGAGCTTCGTAAACTGAAACGCCACCTGCGTTTGATACTTCAACCATAACCAGAGATTGACCACCAGAGGTCAGGCCTTGTACTGGCGTCGTTAGGTCAGAAACGCTGTACTCGACAATGCCATCAGAACCATCAGTCGCGATGAAGTTACCGGCAATGCTGTTCGACTGTGTACCATCAGATCCGATTGTTGGGATATCGTCCTCATCAACCGTTTGCACACTTGTTGCTTCGATGCCACCAAGTGTCGGTTTGTCATCAACGATCTTGACAGGAATTGTCTCAGCAGAGGTATCGCCATCAAAGTCTGTTGCGATGATTGGGAAGTTGAGCGTTAACTCATCACTATCAACAGCATGATCGATTGGGCCTTCAAGCGTGAAGTCATAAGAGCCATCAGTGTTCACTGTCAGTGTAAAGACCGACTCGGTGCCTGCTGTTGCTTGATAGGTAAAGCTGCCGTCGCCATTTGCGGTTTCAGCCAATGTGACTGCCACGCCTTGTGATGTGAGTCCAGCCACTGGTGTTGCTGAAGCATCAAGCTGATAGCTCACTACTCGGTCCGAGCCTTGTGTGGTGGTGAAGTTGCCATCGATTGAAATCGGGCCAGTCTGATCCGAACCAATCGTGCCTAAGTCATCTTCGTCAACGGTAATTGCATCGACATCGGTAATGGTTGGCTTATCATCCACGATGGTGACTGGGATCGTTTCTGTGGTGGTATCACCATCAAAGTCCGTCGCGATGATTGGGAAGTTCAGTGTCAGCTCATCACTACCCGTCGCATGGTCGATTGGACCTTGCAGCGTGAAGTTGTATGAACCATCCGTATTAACGGTCAGCGTAAATACTGCTTCAGTTCCTGCTGTCGCTTCATAAGTGTAGCTACCGTCGCCGTTTGCAGTTTCCGTCAGCGTGACGGCCACACCTTGTGATGTCAGACCATCAACTGGTGTTGCAGCAGTATCTAATTGGTAGCTCACTACCCCATCAGAGCCTTGCGTTGTAGTGAAGTTGCCATCGATTGAAATTGGATCTGAGCCATCAGAGCCAATCGTCGCTAGGTCATCTTCATCCACACGGATTGCGTCTACATCAGTGATGGTTGGTTTATCATCAACGATGGTGACAGGTAGTGTTTCCGTCGACGTGTCGCCATCAAAATCTGTTGCGATAATCGGGAAGTCGATTTGTAGACTGTCACTATTCACCGCATGGTCTAGTGGACCTTGCAGAGTAAAGGTGTAGCTGCCATCTGGCTTCACAACCAATTCAAATACGGCATTGCCATCTGCTGTGGCAGTGTAAGTAAAGCTGCCATCACCATTTGTTGTCTCAGTAAGCACGACAGGCTCACCATGAGAGGTCAACCCTGCTACTGGATCTGCTGTTGCATCAAGCTGGTATTTAACAACACTGTCCGAGCCTTCAGTTGTGGTGAAAGAGCCCGACATAAACGCATCATCGTTTTGGTCTGAGCCAATTGAGGCAAGGTCATCTTCGTCTACTGTTAGTGGGACAACGTTATCGATGGTTGGAACGTCATCAGTAATCGTGACTGGAATAGTCGCGGTTGTCGTATCGCCATCAAAGTCTGTTGCAATGATTGGGAAGTTCAGAACCAATTCATCGCTGTTTAACGCGTGATCGATTGGCCCTTCCAGACGGAAATTGTATGTGCCATCAGCATTAACATTCATGGTGAAGACCGGATTGCCATCCGCGGTAGCCACGTAAGTGAAGCTGCCATCAGCATTCGCATTCTCTACCAAAGTAACAGGCTCACCGTGAGAAGTTAAACCTGCGACAGGATCAGCCGTTGAATCAAGTTGGTAGCTCACTACACGGTCTGAACCTTGGGTAGTGGTGAACGCGCCTTCAACAAACACAGCGTCACTTTGGTCTGAGCCAATACCTGATAAATCATCTTCGTCTACAGCCAGAGGCACAACATTATCGATGATTGGCGCATCATCCGTAATGGTGACTGGAATGGTTGCCGTGGTCGTATCACCATCAAAATCGGTGGCAATAATTGGGAAATCAATCGTCAGGCTGTCGCTGTTAGCGGCATGGTCAATCGGGCCTTGCAGCGTAAAGTCGTACGTACCATCTGTTGCGACATTCAACGTGAAGACAGGATTGCCGTCAGCGGTGGCCACATAGGTAAAACTGCCGTCACCATTCGCGGTTTCCACCAAGGTAATCGCCTCACCTTGAGATGTCAGCCCCGCAACAGGATCAGCGGTTGAATCCAGTTGGTAGCTCACCACTCGGTCAGAGCCTTGTGTGGTCGTAAACGCGCCTTCAACGAACAGATCGCCGCCTGGGTCTGAGCCCACACCGCTAAGGTCATCTTCATCAACACTCAACGCATCCACCGCTGTAATGATCGGTACATCATCAACAATCGTGACTGGAATGGTTTCAGTAACGGTGTCGCCATCAAAGTCGGTTGCGATAATTGGGAAGTTAAGTGTCAACTCGTCACTATCAACCGCGTGATCAATTGGCCCTTCAAGCGTGAAGTTGTAAGATCCATCAGTATTCACTGTCAGCGTAAAGACCGCTTCAGAGCCCGCGGTTGCTTCGTAGGTAAAGCTGCCATCACCGTTTGCAGTTTCAGTTAATGTGACCGCCACACCTTGCGATGTTAAACCGTCAACTGGTGTTGATGAGCCATCTAACTGGTAGCTCACCACTCGGTCTGAGCCTTGTGTGGTGGTGAAGTTACCATCAATAGAAATTGGATTGCTTTGGTCTGAACCGATTGACGCTAGGTCATCTTCATCAACCGTAATAGCATCTACGTCAGTAATAACTGGCTTATCGTCCACGATGGTGACCGGGATAGTGGCATTTGTGGTGTCACCATCAAAGTCGGTCGCGATGATTGGGAAGTTGAGCGTTAACTCATCACTATCAACAGCATGATCGATTGGGCCTTCAAGCGTGAAGTTATAAGAGCCATCAGTGTTCACTGTCAGTGTAAAGACCGACTCGGTGCCTGCTGTTGCTTGATAGGTAAAGCTGCCATCGCCGTTTGCGGTTTCAGTTAGCGTGACTGCCACGCCTTGTGATGTAAGGCCATCAACTGGTGTTGAAGAAGCATCGAGCTGATAACTCACCACTCGGTCAGAGCCTTGTGTGGTGGTGAAGTTGCCATCGATTGAAATCGGGTCAGTCTGATCTGAGCCAATCGTGCTTAAGTCATCTTCATCAACGGTAATCGCATCGACATCAGTAATGGTCGGTTTATCATCCACGATGGTGACTGGGATCGTTTCTGTGGTGGTATCACCATCAAAATCCGTTGCGATGATTGGGAAGTTCAGTGTTAACTCATCACTGTCTGTCGCATGGTCGATTGGACCTTGGAGCGTGAAGTTATATGAGCCATCCGTATTAACGGTCAGCGTGAAGACAGCATCGGTTCCCGCAGTTGCTTCATAGGTGTAGCTACCGTCGCCGTTTGCGGTTTCAGTCAGCGTCACTGCCACACCTTGTGATGTTAGACCATCAACTGGAGTTGCAGCAGTATCTAATTGGTATCTTACTACCCCATCAGAGCCTTGCGTTGTAGTGAAGTTGCCATCGATTGAAATTGGATCTGAGCCGTCAGAGCCAATCGTCGCTAAGTCATCTTCATCCACGCGGATCGCGTCTAAGTCAGTGATGGTTGGTTTATCATCAACGATGGTGACAGGTAACGTCTTCGATGAGGTGTCGCCATCAAAGTCTGTTGCGATAATCGGGAAGTCGATTTGTAGACTGTCGCTATTCACCGCATGGTCTAGTGGACCTTGCAGTGTAAAGGTGTAGCTGCCGTCTGGCTTCACCACTAATTCAAATACGGCATTGCCATCTGCTGTGGCTGTGTAAGTAAAGCTGCCATCACCATTTGTTGTCTCAGCAAGTACGACAGGCTCACCATGAGAGGTTAGCCCTGCTACTGGGTCTGACGTTGCATCAAGCTGGTATTTAACAACGCTGTCTGAGCCTTCAGTTGTGCTGAAAGACCCCGACATAAACGCATCATCGTTTTGGTCTGAGCCAATTGTTGCGAGATCATCTTCGTCCACCGTGAGTGGAACAACGTTGTCAATGGTTGGAACGTCATCAGTAATCGTGACGGGAATGGTCGCGGTCGTCGTATCGCCATCAAAGTCTGTTGCAATGATTGGGAAGTTCAGTACTAATTCATCGCTGTTTAACGCATGATCAACCGGACCTTCTAGACGGAAGTCATATGTACCGTCAGCATTCACATTCATGGTGAAGACAGGATTGCCATCCGCAGTTGCCACGTAAGTGAAGCTGCCATCGGCATTCGCAGTCTCTACCAAAATAACAGGCTCACCTTGAGAAGTTAAACCTGAAACAGGATCAGAAGTTGAATCAAGTTGGTAGCTCACCACTCGGTCTGAACCTTGAGTGGTCGTAAACGCGCCTTCAACAAACACAGCGTCGCTTTGGTCTGAACCAATGCCTGATAAATCATCTTCATCCACAGCCAGAGGCACGACATTATCGATGATTGGTGCATCATCCGTAATCGTGACTGGAATGGTTGCCGAAGTCGTATCACCATCAAAATCGGTGGCAATAATTGGGAAATCAATCGTCAGGCTGTCACTGTTAGCTGCATGGTCAATCGGGCCTTGCAGCGTAAAGTCGTACGTACCATCTGTTGCGACATTCAACGTGAAGACAGGATTACCGTCAGCGGTCGCCACATAGGTAAAGCTGCCGTCGCCATTCGCGGTTTCCACCAAGGTAATCGCCTCACCTTGAGATGTCAGACCCGCAACAGGATCAGCGGTTGAATCCAGTTGATAGCTCACCACTCGGTCAGAGCCTTGTGTGGTCGTAAACGCGCCTTCAACGAACACAGCGTCAGTTTGGTCTGAGCCCACGCCGCTAAGGTCATCTTCATCGACACTCAACGCATCCACCGCTGTGATGGTCGGTACATCATCAACAATCGTGACTGGAATGGTTTCAGTAACGGTGTCGCCATCGAAGTCGGTTGCGATAATTGGGAAGTTGAGTGTCAGCTCATCACTATCAACCGCGTGATCAATTGGCCCTTCTAGCGTGAAGTTATAAGAGCCATCAGTATTCACTGTCAGCGTAAAGACCGCTTCAGAGCCCGCTGTTGCTTCGTAGGTAAAACTGCCATCACCATTTGCAGTTTCTGTTAGCGTGACAGCCACACCTTGCGAGGTTAAACCGTCAACTGGTGTTGATGTGCCATCGAGTTGGTAGCTCACCACTCGGTCTGAACCTTGCGTGGTGGTGAAGTTACCATCAATAGAAATCGGGTTGCTTTGGTCTGAGCCAATTGACGCTAGATCATCTTCATCAACCGTAATGGAATCCACGTCAGTAATAACTGGCTTATCGTCTACGATCGTCACTGGGATAGTGGCATTTGTGGTGTCGCCATCAAAGTCGGTCGCGATGATTGGGAAGTTCAGTATCAACTCATCACTATCTACTGCGTGGTCGATTGGACCTTCAAGCGTGAAGTTATAAGAGCCATCAGTGTTCACTGTCAGCGTAAAGACCGCTTCAGTACCCGCTGTCGCCTCGTAAGTAAAGCTGCCATCACCGTTTGCGGTTTCAGTTAGCGTGACTGCCACGCCTTGTGATGTAAGGCCGTCAACTGGTGTTGCAGAAGCATCAAGCTGATAGCTCACCACTCGGTCCGAGCCTTGTGTGGTGGTGAAGTTGCCATCGATTGAAATCGGGTCAGTTTGATCTGAGCCAATCGTGCCTAAATCATCTTCATCAACGGTAATCGCATCGGCATCGGTAATGGTCGGCTTATCATCCACGATGGTGACTGGGATCGTTTCTGTGGTGGTATCACCATCAAAATCCGTCGCGATGATTGGGAAGTTCAGTGTCAGCTCATCACTGTCTGTCGCATGGTCAATTGGCCCCTGAAGCGTGAAGTTGTATGAACCATCCGTATTCACGGTCAGCGTAAATACGGCTTCAGTTCCTGCTGTCGCTTCATAAGTGTAGCTACCGTCGCCGTTTGCAGTTTCCGTCAGCGTCACTGCCACACCTTGCGATGTTAGGCCATCAACTGGCGTTGCAGCAGTATCTAATTGGTAGCTTACTACCCCATCAGAGCCTTGCGTTGTAGTGAAGTTGCCATCGATTGAAATTGGATCTGAGCCGTCAGAGCCAATCGTCGCTAGGTCATCTTCATCCACACGGATTGCGTCTACGTCAGTGATGGTTGGTTTATCATCAACGATGGTGACAGGTAACGTCTCCGATGAGGTGTCGCCATCAAAGTCTGTTGCGATAATCGGGAAGTCGATTTGCAGACTGTCGCTATTCACCGCATGGTCTAGTGGACCTTGCAGTGTAAAGTTGTAGCTGCCATCTGGCTTCACAATCAATTCAAATACGGCATTGCCATCTGCCGTGGCTGTGTAAGTAAAACTACCGTCGCCGTTAGCAGTTTCAGCAAGCACGACAGGCTCACCATGAGAGGTCAACCCAGATACTGGATCTGCGGTTGAATCAAGCTGGTATTTAACAACGCGGTCCGAGCCTTCAGTTGTGCTGAAAGAGCCCGACATAAACGCATCATCGTTTTGGTCTGAGCCAATTGTAGCGAGATCATCTTCGTCTACCGTGAGTGGAACAACGTTATTAATGGTTGGAACGTCATCAGTAATCGTGACTGGAATGGTGGCGGTCGTCGTATCGCCATCAAAGTCTGTTGCAATGATTGGGAAGTTCAGTACTAGCTCATCGCTGTTTAACGCGTGATCGATTGGCCCTTCCAGACGGAAGTCATATGTACCGTCAGCATTCACATTCATGGTGAAGACCGGATTGCCATCCGCAGTTGCCACGTAAGTGAAGCTGCCATCGGCATTCGCAGTCTCTACCAAAATAACAGGCTCACCTTGAGAAGTTAAACCTGCGACAGGATCAGAAGTTGAATCAAGTTGGTAGCTCACCACTCGGTCTGAACCTTGAGTGGTCGTAAACGCGCCTTCAACAAACACAGCGTCAGTTTGGTCTGAGCCAATGCCTGATAAATCATCTTCGTCTACAGCCAGAGGCACGACATTATCAATGATTGGTGCATCATCCGTAATCGTGACTGGAATGGTTGCCGAAGTCGTATCACCATCAAAATCGGTGGCAATAATTTGGAAATCAATCGTCAGGCTGTCACTGTTAGCTACATGGTCAATCGGGCCTTGCAGCGTAAAATCGTAAGTGCCATCTGTTGCTACGTTTAACGTGAATACCGGATTGCCGTCTGCGGTCGCCACATAAGTAAAGCTGCCATCACCGTTGGCGGTTTCCACCAAGATAATCGCCTCACCTTGAGAGGTCAGCCCCGCAACAGGATCAGCCGTTGAATCCAGTTGATAGCTCACCACTCGGTCAGAGCCTTGAGTGGTCGTAAACGCGCCTTCAACGAACAGATCGCCGCCTGGGTCTGAACCCACACCGCCAAGGTCATCTTCATCGACGCTCAACGCATCCACTGCTGTGATGGTCGGTACATCATCAACAATTGTGACTGGAATGGTTTCTGTGACGGTATCGCCATCAAAGTCGGTTGCGATAATTGGGAAGTTCAGTATCAGCTCATCACTATCAACCGCGTGATCAATTGGCCCCTCTAGTGTGAAGTTGTAAGAGCCATCAGTATTCACAGTCAAAGTAAATACAGGGTTGCCACCCGCAATCGCTTCATAAGTGAAACTGCCGTCACCGTTTGCCGTTTCAGTCAGCGTTACCGCTACACCTTGCGATGTTAAACCGTCAACTGGTGTTGATGTGCCATCGAGTTGGTAGCTCACCACTCGGTCTGAACCTTGTGTGGTGGTGAAGTTACCATCAATAGAAATTGGATTGCTTTGGTCTGAACCGATTGACGCTAGATCATCTTCATCAACCGTAATGGCATCCACGTCAGTAATAACTGGCTTATCGTCCACGATCGTCACAGGGATCGTGGCGTTTGTGGTATCGCCATCAAAGTCTGTTGCGATGATTGGGAAGTTCAGTGTCAGCTCGTCGCTATCAACAGCATGATCGATTGGCCCTTCAAGCGTGAAGTTATAAGAGCCATCAGTGTTCACTGTCAGTGTAAAGACCGACTCGGTGCCTGCTGTTGCTTGATAGGTAAAGCTGCCATCGCCGTTTGCGGTTTCAGTTAGCGTGACTGCCACGCCTTGTGATGTGAGTCCAGCCACTGGTGTTGCAGAAGCATCGAGCTGATAGCTTACTACTCGGTCCGAGCCTTGTGTGGTGGTGAAGTTGCCATCGATTGAAATCGGGCCAGTCTGATCTGAGCCAATCGTACCTAAGTCATCTTCATCAACGGTAATTGCATCGACATCGGTAATGGTCGGCTTATCATCCACGATGGTAACAGGCAGTACGATTTGGCTTGTGTCACCATCGAAATCGGTAGCAATAACGCTAAAATCGAGGGTTAAGCTGTCGGTATTTGCCGCATGGTCGATTGGACCTTGCAGCTCAAAACTGTACGAGCCGTCGGTATTCAAAATCAATGTGAAGACTGCGCTGCCATTTGCCGTTGCGCTGTAGGTATAGCTGCCGTCTGCATTTTGCGTTTCGGCGATGGAGACGGTTTGACCTTGAGATTGCAGGCCATTTAAAGGATCAGCGTTTACATCCAACTGATACTGTACGACGCCATCAGAACCCTGAGTCGTCGTGAACTGACCTTCAACCAGCGTTGGCTGTGATTGGTCAGAGCCTACCGAACTTAAGTCATCCTCATCGACGGTAAGAGCAACAACGTTGTTAATGGTTGGCACATCATCAGTAATGGTAACCGGTAGAACAAGTGAACTGGTGTCACCGTCAAAGTCCGTTGCGACAATAGTAAAGTCTAGAGTTAAGCTATCGCTACCAACAGCATGATCGATTGGACCTTCAAGGGTAAATGAATAAGAACCGTCAGGGTTCACTTGTAAGGTGAAGATAGCGTCCCCTTCTGCCGTTGCAGAATAGGTAAAGCTGCCATCTGAATTGGTTGTTTCCGTCAGAGAGATAGATCTCCCCTGCGATTCCAACCCATTGAGTGGATCAGTGCCGCTCTCTAATTGATAACTTACAACACGGTCTGAGCCCTGAGTCGTCGTGAAGCTACCTTGCGCGAACACAGAGTCGCTTTGATCGGAGCCAATGCTTGATAAATCGTCTTCATCGACGGCTAGCGCATCAACGCCATCAATCGAAGGAACGTCATCTTGAACTTGAATGACAATTTGCGCAGCTTCTGGTGTGTTCGAACCTTCGGTAATAGAGGAGCGGTCACCATCCGCATCTACCGCGTAAACTGGCAGTGAGAAAGTGAGCGAGTCATCGTTAGCACCCGTATGGTCAAGTTGTTCATACAAGTTGAATTGGTATTCGCCCAATGCAGGTGCATCAATCGCCACATCAAATACGGTAATACGCACACCATCCAGCTCGATGAAGCCTTCGTAAGTACGTACGCCGTTACTCTCGGACGCTAGTTCTAGTTGAACAACCTGCCCTTGAGATTGGAGTTCTCCACCATCATTGAACTCTGTAGGTTCCAACTCATAGTGATCAATGATGTCACTTCCGACCGCTGTCGTGATCGACCCAGTACCACTTGTTACTGCCGCGCCTTCCTGTGAACCTTGGTCAACCCCCGCCTCGTCTAAAGACAAGCCCGTCACGTTTTCAATCACTGGATTATCGCCATCAAGGATGGTCATCGTAAAGGTGTTGCTTGCCGTATCTTGGTCATAGTCGACGATTGTGGTTGGTAAAGAGAGCTCAATCGTATCTTCACCGTTTGTTTGTTCTAACGGCTTAAATTGCTCAAATTGGTAGGTACCATCAGTATTCAGACTGATGGTTAAGACGGTTTCATTCGAGCCAGCAATGGACAAGGTGATAGTACTGCCGTCTTCAGAGAGTACCGCTTCTGTCGCCTGATTATCACTCAGTAGGCCATCGAACTGACTAAGTCCTTCTTGATTAAACGTGACTGTTGCCAATTGATCACTACCAATATCAACAAAGGTGCCAGTGATTGGTGTAGAAGAAGATTCAACGTTTTCAAAAGTAACGTTTTGCGGCGCAGGATCATCGCCATCAATAACGGTTGTCGTAAAATCGATAGGCGCTTGAATGCTATTACCACCAATATCTGCGCCTGTAATGTCAAAAGCGATATTGACTTGATCACCGACGATAGATACTTGGCCATCAGCGATGGACGCCACATGGTCAATACCCTGGCTAATCGTGGTAACGACCTCTAACTCTAAATCACGGCCTAAAGATGTCGCTTCGATCTCGATACGAAGCACTTCGTTACCACCTTGAGTGCCGATAATGGCATTTTGCGCTTCGTCGTAAACGAACGCCACTGGCTGACCACCAGAGGTAATGTCACTATTTAACTCGGTTAACAAAGACTCTAATGAGGACGTTTCAGGTACAAATGAAGCAGTATCAAGTGCGAGATCCCCTGCTTCAACCAGCACACTAGAAGAAATGGTTTGCGGGTAGCTAGATAGAGAAATTGAGCCTTCTGTTACGCTAGATTGCAGTGACTGCCCACCATCAGCAAAAATCGTGACATTCAAACCGTCATCTTCGTCGCGATCATCTTCTCCGCTGCGAGTCGCAGACGTTTCAAAAAAAGTAGAAGCGAGTACTTCCGGGTTATTATATTCAACCGTCACGTAGCCAGCATTAGCCGAGCCTTCAGCACCTGCGCCAGCAGCTGTTGCTTCTAAGATAGCAGTAGGGTCAGCTCCGTCTAAAATAGCTTGCTGGATAGCGGCAATATCGTTGGCGTCGAAGTCAGCACTTCCAATAGCCGTTGGGTCAAAAGTCACTAAGCCATTAACTGGAGATTGTACCAATACTGGTTCTAACGGTTCAGAAGAAGGCACAGGAAGACAAGCAACACAATTTGCGTCGACCAGATAAAGCTCATTATTTATCTGTACGTCGAGAGAGGCATTATTTTCTGTGATAATAATCTCGCCAGGTCTTAACTCATCCCCTGATTTTATGACCTTAACGTTTCCGTCCAGGCCCAAAACCAAAACTTCACCTTTGACAGCATTTACAATCGCGCTCTGCGGTACCGTGTGCGTACTCATCTGACCTCCGCTAATGGCTTACGTTTCCCATTAACCTTTTTAGATAATTTCTTATTAATTTAGTGCGGCATACTGCACACCTTTATGCGATTAAACTAAGTATTGAATCATTAAACAATCGATAAATACCCTACTACCGAGCAACATAAGTAAAACTTACTCGTAGTCACAGAAATGTGACACATGTGCTGACGCGTAGATATCGAATAATTATATGAAATTGATACCTTATTCTAATTAAGTGTAGTTGTTTTAAGAAAAGAAGAGAGATGAAATCATTCAGCTAAACGCCAGACTGCCGGTTGCGATCAATAATGGAAGAAAAGCAATGAGAATGTTGTATACACCGGAGCGTGATGACATCTTAATCAATATCGGTGACGAAAAAAACGTAACGATTAAATATTGAACAACATAAATTGCAGGACAAAATGCAACGATACAAAAGTGGCTTACGATATGAATCCCCGCACACCACGAGTTCGGTTTTGTTCTGATATACAGCAAAAAAAACACGACCAAGCTAATAATAAAATACATAAACACAGCACTTGAAAATAATTATCATTTTCAATCATATGTAAATATTCCCTTACTTTCAATGGTGTTTGAGCTATTAATGTCATCGTTATTATCAATCAACACAATAAGTAAAATTATCAGTAATTCCAGTCCTAAACGTTTGCGTAATCGCTAACCTTCTCTTAACCTTGATTTGAGGCTTTTATCACGGTTTTTCCATTGATATAGTGCGTCCATACAACAAAAAAAGACCATTCGAGGCATGGAGCTTCCTCATTAATCTCAAGATGAGAAGAATTGGTACCGACAAAATTCGGCAGATTTTAAGAGGGTCAAAAAATGGACATGAATATGGTTGAGATTTTAGGTTATGCAGCTTCAATCATGGTCGCTATTTCGCTAACTATGAAAGATATTGTTAAGCTTCGTATCCTTAACTTTATTGGTTGTGCGCTATTTACTGCTTACGGACTAATGATTGATTCTTGGCCTGTAGTATTAACTAACGGTTTTATTGCTTGCGTTAACATCTACTTCCTAGCAAAAATGCAGCAGGAAAAAAAAAGCCTAGAGCCTGAGAAAGCGCAATAGCATTCAAACAATAAAAGCCCGCAAATCATAAGATTGCGGGCTTTTGCTTTTAATATTCCATTTCTATCACAGCATCCCTAAACGAGCGCTAACGAACCCAGCTAAGTGCTAATGTTTCTCGACGAGAAAACATATCCATATGCGATGAAATGATCGCCTTAACCGTATTCAGTTTCTCTTCTGAATCCGCCTCACAGGTTATAGTTAAGCTAGATGCACAAAGGTTAAACTCCGCTTTTCCCGTCGGAAATGTCACCAAACCGCTATTTTCATTCCAAGTAGCAGGAACTTTTCGTCCAAAATGCCGACAAAGCGTCACTAAGTATTTGTCAGCGTGTTCGCTATCTATTCGGGTGCTTTCTTTAATCATGAACTTACTCGTTACTTTGAAACGTCCTATGAAGAACCTTGTTAGAATTGATAAGCTGCAGAGAGCTTGAAGTTGCGACCCGGCTCGTAGTCATCAAGCGTGAAGCCACGTGCAGTACCCGAACGAGACGCATGAGAGCTGTACAACTCGTCAAATACATTATCAATACCAAAGGTCACCGACAATCCATCAATATCAGACGGCACCCATTGAGCGTATAGATTATGTACATCATAACTTGCTTTCTTTGGCTGACCATCAAAGACGTTGTCTTCCTCTAGAACAAACATTGAGTTCCACCCGAAGATCGTTTCTAAAGCGTCTGACTGGTAATCCAAAGTTAGAGCAATGCTATCACCCATATCAATGCTACGCCCATTGCCCCCAGCAACAGGACCACCAGTATTCTTGTTTTTGGTGTCCGACTTAGAGTAAGAAAGTTTGCTGTTAAACTTGTCGTAACCATAAGAAGCACTAGCTTCAAAGCCTTTAATCTCAACATCACCTAAGTTGTAAATCAGGTAAGTTTGAGTCGCGTTTTGGTACTGATCTGCAATGTAATCATCAATTTCCGTTTGGAATACCGTAATATTCGCCCCAAAGGAATGCTTATCAAAGGTTTTATCAAAACGAACACCACCCTGCGTGTTCAATCCCGTTTCTGGCTTTAACCCATCCTCTAAAAATGCAACGTCTTGGTAAGCAATAAAGGTTTCCATTAGCTCTGGACCTTTAAATAGAGAACGTGCACTCGCAAACAACGTCCAATCTTGAGTCACCGCCCACTCTGCTGCTAGAGCCCAAGTCACATCATCATAATTACTGGTTCCTGTCTCAGCTTTGCGTTTGTAATCATCAAAGCGCATACCTGCGGTAATAAAGAAGGCATCAGAGAAGAAGAACTGATCTTCTACAAACAGTGCGGTTGAAATCGCCGATTCGTCCATAAACTTACGACTACCGTAGTAACTCGAAGACGTTTTATCCATGTAGTCGAAGCCATAAGTGACTCGATTATCAAACTCACCTAACATAACATCTGACTGGAATTTTCCATTCAAACCAAAGTTTTGGTTTTTGGCGGTGTTCTTTGATAAACGGTTCGAGGGCCAACGAGGGGCCATCACCGTTTCGTCACGTTTAATTTCTGTCTCGGTATTATAAAGAGTGACGTTTCCTTGGTGTTGTTCGCCTCGCAACTCGTAACTCAAAGTAACGGTATCGCGGTCATAATCCGTAGGGATAAGTAACTTGCTCGACAGGCTATTATTTGCACTACCAGACATATCAGGACGCGGACTGTAATCTCCACTGTCTCGGTACATGTCATAAGAGAGCTCAAAACGATGGATGTCATTTAGTTCATACCCCAGCTTAGCCAGAATGTTGTAAACATCACCTGCAGCACCATAGGTTTTATTGCCATCACCATCTTCAAAATCATCACGCGTAACGTAATGGCCATAGACCATCGCATCAATGTTTTCGGACAAAAGTCCGTACAGTGTCAACGAACCTTGTTGGTTGTCGTTGGATGCATAGCCGCCATAAACACGCGCACCAAACTTTTCATCGTAACGAAGTAAGTCACGAGCGTCTTTCGTTTCAAAGTAGACCGAACCGCCTAACCCGTTTTGAGTCACAGAGTTATTACCTACCTGAATGTCCGCAGATTTGAGAATGTCAGGGTTCAACGTCAAGTTACCAATATGATGGAACATGCTCGCATGCTGAGAAGCACCGTCAAGACGAATGTCCAAATCGGTTTCGCTCAAACCACGAATCGTAATACGTTGATTCACAGAGTGTGTGCCACCAACATCCACACCGGGAATATCGCGCAGTAAATCAGACATATGATCCGCTTGCTTCAGTGACATGTCGTCCGCAAACATCGACTCAGTGTTGCTGGAAACTTTCGTTCCCCATACAACGACCTCTTCAAAATGTGACTCAGTATCTTGAGCTAAAACAGGGGTTGATAGCGCCATTCCCACTGCAAGGCAAAGGCTTGAAAGCTTGATAGGTGAACAAGCAGGGCTTTCCATAACTTAATTCCTAAATATTAATGATAATAATTCTCAGGTATAATAAGCATGAGTTTTATAAATACAAAGGCGATTCGGTTATGCGAAATCGCACAAGTGTTATGAGGAAGTGTCAAATGCAGGAAGTCACAACAAAACGAACTAAAATTGCCAAGATAGCTTTAACCCAAAGACTAGAGGCGACAGAGAAACAATGGATTGTCACGCAAGGCCAACCTTGTCAAACTCAACTGGCCGAAGGTAAGTTCCTATCATATCAGTACAATGATCAAATTTTTGTTCATGGCGGGCGTTGTCTAGAACTTATTGATTCGAATATTGTTTCTACTGCACACGCCTCACTGCTGGTCACTATTCTTTTAGAAGGTAGACTCTCGTTTGGCTACGACGATTTGCAATTTGATTTAGACGCGAGCGACGGCCCTAAGGGTGTAGTGGTGAACTTACTCAAACCTGCAAATTTTCGTCGTTCACTGCTCAAAGATAACCTCATTAATAAGATCAACATATTGGTTAAGCCCCAATGGCTAGAGGCCCGCCTTGAGCAAAATTGTAGTCATCGAGCCTTTTTTAACTCTCATCAGGCGTTTCAACAGTTGGAGCCTAACCAGACGCTATGCGAGCTGGCCGAAACGTTAACAAATAGAGAAACACCGCAAGAGTTCCAAGAAAAGCTAGAGGTCGAAAGCTTGATCTATCAAATATTACATCAAGCCACCAAGCAAATTCCTAAGAATTTCAGTGCTAAAAACAGCAGTATTGAACGACACATTGATGGTCGAATTGAGGATATTGTCAGCTATATTGAAACTCACCTTGATCAAGAACTACGCTTGGAAAAGTTGGCGAGCCAATTCTCAATGAGTGTTTCAAACCTACAGCGTCGATTTAAACAATCACTTAATATGACCATAAACGGCTACATTCGTTTTCGACGTCTTGAGATTGCTAGGCAACATTTGGAACGTGGCCTAGTGACGATAACAGAAGCCGCCTATGAAGCCGGATACCACCACCCTTCTAACTTCACTTATGCCTTTAAAAAGGCATTTGGTGTGCCACCACATGAAGTGATTAAAGAGTAAGGAGACTCTAGGTAACTGACTGTTATTTAGGAGTGTCTTATCCACAACATCGGTATATACTCGCCTTAAACGTTATGGAGGTTAAACATGAATATTGGTGCCGTCGCGAAGCTCACTGGGCTTTCATCTAAGTCGATTCGATTATATGAAGACAAAGGGATCATATCTCCACCAGCGCGTAGCGACTCTGGCTATCGCGAATATTCAGATAATCATATTCAAGAGCTTAACTTGGTATCACGCGCAAAAAGCGCAGGCTTTTCGTTGCAAGAATGCAAAGAGTTCGTACAACTTGCTCATAACCCCAACCGCAAAAGTAGCGAAGTAAAAGCAAGAACCATGGACAAACTGAGAGAGGTTGAAGAAAAAATTGCACACCTCATGGAGATCAAAACGCAACTTGAAGGTTGGGTTTCTTCTTGTCCTGGAGATGCAGAGAGCCGATGCCCAATCATAGACGAGCTCACCAAGTAAGCCCGCCTATCTATTGATCTCGTTAAAAACGAACTAGCTCGCTTAATGATAGGTACACATGCGCTTACCGTTTAACTCTATGATGTTAAATGGCGTTTCGTAGATGTCCTCTAGCGTAGACGCTTGAATAACATCTTCAACCGCACCACTCGCCACAACCTTGCCTTTCTTAAGCGCCAATATGACATCTGAGTAACACGCCGCGAAATTAATATCATGAATCACGACCACCATGGCTTTATTCATGTCATGGGCTAACTGCTGCACAACTTTCATGATCTGAAGAGAGTGTTTGATATCTAAGTTATTAAGAGGCTCATCAAGAAAGACATAATCTGTATCTTGTGCAATCACCATAGCAATAAATGCAAGCTGTCGCTGACCACCACTTAATTCATCCAAGTATTTGTCTTGAATATCTTGCAAATCTAAGTAGTCGATTGCTTGTTCTATGACCTCATGATCTTCTTTAGTCAGATTTCCTTTAGAGTATGGGAAACGACCAAAAGAGACTAACTCTTTTACGGTAAACCGCATTGTAATCGAGTTAGCTTGGCGAAGTACTGCCAGTTTTTTCGCTAGCTCTTTTGTGTCCCATTCCGCGATTTCCTTGCAATCAATGATAACACTACCGCCATCTCGCTCCGTTAAGCGCGAGGCCATAGATAACAGCGTGCTCTTTCCCGCGCCATTTGGACCGATAATCGATGTTACCTTGCCCTTTTCAAACTGAGTATTGGCCTCGTCTACGACTTTGTTTGAACCGAAAGCCTTCGTTAATTTATCTATTACTATCATATTTATACAACTTTGTTTTTCAGCAGCAGGTATAAGAAATACGCACCGCCGATAAAGTTAATTACGACACTCAACGTCGTCTCAAAACTAAACACGTTTTCGATTATCCATTGCCCAGCAAGTAGTGAACTTATGGATAGAAACGAACATCCGACCAATAGCGTTTTATGTTGGTAACTTCGGAACATTTCTCGGCTTAAGTTGGTCACTAGTAAACCAAAGAACATGATTGGCCCTACCAAAGCCGTAGAAATAGCAATCAAAACCGCCGAGATAATAAACACATTTCTTGTCACTTTAGGTACATCAACACCCAAGCTTTTCGCATTGTCTTGGTCGAGCCAAAACACATCTAAAGTGCGATGCATCCTAAACAACAACCAACATGCAAACATCAAAGCCGGAGCACTAAAGTAAACCAAGTTCACTTTGACATTATTGAAACTGGCGTACAGTTTCGACTGAACAATTGCATATGTGTTTGGGTCCATCAGCAAAGAAAAGAATGACGCCGCATTGGAAAATAGCTGACCAAAGATCAAGCCGACCAATAGCAACGTAATCAGGTTCTTGCTTCCTTTTGAAAAGTAAAACCCAAACAGCAGTAGCGAAAACGACACCATTACAATTACTGCAATCGCGAAATTGACGTACAAGTTAAGAACTAAGGTACTCAACCCACCAAAAATCAACACGATCAAAATTTGGGTTAACACATACAGCGCATCAAAACCCATGATACTTGGCGTTAAAATTCGGTTGTGCGTAATGGTTTGAAATACAAGTGAAGACTGAGCAATGGCCACACCCGCTAGCACTATCGCCAATACTTTAGGAACTCTACGAGACAAAAAATATTGGTAGTTGTCAGCCGTTAGCCCAATACCAATAAACAGACACGCGAAAAGAATCGCAATGCCACCTAGCAGCAGGATTTTCGTTGAATCACGCATGTTGCTTACCTCGCAACAACATAGCGATGAATACCACGCCACCCAATATGCTGATCACGATAGAGATTGGCATTTCATGAGGGAAAATAATTAAACGACTCACCAAGTCGCAACACAACACTAAAATCGCCCCATACATGGCCGTAAGCGGAATGTTCTTTTTGAGATTATCGCCATAAAAGTGACTCACGAGATTCGGCACAATCAGCCCTAAGAATGGCAACTGGCCAACAATCATCACGACACTTGCTGACATGATGGACACCAATAGCACGCCAATCGTCACAACCTGCTGATAATTCAAACCCAAGTTAATCGCGAAATCTTTTCCGATACCTACGGCAGAGATCCTTGCGGCAAAAAGATAGCTGAGTATAACCATTGGTACCGCGATGTACAGCAGTTCAAAATCACCACGCAAGATGTTAGCGAAGTTTGCGACTGTCCAAGCATTCAGACTTTGAAGTGCATCATATTTGTAAGCGATAAACGTAGTCATGGATTGGATGACATTGCCGAAAATAATCCCGACAAGCGGCACAAAAACCACGCTCTTAAATTGAATGCGCTGAATAAAGAAAACAAACGCCAGCGTCCCAAATACCGAGATGCCGAACACGAGCCAAAGGTGATTATCATTACCAAAGAAAACCACGCTCAGTACGTAGCCCAACATGGCACATTCGATCGTACCAGTTGTAGAAGGTGCAGCAAATCGGTTCTGGCTGATTTGCTGCATGACAAGACCCGCAATACTCAAGCCAGCACCAGCAAGCAATATGGCAAATAAACGTGGTATACGGCTGGTAAAGAAAAGTTCTAATGCTTTCTCATCACCTGAAAAGAGTTGTTGGGGCGTCATGTTTGCCACCCCAACAAATAACGAAACCGTGCTTAAAACCACAAGGGTTAGCAATAACTTCTTCAAAGTTAACCTCTGCTATCTTGGATTACAGTTCAACGGTTTGCTTTATCTCACTGACCATTTTTTCTGTTGCTGTCACACCAGACATCGACAAGTACCAAGCGTCCACATCTAAATAGGTGATTTTATGATTTTTATATGCCGCAGTCGCTTTGACTAAGTCGTTATCCATGGATTTACGAATATCGTTATCCGGCGTACCTGTCAGAGAATTTCGGTCAACCACGAGGATATTTTTCGGGTTAGCTTCACGAATAAACTCATAAGAAATGACATCTCCGTGAGTGCCCGTTTTCACGTGCTCAACCGTTTCCAAGAAGCCAAAGTCGTTATAAATGACGCCAAATCGCGACTGGGCACCAAACGCGCTGATGTTGTCACCCATGCTTAAAATCGTTAATGCATCATTTTTGTTCGATTGGTTGTAGTCGCGGATTGCTTTGAATTGAGCATCTAGCGCTTCAATTTTCTGCTCTACTTTTTCTTCGATATTGAAGATCTTACCAATATTGCGCCATTGCGCTTGCGTGCCTTCCCAATAGCCTTGGTTTTCTTTCGCCGCGAAAACAACTGTAGGGGCAATTTCACTCAGCTCTTCATATTTCGCAGACGCTCGCGGACCAACCAAAATCAAATCCGGTTTTTGCATGTAGATGGTTTCAAAATCAGGTTCAAACAAACTACCCGCAGAGGTGTAGTTATCTTTGCTGTATTTTGAAAGGTAACTAGGAAGATTAGACGAGTTAGATACTGCAACAGGATCGATACCAAAGTTGTCCAGCGCATCTAGCGGGCCAAAGCCAATCACAACCACACGCTCTGGGGATTGCTCTAGCTCTGTTTGACCCATGTAGTGGTCAATCACAACTTTAGCAGCGAAAGAAGGAGAAACAGTAAATAACGACAGCATAGCCGCACCGACGAATTTTTTCATTTTGTTAAGCCTTAATGAGATCTATTATCATACGCGTTCGCAATATAACGCTACTCTTTAATGCATTCAACAAAATTTAAGGTACTTTACATTAGTTACGTTTACTCAAGACTTAGATATATCAAAGACTTATAAAACTCATCAATTTCAATACCTGGGCGTATCATTCATGCGCTTCAATAAACGCTTTGAGTGCCAGCTCATCAATAATCTCCAAACCGTTGTCCGTTTTGGTAATCAATCCCTTTTCAATCAAGTCCTTAACTGCACGTCGATAGACTCGGCCTGAGGTACCAAACCGCTCAGCCTCTTGGTTCACTTTATCAAAGCCACCAAGCAGCTTATCCGTCTGATTACGGACGAGAAGATCATAGGCAATGTTGTAAGTAATGGGATGCAACAAACGATTAGTGTAGATATCCATGGAGTCTTGATAATCCTCAGCCAATGCTGAAGCGAAGAACACCATCATTTGGGGATGATTTTGCAGTGCTTCGGTTAGTTTTTGGATACAGATAACATCAACCTGCATATGTTCATCTGCTATCACATTCCATTGACAAGGAGTCTGAGTGAAGAACTCCATTTCACCATAAATATGATAGTCGCAGTTAGCTTCCCCTAATTGAAAACGTCGTCCATTTGCGGCCAATATGTTCATCGAGACTCGACCTACTGGCACAACATACAAGTACTGAAGTTGCTCACCTTGGCGGAGAATTGCTTCCCCAGCATCAAAGTAACGCGAATTTATTTGGCATTGATAAATCAAATCGCGAAAGGTGGCATTCTTTTCTTCAAGGTATGTTTTGAAGCGACCAGTCGGATAAGGGCTGATTTTCATTTTCTGCTCTCTCAGAAAAAGTTACGGACAACTATTTAAGGTGGATTGTACCCCGTAACTCCAAATAAAAAAGCGACAGTGACCTGTCGCTTTACATCTATTCTGTTTATGTGACTTACTGAGATAGAGACTGGCTAACGCTGAGCAACCAAGGCTTCTAATGCCGTAATCGCGGCACTCTTCTCACCTTGCATCATTACTTTGGCCTCATCAACGTACTGACCAACACCTTCTTTCACATCTTGTTGATACAGCACCACGTTGTTTAATATCGAAGCCACATGAAGGCCTCGTAGTCGACCGACCGTAAACAGCGCAGAGGTTTCCATATCGGCACCTAAGATGCCTTTCTTGTTCCAATGTTGGCATATTGCATCCTCGTCATCGGTATAGAAACTGTCGTGAGAACGCACCACACCAAAATGATAATGCACTTTTTGCATCGACAAGTAACGCTCAACTTCCTTTAACAGTGAAAAGCTTGCGTAGGCTGGATAAGACGAATCGACATACGCTTTAGAGCCGCCCTCATCTCTTACCGCGCCTTCGGCAATGATCAACTCGCCAAGATGAATGCCTGATTGCATTGCCCCCGCCGATCCAACGCGTACCACATGAGTCACACCGCACTGTTTTAGCTCTTCCACTGCGATGATCATCGATGGCGCACCTATACCTGTACTACACACTGAAACAGGCTTGCCTTTGTAGTTGCCGGTAAACACACGGTACTCGCGGTTTTCCGACACCATTTCTGCATCATCAAATAATGCCGCGATACGATTCGCTCGATCTGGCTCGCCGCATACAATAACGAGGGGAGCGATTTGTGTTTCATCCACTCCGATATGAGGTTGTTTGGCCATTTTTCGTTCCTTACGCAGCAGCGTGCGCTAAGGTTTTATCGCCATTGCGCTTAGCGCTACGAGCCCACTCACGCGTGCCATTGGCAGCGATGAACATAAGAATCGCGTACTGAACAGACATTGCGTAAACACCTTGCGTCGCGTAGATACCCACACTGATAATGTTAATCACGACCCATAGAATCCAGTTTTCGACGTATTTACGTGTCATCAGAATTTGTGCAACAACAGAAAGCACTGTCATGGTTGCATCCCAGAACGGAAACGCGTCAGGTTCAAGCACTGGTTCAGCCAAGCCAGCACCAAAGAGATTCAAGCTATCAACAGCAATGTTTGCTAGCGCAAAGAAAAATGGGTCGATATAGATCGTTAATAATGCGATACATGCAACGCTAATAGAGGCAGTAGTAATAAGTTTCTGCTTATTTAACCAGCGAACTTCCAGCGTTTCACCTTGTGCGTTTGGACGGGTCCACGCATACCAGCCGTAAATGTTCGCACAGAAGAAAAACAATTGAAGAAGCAATAATCCGTATAACTGAATTTGAAAAAAGATAACGGCAAAAAGCGTGACATTCAGCAAACCGAATAAGTAGTTGATGGTTTTTTCTTGGCTGGCAAACCAAATGCAAAGCAGTCCAAAAACTGTACCGAAAGCTTCGATCCAACTCATTGCGTAGCCGTCGCCGATCGGAATGTTAACGAGAGTATTATTAATATCGAGTAAGGCAAAGAGGTCCATAACATGTCCTTTATTATTTTGTTTGGAATACGCTTATATTAGAGCGTGATCCCCAACAAAAAGGAGGACATTTGTCCTCCTCTTGATGCACTCGATCATAATTCAGATTCATTACTTACTTGAAAGTACCTATTTATCTCAATTATTCATTCCAAATGAACTAGGACTCGTGTCCTAGGTAGCGCTTTTTGAACGTCGATGCTGACGCGAACAGTAAAGTCGAAGCAAATGTAAACACCACGCCAGCCAAGTATACATACTCTTCATTCGCAAGTAGTTCATAAACACTCACGACAAACACCGTTAATACTAGTGAAATATTGAAACGGTGAAACCACGGCCTCTTTACTGAATACTGTGCATATCTCTTAACTAACATAAAGATTTTCCATTCATCTCAATAATTTATAAATCTAATTATAGGCTTTATTAATAATAAGCGTTTTAAGCACTATCGACACGAAATCTTTCGAGTTACTCGCAAAAAATCACACTTTTCAAATGTTGAGTTAATAAATTCGAACATCTGTTTTGCATGCTTATTTATTTTTTAGCCCATTTTTTATAAATTATATGCACTAAATTTGTTAACCATGCGTTTGTTTTTAATTAAGAGAAATTCGTCACACTGTTGCGTACAACCAATGTTGGTTCCAGTTGAACGACTTGAGCGTCGTTAGATTTGTCGTCCAGTCTTCGGACAAGAGTCTCAACGGCAGCCTGCCCCAAACGGTACTTAGGCTGATGAATGGTAGTTAGCGATGGCGACATAAATTTCGCGATATGGATGTCATCGTAACCAATAATGGACAGGTCGTCCGGCACTTTAATATCGAGCTCATTTGCGGCGTTAATCACCCCCATCGCCATCATATCGTTAGAGACGAAAATCGAGCTAGGTAATGCGCCACGCTGAGCCATTTTTTTGAACGCTTGATACCCACCCTCACATTCGAAGTCAGACTCAATGATCCAATTGGCATTAAATTCCAAGCCAGCTTCGTTCATTGCTCGCTTATAACCTTCGTATCGCATTTGCGCTTGGTGTTTAATCAAAGGGCCTGTGATGCACCCAATTTCGGTATGGCCGCAATCAATTAAGTATTTCGCCGCTAAGTAACCGCCACGAAGTGAGTTGTCTTGGATTTTATCGCTTGTAAATAGCATCGGCCCCCAGTCCATTACCACAACTGGGATATCTGGGTAACGCTCAAATACATCGATACGCTCTCCTTCTAGCGACGAGCACATCAAGATCAAACCATCGACACGCTTTTGCAATAGCGTATTAATGGATTGACGCATACGTTCGTTATCACCCTCGGTGTTACATAAAATGAGGCTGTAGCCTTTTTGGTAGCAGCTGCGTTCGACGCCTTTTACGACTTCGCCAAAGAATGGGTTGGTTGAGGTTGTCACGAGCATACCAATGGTTTTGGTACGATTGACTTTGAGGCTACGCGCCAACGCAGAGGGCGCGTAGTAGTTAAGCTCTTTTGCGGCATTGTTAACGCGTTCAGAGATCTCTTCGCTCACAAAACGCGTCTTGTTAATAACATGGCTCACTGTTGAAGTGGAAACCCCTGCCAGTTTTGCGATGTCTTTCATCGTCGCCATGTTACTACTCCTATTTTAATGAGGCGTTGTGCGCCTTATTGTTCAGCGAGAAACGCGTCCACCTCTTCGCGGGTTGGAATCGACGTTTGCGCGCCAAAGCGGGTCACAGAAATTGCAGCCGCCGCATGTGCAAACTTAATCGCTGATTCTAAAGGTAAACCTTCTAGGAGACCAGTGACGAATGCCCCATTAAATGTATCGCCCGCTGCGGTAGTATCCATCGCTTCAACGCGGAAACCCGAGATGATTTCGCCTCGACCGTTTTGGCTTAGCCAAACGCCTTTTGCACCGAGTGTGATCATGACAATTTCTATACCTTTACCATGTAGCACATTCGCCGCTTCTTGCGCGCTTTCGTTGTCTGTTACAGTAATACCTGTCAGAACTTCAGCTTCCGTTTCATTTGGCGTAATCACGTCAATGTAAGACAGTAATTCATCTGACAATTCACGAGCTGGCGCAGGATTCAAAATTACGTTGGTTTTGGCATCTTTCGCTACACGCGCAGCTTTCTCAATGCCGCACATCGGCGTTTCCAATTGCATTAGCAAGTAATCTGCTTGGCGAATACGCTCTAAATCTGGCTCAATCGCTTCTGCTGTCAGTTTGGCGTTCGCTTCAGCTGAAATGCAAATGCTGTTCTCACCACTGTCCGACACTTGAATCATCGCGATACCTGTCGGGCAATTTGGCTGCATCTTCACACCAGTGATATCGATGCCGTCCATTTTGAAGTTTTCGCGAATGTTAATGCCGAATGAGTCGTCGCCCACACAAGCGATAAAACCTATGTCTGCATTTAATCGCGCCGCCGCGACGGCTTGGTTGGCACCTTTGCCACCTGGGATAACTTGATAGTTGCGACCATGCAGCGTCTCGCCTGGGCGAGGGAAAGAAGGCACTTGAAGAACATGGTCAGCGTTTACACTACCTAACACCACTAACTTATTCATACGGTTATCCTCGGTTCTGAATGAACCCTTTTTAAAAACTGTTTAGGAAAATACATTAGATGACTTTAACTTCTCTTCCTGATGAAGGAGTCTCGATAAAAAGCCAAAGGCATCTATACCCCACACTTTGCAGTATTTTGGGTAAGTTTGCCCTCACCTCCTAAACGACAGATATAAACGGAGGAGAGAGCAAAAATTAGGATGATTTATTGAACTTAAAACTTACTTAGTGACTACTTTTAGTGGTACTGGGATGTACTCTTCTACTTCTTCACCTTTCAAAACTTTGTCAGCCGTTTCAACACCTAAAGCACCGATAAGGTCTGGTTGCTGAGCAATAGTTGCCGCTAGTTTGCCACGGTTAACTGCTGCAATGCCGTCTTCCGTACCATCAAAACCAACGATAACGACATCTTTGCCAGAAGCTTGAACTGCGCGAAGTGCACCTAGCGCCATTTCATCATTCTGTGCAAATACCGCTTGTACATCCGGGTTAGCCGCTAGCAGATTTTCCATTACGTTTAGACCTTTCGTGCGGTCAAAGTCAGCCGGTTGGCTAGCAAGAAGATCCATATCGCTGCCCTTCACGGCATTCATAAAGCCTTCACCGCGCTCACGCGCTGCCGATGTGCCCGCAATACCTTCAAGTTGAATGACTTTTGCTTTTTCGCCGACTTTTTCCATGATGTAGTGGCCTGCCATTTCACCACCAATTACGTTGTCCGACGCGATGTGACTCACGACTTCACCACGGCTTGCACCACGGTCTAATGTCAACACAGGGATCTTAGAACGGTTCGCCATACGAATTGCATTAGACACTGCATCAGAATCCGTTGGGTTGATAAGAATTGCTTTTACGCCGCGAATACTTAAATCCTCGATGTTCGACAGTTCTTTACTCGGGTCATTTTGCGAGTCCAGTACAATTAAGTCGTACCCCAATTCTTTCGCTTTTGCTTCCGCACCGTCTTTCATCGTTACGAAGAACGGGTTGTTTAGCGTCGAAACCACAATCGCCATGGTATCTTGAGCTTGCGCCGCTACCGATACGGTTGAAGAAAGAAGTGCAGCAGAGATAAGAGTTGCAAGTTTTTTCATCGTTCTAGTCCTTTGTGTAGGGTGAGCCAGTACACGTCCCCTGACTCGGTTTGTATTCACTGTTTTATATATACAGATTGTTATGAATTACTTGTTTTTGTTGTCTACCAATACCGCCAGCAAGATAACCACTGCTTTTGCAATCATTTGGTAGTAGGAAGAAACATCAAGTAGGTTAAGTGCATTGTTCAAGAAACCGATGATCAGCGCACCAATCAAGGTACCCATGATACGACCTTTACCGCCCATCAAGCTGGTACCGCCAAGAACAACCGCTGCGATAGCGTCTAGCTCGTAGCCCATACCCGCTGTTGGCTGCGCCGAAGAAAGACGAGACGTTACGATAATACCTGCAAGCGCTGCTAGCATACCGCAGATGGCGTAGACACCAATCTTCACTCGGTCTACATTGATACCTGATAGGCGAGTCGCAGACTCGTTGCCGCCTAGTGCGTAAACATAGCGACCAAAGCGCGTGTGGTTAAGTAAATACCAAGCCGCTGCGAACACAACCACCATTAACCAAACAGGAACCGGAATGCCTAGCGCGTAGCCAGTACCAAACCATGCAAACGCATCTGCGGTGTCAGTAAAGCCTGTCGAGATTGGTCGACCTTCGGTGTACACCATGGTCACACCACGTAGTAACGTCATGGTAACCAGCGTAGCGATAAATGCCTGCACCTTACCCTTCGCAATAATGATACCGCTGATCGCACCTAACGCTGCACCTGCGACTAAAGCAGTTGGAACCGCCACTAGCACCGGAACCTCAAGCGCAATCATGCTTGCCGCAAAGGCACCACACAATGCCAATACCGAACCAACACTTAAGTCGATGCCTGCTGTTAAAATAACTAATGTCATACCCACTGCGATAATGGCATTCACGGAGGTTTGACGAAGAATGTTGAGAATGTTGTCGACCGTAAAAAAGTTCGGGTTCAAAAATGACACAACAACGATCAGAAAGATCAAAGCTATCAGTGATTTTTGCTCAATCAGCCACTCTTTTGTGAACAACTTCTTGTTGCCAGTTTCGGTTGGTTTGCTCATGGTATTCGTACTCATGCTGCTTCCTCATTGATCTCTTTGCCTACGGCACAGGCGAGTAATTTTTCTTGATCGGCGTCTTTCGCATCAAATTCGCCAGTGATACGACCTTCATGCATCACTAAAATACGGTCGCTCATGCCGAGCACTTCAGGCATCTCGGAAGAAACCAAGATGATGCTCATGCCTTCGGCCTTAAACTTGTTGATGAGCTGATAAATCTCTTTTTTTGCTCCGACATCAACACCACGTGTCGGCTCATCCAGAATCAGAACTTTAGGTTTCGTCATTAACCCTTTCGCTATCGCAACTTTTTGCTGGTTACCACCAGATAAGTTGCCGATGATTTGATCTCGCGTTGGGGTTTTAATGTTGAATAACTTAATAAAATCTTCCACAGCAATCACTTCGTCGCTGTGTTGAATCTGGAAGCCTTTGGTCAGCTGGTTTAGCGAACAAAGTGACATGTTCTCCTTAACCGAAAGACCTAAAACCAAACCATCGCCTTTGCGATCTTCAGAGATGTAAGCGATACCATTTGCCAAGCCATCTTGCGGGCTAACCGGGTTAATAGTTTTGTTATCAAGATTGATAACACCATGCTCACTAGGTAATGCGCCGTAAATGACTTTCATGAGTTCAGTGCGGCCTGCGCCCATCAAGCCAGAAATTCCAAGAATCTCACCACGCTTGAGAGTAAAGCTCACATCCTGAACGCCAGACCCAGTCAAACCAATGACTTCAAGACAAGTTTCGCCATGTTGGACATCAATACGTGGATATTGCTCTTCTAATTTTCGGCCAACCATCATTTCAATTAGGCCATCTTCATCAGTGTCGGACACCTTGCACTCACCGATAAACTTACCATCACGAAGCACCGTAATATCATCACAGATTTCAAAGATTTCTTTAAGACGATGCGAGATGTATACGATGCCGCATCCTTGAGCACGAAGCTCATTAATCACTTTAAACAGTGATTCCGTTTCGGTATCGGTCAATGCGTCCGTTGGCTCATCCATAATGATGACTTTCGACTCAAACGAAAGTGCCTTTGCAATTTCCACCATTTGTTGTTCACCAAGGCTTAAATCGCCAAGCAATGTTTTTGATGAGTGCTTTACATTCAGACGTTTTAAAAGCTTGTCAGCTTCGTCATACATTTTGCCCCACTGGATACGCCCTAAGGAGCCAGTGAACTCTCGTCCCAAGTAAATATTTTCGGCAATCGTCAGTTCAGGAATCAGGTTCAGCTCTTGGTGAATAATGCTAATACCAGCTTCCTGTGAATCGCGTGGACCTTTAAAGGCCGCCGGCTGACCTTGATATTGAATGCTCCCCGCATCCATGTGGTAAATGCCTGTCAACACCTTCATTAACGTTGACTTGCCTGCTCCATTTTCACCCATCAGCGCCATCACACGGCCTGGATAAACATTCAGGCTTGCTTTGTCGAGTGCTTTTACGCCCGGAAACGCCTTCTCAATTTCGCTTAGTTGTAGAATGGCTTGAGTCATAATCTGTCCTCAATATCTCTGGCTTAAAAAACCACGCCCGCTTGGAAAATAACGTTCGCATATGGCGAGCATTCGCCCGTTCTTACGATAGCGCGACTTTGGGCCGTGCGTGCTTTAAACGCTTCATGTGACACGTAGCTCACCTCAATAGATTTGCCCGTTTCTTCACTCTCTTTGCTCAGTTCGTTGAGCAACGCTTCATGCAAAACTGGGCTTGCATCAGAGAACTCTTCCGCAATGATGACCCCTTCGATTTGGGACTCAGATAGAATTACGCGAACAGTATCAAGAAAACTTGGTACCCCATGCGTTAGCGCCAAATCGATTCGCTGAACATGCTCTGGGATTGGTAGACCAGCATCACATATCGTGATCTCGTCGGTGTGGCCTAGCGTCGCCACCAAGTAAGAAATATCTGAGTTAATTAGGGTACTTTTTTTCATCTCATCGACCTTTCGGTTACACGTTCATACAACCATGAGCGCCTGTTTTAAAGTGTTTTGTTATTAACAGAAAACTCATCGAAACGTTTCGATGAAATAATAATTCGTCATCGCAATTTGACCAGTGTGAGATCGATAAGGTGTGAGAATGATCTGTAATTCAATTGTCATTGAATAGGAAAAGTGCACTTAAGTCACACTTTATCATCGAAACGTTTCGATGACAGTATTTCCCTGTCATTACAGTTAGGTTTTATACAAGGAGGGAGGAAAAGAGACGTCCAACTACTGAGAAAACCTCTAGTTAATAAGCTCGAAACCTTTCACGTCATCACAATTCTTAGATAGCTGCCTGATTTTGGAGAACGCTCACCTTACAATCTGGTTACAATTTGCCAAAACACATCATCCGTTCAGTACCTTACCTGGTACGCGACGTTTGTAGGGACACAAACGGAAACTAAGAACCATAATGAAGTTAAGCAATAGAGTCATTTTGCTTGTCGCGCCAGTGATCTTATTAAGCGCGTTAGTATCTAGCTATATTATTTATAGCATTCAAAAAGTGACGCTCATCAAGCGGGAAGACAGCTATATTCAGTTGCAGATGGAAAAGCTCGCCGGGCAGTTTCGACAAGCGAATATTTTTCTTAATAGCTATGCCTATACGCTCAGTAAAAGTGATGTATTACAAGACTATTTGGTAAATCATAACAACCCCTATCGTGAACGAGTCTTGTTTAACCGATTAGACGAGACCGCTGAAGTATTGAGCCATGGTTACAAAGGCGATGCGAGCATGGCGATCCTCGACGGCAAACAAAACCTTCTCTACTACACAGAAAACAAATATTACGAATCATCGGGCGTGGTCGACCCAAAGGTGTTAGAGTACATATCACGAAGTTTCAATGAGAGAGAGGCTTTCAGTCACACTGGCTTTATTTATAACTCCAGTGGACAAAGCATTCTTCTTCAATATGAGGTCGTCGACAAAAGAACGGGGACTCACCCTTTGAGCTTTGACTCGAAAAATGTGTTTTTTGTGGTAGTTTCCGTATCACTTGAAGCCTTTAACGAGATTAAGCATGAAATCGAGTTTGACACACACAGCGTGATTACTTTCGCCGACAAACCCATTTATCTTGATATTTCTCTCGCTCAAACCATTGAGCTGCTGCCGCACTTTTATGCCGTGCTTTCTCCTGCCGAATATTTAATGTGGAATAAAGTCGATAAAGTGTGGCTAGAACTTGCTTTCTCCTTTGGCGTAGCGGCGTTTTTCACTATCACATTAATCATTTTGGTGTTGTACCGCTATGTGTTGCGCCCTGTTTCTCGCCTTGATAAGCAGCTGAACGAACTTGAATCTAATCAACGTGACAATATTGAAAAGCTAGAAACAAACGATGAAATAGGACGCCTCTCTGCACGCTTTTTTGATATGTATGAGGAACTTAATGTCATCTATAAAAAGACAAAACGCCTAGCTGAAACGGATCACCTGACGCAACTCGCCAATCGCCATCGTTTTCATGAGCTTGCCACTCGTGAACTTATCTCCCCTTCGCAGTTTCTGTGGGTTGTTTACGTCGATCTTGATAACTTTAAATACGTGAATGATAAATACGGGCATGAATTGGGAGATAACTTATTAAAAGTGTTCTCATCACACATCAAGAATGCTTGTCAAAAGTTCTCGCACGATTACAACAGCCCCTGCTTTGCCGCCAGGTTGTCTGGTGACGAATTTGCAATTTTGCTGAGCTCAAATCAAGAGGTAAAACGCTTGCCTGATTTGCTTGCATCAGAGTTACTAAAACCGATTAGTAATCTCAGTTCATCTTGGAGTAATTCATTTCCCGTTACGGCAAGCGTAGGTATTGCACAATATCCTCAAGACGGTACTGACATCGCGAAGTTACTCTCCAGTGCCGATGCGGCTATGTATCAAGCAAAACGGGCAGGGAAAAATCAATACGCCTATTATTCAGCCGCTCTCAATATTGAGTCTCAAAGACGAAGTCAGCTTGAACGTGCGCTCCGAAAAAGCAATGTAGAGGAAGAATTCCACCTTGTTTTTCAACCCTATATGAACAATCGAAGCAACGAAATTGAGGGGTTAGAAGTCTTGTTGCGCTGGGAAGCCGAAGGTATCGGCCCTATCCCCCCAAAGGAGTTTATTCCAATTGCAGAGCAAGCCGGATTATTTGATAAAATTGACCGCTGGGTTTTCGCCAATGCAACGGCGGAATACCATCAATTAAGGAATATTTTCGGTAAGGATATTGTTCTTTCGGTCAATCTTTCATCAGCAGAGCTAAACTCGATAGAAATGGCAAACTACATCCATGAACAAGCGACACTGCACAGTGTTAAACCAGAATGTATTGAGATAGAAATAACCGAAACCTTTGCCGCAGAACAACAAGGCACGGCTCTACTTGATGAGCTATCAAAACGTGGCTACCGTCTTGCAATTGATGACTTTGGTTCTGGTTACACATCGTTAACTCAGCTCGTTCAGTATCCGGTTCAAAAAATCAAATTTGATCGAGAGTTCCTCGTTACATTGATGAACACCAACAACGGCCATGTGATCAAACCTATTATTGAGCTATGCCATGCCCAAAATAAAACGGTTACAGCAGAAGGTATTGAACACAATATGATGCATGAATGGCTATCGGCATACCGCTGCGACTATATGCAAGGCTATTTATTTGGTAAACCAATGACTAAAGAACAATTGAGCTTGTGGTGGCAATCGGCAAATGACGACAGTCGATTTGATGCGTCCATGGTCAGCTCAATTAGGGTTTCAAGAACATAAGTTAAGGGGAGACGTACAGCAGTCACAACTGTGGCGGCTGTATATGAGCTTCATTGATAGATGCTCAGCTTTTGTTCCCCCATACCTATCTCTATGACTTTAGTTGAGTAAATCACTATTTATTCGTTTTTAAACCAGCACTTCCTTGAAATCCAAACCGGTCAAATTCAGCGCTTTGACGCTATCGTACAAGCCACCTTTTTTGTCCGTGCAAAACGTTCTGAGCCCAGCACCTTTTACTCTGAACAAGTTAGATTCATTAACGGCTTCTCTATTCAAAACGAGTTTCTTAAACGGTCTAGCACGACTTAGCTTACCATGACGAAGATTATACTCGGTAGCAGAGGCATCAATGGCATCAATTTGAGTGACAATGTTTAATGCTCGCCAAGGCTTTCCTTGTAGATTTAATGGTAAAAATTCGACATTCTCGCTCAAAACATCGAGCTTATCCGCAATAGAAGCGGATACAGCAAGAGTAAAAGATCCCCATGCTGCAATATCAGGCCTGGGTAATGGCTTTTCACCCTTAACGTCTAACCATTCAATATCAATACTTTTCCAACTGGCTTTAACAGACTCTCCATAGAGTTGGATAGGTTTGCTTGCCGTTACTTGAAGAGACATTTCCAATGGCGACTCTTGCAACATTGCAAAATCATTAACATTGGGAGTGACAATAAACACTTTATTAAATGCTGTCATAACCGTCCTTAAATAAATTTGAGCGCTTTTCTTAATGAGACGAGCGCTTTCACACCAAACCAAACATAATAGATAGAGTTTACTTTCATGTTCAAAAATTTAATGAATTAATATCTGGCGTTCTTATCTTTTAATTTCGAAGTTTTATTATTTATATATTTTATATCCACACGATAGAATTATTTTTTCAATTTTTACTATGTACCCTTCCTTATGTAATCGAATAAATTAGAAAATAAACAATAGCACGCATCACTTCACTTTTGTCGAGCTCATCACTCTCACTTAAACGATACATTCACAAGTTCAATTTTTGAACGACTTAGACTTAGCTTTGTCAATCGTGAATTAAAAACAACCGATTCACCGTTGTTTTACTGCCTTTTCTTACCACCCTGTTGTTTATTCATACATTATAAATGCATTTATACACATAACGATTCGGCGTTACGATTTGTTACGAGTTAAATCACAAACTTTTGAGGTATTGGATAAAGCGTAGAAAAAGAAAACACATTGAAATAAAAAGAGTTTCTAAAGTACGAAAAATAAAACACCGTTTTTATAAATTAGCAACTTCACAAATATCCTTAAACACAGTTTTATTAATTACATATATCAGATATTATTTACGCTGAAGTTTATAGAAACCATCGTTAAACTTCATATTTTATATAAGTTTCAATTAGTTAGTTTTTAACTCGAAAACTTATCGTCAACCCAATATCAAGCACCTAAGCGTGCAATAAGAAACATTGGGAATAGAATTATATTGATGTGCATGTTGTTTTAACGAATGCATGAAGCAATCGGTAGATTTGTAACACCATAGAGTTTTATTTAGCCAAGATGAAAAAGTTAATTTTATTATTTACATGTGCGCTGTTGTCTGTCTCACCTTTTGCTTTTGCAAAACAATCAGATAACGAACCCAGGGATCATTTACGACCAAAGCAAGCTGAACATGTGTTTAAACAAGCCAAGCTAGATGGCATAGTAGACTTTAAGTTGTTCAGTGACGCTTACATCGCTTATCAGAAGACACCCGATAGAAAGAAGTCGGTACTAACGATCATCGACTATAGTAAACCATCAACTGAAAAGCGTTTTTATGTGGTTGATTTAGATAAAAAGAAGCTAATCTACAATACGTATGTTTCTCACGGCGTGAACAGCGGAAAGAAAACAGCGACACAGTTTTCAAATGTCGTGAACTCGCGAAAAACATCATTGGGCACTTTTTTGACTGATACCACTTACTACGGCTCAAATGGCTATTCACTTCGATTAGATGGGCTAAGCTCTGGATTAAACGACAAAGCTCGCGAGCGTTACATTGTCGTGCACGGTGCCGATTACGCAAACCCTTCCTTCATCAAGAAGAATGGATACCTCGGACGCAGTTGGGGTTGCCCTGCTTTGCCAGAGAAGTTGTCTCGCGAGATCATTGACACTATAAAAGGCGGCAGCGTTATTTACGCAAGCGCGTAATACCGATGCGATACATATGGGGAAGAAAAAAGAAGATTCTATTTCTTCCCCAGTAATAATCCTGTTAGCTTAATCGTCCTTGTGCAACGACTCTCTTTCCATTTTCGCTTACTCGAAAGCGAAAACTATTGTGTTATTCGCTGATATACCTAAGTGCGATCAGAAAACTCTGTTCATCCCCCTTCCATCTCGTTAGTATACGCTGAGTTGATCAGACACTGGCTTTCATCGTTATCATAGTTCCACTAAGATTCCTTAATCATGGTGGGTAACTGTGGCTTTATATGTTTAGGGTTACTTCTTGCGTTATCTACACCGTATATTATTGATGCTTTCTTTTTCCCTGCTCTCAGGGCTCATCACAGCTTCATATGCGCATGAGTGGCACCACACCAAACATTACACTTCCGAGCGCCTACTTAAACTCTCTCAACAAGACGATTTTGAGCTAGCACACACTGATTTTCATGCCTCAGCTTCTCTGAGCTCTTGGGGTTCAGAAAGTTACTACCTACATATAAAGCGCGAGTTGTTCGGGCTTGTCTCCTGTCGCCGAACATCAGCTACTGATGGCGTTTTATCATCAGATTTTACTCCTGATTATTTTTTACTTATTGCTTTCTCTTCTCCACCACTACTGGAGTTGGCAAAACAAGCATCTCGCTTACCTCTAGACAGTTATGGCGGACTCATGAGTCAACGCTCTCTTTATCGCCTCTCAGGAAGAAAGGAAGCGAACTTAATGTACGTCTTTACTCATGGTCGCAACGCCTTCTCTGTTGTTTAACTTTTTATGACATACAGAGAACACGAAAATGTAACGATAAGAGCCAATATGCTCATTGTTACTAGAACCAATTTGAGGTCCATATAATGACAAGAATCGCTACAACCATCGCACTAGCATTACTATTTGCAGCGGGCTCAACCTTAGCAAACACAGAAACTAAGCCAGAAGAAATGAGTAACGACACTCTGTTAGAGTGTGCCAACGTTTCTAACGCACGTATTGCAGTTCCGGAACACAGAGCGATGTTCAGACACTACTTAATGTCTGAGAGAGACTACAGCTTTGACCAGCTATCGTCTGCCGAACTTGAATTTAAAGCAGCAGATAAGAATGAGTCTGAAGTAGAGAACATCTACAAGTCTCAGTGCAAAGAAGTTGGCGAATACTTATATAGCATTGGCTATTAAATTCGAAACCCTAACGACACTCAAAAAGAAAGGCGCAATGTATGCGCCTTTCTTTTTACTGATAAAAACCTGTCGATTAGATGTCTAATCTGCATACAAGCTTAAAAGTGCAAATCAAGTAAACTTACTGAGAAAACTCAGACACATCCTTGGGTTTACAGAACGCTCGACGTGCTTTAACAAACAAGAAACTAAGCACTCCAATCACAAGAGTAATTATTGGTGCCGCCATTAATAGCATTGTGATTGCTTTGCTCATATTTTCCGGTAGCAAAGGAAGTAATGAACCAAAACCGCATAATATCAGCGTCCATAAAATCGCACTCAGCCACGCAAAGTAATGGAATTTACTAATACGTTTCACTCGCAACCCCATCATTAATGGCAATAGGGAACGAACAACCGGAATAAACCGCGCGCACAAAAGCGCAACCAATCCATGTTTACTGAGTAATACGTCGACTTGTTCCAAACGCTTTTGAGGAACCGCACTCACCCAGCCTTGGACCTTAGGTAAGCGATTTAGCCACTTGCCTTGTAAATAAGCCGCCCAACTTCCCAACCCCGCACTAACAGCTATCACCAACATGATCATAATTGGGTCAAGGACGCTAACCGCCGCCAGCGTACCGGATAGTACGACGACACTGTCGCATGGGAAAGGTGCAGCAGGAATAAAACCACTTTCCAAAAAGATAATCACAGCAACAACAAAATAAACCAAACCTGCACTGCCTGGCGCCATTAACGCCGTGAAATCTTGATGCCAAAAAGCACTCAAGACCTGAATGATCGAATCAAACATAAACCGCTCCTAAGCATAATTAACCAAAAGTTGCAAAAACATGGAATGTGTTAGCGAGCATGTATAAAGCGGTATATGAAATTCGATTCTTTTCTCACGCCGATTCTGTATTTAGAGTGAGTAAAAATACATTCAATACAACAATCTAAAGCCTCATTGCCGATGCGTTTTAGCCACTTCATCGAGTAAATTGCCGAACGATGCGCCCACCATGCTACATCAAGCATTTCAAACCATTCGGGTTCTACATCGTCGTTCGAGCTCATTTCCTTAGCATGGCTAACCCTCACTACATTCCGGCTGTTTAAACTCGGATAGTCTTGTTGTATTGGAGAGATAGGATGTTCTGAAAAGTGCTTCGACTTAGCGTCAACAGCGATATGCTGGTTATGAAAGGAAAGAAAATTTGGGTGTGAGTGCGCCAGGCTCATGCTCGGAGCCAGCAAGCAGAAAAGTAGTCCGAGTAAAGCAATCAGAGTCGTACGCACAAAGGTAACCAAAACCAAAATAATAAGTTCTTTTAACCCTGTGCGTAGCTATTGGCAATTAGTATTCTTAATCGTTAAGAATACTAATTATTTTTCACCGTAAGGGTAGCTTTCAAACATCTTCGCGATTTCTTCTTGGATGAGAGATTCTCTTTTCTCAGAGCTCATTGACTCAGACAGTTTACGACTTGAAACGCCTTTCCAAACGACTTGATTAGCCTTTGCATCAACCAGTTCAACCACCAACTTCCCATACTTACGCTCTTTATATCTTTCTGGGCTTGAAGTGATCACACCAAAGCTATTCCAGCCATAGCCAAAGCTCACCGACGATCCTGAAGAAACAAGCTCGGATTCTTCTACGATATCATGATGTACGTAAAGGTCACCGCCACTATTTACCTTAATTAAACCCTTACCCTCAAGCTGTTCAGCAAGCCCTTGCTCAATACGTCGACCATCAATACTGGTAGGAGCTTCCGCCTGAGCACCGAAGTCAAACGTTCTGTAAGCTGAAAAGTCGGCTTGTTTATCTACATCGGTTGTAACGGTAGTACAAGCAGATACCAGCATCACCACCAGCCCTAATATCAAACCTCTCATCATGTTAAATCTCCTTTGGTTAAGCTGACTGTTTCAGCAGAATTACCCTGTGTTATACATACGCATCAACAGTAAAAAGTAATCATTTCAATATCTAGTCTTGACCATGAAACGTGACTGTTCAATAAACGAGATTAACCTTTACACAGAAAATCTTGAATATCATCAACATCTAAACACCTAAGAATTCGGTGTTTACGACCTAATTGGAAGCCCCTAGGCTTAGTAGCAGAATCGCGAGTGCCACAAAAAACCAGAGACAATGAACACTTTAACATCAGTCCGCTACTTTTTTAGGCAACTGACAAACATTTGATGAGAAAAGACTTTTCTTTTTCGTGCAGTGTGGCATATTAACTGAGTCCTATCGATGCGCGGGCATCGTATAATGGCTATTACCTCAGCCTTCCAAGCTGATGATGCGGGTTCGATTCCCGCTGCCCGCTCCAATCTCTTTATCCAATTTACTCATAAAAATCCGATGGCGGAGCGAACAAACGGCGGCAGCGTTGTTTCCATGATAAGTTTGGTCGAGTTACGTCATAAAACATGTCTTTCCATTCTGCAAACGTCACGCGGATGGGATTAAAGCTGTTTACAGGTTTAGAAACCCCATACCGAACCGTTTCCACCTCTGGTTCAAACGTTCCGAACATTCGATCCCAAATAATTAATACACCCGCATAATTTTTGTCGATGTACTGACGGTTCACACCATGATGAACGCGATGATGAGACGGCGTGTTAAATACCCACTCTAGTGGCCCGAGCGAACGAATTGATTGGGTGTGAACAAAAAACTGTAAGCCCAGATTAAACAACACAACGAAGACAACCCATTTTGGCTCAAAACCAATAATCACCAAGGGCAACCAAAAAATCCACATCCCCGCTAGCGGATACATTAAACTTTGACGAAATGCGGTACTGAAGTTCATTCTTTCCGAACTGTGATGAACAACGTGCGCGGCCCACATCCAACGAATACGATGGCTAGCCCGATGAAACCAGTAATAGAAAAAATCTTGCAGGACAACAAGTAAAAGAAAAGCTGAGACGCTCATTTCGATATCAAACAAACGCCAATCAAACCACCACAAATACAACTGAGCAATCAGTAAACCCGTGAGTATGTCTGTCGCTTGGTGTAAGCCCGCAAGAACAAAATTACACGCTACTTCAGGGAAGTAATACGTCGCGCTTTCAGGCAAGCGTCCCCTTCTTTGTCCGAACCAATATTCGGCAAGCATGCAGAAAAAGAAAACTGGGGCCAGAATCATCAGAAGTAATTCTGGGCGGTCCATCAACTGCGTCCAATCCATTGTGTTTCTACCATTTTGCATAGTGATCTTCAGTAAGACCCATAACTTCTTCTAACTGATGTTTGATGCCATTTCCATCGATAATATAGCCAGAGAAATAACCGATGTACTGACGAAAGTTACTTTTGAGAAGCCAAAAATTTTTCTTCTCTGAGCGTCGATTCAAAGGCGTGAACTGTAAGTTAACTCGTTTATCTTCAGACGTAATATGCCACTTTTGCCCTTCATCACTTCGTGAAAACTGAAACTGCACAGGTTGCAAAAAGTGACGCTGACCATTAATCCACAATACATTTTCGCAATAGCCAGTTTCATTAACGCCAGCTGCCAAGTTCAACCCCAGACGCCTGTCATCCTCAAAGCAATTGATACTCGCCCAGCGCCAACTTGTTTCTCGCCGCATGTACCCAGCGGAAAAATCGTAACCAGCAGCCACCTCTGAAAGATCTTGCTCTTTTCCTAATATGAACAAGTTACCGTCTACTGCTAACGCATTGTGCTTCTGAGTATATGTCCAACCCGCATAACCTGTTGGCGTACACAACATTAATGGCAAACTCATATTTTCTGGACGTAAATAGAGATCCGCATTGACTGACTCTGTCACAAAGTGGACGTGCCAAATACCATCCTTAATAGAAAACTGAACTCTTTTGTTAGCAAGATGGGCAAGACTGCACCAACTGGAAGGCTGAGTTTGATAACCTATATTAAAAGGTTTCAACCATTGTTGCTCAATCAACTTATTCTTTTTAATATCAAACAGGTAGCAAAAGCCGGATGCTAAATACCGTATATCAGCAATCGCTACTCCAATGACGTAATTAGGTGTGACCAAATTGACGAACTGAAACTGCTTATAATCGCGGTAACGGCGCCACTTAGACACCGGCTTATCCATCTCATCGAGGTAGGTAAATTTATCTAGCTGTAACGATGTTGGAATTCCATCAAGGTGGCCAAACGCTGGTAGGCCATTCTGCTGAATAAACGAGTTCAGAACCTTAAGCTCATCCATATAGTTGTCTTTTCACAAGTTATCACACACAAACTTTAACATGACGTTAACATAAACAATTTGCGTAACTGCACAACAACATCGACTAAAGTGATTTCTGCTTGTTATATGTGAAACTGATCACTCAACCACCCGCTTACTTAGCTAGCCCTACCTATCTCAACCAACACAGCCTGGGTTAGAAGCTGCACATTCTCATCCGCAGGAAAGACCACTACAACCATTGAATCTTGGTCAAAATCACTATTTAATGGAAATACATTCATATAAACTGATTGCTTATTCACATCAAGGAAGAAATCTATGTCATACATACACGATACTATTGTTGCGTTGCAACACAGTAGCCCTGCGCAAAAAGAATTTTACCAAGCGGTAGAAGAAGTATTAACTTCTCTCGCGCCGGTAATAGAAGGCAATAATAAATATAAGGAACAAGCGATTATCCAGAGGATCGTCGAGCCAGAACGTCAAATCATGTTTCGAGTTCCTTGGGTTGATGATGCTGGAAATGTACAAGTAAACAAAGGTTATCGAGTTGAATTCAACTCTGCTTTGGGGCCGTACAAAGGAGGATTGAGATTCCATCACTCAGTCAATGCGAGCATCATAAAATTTCTCGGCTTTGAGCAAATTTTTAAAAACGCACTGACTGGCCTTCCTATCGGTGGCGGCAAAGGCGGTTCAAACTTCGATCCTAAAGGAAAATCCGACGGCGAGATCATGCGATTTTGCCAATCATTTATGAACGAGTTGTACCGTCACATCGGTCCTACCACCGATGTGCCCGCAGGCGATATCGGTGTCGGGGCGCGCGAAATTGGCTATATGTTTGGTCAATACAAACGATTGACGGGCCGCTACGAAGGTGTGCTTACAGGCAAGAGTCTGCTTTGGGGTGGCTCACTCGCCAGAAAAGAAGCGACAGGATATGGCGCCGTCTATTTTGCAGAGTGCATGCTCAACGACCGCAACGATTCATTGAAAGGGAAAACTTGTCTCGTTTCTGGTGCTGGCAACGTGGCTATCTACGCCATTGAAAAACTGTACCATATGGGAGCAACGCCAGTTACATGCAGCGACTCTCGAGGTACGATCTATCATGAGCACGGTATTGATCTTAAGCTCCTAAAACAACTGAAAGAAGTGAAAAGAGCAAGCTTAGAAGAATATTTAGAAACTTACCCTGAAGCAGAATACACACCAGAGGGCGACTATCCTAATGAAGGACATGCTGTTTGGCGATATCAGGCTGATGCTGCCTTCCCTTGTGCGACTCAAAATGAATTAACGTCAGACGACGCACTGGCTCTTATCGAAAACGGATGTATTTTGATTAGTGAAGGGGCGAACATGCCAACCACCCGTGATGCTGCCAATATTATCGTGGACTCGGACATAGCTTATGGGCCTGCAAAAGCAGCCAATGCAGGCGGCGTTGCAACCAGTCAACTTGAAATGGCGCAAAACGCCAGCATGCAAAACTGGACGTTTGAACAAGTGGATAGTCAGTTGCAAACCATCATGAAAAATATTTTCATCAATGCAAACGAAACCAGTAAAGAGTTTGGCCAACCTGGAAATTTAGTTTTAGGCGCCAACATTGCAGGCTTTAGAAAAGTCGCTGATGCAATGATTGAGCAAGGTGTCGTCTAGATGAACGAGCCAGCAGGATGACTGCTGGCTTAATATAACTCCGCAATAGGCCGCGCTTTTTGATAAAGAGCTCCACTTAATTCGCAATAAGCGTTGTCACTTCTGTTTTAACGGAGTTGGCGATAAAGCAATTCTCATGGGCCATGTGATGCAGTTTTTCTAATTGAGATGGTGTCGGTTGTTTTTCACCTGAAAATGTTATCTTAGGGTTTAACGTTACCTTTGATACCCACTCTTTTCCGTTTTCGCCTTTTTCAAGCTCCCCTACCGCTTCATCGAAGTAACTGTCCACAACATAACGTCGCTTTGCTGCAATAGACAGGAAAACGAGCATATGACAACTAGAAAGTGCCGCGACAAACGCTTCTTCTGGATCAACGTTTTCTTCTACGGATAGTGGTAATGGTACTACGTGGGGAGATGGAGATGCTGGGACTTGCAACCCTCCATCAAATTGCCAAATGTGTGCCCGACTATACTTATTATCACTAAACTCTTCGCCAGCTTTACGATGCCATTTGATTAAAGCGGAATGCTTACTCATTCTAACTCCCTGATTTTCCGACGACGAATCAACACTATCCGTCCTTGCCACAGTAAACCACAACAAAATGAGTTAAGGAAAGCATCGCACTCACAGGGACTATAAAATCTGTTGAGGATCGGCATTGTTCTTCTGGATATCATCCAAAAGTCTATGAGACTGATGGATGTTGACCTGTAACCGATTGATCAGCATCTGCAACTGCTCAATCTCGGGACTTTGGTTGGCTTTAAGTTGAGTTTCCAGGGCCTCCGTTTGGCTCGCCAAAATAGGTAAACTTAGGTTCAGTGCCATCCCTTTCGTTTTGTGCAACGTCAGCTCTAATGAAGCAAAGTCTTCAGCCATAAAGTATTCAATAAGTTCATCAACAGAAGTCTCAAAATCGACAATAATGCTTTTTAGCAACTCGTCGAGCGCTTCTGGCTCATCTCGTAAAGAAGTAAACATGCCTGAACGGGAGAGTTCTTCCTCTGTTAACCTTAAGTTCTCGATTGGCTTACGTTGCAATTGAAGCACATTGCTGTCACTCGTTAGTGGCGGATTCTGTTTCGGTTCGAGTCTGGCGGCAAACTGTTTGAGAGCGTCTGAAAAGCTCTCATGCTGTAGCGGTTTCGTAAGCACATGGTCTGCTCCTGCTTCAATAAAGCTATCGTGAGCTTCACGAAATACGTCTGCTGTGTACGCAAAGAGTAATGTCTTGATACCTAACTCTTGTCGGATAACGCGTGTCGCCTCAACGCCATTCATCTCGGGCATATGGTTGTCCATCAAGATCAGGTCGTACTCGTTCTCTTTCGCCTTTTTAACCGCGATTAATCCATTTTCTGCAACTTCCACTTCATGCCCAAGCTTTTCGCAAAACCCTTTTGCCACAATGGCATTCACACGGTTATCATCAGCAAGTAGTATCTTTAAATGGTGTGATTTTGCGCGAGGTTTCGGTGCTTCTTGCTGCTTTTTCGGAGCAGATTCTACCCAAGGAATCGGCAACTCAACGATAAATTGACTTCCAACGCCTTCTATACTCTTCAGAGTAATATGGCCACCCATCAAATCGGTTAGTTTTTTGACGATGGCTAACCCAAGCCCTGTTCCGCCGAACCTTCGAGTCGTTGATGAGTCTGCTTGCTCAAACGAGTTAAAAATATGCTCGTGCTTGTCTGGCGCAATACCAATACCAGTGTCGCTCACGCGCATGACCAACAACTGATTCGATTCATCTAACTCGGTTCTAACCAGCACATGCCCTTCATTGGTAAACTTCACCGCGTTACCGGCGAGATTAAATAAGATCTGTCGTAAACGCGCACAATCCCCAGTAAATTCAGTATATTCAGAAACCTCGTTTTCCAAGATTAGCTCGATATTTTTTTCATCAACAAGTGGTTTTATTGCGCTACACACCGGAGAAAGCACTTGATCGAGCTTAAACTTAGCTTGCTCAAATTCCAGTTTGTTTTCTTCAACTTTAGAAAAATCCAAAATATCGTTGAGGATAGTCATCAGATGCTGGCCAGAATCAAGAATAACCCTAATGTGCTCTTTCGTCGTCGGCTCTTTGGTCTCTTCTGCAATCATTTGAGAAAGCCCTAGTACACCATTCATCGGCGTCCTTAGTTCGTGACTCATTGCAGCGAGAAAATTTGATTTCGCTTTTGCCGCTCGCTCGGCTTTGTTTCTCGCCTCTTCAATTTCAAGATTCAACTGTTTTAAGTTATGCATTCGGTGATGTGACTGATAAACAAACGCGCTAACTAGAAACATCACCGCAATAAATACAAACAACCACGTAAAACGCGCCTCACTTTGAGCAATATTGAGTAACCGATGCTCTGAGCTTTCGACAAACTCAATATAAGTGTGATCAAGCAGTTCATTCGTCAGCAATTCAATTCTTTTATCACTCGTTTGAAGCCGCTTAAGGAAGTTCGCTTCCTTTTCACTCTCAACTTCCGTTTGTGTTAGAAGCAACTGGTTGAGAAATTCAAAATAACGACTGCCACCCAATGATTGACCGCTCTCGATAGAAACATCTTGCTGATATAAATTGAACAACATGAGTAATGCATACCGATTTTCTACCTGAACACCAATTAACATATCAAGCTTCAACGTTGTTTGAAGCACTCGCTCCTTAAACTGTTCAAGCGTATCCCTAACTTTTATACGATTGGGTGTCACGGGAAACCAAACTGATTCCTTTGATGATTCCAACAGTGCCTGTGCTGCGATTTCTATCTCTACTAAAGATGTTGTTAACTCATAGTTTTTTCTATCTTCAACGGCATATCGGTTCACGATAACATCACGCTCTTCAATCAACTCATGTCCGATGTTCATTAGCTCTGCATGAAATTCTTGAGCGTTTTTTGAGTTCATATACGACATATACGCCAGTGTGCAGCACGTCAGTATCCCAATAAAAAAGCAAAAGTTGATCAGTTTGAATTTATTCATTTTCCAACACCTCTAAAATTATGGGTCTAGGTGCTGTCAACGACTGCAAGAATGCTTCAATGTCCGCGACATTCTCATCGTTCATCGTTATACCGAGCTGGGTTTTAGCCATGATTTGTATCGCGTCGGATAACTTATCGACTTGCCCATTATGAAAATAAGGACTCGTTAGCGCGACATTGCGTAAACTGGCTACTCTAAAATAGAATCGCTCTTCATCCTCTATCGTAACGAGCTGCCTGCCCGAGTCCTCTACTACTGGCTTATCCTTGAAATAGGCGAACCTTTGGATCATCGCTCCGCCGATATTTTTGCCCTGATGACACTGCACACAACCTGAAGTCTGAAATGTTTTCCAACCTCTGATTTGCTGTTCACTCAGTACATGCGTGTAACCCAATAAGTAAGCATCGAATGGTGCGCCAGGCGTCTGCAGCCCTTCAACAAACTCCACAATAGCGGACTTGATATTATGAACGTTAATCGGCAATTCACCGTCACGATTAAATAGAGCTTGATAATGTTCACTCTCTTTTACATATTGCTCTATTGTTTGCCAGTTTGAGTCCATTTCCATTGGATTATGGATTGGACCATCAATCTGAGCCATCAAGGTGTTTTCCGTACCATCCCATAAAAAACGATAATTTAACGCTGCATTAAACACTGTTATAGAATTTCTAATTCCATCACCTTTCACCCCCGTAGAGACTGGTGTATTTTCAGCGCCATTGGTTTGCAGATTATGGCATGTCGCGCAGCTGACATTACCATTTGACGATAATTGAGGATCGCGGAAGAGATGCCAGCCAATTCTCGCTAGCTTAATATCCACATTAGGATCACCCTGTATGGGCTGAACTAAGGAGATATCACCTAACATCTTCGCGTTTCTTGCGGTTGTTGTTTGGCTCAAAATGAGTGTTACAACAGCTAGTGCGATTGCGCTGAATTGCCTCATCAACTACATACCTTAAACTTGTCATTGATATGAATTTAGTTGCATTTTGGCGTTTTTTCCACCGACAGGAAGTTGAAAAAACGAGTTAAGTATTGCTTTGTTTAAGGCTTTGGTTGAAGAGGGAGTAATAAGGCGAATAGGAAGAAATCGATCGCCTTATGAGTAGCTAACGTATTGAAATCTGAGTTTAGTGTAGAAAAGCCAAAAACCGTTGAAACCAAGTCACCTCTCCATACGAGATCAGATCGAAAATAGTAAAGAATACGGCACAGATAACGGCCAACTTAATCAAACGCTGAACAATAAACATAAACATCACAATTACCAATAATTTGCTTTAGTTTACTATCTCACACAGCGTTTATATATAAAAAAGTAGTCTCCTAATTAGCCTCGGCAACTTATTCATTAGAACCTATACTCAAGCATCTCTAAGTTATTTGGATATACTTGAATTAGGATTTCAAAAAGTCCCTGTGACCACACAAGGAGGACTGCATGAAACGACTATGGATATGGTTCTTACCTTTACTCTTGATGGCCAGTCAAGCACTGGCGAATACCGTTTGGATTGTTCCTGTCAAAGGCGCTATAGGGCCTGCTACTAGCGACTATTTATCTCGTGAAATAGAAGAAGCTCAACTAAACGGTGTCAGTTTAGTGATCTTAGAGATGGACACACCAGGCGGCTTAGACAGTGCAATGAGAGATATTATTCACGCGATTACCACCTCCTCCACTCCAATTGCGACTTGGGTTGGCCCGTCAGGATCTAGAGCGGCTAGCGCAGGGACATACATTTTACTCGCCAGCCACGTTGCCGCAATGGCTGAAGCCACCAACCTTGGCGCGGCAACGCCCGTCGCGTTAGGTGGTGCCCCTCAGCCCCCTTCATCGGATGATGGCAAAGATCAAAACGCGGAAGAAACGCCAGAAGGAACCAACGAAAGCTCAGAGAAAGTTCCCGCGAAAACCGCAATGGAGAAAAAGGTGATTAATGATGCTAGAGCCTATATTAAAGGCTTAGCAAAGCTTCATGGCCGAAATGCAGAGTGGGCAGAGAAAGCAGTGAGCGAAGCAGCGAGTTTGGACGCCACAGAGGCATTGGAATTAAACGTTATTGATTATATAGCCAACTCACCAGAGGATTTAGTCAAAGCCATTAATGGACAAACTGTTAAAGTTAACAATCGTGATGTGACATTGTCACTGGAAAATCCCGTATGGATTGAAAGAACACCCGATTGGCGAGCAGAAATGCTAGCCGTTATCACCAATCCAAACGTTGCCTACATTCTAATGCTCATCGGCATCTACGGTTTACTTCTTGAATTTTACAACCCAGGAATTGGCTTACCCGGTGTGCTAGGTGGGATTTGTCTGCTTCTGGCCATGTACGCACTACAAATGATGCCCGTCAACTACGCAGGTCTTGGTCTGCTGTTACTCGGTATTGCACTAATGATAGCGGAAGCATTCAGCCCGAGCTTTGGTATTTTGGGCTTAGGCGGCGTTGTCGCCTTTGTACTCGGTTCGATATTTCTCATGGACAGTGAGTTACCAGGATTCCAGATCGCCCTTCCTTTGATTTTTGGTATTGCCATATTTTCCGTGGCTCTAATCGTGCTGACCGTCGGCCTGCTGCTCAAAATTCGTCGCCGGCGTGTAACGACGGGTTTAGAGACATACCCTGGGAAGGTCGCCGTGGTAAGCGATGACTTTATCGATGGCGAAGGACGCGTTCAACTCAACGGTGCGTTATGGCGAGCTAAAGCCAAAGACCATCAACAATTCAAACAAGGTGATCACGTCACCATTGTTAATGTTAAAGGGCTGACCTTAACTGTGATGCCTGATGACCGCCAAAATAAATAGGAGGCGCTTTATGATGCTCTATACCGTTGCGGTGATCGTGGTGCTGCTGTTCGCACTAGCGACCCAAATGTTCAAGGTTTTGAGAGAATACGAACGTGGGGTTGTGTTCTTTCTTGGTCGATTTCAAGAAGTCAAAGGACCTGGTTTGATCATCCTTATCCCATTTATTCAGCAAATGGTGAGGGTTGATTTACGTACTGTCGTTTTGGATGTGCCGACACAAGATTTAATTACAAAAGATAACGTTTCTGTGCGCGTCAACGCGGTCGTTTATTTTCGCGTAGTCGATCCTCAAATGGCGATTAACAATATTGAAAGCTACAACGATGCCACCAGCCAGTTAGCACAAACCACGCTGCGCTCGGTATTGGGTCAGCATGAACTCGATGAATTGCTATCAGAGCGAGAACGCCTCAATAAGGATTTACAATCCATTCTTGATCAACAGACTGATGACTGGGGAATCAAGATTGCTACGGTTGAAGTCAAACATGTTGATTTAAATGACAGCATGGTCAGAGCCCTAGCCCGTCAGGCAGAAGCAGAACGTAACCGTAGGGCGAAGATCATTCACGCTACTGGTGAGTTAGAGGCTTCAAATAAATTAAAAGAAGCAGCGCAAATGCTCAACGAAGCACCGAATGCACTGCAATTACGTTACATGCAGACACTCACTGAAATCACTACAGACAAAACATCCACTATTATTTTTCCAATGCCGATCAATCTTGTCGAAGCTGTCAGTGATATCGCCGAAGCGGTGAAAAAGAATAAAGAAACACAAGATAAGTAAGATTTTGCCCCTAGGAAGTAACGACCGCTCACGTTACTTCCTTATTTGGTACTCGCTTTAAGGATGTGCCCATCTTCTTTATCACATTCTTGTTTCATTACTTCTAAGCCCGTTTTAAAGCATGTTCGCCAAGCGGTTTCAACATCGGCATCGTACCCAGAATCACACTGTCGAACCGTTTCTAACAAACTCTCAAGCCAAACATCAAAATCCTGCGGCTCTATACCAATTTCGGCACTTGCATGCTTTTTCCCATACTTTTCCACCATTTTGTGCGCTTCGGTCGAGGTATCTGCCATCATAAAAAACACGATAGACCCTCTAAGCATTCTCACTTGTTGGTGCATGTCTATACCGTCAAACTTCTGTCTAAAGTTGGCACTTTTCGACCATAAATTTTTGTAGAACAAGTCGAAAAACTCCTGATCTGAAGTACAACGTTCATAGCTATCATTAAAAACTTCAATCACGTTCATGTTGCTTTCCCCTACTCCTCAATATGAGTTTAATTTAATATCAAATAAAAGCTTCCAAATAAGGACTTTTAAGTTTCAAATCGATCAACTCACATCGATTTTCAACAAAAAGTAAAAAGTGATTTAAATAAACACCCTCTTATCAATGAAAAAATATCCATTATCATGAACCCATATTCGAGGTACGCATGGTTGTCGATGCTAGTGCATCCTCATCTGTCATCACATAAAGAGGATATAAACGTGTCCCATCAAATCATTACCGATCTAAATAACCGTTACACTGCAAAAAAATATGATGAAACCAAGCGCGTTTCTCAAGAAGACATGGCGATAATCAAAGCAGCACTGCGTTTGTCGGCGTCTTCTATCAACTCACAACCATGGAAATTCATCGTTATTGAAAGTGATGAAGCGAAGCAACGTTTCCACAATACGTTTGCAAATATGCACCAGTTTAACCAACCACACGCGAAAGCCGCATCACATACGATTCTGTTTGCTTACGATCCTAAATTTACTAAAGAGAAATTTGCGAAACGTGTGGATGCAGAAGTAACATCTGGCCACTTGCCAGCGGAGATGTACAACAACTTTATGGGTGCTTACGCTTTTGCCGATGCAAATACGGACGAAAATGGCTTCAACGGAAACTGGACAAAAGCACAAGTCTATTTGGCACTAGGCAACCTACTACACACATTGGCACGACTAGGCATTGATTCAACACCGATGGAAGGTGTCGATCCGGCTCTGATTGGAGAAGAGTTTAAAGAAGAGCTCGAGGGCCATATTTGTGAAGTTGCGCTGGCGATTGGCTACCATAAAGATGGGGAAGATTACAATCATGGTCTTCCAAAAGCACGCCTTGCAATGGATGAGGTAATTACGACTCTATAGTCGACCATTGTCTTAGCTTAGCGACTTAACTCATTGTTTAAACTAAAAAGAGCCGCACTAATGTGCGGCTCTTTTTACTTGGTTCTGCGTCAACTTTACGCAACTTGCTCTGACTTAAAATTACCAAGCAATGCATCGTAAAGCTCATTGTCGCTTAACACACCAACCAGCTTATTATCTTCAACCATAAGCAGAGGCTGATTGCTACGCTGTTTAAGTTCAATCGCTTCTCGCATACTGATTTCTGGGCTAACCTGAACCAGAGAGTTTTCATTAACTTCGTCAAGGTTCGAAGAGTCGCTCTTCCATTGAATCAACGATTTATCTTTATCCGCTAAACTTAACCCCTTGCTCTCTTGTATCACCCAAATATTTTTATCAGGGCAAATCAGAACACGCGTATCTTCGCGAACCAAATCGTCACGCATTAAGGAACGTCCCTTCAGCACATTTAATGGATTAGTGTGAGCAACAAAGTCCGCCACATAATCGTTTTCTGGAGCAAGAATGATCTGTTCTGGCTTGCCATGTTGAATCAGCTTTCCTGATTCCATAATGGCGATGTTGTTACCGATTTTAAGTGCTTCATCTAAGTCGTGACTCACAAAAAGAATGGTTTTGTTTAGCTTTTCTTGCAGCAGAATCAGTTCATCTTGAAGCTGAGCGCGAATCAATGGGTCAAGCGCTGAAAACGGCTCATCCATTAACAAGATATCTGTGTCCATCGCGAACGCTCGCGCTAGGCCAACACGCTGCTGCATACCACCAGAGAGCTCGTGCGGGAATTTCGTTTCCCACTCAGACAAACCGACCATTTCGAGCTGTTCACGCGCTTTTTTACGGCGCTCAGCTTTACCAATGCCTTGCATCTCTAGACCAAACGCTACATTGTCTAACACCGTTAACCATGGCATCAATGCAAACTTCTGAAACACCATGGACACGCGGTGCGTACGAAGGTGGCGCAGCTTCTGTTCGTCACAGTTAGAGAGCTCAACCATATCGTCGCCATCTTTGATTTTCAGAGAGCCACGAGAAATATCGTTCAATCCGTTAACCGTTCGCAGCAAACTTGATTTACCCGAGCCCGAAAGCCCCATCAAGACACAGATCTCACCCTGTTTCACGTTCAGCGAAACATTATCAACCCCAACCACTTGGCCAGTTTCATCAATGATTTCTTGTCGAGACTTCCCTTGATCTAGTAGTGCTAGCGCCTGTGCTTGTTGCTGACCAAAAACGACATCAAGATTTTTAATAGTAATAGCGTCCATGATTATGCCTCCTTCTGGTTTGGTGCTTTACACAAGCGATCAAGAATGATGGCAACGAGTACAATCGCTAAACCCGCTTCAAAACCTTGTGAAATGTTTACCGTATTCAGTGCACGTACGACTGGCTTACCAAGCCCATCAGCACCAACAAGCGCCGCAATGACAACCATAGACAAAGACAACATAATACATTGCGTAACGCCAGCCATAATACTTGGCAATGCCGCAGGTAACTCCACCTTAAACAGTAGCTTCATTCGGCTGGCACCAAATGCTTTACCCGCTTCAAGTAGCTCCTCCGGCACTTTAATAATGCCGAGGTACGTCAATCGAATTGGCGCAGCGATAGCGAAAATGATGGTCGAGATTAGACCAGGGACAATACCTAAGCCAAACAGAACCAAGGTTGGAATTAGGTAAACGAATGTCGGTACGGTCTGCATCAAATCGAGTATTGGCCGCAACAAGGTGTATAACCAAGGACGGTGCGCCGCCATAATGCCCAACGGCACGCCAATTAATACGGAAATCGTTGTCGCTGCAAACACAAGGACAAAGGTTTCCAGCATTTCTTGCCAGTAACCAAGGTTGAGAATTGCGAGTAAGGCCAACACGATAAATACGACAAGAGGAATGCTGCGATGTAAGAACCAAGCAATTGCCGCCGTCATAATGATTGGCGCTGCAGGTGGCATCCATTTAAAAATGTCCACCACGAAAAGAATGATCGTTTCAAGTGTAATAGAGATTGCATCGAAAAAACCCGATGCATTGATGGTTAACCAATCGACGCCAGTTTCCATCCATTGGCCCAACGGTAGTTTGTTGTCCGTAATAAAATTCAAAATAAAACCTTTGTGTTAATGAAGCGGGCAAAACTCTGCCCACTTTCTTTTAAAAAAACGAGCTCAAATACTGCTTATTAAGCGTTTGTTTTTAAGTAGTTTGTAATAGCTGTTAGCGCATCTTGGCCATCTACCGTTTTCACGCCCTCTAGCCACGCTTCAATTTGCTCTTGGTTTGCATTCAACCATGCTTGCGCTGCTTTTGATGGCTTCTGTTTCTGGTTAAGAATCGCTTCCATCAGTTCATTTTCCATTTCTAGGTTAAACTCTAGATTTTTCACTAGCTGACCTACATTTGGACACTCAGCGAGGTAATTTTTACGTACGTTTGTGTAGACGTTCGCGCCGCCGTAGTTAGGACCGAAGAAGTCATCGCCACCCGCTAGATATTCCATTTCAACGTTACTATTCATTGGGTGCGGCGCCCAACCTAGGTACACAATCCATTGATTGCGGCGTGCGGCACGTGATACTTGAGACACCATGCCAGCTTCACTGGATTCAACTAGGCTGAAGTCTTTTAGGCCGAATGCGTTGCTATCAATCATTGACTGAATTAAGCGGTTACCATCGTTTCCAGGTTCAATGCCGTAAATGCGGTCTTTAAATTTGTCGGCATGTTTTACTAGGTCAGCGAAGTTGGTTACGCCTGCGTCATAAACGTATTTTGGAACCGCTAGCGTGTACTTTGCGCCAACGAGGTTCGCGCGTACGGTTTCAACAGTACCTGCATCACGGTATTTCGCGATATCACCTTCCATCGTTGGCATCCAGTTACCTAAGAAAATGTCGATATCGCCATTAGCCATAGAGGAGTAAGTTACAGGCACAGACAGAAGATCGGTCTTCGTTTTGTACCCCAACCCTTTAAGTAACTCTGATGTAACGGCAGTGGTCGCTGTGATGTCAGTCCAACCTACATCTGCGAAACGAACCGTTTCACATTGGTTGGCGTAAGCGCCTGTTGCTAAAGTACTTAGTGCAATTGTTGAGAAGATTTTTGTCATCTTAGACATGTTGAATTCCTTGTAATGATTACTGACTTTTTCATTTTATGAGATCGAATCGAGATCTCTTTTTGGCGGATGCATTCGTTGCATCTCTTGCCAGTCCGGTGCAATCCAAACTGGTACGTTGTTCGACGTTTCTAGGGCGTTATCCAAAATCATATCCGCGGCGCGTTCTGCCACCATAATCGTTGGCGCATTTAAATTACCGTTCGGAATGGTTGGGAAAATAGAAGAGTCCACCACACGCAAGCCTTGAATACCGCGTACTTGGCATCGCTCATTTAAGACGGCTAATGGGTCATTATCTGCGCCCATTTTGCAGGTACAAGATGGATGGTAAGCACTCTCGACGTTTTGCTTCACCCATTCATCAATCTGTTCATCCGTTGTGATGTTCAGACCGGGTTGGATCTCATCCCCACGAAACTCATCCATGGCTGGCTGATTGAGGATCTCGCGAGTAAGGCGAATACAATCACGCCAATCCTGCTTATCTTGTTCAGTGGAAATGTAGTTAAACTCAATCTTCGGCTTATCATTCGGATTCGCAGAGACAACTTCGACCGACCCGCGACTTTCTGGCTTGTTAGGTCCAACGTGCACTTGGAAACCATGACCATCAAAAGCAGCTTGCCCGTCATAACGCATTGCCGCTGGCAAGAAGTGATATTGAATATTTGGCCACTTTAGCCCTTCTCGAGAGCGGATAAATGCACACGATTCAAAGTGGTTAGTAGCACCAAGGCCTTTGCGAGTTAATATCCACTCAGTGCCAATCAAGCCCTTGCTCACCAAACCTAATTTGCTGTTGAGCGTGATAGGTTGCTTACAGTGATATTGGAAGTACACTTCTAAGTGATCTTGCAGGTTTTTACCTACCCCCTCCAACGAGTGTTTCACCTCAATGCCCGCTTTTTCCAATACTGCCTTAGGGCCAATGCCTGAAAGCTGCAACAGCTGAACGGAGCCAACCGAACCCGCACTCGAAATCACTTCATTATTCGCAAAACATTGCTGAATTGAACCTGACTTTTCAAATTCAACGCCTACCGCTTTCTTTCCTTCTGCACCCGTTTCTTCTAATAAAACTCGATGAACCGTCACCCTCTTCATTAGGGTGAAGTTTTTGCGTTTTTTAGCACGGCTTAAGTATGCATTAGAGGTTGAAGCGCGCACGCCTTTGTCGACGGTCATATGCATTGGACCAAAGCCCTCTTGCTGATAACCGTTGTAATCTTTTGTTTCTGGGTAGCCCGCTTCTTTGCCTGCATCAATAAAAGCTTGGTACAGCGGGTTGAGCTTCATATCGTTGCCGTTACATGTGCCGACTGGACCGTGATCGCCCCGATATTCATCAGCACCACCAATCCAAGACTCTGCTTTACGGAAATAAGGCAAACACGACTGATAGTTCCAGCCTTTCGCGCCTTCCTCTTCCCACTGGTCGAAGTCACAAGCGTGTCCGCGAACGTAAACCATGCCGTTGATAGATGAGCTACCGCCCAGAACTTTTCCGCGAGGGCAATGAAGTTGGCGACCATCCAACCCTTGCTCTTCAACCGTCTCAAACTGCCACGCGTATTTTTCAGTGTTCATCGGGTAAGAAAGCGCCGTTGGCATTTGGATAAAAATACTTTTATCCGACCCACCCGCTTCGAGTAATAGGACCGAATTTTGACCACTTTCACTTAAGCGATCCGCTAACACACAGCCGGCCGAACCCGCACCGACGATGATGTAATCGTAGTGTTGTTGCATTTTTATTCTCCTAGGAGTTAATACTCATCACCGTAGATAAGTGAACGAAATTAGCGTAGGAAAAATGCTTGAGAACAAGGCGGAAATTTTGATAAGTAGTTAACCTACAATCAAAATTGACAACGTAGTTATCGAGCATTTTAACAAGCTAAAGTGGTCAGTTATCTACTATGAGTAGTATCATTTGTAAGGGCTTTCGAAGTCGCTTAGCTGAACCAGAACACTCTTCGTTTGTGTGTAATGTTTAAGGGTTTCGACTCCGTTTTCACGGCCAACACCTGATTGCTTGTAGCCGCCAACTGGCATTTCCGCAGGTGAGTCACCCCATGTGTTCACCCAACAAATACCCGCTTGAATTTGATGGATCACACGGTGCGCACGAGATAGGTTTTGAGTAAATACACCTGCCGCTAAGCCATAATCGGTGCCATTTGCACGCGCAATCACTTCCGACTCATCGCGGAATTTCAGAACTGACATTACCGGGCCAAAGATTTCTTGTTGAACGTGGTTCATGTCATCATCGCAATCGACAAATACGGTTGGAGCAACAAAGTTACCATTAGCTAGGCCATTGTCTGTTACTTTGTAGCCGCCAGTGAGTAACGTCGCGCCACTCGCTTTCGCGGCTTCAATCGCTCCTAGAACTTTCGATTCATGATCTTTGGAGATTAGCGCGCCAATTTGCGTGTTCTCATCAAGCGGATCGCCGACGACTAACAACTCGGTTCGGGCTTTAAGCTGTGCGATAAAGTCGTCATAAATACCTTCATGGACAAATACACGTGTACCGTGCGTACAAACCTCACCTTGGGTGTAGAAGTTCGCCACCATGGCCGCAGAAACGGCATCGTTTAACTTCGCATCATCAAAAATAATCAGTGGAGACTTACCACCAAGCTCCATCGTTACTTGTTTTAGTGTCTTAGCGCTGTCACTCATGACGACTTTACCGGTGCCTGACTCACCCGTGAATGACACTTTTGCGATATCAGGATGCGCCGTTAGCATCTGTCCTACTCGGTAATCCCCTTGCACGACATTAAATACGCCATCTGGCATGCCCGCTTCTGAATAAATTTCGGCGAGCTTAAGCGCCGTTAATGGTGTTTCTTCTGATGGCTTGAAGATCATTGCGTTGCCCGCAGCCAGTGCTGGCGCCGATTTCCACATCGCAATTTGAATTGGATAATTCCAAGCGCCAATACCCGCGCAAATGCCCAATGGCTCACGACGTGTATAGAAAAACTGATCGTCGCTGAGTGGCTGCTGTTCACCTTGTAGACTTGGAGCAAGGCCAGCGTAGTACTCAAGAACATCGGCACCTGTTGTTATATCAACTGCGATAGCTTCTTGAATGGGCTTACCAGTATCTGCCACTTCCAATGCAGCCAGCTCGTCATTACGCTCACGTAAAATGGCAACGGCTTTGTGTAAAATACGGCTGCGCTCAATCGCAGTCATCGCCGACCATGCAGCAAAACCTTTCTTTGCCGATTCAATCGCTGCTTGAAGATCGTCTTGGTTCGCTTGTTTAATGTTGGCCAATGGCTCACCATTCGCCGGATTGTAAGTGGTGAAGTGTTCATCTGAACACCCGTCGTACATCGCACCATTGATATAGTGTGCTTTCATTTCCATTTTGAAGACCTGTAACTTTTATATTTTTTCAGAATAAAACGTAAGTTGTTTTTCGAGATAATCGTTGATGATGATTCTCGCTCTTTCTGCATCAATGCCTTGCGGGTTGAGCGTTCCGCGCAGCCAAATTCCATCAATAAGTGATGCAATACCATGAGCAACCAATTCAGCCTGCTCTGCATTTAATAATGCTTTGAGTTCTTTTCTTAGGTGGGACAATAGACGTCGTTCGTTGACACGCTGTAAACGCTTGAGCTGCTCGTCATGCATTGAGTACGACCAAAACGCCAGCCAAGTCTTAGCAACTTGGTTTTCTGCCTGATAGCCGACAAAGTTACCGTCAATGATTGCATTAATTCTTTGGTGATGAGCATCACTTGGCAGCTCACGTAACTTCTGTGTGATAGTGGACGAAAGCTGACGCAAGATTTCTCGCATCGTTTCCTCCAGCAATCCGTGCTTACCACCGAAATAGTGGTTGATAATCCCCGTTGATACACCGGCTTCTTTGCTGATTAACGAAATACTCGCCGCGTGTAAACCGACTCTATCAATCACTGACATTGTCGCTTTCACAAGCTGCGGTTTTCTGATTTCAGGCATCCCCACCTTTGGCATTTTGCGTCCCTGTTATTTTTAATTGAACGGTTAGTTAAATATAAAATGCCTGAAAATTAATTCGAACTCAAATTATTTTTAAAGAAAAATGTTAGTAAAAAAGGATGAAAAGTTGAGGGTGTACGAAAAATCGCTCGGTAAGAACTTGTCGGGATAACTAGATTTTAGTTTAAGAACAAACAAACAAGAAAAACAAAATCAAATACTTAACTCTTACTCTATTTTTAAAACGATTATGAACGAGTTGATTTTTGAACAACAAAAATCTGTGCCACAAAAAATTTATATCGACCACTAATCATTTCACCTGTACACGGTTTATTTGTACAAAGAATAGACACACTAGTTTGTTATAGTTTTGTAGACACAAGTGGCATTCGCACTTTGAAGGTGAAGAAGGCAAAGAGAGAGGTTATATTGAACGCCATGAATATGCGATTCGATATCCTTAAGCCATTTTTAAGTAATATCGCCAAGTGACTTTAAGATGTTAGATTCAGCGTTTTATATTCGAAGCAAGGATCTCAAAGTCACTTGGCTATCAAAGTAAATGGGAGGGATAAGTTCAGATTCATCGTGCGATGAGCCTGAACTCTTGATTTCTGTTACGCTAGCGAGCGACCTTTCACGCAGTTGCGTCCGTTCGCTTTCGCTTGATAAAGCAATTTATCGGCCTGATCGCAAAGTGATTTAAAACTCATCTCATTATCTTTAGTGGTAACGACTCCAAAACTACAGGTCACTCTCACTTCTTCTTTCTGTTCCGTAACAAAGCCATGTAGGGATAAAGCGCTACGTAAACGTTCTGCAGTAATAAGGGCGTTTTTATGGTCTGTATTGGGCATAACAACAACAAACTCTTCCCCACCAAAGCGAGCAACAATGTCGTTCTCACGTACAGTTTCCTCCAACACTTTGGCAACGCCCGTTAGTACGGTATCTCCAAACACATGCCCATAGGTATCATTTACCTGCTTGAAATAATCCACATCGATTAACGCTAAAGTTACTGGCCCCGATTGTGGTTTATTTGGCACCATTTTCTGTTTATCGAGTTTGCTATCTACCCATTTATTTAAAGCTAGATAACCGTACTTAACTTGCTCGACTTGCTCAAAAACAAAGTGTTGTATCTTTTCTTGCTTAGATTGAGGTACCGGTTTCTCTTTTCGCTCACGCCTCACTTCTACTGGCTTAGTGAACCAGTCCTCTAAAAAACGGCGATTGAACAACCCTGTCAATGTGTCTGTCTTTGCGAGGCGACGCATTCTCAAACGCGAGCGATTGACGACGAGAAATACTACCGCCATCAAAAATAGAACACCGATGAGCGCAAGTAGCGCTTCACCCAATAAGTAAAAAGTACGACGGTTATTTTCTAGCTCCATACGCTGCAACACATTGTTCCAGTTGAGATCTTCGTTCTCATATTCAAGTCGTTCCAATTCAAATAACGTCTGCTGGCGCTCAAGATTTTCAACTTCTCTTTGATTACTAAATTGGATAAATTTATCGTGATAGTTACCGTAAGTTTCGAATGCTAGTTTAAAGTCATTGCTCCCCGCATAGGCCATAGCGGCGACTTTTAGTAGCTCCATTTGCTGTTGCTTGACGTATCGACTCTCTATAATCTCCGGCAGCATTGGCGCGATCATCGCTAAAAGTATTTCAAATTGCTGCTGCTCTAACATATATTCGGCTTGTAACAACTTAAATGTTGCCAAATACGCGCTAGACGTTTCTCTGTACTGTAAATTCTCCGCCAGCTTCAAGTGGTTAACCATCTTCTTTTCTTGATTCGTCTCGCGATATAAAGCTGCAAGTTCAAGGTTAACTCGAAATCTAAAGCGTCCATCACCGATAATTTGAGCCAGCTTTAACGCTCGCTGATATGACGCTATCGCCTCTTCGTATTGGAACTGTGCTTTATGAAGTTTCGCTATCGTCAAAACGCTCAACAACTCATTGAACGACATACGCCTATCCCTAAAATAGCGATATGCTTGTTCCAAAAGCGCCTCAGATCGGTCGTAACCCTGAATTTTGACAAGTACGTCACCTAGCTCTAGTGCTGCACGTTCGACCAGCCCGTGAACACCTGAAGATTCAGCCGCATCCATGGACGACATAAGTGCAGCATAAGATTTTTTAAACTCACCTTGCTCATCGTAATAGCGTCCTTTTAGCAACAGGATTTCTGATTCAAGTTGCTTATCACCATTCTCACGCGATGTTTCCAACAAGCTATCCAACGCAGAAAGCGCGGTATCGATATCGCTCTTTCCAACCATAGTTCGCATCTGAATCAACTTAAACAGGAGATACTCATGGCTCTGTGGACGCACAAGCTCCAATCCTTTTTGAACGACACTCTGACTCTCTTCTACGCGCCCTAGCAGCTCTAAAACCGTGGCCTTGGCAAGCCAGTAACGCACCAACAGCGCTGTTGGTTGGTTTTGTAGCAAAGACTCTTCTTCTAACGCTTCAATCAAAGCTAAAGAACTCTGAGGTAATGCGTAAATTTGATTTTCGATGCCTTCTAACGACTGTAAAAACTTACCTTCCTGTTCCACCTTTTCTGTGGAGGCCTGAACAGAAAAACACAGACACCCCAATAATAGCGGCATCGTCCTAAGCGAATGAAATAGTGACATTATTGCTCTTCCCTAATGGGTAGTTACTTCAGTGTAATTGAGAATTCTGATTATTTATTATTAAGACAACTGAAGGTTATTCAGTCAGCCTCATATTCCCATGTATTTTGCGCTGAATAATAAATCACCATCTTTAGATGCCGAAATAGTTTTCGGTCACAATACAACCAATGAGAGTGTTTTTTACACACCAAGAATAACGATCTCGTTAGTGAGACAAAAGATCGTCTTAGTTGTGAGTTGATACATTTACATGACAAGCAATATAGAACTAACCATTCACATAAGAAATAGAATCAATTTTTATACCGTTCGATGAGATAGCAGTCGACCATGCATCCAATACATTTTTCAGATAGAAGCAATAAAAGAAAGAAGAAAGTGGAAGGAAGCGGACAATCAAACTCGCTCCCCTTTTTTTATGTTGCAGAGGGGGTTACATTCGCATTCCGCCATCGACTTCAAACACTCGTCCGGTCACGAATTCGTTGGTTAACACGTATTTTATGGTCGATGAAATTTCATCCGCCAAACCTAAACGTCCAACCGGAATCATTCCGATTAAACGTTCCATCGCTTCAGGTTTTATTTGGTCTGTCATGGCAGTTTTGATGACACCCGGAGCAATCGCCACTGAGCGAATTCCGAAACGCCCTAACTCTTTCGCCCACACCGTTGCCATGGTGGCTACCGCCGCTTTAGATGCTGAATAGTTGGTTTGACCAATATTCCCGGCACGCGCAACGCTGGATATGTTGATCAGAACCCCTTTGCTATCGGTGTTCAGCATTACCTTGCTCGCTTCACGGCCACACAGGAAAGTGCCTGTTACATTCACATCTAGAACAGACTGAAATTGTTCCAGCGACATCGTGTTAACCTGACCATCTTTGACTTTAATGAACATACCATCACGCATAATACCTGCGTTATTGATAACGCCATTGAGCTGCTTGAAATCTGCCTCAATTTGCTCAAAAGCAGTGCACACCTGCTGTTCGTCAGTCACGTTTGTCACATAAAAACGAGCGGTAACGCCGAGAGATTCACATTCCGCTTTCGTTTCAGCCAGTTGCTCTGAATTGAGGTCGATAAGCGCAAGATGAACGCCATTTTCCGCCAGTGACAGTGCCATTTGTTTACCCAGCCCCTGCCCTGCCCCCGTGATCGCAATGACCTTATTTGCTAACTCCATAAGCGCTCCTTAGGCCTGATTTTGCTTTTGGTAGAACTCAAACAAGCTTGAAAAATCTTTTTGCCCGTTGCCCTGACCGTTGTGAAAATTAAACAGATTACGAGCCAAGCTGCCCATTGGCGTTGATGTTTGACTGGCAACCGCCGCTTCCATCGCAAGACCCAGATCTTTAGCCATTAACTGGCTCATAAAGCCGCCTTGATAACCATTGCTTGCAGGCGTATTTTCCATCACACCTGGACAAGGGTTATAAAGCTCTAGCGCCCAGTTACGCCCTGAACTTTGCAACATGATGTCGGAAAGCACTTTGGGATCGAGTCCGTTTTCCATCCCTAAATTTAGTGCTTCACAGGTGCCGCTCATCAAAATGCCCAACATCATGTTATTGCAGATCTTCGCGACCTGACCAGCTCCAACATCGCCCGCATGGAAGATGTTTTTACCCATGTGGCTAAGCACCGCTTTGGCTTGAACAAAGTTCTCTTGCGAGCCGCCAACAATGAAAGTTAACGTACCTGCTGCTGCGCCCGCAACGCCACCAGATACTGGTGCATCAACAAAACTTATACCAAGTTGCGATGCTTTTTCGCCAACCAAACGAGCAGTCGCAGGATCGATGGTGGATGAATCAATCAGCAAGGTGCCTGATTCGACGCTATCTAATATGCCATCTTGACCAAGATAAACGCTTTGAACGTGTTGGCTCGCTGGCAGCATAGTGACAACCACATCAACACCTTGTACTGCCTGCTGAACGGAATCGGCACTTGAAGCGCCCAATGCGGTCAACTCCTCAACTGCGTTTGGGTTCAAATCAAATACTTCGACGTTCAAGCCCGCTTTAAGTAGATTCTTAGCCATAGGCGCACCCATGTTACCAAGGCCAATAAATGCAATTTTGTCCATATCGTATTTCTTCCTTGTACTAAAGTGCCGCTATAGCTACCGACGATGCGGTCAGTGGGTATTCTGCTGAGTCAATTGGCGAGAAGAAGCGCTCCAAAACTTGTGGCGTTACGTCAGAAACCGTGCGATGTTGCCAAGTCGGTTGATTGGTTTTATCAATAATCAGCGCACGAACCCCTTCTCTAAAATCACCTTCTAAGCCACAACGTAGTGTTAGGTTAAATTCCATATCAAAACACGCTTTCAAAGAGAGGTTTTGATACTGCGTTAACTGCTGATAAGTGATACTGAGCGACAACGGACTGCCATAGTTCAGTGACTTCTGCGCATTGACGAACCACTTGTTATCAACGTTAGCACGGCTGATTGCATCAACAATTGACGCTAAGTCACCCGAACATAACTGCTCAATCAATTCCGCATAGGGCATCAACATCCCTTCGGTTGGCTCGTCCACGTGTACCGAACGCAGCGTAGTGGCGATTTTTTCGTTGATGTTCGCTTCACCTTTCCAACTTACCGATGCAAGCAGATCCAGCAGCACTTGCTTGTTTTCTGGCTGTGCAATCCATTGGCTTAACCCCAACGCTTTCATATCTGTTGCGTTAATTTGACAAGCCGTCAAACTTAAGAACAGTGCCAAATGTTTTGGCAACTGGTTCAGGAAGTACGTCGCGCCTACATCTGGGTAAAGGCCAATTTTAATCTCTGGCATTGCAAAGCGTGTGGTGGTTTCTGCTACGCGATGGCTGGCACCCATAAACAGGCCAACTCCCCCGCCCATCAAATAACCATGTCCCCACGCGATGATCGGTTTTGGATAAGTATGAATAAGATGGTCACAGCGATATTCGAGGTCAAAGAAGGTTTCCATCGCTGAAAACGCAGAATCAAAGTCTTGCTCTTTGTTTTCAAGTGCACGGTAGATCGCTTGAATATCACCACCAGCACAAAACGCTTTTTCACCTTGAGCATGCAAGAATACCGCGATGACGCTGTCGTCCGTTTGCCATTCATTAAGCTGTTTGTACAACTTCTCAATCATCACGTAACTCAACGCGTTGAGAGCTGCTGGGTTATCAAGCTCTAGCACACCAATAACAGAGCCATCAGCGCACTTAAGCTTTGAAACATTTACTGTACCTGTCATTTGGCCTCCGCTAGCTGTTTGTCCATTGTGGCTTGCGCTTTTGCAAAAACGCATTCACACCCTCAGTCTGATCTTGTGTATTGAACAGCTGTAAAAACAGTTCACGCTCCAAAACCAATCCAGCTGCATGAGTTTGGCTGCGTCGACCTTGAATGAGCGTTTTGCACGCAGACACAGATTTCGGTGATTGACCTGCAACACGCTGTGCTAGCTCCATAGCCGCTTCGAGTGCTTGACCTTTCGCCACCACCTCTTCGACTAACCCAATTTTTTCCGCTCGCTCGGCCGTCACACGCTCGCCACACAGGATCATACGCTTCGCCCAACCTTCACCTACCAACGCGGTCAGGTTTTGCGTCCCACCCGCACACGGCAACAAACCTACCGATGCTTCAGGAAGTGCCATTTGTACTTGTTCTTCTGCGATACGAATGTCACACGCCATCGCCACTTCCAGACCGCCGCCCATCGCATAGCCATTAATCGCTGCGATAGAAACCCCATCGAATGCAGACAGCGCTTCAAACGCTTCACCAAATGCGAACGCCATGTCTGCTGCTTGTGATTTATCACCCGATGCAAAGTTATTAAGATCTGCTCCAGCAGAAAAGAACTTCTCGCCTTCGCCTGTTAAAACCAACGCATAAATAGAGCGATCATTGCTAAGTTCAATCGCCAACTCTTTTAGCTGATTCAAAGACTCAAGCGTCCAAGTGTTCGCTGGCGGATTACTAATCGTGAGCTTGGCAATATGCGCTTCGCGCTCTAATTTGATTTGTGCCGTCATAATCTTTCAGTCCTTTTTAATTTCTTTAGGTAAGGCTGTGTCTCGCTGACTAAAGCAGCTCAACGCCTTCCGTTAGTAATCGTCTTGCGACGATCAGACGCATGATTTCGTTGGTACCTTCAAGAATTTGGTGAACACGAACGTCTCGGAAATGGCGCTCGACTGGATATTCTTTTATGTAGCCATAGCCACCGTGAATTTGCAGCGCCTGATCGCAGACTTTAAAGCCCACATCAGTAGCAAAGCGTTTTGCCATGGCACAGTACGCACTTTTTTCTGCGTGCTGGGCATCGAGTTTAGCGGCAGCGAGTCGCACCATTTGACGCGCAGCGACCAGCTCAGTCGCCATATCAGCAAGCTTGAACTGCAACGCTTGAAATTGCGCCAGTGAACGGCCGAACTGTTTGCGTTCGTTCATGTATTGCTTGGCTTCGTTCAGTGCTTGTTGCGCAGTACCGACGGAACAAGTAGCGATATTGATTCGACCACCATCAAGGCCAAGCATGGCGAACTTAAAGCCTTCTCCCTCTTCACCCAACAGATAGTCAGCCGGAATACGAACATTTTCGAAGGTAATCATGCGAGTTGGCTGGCAGTTCCAACCCATTTTGGCTTCTTTTTTACCGTAGCTAATGCCTTCGCAATCAGCAGGAACAACGAATGCAGAAACGCCACCCGCTCCTTCGCCGCACGAACGCGCCATCACGACAAGAACGTCCGTATCACCCGCACCAGAGATAAACACTTTTGCGCCATTCAGGACAAACTCATCGCCGTCACGCACTGCACTGGTCGTCAGTGAAGCGGCGTCAGAGCCTGCATTAGGTTCGGTTAAACAGTAGGAAGCGAGCTTTTCACCCGAAATTAGATCCGCGCTAAACTGCTGCGCCACTTCGGCTTTGGCAAAGCTGGTGATCATCCACGTCGCCATGTTGTGAATGGTCATAAACGCAGTAGTCGCGGTACAACCCATAGCCAACTGCTCGAAAATGATCGCCGCATCCAAACGAGATAACCCCAAGCCACCATGCTCTGGCGGCGTATAGATGCTCAGAAAACCAAGTTCACCAGCTTGACGCAGTACATCTTTAGGGAAATGATGGTTTTCATCCCACTCGGCCGCATGAGGCGCTAACATTTGGTCTGCAAACTGCTTTGCTACTTCGGCAAACGCGAGTTGATCTTCGTTTAATTCAAAATCCATCTTGAAGTCCTAAGGTCTAATTCGTTGCATTTGTATCCGAGCCAAGCCCACTTAAACGGTGGCGCTTGGCTAGAGGTGTCGCTAATCCAGTAATTAGCTAAGTTGAATGGTCATGTTTGGACCGCTTGGAATGTCATCTTCAAACCAACGCGCGGTGACAGTTTTCGTCTCGGTGTAGAAGCGAACCGCTTGTTTACCGTAAGCATGCAGGTCGCCGTAGAAGCTGCCTTTCCACCCAGTAAATGAGAAAAATGGCAATGGCACCGGAATCGGCACGTTGATGCCTACGTTACCTACTTCGATATTGTGTTGATACTTTCTCGCGGCAGCGCCGTTCGCCGTAAAAATAGACGTACCATTACCAAAGCGGTTTGCATTGATCAGTTTAATCGCTTCATCTAGGTCATCCACTTCCATAGTTAACAGCACAGGCCCGAAAATTTCTTCCTGATAAATCGACATGTCTGTGGTCACGTTGGTAAACAGTGTTGGCCCCACCCAGTTACCGTTCGGGAAGCCAGGCACTTGGCAGTCTGTTCCATCCAGAACACAATTCGCGCCTGACGCTTTGCCTTCATTAATCAGATTCACCACTCGCTGCTTCGCTTGAGGGCTAATCAGCGGACCATAACCGGCGGTTTCATCATCCCACGCGCCAGGCTGAACCTGAGCTAACGCCTCTTTAAGCTCTGGAATCCATTCTTTGGTTTCGCCGACAAATACGGCAACCGAAATCGCCATACAGCGTTGGCCTGCAGCACCAACTGACGCGCCAACTAGGTTATTGATGACTTGCTGTTTGTTTGCATCCGGCATGATGACCATGTGGTTCTTAGCACCTGCAAATGACTGCACGCGTTTCAGGTTGTCTGTACCTGTTTTGTAGATGTACTCACCAACGGGCACAGAGCCAACAAAAGAGATCGCACGAACAACTGGATCAGTCAGAATGCGGTCGACTTGCTCTTTGGTCCCGTGAACAACTTGCAATACGCCTTTTGGTGCGCCAGCTTGTTCAAACAGCTCCGCCAGTTTCATTGCCGTTAGTGGCACTTGCTCTGACGGCTTCAAAACAAAGGTGTTGCCACAAGCGATCGCCATCGGGAACATCCACAATGGGATCATCGCAGGGAAGTTAAACGGTGTAATGCCAGCACAAACGCCGAGCGGTTGAATGTAAGAGTAACCATCAATATTGGTCGCGACGTTCTCAACCGTTTCGCCCATCATTGAGCTACAAATGTTTGCAGCTTGCTCTACCACTTCAATTCCGCGCCAAATGTCACCCTTTGCATCCGCGAGGGTTTTGCCTGTCTCACTTGAAAGCAGTATCGCCAACTCATCGTGTTGCTCTTTTAACAGATGTTGGTAGCGCAACATCAATCTAGCACGCTCCGGCGCTGCAACTTCTTTCCAGCGTTTGAACGTTTCTGTTGCGCTGGCAATCGCCGCATTCATTTCCGATTCCGTGGCACAAGGTACTTGTGCAATCACTTCGTTGGTTGCCGGGTTGGTTACATCTAGCCATTGTTTTGAATCGGAGATGGCAAATTCACCACCGATATACTGCTTTACTTGTTCTGTCATGATGACATCCTTGTATTTTTCAGCTTGTTACTGACTACTGTTATGTAAGTGAAACTTTGTTGAGAGTGATTTAGCAGATTTCAATCGCGATAGCGGTAGCTTCGCCGCCGCCAATACAAAGCGATGCAACGCCACGCTTACCACCAGTTTGTTTTAGCGCATGAATCAAAGTGACAAGGATTCGATTGCCACTTGCGCCTATTGGATGCCCCAGCGCACAAGCCCCTCCGCGAGGGTTCACTTTGCTCTCGTTCAGTTCGAGAGCTTTCACCGCGTATTGAGTCACGACAGCAAAAGCTTCATTGATTTCCCAAAGGTCCACGTCTGATTTGTCCCAGCCCGTTTTTTCCAGCAGCGATTCAATCGCGAAGACTGGTGCGATGGTGAACTCATCAGGCTGTCTTGCATGCGTGCTGTACGCGACAATTTTGGCTAGAGGCTGAAGGTTTTCCTGACGACCAAACTCACTATCGACTAAGATCATTGCCGACGCACCATCCGAAATGGAACTAGAGTTTGCTGCGGTTACGCCGCCATCTTTGGCAAACGCAGGGCGTAAGGTAGGAATTTTAGTGACGTCGAGTTTGCTCGGTTGCTCATCATCTACAACCAAGGTTTCGCCGCGTCGACTTTTTACGTTAACGGGCACGATCTCTTCTTTGAACAAACCTTGTTCGATTGCTTGCTGCGCACGAGTCACCGACTGCTGCGCCCAGGCATCCATACTTTCACGGCTGAACTGATACTTTTGCGCCGTCTGTTCTGCAAAGACACCCATCAGCTCGCCTTGGTAGGCATCCTGCAAACCGTCATAAAACATGTGATCAAGCACTTGCTCGTGACCTAAACGGAAACCATCACGCGCTTTCTTTAATAGATAAGGAGAAGACGACATGTTTTCCATGCCACCAGCGATGACAGCATGCGCATTACCAGATTGAATAAGGTCATATGCCAGCATCACGGTTTTCATACCCGATCCACAAACTTTGTTCAGTGTCGTACAACCAATCGATTGTGGCATTTCAGCTTTAAGGCTTGCTTGTCTTGCAGGCGCTTGCCCCACACCGGCGGGTAAAACGCACCCCATCAACACTTCGTCTATTTTGTGCACATCGAGTTGGCTTTCGGCTAGCGCCCCTTGAATGGCTTTCGCACCGAGTTCCGTGACATCTGTTGAAGCTAATGCACCTTGAAAAGAGCCGATAGGCGTTCGCTTAGCGGCAACAATCCATGTTTCATTTTTCATTCCATTAACCTTTTGTTGACGTTTACGTCATAACTATACTAACATTTACGTTAACGTCAAGTTTGAGGTTATTGTTTGTTCGAGTGATTCTTTGATTTCGAGTAAATGCGAGTGATATCAAGGCTCAAGAGTGAATGTTGTTTGTTTACTTTAACGTTAACGAATTGTATATTCATGTAAATGTTATACGAAAGTCGTAAGGTTAAGGAATGAACACATTTAAGATCAGCGAGCTCGCGAAAGAGTTCGACATTACTACTCGAAGCATTCGCTTCTACGAAGATTTAGGTCTCCTAACTCCAGAACGTAAAGGCAACACTCGAATCTACAATGGTCGTGATCGAATTAGACTAAAACTGATTTTGCGAGGTAAGCGATTGGGCTTTTCTCTTGCAGATATCAAAGAGTTATTTGAACTCTACGATACCGATCAAAGTACTGAGCAGTTGAACTATATGATTCGGTTGATCGAAGAGAAGAAGGCAGCATTGCAACAGCAAGCAAACGACATTCAAGCGGTAATGATGGAGTTAAATGCTGCGCAGTTGCGATGCCAAAACACACTGAGATCCATGAAAGGCGAAAAAGTCACCTAACACCTCAACTCTGGGATGTAGGTGACGTAAAGGCAAGGACACGCAATGAAATCTACCTACTCTTCCCTGAACTTTGTTTATGACGAAAATACCGATTTGCTTCGCGAGCAAATCAATAGTTTTGCTGCAAGAGAAATTGCGCCGCTAGCGCAATCTATCGACCAAACTAACGACTTTCCAAACCATCTTTGGTCCAAATTAGGTGACATGGGTCTTTTAGGTGTGACCACCAGCGAACAGTTTGGTGGTGCAGGCATGGGCTATCTCGCCCACGTTATCGCTATGGAAGAAATCAGCCGAGCATCCGCTTCGGTTGCGTTAAGTTACGGCGCTCACTCCAACCTTTGCGTCAACCAAATCCACCGTAACGGCACACAAGCGCAAAAAGAGAAATACCTACCTAAGCTCATCTCCGGTGAACATATCGGCGCCCTTGCAATGAGTGAACCCGGCGCCGGCTCTGATGTGGTCTCTATGCAGCTTAAAGCCGAACGTAAAGGCGATATTTTCCTGCTAAACGGCAACAAAATGTGGATCACAAACGGCCCTGATGCACACACCTATGTTGTCTACGCAAAAACCGACCCAAGCCAGCACTCCAAAGGCATCACGGCATTTATTGTGGAACGCGGATTCCCTGGATTTACTCAAGCACAAAAACTCGACAAGTTGGGTATGCGCGGCTCGAATACGTGTGAGCTGGTCTTCCAAAACTGCGAAGTCCCTGCGGAAAATATTCTCGGCGAAGAAAACCAAGGCGTGAAAGTATTGATGAGCGGCCTCGACTACGAACGTGTGGTGCTTGCAGGCGGCCCACTTGGCATCATGCAGGCGTGTATGGATATCGTTGTGCCTTACATTCACGACCGTAAACAGTTCGGTAAATCCATCGGTGAATTCCAGCTAGTTCAAGCAAAAATCGCGGATATGTACACACAAATGAATGCCGCTAAAGCGTATGTTTACGCCGTCGCTGCCGCTTGTGATCGCGGTGAAACCACACGTAAAGATTCTGCTGGCGCGATCCTCTACAGCGCAGAGCTGGCAACCAAGATGGCACTGGATGCGATTCAACTACTTGGCGGTAACGGCTACATCAACGAGTTTGATACGGGCCGTTTGTTGCGAGATGCCAAGCTGTATGAAATCGGTGCGGGCACTTCAGAAATTCGCCGCATGCTTATTGGTCGCGAATTGTTTAACGAAAGCGCCTAATCATCATACCTAGGCGGTTCGAACTCGAAACAACTTCCTTATTCAATCTAAATCTTATTCAACCTAAATAAAGACGGGTGGTGACACCCGTCTACCGAATGGAGATCGGCTATTTATGGCTTGTTTGACGACCAATATTAATACCCATTCAGAGCAGTATCAGGAAAACTACCGCTCTATGGCGTCACTTGTAGATCAACTTTATACCGTGACTGCCCAAATAGAAGATGGTGGCGGTGAGAAAGCCCGCGAGCATCAGCAGAAGAAAGGCAAACTTCCGGTACGTGAGCGCATTCTTGCCCTACTCGACCCTAGTTCGTCCTTTCTAGAAATTGGTCAATTTGCTGGCTGGGATGTGTATCCAGATTACGTTCCATGTGCTGGAGTGGTTGCCGGTGTGGGTGTAATTGACGGCACCGAGTGTATGATCGTTGCCAACGACGTGACGGTAAAAGGCGGCAGTTACTACCCACTCACCGTGAAAAAGCACTTAAGAGCACAAGAAATTGCAGAAAAATGCCAACTGCCGTGTGTTTACTTAGTCGACTCTGGCGGCGCTAACCTACCCCGCCAAGATGAGGTATTCCCAGATAAAGACCATTTTGGCCGTATTTTCTACAACCAAGCCCGTATGTCGGCCAAAGGCATTCCACAAATTGCGGTGGTCATGGGGCTATGTACCGCTGGCGGCGCTTATGTTCCTGCCATGTGCGACGTATCCATCATAGTCAAAGAACAAGGCACGATTTTTTTGGCAGGTCCACCTCTTGTAAAAGCAGCGACAGGTGAAGAAGTCAGCGCGGAAGATCTTGGTGGCGCAGACGTTCACTGTCGCACCTCTGGCGTGGCGGACTATTACGCAGAAAATGATCACCACGCGTTAGAGTTGGCAAGACAAGCGGTTTCTCAAATTAACCACTTGAAACCCGTCCAACTCAAGCAAAAAACGCCACTGGAGCCGCGTTTTCCTGCCCAAGAGCTGTACGGCATCGTCGGAACCGATCTCAAAAAGCCGTTTGATGTTAAAGAGGTCATTGCCCGAATTGTTGATGATTCCCAGTTCGATGAATTTAAAGCCTTGTTCGGCGAAACCTTGGTCTGTGGCTTTGCCCATATTCACGGTATGCCGATTGGCATTGTCGCTAACAACGGCATTCTATTTTCGGAATCAGCACAAAAAGGCGCGCATTTTATTGAGCTGTGCGCACAACGCAAAATTCCTCTGCTCTTCTTACAGAACATCACGGGCTTTATGGTCGGTCAGAAGTACGAAGCCGAAGGCATCGCCAAACATGGTGCGAAAATGGTAACTGCTGTTGCGTGTGCAGACGTGCCGAAGTTTACCGTGGTTATTGGTGGCTCGTATGGCGCTGGGAACTACGGCATGTGTGGCCGCGCTTATGATCCAACCATGATGTGGATGTGGCCAAACGCGCGCATCTCCGTCATGGGTGGAGAGCAAGCGGCTGGCGTGATGGCGCAAGTGACCCGCGATATCAAAACTCGCAAAGGTGAAAGCTGGAGCGTAGAGGAAGAAGAAGCGTTCAAACGTCCAATTGCGGAGCAATATCAGACTCAAAGCCATGCATACTACGCCAGTGCACGCCTGTGGGACGACGGCATTATTGACCCTGCGAAAACCCGTGATGTTGTCGGCATTGCTCTGTCTGCTGCGCTTAATGCGCCAATACCAAACAGTAAATTTGGCATCTTCCGCATGTAGCCGGATGCAAGGCAAACCTTAACTCCTCGCGAATACCGATGTTTAAAAACTAATGGTTAGCGAGCATTGAAATACAGACTGAAATGTCAGACAAAGGAAGTCACATGACCGGACTACTGCTTGAAAAAGACAGCAATGGCGTTGCTTGGTTGAGCCTCAATCGACCAGAGAAACACAACGCGTTTAATGATGAATTAATTGCTTCACTTATCGAAACCTTGGAAAAACTTGAGAGAGACAACTCTCTACGTGCATTGGTACTAACGGCGCAAGGTAAACACTTTTCTGCGGGTGCGGATCTTGGCTGGATGCAGTCAATGGCCACCAAAACCGAGGGGGAAAATCTGCAAGATGCACAGCAGTTAGCGTTGCTCTTGCACAAACTGGATACCTTTAGCAAACCAACCATTGCTATGGTGCATGGCGCTGCATTTGGCGGCGCACTTGGGCTTATCTGCTGCTGCGATATCGCTATTGGTACACCTGAAAGCCGCTTCTGTTTGAGTGAAGTGAAGCTCGGTTTGTTACCCGCCACCATCGGACCTTACGTAATCCGAGCGATTGGACAACGACAAAACCGACGCTACTTTTTAACCGCGGAACTGATTGATGCCGAAACCGCGCTATCGATGAGTATTCTTCATCAGATAGACGCTCAACCACGTGAAGCCGTCAATCGCACCATTGATCACCTGCTCAACAACGGTCCACAAGCCATGCAGGCTGCAAAAGCACTTTGTTTACGCTGTGATAACCAACCTATCGATCATTCATTAATTGAATACACCAGCCAAGCTATTGCAACCGCTCGCGTGTCCAGTGAAGGACAAGAAGGACTAGCTGCATTTTTTGAAAAGCGCGCCGCCAATTGGAGGAATCATGTTTAAAAGAATACTGATCGCAAACCGCGGTGAAATTGCCTGCCGAATCATTAAAACCGCAAAAAGCATGGCTATCGAGACGGTAGCCGTCTATTCCGAAGCGGATCGCAGCAGCTTACATGTTAAACAAGCGGATTTCGCTGAATTCATTGGCCCCGCTCCTGCGAGTGAATCGTATCTCGATATCGATGCGATTATCGGCGCTGCGAAAAAATGGCAAGCCGATGCTATCCACCCTGGGTATGGTTTTCTTTCCGAGAACCCGAAACTAGCCAAAGCGTGCAGCGAAAATGGCATTGTCTTTATTGGCCCTTCCACCAGCGCAATTGAGGCGATGGGTTCGAAGTCGCAAGCCAAAGCCATCATGTCTGAGGCGAACGTGCCCTTGGTTCCCGGCTATCACGGCACAGACAACAGCGTAGAGCACTTATTAGCGGAAGCTGAAAAAATCGGTTACCCAGTGATGCTTAAAGCAACCCAAGGGGGTGGCGGTAAAGGCATGCGAGTAGTCAATAGCGCAGCCGAAATGCCGCTGGCCATCGACGGTGCGCAGCGTGAAGCACTTTCAAGCTTTGGCGACAAGCGGCTTCTAATCGAAAAATGCATATTGCAGCCTCGCCACGTTGAAGTTCAGGTATTTGCTGACGAACATGGCAACTGTGTCTATCTTTCTGATCGCGATTGCTCCATTCAACGCCGTCACCAAAAAGTTGTGGAGGAAGCACCAGCTCCCGGTCTTAGTGATGAACTGCGTAAACAAATGGGTGAAGCTGCGGTTCAGGCCGCTCAAGCGATCGACTATGTTGGCGCGGGTACGGTGGAGTTCTTACTCGATAGCCGAGGTCAATTCTACTTCATGGAGATGAATACCCGTCTGCAAGTTGAACACCCTGTCACTGAATTGATCACCAGCGTTGATTTGGTGGAGTGGCAATTCAAAGTTGCAGCTGGCGAGCATTTACCTATTTCGCAATCTGAAATCACCCACAACGGCCATTCAATTGAGCTGCGAATTTACGCAGAAGATACAGACAATGACTTTATGCCGTCGACTGGCCGCATTGACTACTTAAAAGAACCCGTATCAGACAGTAATGTGCGCCTAGCGTGCGTACGCGTTGATAGTGGTGTTACCCAAGGCGATAGCATCAGCGAATATTACGATCCAATGATCAGCAAACTGATCGTCTGGGGGCAAACTCGTGATATCGCGCTAAAGCAGCTTAAGCAGGCGTTAACTCAATATCACGTACGTGGAGTAACGACAAACATTGGTTATCTGCACAGTATTATTTCGCAGCCAGCCTTTGCCGAGATTGAGCTCGATACAGGTTTCCTCGTAACACATCAACAAGGCATAAATGAGCAGCAAGACGTGTCGGATTCAATCTGGCTTACATTGGCGGCGGTTGCTCACCGGAATGATCTCATTTCAAAATCAGACAGCTCAACGTTACCCGCGCCAACCAGACGAGGTTTTAGACTGTCAGTTGACAACGTTTACCGATTTAACTTCACGGATGCCAATGCCAACCATCAGGTACGTTTGCAACAATCATCGCAAGATACAGGATCTCACTTCACTGTCCGATGTGGTGAGGAGCTGCATCAGGTCATCCTGCTTGAAAGTGACAACCAGATTATCGTCGATATTGATAATGTGCGTTACACCTTTAATGCACTTAGCGATGAACAAAGAACAACACTATTTTATCTTGGTCAGCAGCGTACGTTCGCTCATCAACCTAACTTTGACTCTGCAAAAGATGTAGATGATGAACTAAGTCCAACCGCACCACTCAACGGCATAATTTCAGCAGTTATGGTGGCTAAAGGTGACGAAGTGGCGGCGGGCGATCCGCTTTTGGTACTCGAAGCAATGAAAATGGAATACACCATCACGGCTCCGGTCGCAGCAACAGTCGACGAATTGTTTTATCAGCACGGGGACCAAGTACAGCACGGTTCCATACTGCTGAATTTGTCTTTGATATCGGATAACGTCAGTGAAGATAAGGAGCGCGAATATGCTACCAGCGAAGGTTAATATCGTCGAAGTCGGCGCTCGTGATGGTCTGCAAAATGAAACGGCAGTGACGCTGGTTGATAAAATCCGTTTGATTAACCAACTAAGCAGCAGTGGCTTAAAGCATATTGAGGCGGGATCTTTCGTCTCTCCAAGGTGGGTGCCTCAAATGGCCGATTCCGATCAGGTGTTTGCTGGTATCTCAAAAAAGCCTGACGTGGTTTATAGCGCGCTCACACCAAATCTCGCAGGGTTAGAACGTGCGCTGGAAAGCAGTGTAAAGCGAATTGCGGTGTTTGGCTCCGCTTCAGAAACGTTCAGCCAGAAGAACATCAACTGCAGCATTACCGAAAGTCTCGCTCGATTTGAACCCGTTATCGAATTGGCGAACCAGCACAACATTCCTGTACGCGGGTACTTGTCTTGTACCATGGTGTGTCCATATGAGGGAGTAATCAAGCCAGAGCAAACTACCAAGGTCGCCAATACGTTGTTTGATATGGGATGTTATGAGATTTCGCTCGGTGATACTGTCGGTAAAGCAACGCCTAATCGCGTTATCGCCATGCTGGATTCGTTGTTAACGCTACTGCCAAAAGACGCGCTCGCAGTACATTTTCATGACACTTATGGACAAGCATTAGCCAATATCTACCAAGCCTTGTTAATGGGCATCAACACCATTGATAGCGCAGTAGCGGGGCTCGGCGGCTGCCCTTACGCGAAAGGAGCCAGTGGCAATGTTGCAACGGAAGATGTACTTTATCTGTGTGAGCAACTTGGGATTGAAACAGGCGTTGACCTTGGCGTCATCAATGAAGCGGGTTGGCAAATTTGCCGTGCGTTAGGAAAGTCTCCTGCTTCTAGGGTCGCATTGGCTCTAGGCGATCCGTATAGCTTGTAAATCATCAACAACCAATCAGGTAATGTATTTCAACGGGCATGCAGACGTACGTGCCCGTTTTTTGTTGTTACTCATAAAAACCTTAACGCTCAACGGTCTTCATCACATTAATTAGTGTCTGATTTCAGCTACAATTTAGTTTCAAACCGAACATATAAAACAGGATCAGGTAAATGCTCATAACATTTCGTTGTCGAAGCCACTCAAACGTCACAATGTTTGGTGATATTGCATTAGATATGCTCAAAATGATGGGTCACAGCGGCACGGTGCCGGGATCAATTTCCGCTCAAGATGTTCCTGACGCGCTATCAAGATTAACTTCTGCTCTATCTGCGAAAAATGCAGCTGAAGAAAACCTCCCTACTGATGTAGACGAAGAGGAAGAACAAGCAGAGCCCGCGGTAAGCCTAGGACGCAGAGCGTTTCCACTGATTGAGTTGCTAAAATCAGCAATCAAAGAAGAATGCGAAGTCATGTGGGACAACCAATAACGCCTTCAAACTGGTTTCTAGCGAGGTGAATCCATATTGTGACCGCCTCGCTATCACTACTCGAAGCCAAGATAAGGGCACCTACACCGCTTATCGCCCTATCCGTTTCTCTCCCTAGACAACTTGATTTCCCCATCAATGTGCACATCTCGTTGTGGAAACGCGATTTCAATACCGTGCTTTTCGAAAGCTTCATAGATTTCAAAACGTATGGCACTTGCGACCGATCGAATCCCGCCTTCAACCGTTGAGTTAATCCAAAAATAAGATTCGAAGATCAAAGCATTATCGCCAAAGTCTTGAAAAAACACGTCTGGAGCTGGCGAACTCAGAACTTGCGCTTGCTGCGAAGTCACCTCCGCCATTAAGGCAGCAACCTGTTTGACATCGCTCCCATACGCGACGCCGACGACGACCGAGCCACGGACTAATCTGTCGCATAACGTCCAGTTGATCACCACGTTCTCAATCAATTGACTGTTGGGAATGAGCATGTGAACGCCATCGGTTCGCCTGATTCGCGTTGAACGCGTATTTATTTGCTCGACAATGCCTTTGGCTCCCTCGACCTCTAAAAAGTCCCCAATTCGGATTGGCTTTTCACCAATCAAAATCCAGCCACTTATGAAGTTGTTAATGATGTTTTGTGCACCAAAACCGAAGCCGATAGCGATGGCACCAGACAGAAAGGCGAACGCGGTGATTGGCACATTGATCATCGAAAGTGTGGTCATAAAAATAATGGCGAGAGCGATGACAAATAATATCCGTTTAACCAAATGAATGACGTTTGGATCTTTCCCCGATGAGGACATTCTTGACGTAACGGTTTTGATTAAAATTTTGGACAACCATAAAGCGACAATCACCCATGTCGGCACCATCAATATCGCCCACAACGTGATAGGTTGTTCGTTAAAGGTAAACAGCGTTGTTTCTAAAAATGAAATGACCCGTTCGAACATAAAGTGCTCACTCTTGATTCATCGTTGCCAGCAAGCCAGAGCGCATAAGTCTTAAATTTTTAGGTCAATCGATAGCGCAAGCGACTCAATTAAGTTCTACTTACTAACTATATTGTAATCTACGTAAAACGCTTCGAGTGGTTTCCCGCTTTGGCTTCAACACGATTAAGCCATTTAAGGAGTACGTCTTTGTGTACTCAACGAGCCAATCAACCGACTGAATACGCAAGGCAAATCAGTGATAACTTTCTGATTTTTAAGCATCAAATTTTCACTTCGAATCACCTTCATTTATTATTATGCACCTTATTGCAAACAACATTGATGGAATGATTGTTATGTCAGAACTGACTCGGATGCGCTCTGGAGAAACCTATAATTGTCTGGATGAAGAACTAAAGCTGATGCGCGCCAAAACCGCGCAGCTTGTCTTCCAATTTAACCACGAGCCAAACCCAAGTATCCGTAGACAACTATTGGCGGAAATGGGCGTCCAATTAGAAAACAGCGCCTGTATAGAGCCACCGCTTCAACTTACCTACGGTTGTCACTTGTCCATCGGGGAAAACTCCTACATCAACTGGGATGCCATTATTCTGGACAATGGGCAGGTTAAGATTGGCGCGGACGTCATGATTGGGCCTAGAGTGCAAATTTACACAGCCGCTCATTCACTCGATACACAAAGACGCTTAGCCGGAGATGAGATCGCCAAACCGGTAAAAATCGGCAATAACGTTTGGATTGGTGGGGGCGCTATCATACTGCCAGGCGTGACCATTGGCGATGAGGCCGTCGTCGGCGCTGGCTCTGTCATAACCAAAGACGTTGCGCCGGGCGATCGAGTTGCTGGAAATCCCGCGCGCTCTATTAAACCAAAAAACTGAAGAAAGTCGCTATTTCGCCAAATGACAGCGAATAATGTTGGCAAGCAGATTGAGAGCATGGACGTATTTGTCATTGAGCTCAAAAGAAGCGTTAAGACGAATACAGTGATCGTATTGTTCTGTCAGGCTGAACATCTTTCCCGGTGCGATGCTGATATTATCTTTTAGCGCTTCTCGATATATCTGCAAGGCGTCGATATGCTTGGGAAGCTCTAACCAAATAAAGTACCCGCCGCTTTGGCTTAACACTTTGACTGCTTCAGGTAACAGCTCACTAAGCAGATCCGTCATCTTACTTTTACGTTCAAACAGCTTTTTCCGTAACTGCTTCAAATGCGATTCATAATTGCGGCTTGTTAAATAATGCACCAATGTCATTTGCACTGGTGCACTCGTCGCTAATGTACTCATTAGCTGTAACTTTTGTACCTCTAGCGCCCGCTTTCCCGCCGCAACCCAACCAATACGTAGCCCTGCGATTAATGATTTTGAAAACGAGGAGCACAACATGGCATTGCCCGTGTCATCAAACATTCTTAGTGGGTAGACCGAGTCATTCCCTGCATGCAGTTCGCTGTACACATCATCTTCAATCACTGGTACGTTATATCGCTGTGTCAGCTCAATCAGCTTTTGTTTTTTCTCGTTGGTGAGCGTAAAACCCAGAGGATTTTGGAAGTTCGACATCAGCCAACATGCTTTCACATCGTGTGTTTGCAGCGCTCGTTCCAATGAGTCTAGGTCAATGCCCGTGACTGGGTCTGTTCTTACTGAGAGCGCTTTCAAACCTAACCGCTCTAAGGATTGCAATGCACCGTAGAATGCAGGCGACTCCACAACCACCCAATCTCCCGGTCTTGTGCAGGCTTGCAAACTGAGCGTTAACGCCTCCAGCGCGCCTGCCGTAATAACAATTTCATCGGGTGAAATTTCAATGCCTTTCGCAGCATAACGCTTCGCGATGATGGTGCGTAATTGTTCGTTTCCCGGCGGTAAGTTATCAAAGGCGGTAGAAATCGGCATATTGCGAGCGGCTGCGCTCATCGCCCGATTCACGTGATAGCGTGGGTACAAACTTGGATCTGGATAGGCAAAGCCAAAATTGATCATGGATGGATTTTTACTCGCTTGCAGCACATCAAAGATAAATTCATTGATGTCTACCTGTTCTGTCCACGAAACCGCGGCTGGCGCTTGGGGTTCATTTGAACTCTTAATATTGGGAGCGACTCGATAGCCAGAGCGCGGCTGTGAGGTGACCCAGCCTTGAGATTCCAGAATTTGATAGGCATGCAACACCGTCATCAAGCTTAAACCCGAGTGTTCAGATTGGCGACGCAGAGAAGTCAGCTTGTCACCCGGATGCCATATCCCCGATTTTATCTGCCTTTTAAGCTGTTCCACTAACTCTTGATACTTCGCCAAACGCAAATCCCCCTCCATAAAGCTGAATTCAAAATAATAACACTTCAATATTTAATCTGTTATAGGTTTATAGTCACTGTCTGTACCTACTTCCCTCATTCCGCTCCTTTTAAAATAGCTCTCTCATAAAACTTAAAAGATCAAAGGAAGTTTAATGTTTGGCCTCGACGCATTTATGCTTGCACGGATACAGTTCGCCTTCACGGTATCCTTTCATATTATTTTCCCCGCTATCACCATAGGTTTGGCCACCTATCTCGCCGTGCTGGAAGGCTTATGGCTAAAAACACGTAATCCCGATTACCAAAAGCTCTATCACTTCTGGTCGAAAATTTTTGCGGTTAACTTTGGGATGGGCGTTGTATCTGGCCTTGTCATGGCCTATCAATTCGGCACCAACTGGAGTGGTTTCTCCGACTTCGCTGGTTCTATCACTGGCCCATTACTGACTTATGAAGTGTTAACGGCTTTCTTTCTCGAAGCCGGATTTCTTGGCGTGATGCTGTTTGGTTGGCGTCGCGTCGGCGAAAAGCTGCACTTTTTTGCAACCTCGATGGTGGCGTTAGGCACGATCATTTCGACCTTCTGGATTCTCGCCTCCAACAGTTGGATGCAAACGCCACAAGGCTATGAAATTGTCGACGGACGTGTGGTGCCAACCGACTGGTTTGCTATCGTTTTCAATCCTTCATTTCCTTATCGTTTGGCTCACATGAGCGTCGCAGCTTTTGTCAGTTCAGCACTCTTTGTAGGCGCGTCAGCCGCTTGGCATTTATTGAGAGGCAATCAATCGACTGCGGTAAAAACCATGTTTTCGATGTCGCTCGGGATCTTAGTGTTCCTTGCGCCACTCCAAGCCGTGATTGGCGATGTGCATGGGCTAAACACTCTGGAACACCAGCCCGCCAAAATCGCTGCCATCGAAGGACATTGGGATAACAGTGATGGCAAACCAACCCCATTGATTTTGTTCGGCATGCCAAACATGGAACAAGAACGCACAGACTATGCCTTAGAAATTCCTGTTCTAGGAAGTTTGATCCTACGCCACAGTTTAACTGAGCCAATCCCGGCGCTGAAAGACTTCCCGAAAGAGGAACGACCGAACTCACCTATCGTCTTTTGGTCATTTCGAATCATGGTCGGGCTAGGACTTCTGATGATTTTTCAAAGCTTCTACAGCATGTGGTTACGAAAAAAGAACACGCTTTATACCTCGCGTTGGTTCCTCAAATTTTCATTATTTATGGGGCCATCTGGCCTTATCGCAATACTCGCTGGCTGGTTTACGACAGAGGTTGGTCGGCAACCTTGGGTCGTGTATGGCGTACAAAAAACGCGTGATGCGGTTTCTGCACACGGAGACCTACAAATGAGCATCAGCCTGCTGTGTTTCCTTGTTGTATACAGCTTGGTATTTGGTTTTGGTTATTACTACATGATCCACCAAATCAAGAAAGGCCCCGATGCAATCGAACACGATGAGCACGACATGACGACCGTTTCAGGTCGCATCTAGAATTTGTCACAAAGTTAAGGTAGAGAATATGCATTTTGATTTATCCGTTATTTGGTTCGCGATCATCGTTTTTGCCACTTTGATGTACATCATCATGGACGGCTTCGATTTGGGTATTGGAATACTGATGCCCTTCATCAAGGATGAAAAACAAAAAGACGTCATGGTCAACAGTGTCGCGCCAGTTTGGGACGGTAACGAAACTTGGATTGTGCTTGGAGGCGCATCTCTATTTGGCGCTTTTCCGATGGCTTACGCGGTGATTATTGAAGCGCTAACCATCCCTTTAACGTTGATGTTGATTGCTTTGATCTTTCGTGGAGTCGCATTTGAGTTTCGCTTTAAAGCATTGGAAAGCCACTTAAAGTTCTGGGATCGCTCTTTTATGGTCGGATCGATTTTAACCACGTTTTTCCAAGGCATCGTTGTTGGCGCGGTAATTCAAGGCTTTGCGGTGGAAAACCGCGTCTTCGTAGGTAGCCAACTAGACTGGCTTACCCCTTTTCCCATCTTTTGCGGTTTGGGTTTAGTCGCAACGTACGCGCTGCTCGGTAGCACATGGCTCATCATGAAGACGGAAGGTGCACTGCAAAACACGATGTACCGCTTCACTAATAAAACACTACTGGCGATGATCTCCGCATTAGTCATTGTGAGCGCTTGGACTCCACTTGCTTACCCTACCATTGCGGAAAGATGGTTTTCTCTGCCGAATTTGTTCTACTTACTGCCCGTACCAGTCATTACTGGACTGGTATGTTTGAAGATTGCTGACTCCGTTAAAAAGCGTAAAGAGCGCAGCCCTTTCGTGATGGCGCTAGTGATCGTGATTCTCGGGTTCGCAGGGCTTGGCATCAGTATCTGGCCAAATATCATTCCTCCTAGCATATCAATATGGGAAGCAGCGGCTCCTGCAAGCAGTCAGCGCTTTATGCTCGTTGGAGCGGTGATCATCATCCCGATCATTCTGGCTTACACCTTTTGGAGTTATTATGTCTTCTCTGGAAAAGTGAAAGAAGACGAAGCGTACCATTAACGAGTTGATAAGGAGTGAGTATGAAAGTCAAAAATTGGTGCCGCCAATGGGCGTGGATGGTTGGAATTTGGGTCGTTAGCGTCGCTGCATTAGGGTTAGTGTCTATGTTATTTCGCGTCATGATGACCGCTGCAGGGTTAAAATCTTAGCGCGGCATTTTTAAGTCAATAAAAAATGGATGCCTCTAGATCTTGTGTAAGAGCTAGAGGCGTTGAACCTAATACTCAATCTTAATGAAAAAGCCAAGCGTTAAGAATCTACTCAAAACATTCTTTCATAAGTCTACATTGCCTGAAGTCGTTCATGCATGCTTACGAGATCAAAAGGTTCAAGCTTTTTCGCAATGCTCAGTAATGCTTCCTTTTTATCTTGCGGTAAACTTTGAAACTTCGACTCTAAACGTAAATCCACTTTGCTAAAAAGTAGCTTTCTAATTTGACTAGCTTTTGCCTTTGATAATTGCAATCCATCATTATCGGAGGTTTCAATTATCATGATAATTCTTGCTAAATCACTGAATTCATTATCAGAGCATAAATAAAGTGATTGTTTGTATAAATAGCCAACCGAAATTTCAAAATCAATATTAAGCGCTTGAATCTTATCGACAATGTTTTCACTCACATCATTTTGAGAAGAAGAGTTGATACAATCATCAAATCGCCTTTCAAATGTAACAAATCGATTATTGAGCTCGTCCAACATAGTCGTATCTTTTGCGAATGATTCTATAGGTAAAACCAATAAGAACATTGGCAGTAGGTATTTTTTCAGCGACCGACTATTCACAATCAAGTCCTTCTTCTAAAAAACTTTCATGCGGTGTTGGTGCAATTGTTGCTTTCAAATTCAAGTCCATTAAACTCGCCAAATGGCTTTCATTAAACTCTGATAGCTTTTGCAGCTTTAGGCTGGCTTCATTAAACTCTTGGTAGAACTTATCAGGTTGAGGTATCACGACTGTTTTTATGTTTGCTCGTGTTGCCGCAAGCATACCCGAATAAGAGTCTTCAAAGGCAATACAGTTACTTGAATCTACACCTAGTTTATTGATTGTTAAAAGGTAGACATTTGGCTCTGGCTTACCCTGCTCTACATCGTCTGACGATGATATCGCGTCAAAGTAACTGGCAATACCGAGTTTGTTCAAAATGATGGGAATGAGTTGATAAGGTGAATTAGTAGACAACCCTATCTTAAACCCTTTTTCCTTAAGCAATTTGAGTGTTTCTGTAACACCCTCTAATTCGCATCCTTTTTCAATTATTAATGCCTCCACTTTATCCACAACAGCATTCTCTACTTCCTCTAGGCTCTTTTCTTGCCAAGGATTACGTTCATACCAAAACCTTGTTACTTCACCTGTCGTCATCGTTGCAGTCTGCTTTGACAGCACTTCGGTCACTTGGACACCAACTGATGAAAACACCTGCTTTTCCGCTTCCTTCCACAAAGGTTCTGAATCAATCAGCAACCCGTCCATATCAAAGACCGCAGCGTATATCATTGGTACATCCTCAGTAAGTTCTATTCGTTGAGTAAGATTTGTCTATTCAACCAAAGCATAGCTTTGCATATAACGAGTGAGAGTATCACATTTGCCTGTGGCTATCAGAGCCAATTCGATGACTCATCTTTAAGCCTCAACATGACCGATGTGCATGGCTACTTTTAGCGCTTGTTTATTGAGATTAGATGCTTCCCAAGCAACAACAACACGACTAATGAGAGGGATATCATCAATCTCAGCGACTGTCGCGGAATCATCGAGATGTTCAGCCAGTGAGCGCGGAACGAGAGCAATACCTAACCCGGCCTGCGCCATGGCAATCGTCGTACGAAGTTGCGGTGCTGCGAACTGTGGTTCGAGCCTTACTCCTGCGTCGGCAAAAAGTGTGCTCATGCCATCAAACAATGCGGGTCCAGTCTCTCGTGGAAACAGTAAAATTTTATGGCCTCTCAACTGTTTCATCTGGATACAGGGATATTTTGCCAGTTCGTGGCCCGCCGGAATCACTGCGACAAACGGGTCGTTAAACAACACCTTGTGCTCAAAAGGCTCACTGGCGTAACAGGGTAGCCGCATGATTGCGAGATCAAGTTGTTTGCTTTTTAACTGAGTGGCAAGCTCTGGCATTGATAGTTCCGCCGTCTGTAAATGAACCCCATTCTCTTGAATACGCCCAATCCTCTCCAATACCTTAATGCAGGTTGATGTTGACGTCGCGAACCCAATTTTAACCTGCGTATTTTCACCACGAGCAATCTGACGAGCTTTTGCTTTAGCGCGTTCCACATCAGCAAGAATATTTACCGCATCCGTATAAAAGACTTGCCCTGCACGGGTCAGCTCTACTCCTCTAGACAAGCGCTTAAATAAGTCCACGCCAAGCTCGTGCTCTAGCTTTTTGATTTGTTGACTCAAAGGAGGTTGCGCAATCCCTAACTGTTCAGCTGCTCGGGTAAAGTGACGAGTCTCGGCGACCGAGACAAAATACTTCAGGTAGCGAAATTCCATATATTTTCCATATCAAAATAAATCTTTTTTATATTGGATTTAGCACCGTGTAGAAGTCAATCTAAATATACTCTTCATTGCATAACTGGTCTTACTCATGCGTGGATTTTATAACCCTCTATGTGCTTGTTCGCTTGAAGTAGCGAAAGAATTTTCTGAATACCATCACGTTACCGGAGATGGTGAGATTTATCAGACTTCGTTAATGAGTGCTTTGATCGCTGGAGTTTACGAAGGTTCAACAACCATAGAAGAACTGCTGAAACATGGGGATTTTGGTTTAGGTACGTTCAATGAATTGGATGGTGAGTTGATTGCTTTTGATAAGGAAGTTTTTCAACTCAAGTCGGATGGCTCCGCAAACCCGGCAGACCTGGCGCAAAAAACGCCCTTTGCTGTCATGACTTTTTTTAAACCTGATATCGAGCTGCCACTGACATCGCGCATGTCACGTCATGAAGTCCATAACCTCATAGACGACATGGTTCCAAGCGATAACCTATTTTGCGCAGTGCGCATTGATGGCGTTTTCGATTCAGTTCGTACTCGTACCGTACCTAAACAAACACGCCCTTATCGGCCAATGCTTGAAGTGGTCAAAGAACAACCAACATTCCGCTTCACGCATAAGCAAGGCGTGGTCGCCGGCTTTCGCAGTCCTAAATACACGACTGGCATTAATGTGCCCGGCTATCACGAACACTTTATTACCGATGACCGCCAAGGAGGTGGTCATATCCAGGATTACAGCATTTCGTCAGGGTTCCTCCAGATTGGCAAAGTCTCGCGGCTAGTGATTGATACCCCGGTATCGACAGACTTCCTCAACGCCAATTTGGCTCCGGAAGATATAAATACCGCCATAGAAAAGGCGGAAAAGTAACAAAGTCAGGCAAATAATAAGGACAACAAATGCAATCCAAACCTTCAAATAAAAATGGAGCTCAGTTGATCGCTCAACAGCTAGAGTCTCTCGGCATTAAGTACATTTTCGGTATTCCCGGTGCAAAAATCGATCGACTGTTCGATGCGATTGAAGACACTAACATCCAAATGATTCCGGTACGCCACGAAGCTAACGGCGCATTTATGGCGGGCGTTATGGGAAGACTAACCGGCAAAGCAGGCGTCACCATGGTTACGTCAGGCCCTGGCTGTGGAAATCTAGTTACGGGGGTGGCAACAGCAAACTCCGAAGGCGATCCGCTGATTGCTATCGGTGGTGCGGTGAAACGAACTGACCAGCAAAAACAAACACACCAGAGCATGGATACCGTCAGTATTTTTCGCTCTATAACTAAGTTCAGTGCTGAAGTGCAGCATGTGGACGCCGCAAGCGAGATCATGGCGAACGCATTTCGTATCGCAGAGTCAGGTCGTCCTGGGGCTTGCTTTTTGAGTCTCCCCCAAGATGTTTTATCCGAGCAAACCCAAACGGACATTATTGTCCCCTCGCCTTACACACAGCCTGGTTGCGCTGACATCGCAGCAATCGAAGATGCGGTCAGTCGAATCAGTAAAGCAAAGCGCTGTGTGGTTTTACTTGGCCTTCACGCGAGCCGCAGTCAAAACGCTGCTGCTATCGCCCGATTTCTTCAAAATACGCAGCTACCCGTTGTCGGCACTTACCAGGCCGCCGGCACGGTAGATATCAATTACTATCATCACTTTGCTGGGCGTGTCGGTTTATTTAACAACCAACCCGGCGATGTTTTACTGCGTGATGCCGATTTAATTCTCACCATCGGCTTTAGCCCAATAGAGTATGACCCTGAGCTTTGGAACAGCCACCGCAACCCAGTGATTCACCTCGATATTGAACCGGCAGAATACCAACTTAATTATCAACCTTGTGTTGAAATCGTCGGAAACATTGCGCAGTCATTAGACAAGATGGGCAGCTATATCTCTGAATATGCTCGCCTTTCCCCAACGGCACTTTCAGTACTGGAAGAGGTAGCACTGCAACGGCAAGTGATCAAGACCTATCCCAATGTCTATCACAAGCAAGGGTTTCATCCACTGGCGCTAATTAAAGCCATGCAATCTATCATCACACCAGATACCACGCTATGCCTTGATATGGGGAGCTTCCACATCTGGATCGCTCGTTACTTAAGCTGTTTTCGAGCTCGCCAAATGCTGGTGTCTAACGGCCAACAAACGATGGGCGTTGCACTGCCATGGGCCATTGGTGCCAGCCTACTAAAACCTGGTAGCAAAGTGGTATCGATATCAGGAGACGGCGGTTTTATGCAATCGAGCATGGAGTTAGAAACCGCGGTTAGACTGAACTGCAATATCGTCCATATTGTGTGGGTTGATAACGCCTACAACATGGTAGAAATGCAAGAGATCAACAAATATCAGCGCTGCTCTGGTGTGAAATTTGGACCAATTGATTTCAAGGCGTACGCCGAATCATTTGGCGCGAAAGGCTTCGCAGTGACTAGTCAACACGAATTGCTACCGACATTGAATAAAGCCATGGATGTTGAAGGAACAGCAGTGGTGGCTATCCCCGTAGATTACAGCGACAACGACAAACTGATGTTGCCGCGCACAGAGAAAAATCAAGATCCCGTTTTTGTAAGTTTCGAAGGAGAAATCGCATGAGAGGATTAAAAAATAAAGTCGCACTCGTGACTGGCTCTGCCAATGGCATTGGTTTGGCCATCGCAAAACGTTTGTATGAAGAAGGCGCAAACGTCGCTCTTGCCGATTGGAATGAAGAGCAATTGGCAAACGCCGTTGAGGGCTTTGATAAACAGCGTGTGTCGGCACATTCCATTGATGTTTCTGATCCAGACAAAGTCGCAGCACTGATTTCTGATGTTGTTACCCGTTTCGGTAAACTGGATATTTTAGTAAACAATGCAGGCGTACATGTCCCTGGTACCGTGATTGAAGGTAGTGTGGAAGACTGGAAGAAGATCTCTGGTGTAAACATTGACGGCGTCGTTTATTGCGCGAAGTTTGCGTTACCTGAACTCTTAAAAACGAAAGGTTGTATGGTAAATACCGCGTCCGTTTCCGGTTTGGGTGGTGACTGGGGTGCCGCATTCTATTGCGCGAGTAAAGGCGCAGTGGTGAACCTTACCCGAGCGATGGCATTGGACCATGGTGCGGATGGGGTAAGAATTAACGCCGTATGCCCAAGCTTAGTAAAAACCAACATGACGAACGGCTGGCCGCAGGACATCCGCGATAAATTCAATGAGCGCATTGCGCTTGGCCGAGCAGCCGAACCTGAAGAAATTGCGTCTGTCGTGACTTTCTTGGCAAGTGATGACGCATCTTTCATTAATGGCGCAAACCTACCTGTAGACGGCGGTGCCACCGCATCAGATGGTCAACCTAAAATAGTATAAGCATGAAATAGACAGATCAGTAAGAGACGTTCTACTACCTTTCGGATCGATGCTGATCTGTCGCTTTACGCTCTGAGCACATAACCCGTGCCAGCAATAAACTCAACCACTCAACCGCTGTTAGAGATATCTCAACAACTTAAAACCAGCAACGAGAAATTAATTTTTCACACAAACCGACAAACTATGTGAGCATTCCATCAGGCATAGAGTGAAGACTTATATATCAGCGATTCACAAAGAACCAGAAAGTTTCCGCGAATACTTCTTCAAAAAGATTAAAAGCGACTAACACTTCTGCCACACCATCCATTGCTCTCTGCCTTTAAAAACCTCAACACTGTTTGCCACCACTGAGGACTTCACAAGTTCAAACGTGGGCTCTAGAAAAGCTGCCAACTCCCCACTTCGCAAACAAAATGGAGGGAAGCGTGATAGGTAATTATCATCAATGACGAAAAAACCAATTAGAAAACCTCCGCTTGGCAATAATTTATCCACCATCGAAAAGTATTCTGACCACATATCTCTCGGTAGTGCTGCGAGAAAGGCCCGCTCGTAAATGACATCAAACGAGTGAGAAAAATCGGCATTAAATACATCACCCAATACGACTTTATCTTTGTAGTTACCTAACGTTGATTGCGCCATTTTTACCGCTTCTTGGCTGTAATCCATCGCGATCACGTCATGCCCATATTGAATAAAAGTGCTCAGTTCATAAGCGGCACCACACCCAGGAATAAACACTGACTGGCCTACATGAAGTGAATTGTCGAGATAATCCTTGAGTTCTTGAGGTGTCGATTGGGCATCCCAAGGCATAGTGCCTCGGATAAACAAATCATCCCAGAATTGTGTGTTAATCATTGGTGCCTGTTTCATTTACCCGCTCCCTGATTGCGGTAGTAAAAAATAAAGGGATACGCAGCGCAATGTGATATCCCTTTTCTAGCCTTTTGTCTGACGTTGTTAGTTTTTTATGACAACCACTTTCTACTGCACTTATGCCACCAATGAGTTAACTGCGAAGATCATTGATTAACGGCTGCTCCGCTTGGTTCGGTACAAACTGGACATTGCCTTTCAGTTTAGTGACAGACTGGAGTGTTGCTTGAATGTCCTCTGCTGATACATGCACATCATGACAACAGAAAGTAATGGCATCGTTGAAGCCATCGCGCTCAATTTTCAAGGAGCCTTTAATATCGTGGCGACGACAGACTTCTTGGATCTGATGCGGATAAACAAACAGCCCTTTTACTTTCACCGCGGAGTCTGCTCGTCCCATCCAGCCCTTAATTCGTGCATTCGTGCGTGAAGAATCAGAACTTGTCTCTAGATATGCCGATAAATCTCCCGTTGCGTAGCGAATCAGCGGGAACTTCTCATCAAGCGAGGTTACAACGACTTCACCGACTTCTCCCGGTTGTACAGGAACACCATCAGGATCAACGATTTCAACAATAATATCTTCGGCAATCACTAATCCTTGTTCACCAGACACTTGATAAGCAATCAAACCAAGCTCTGCACTTGCGTAGGCTTGAAAGACTGCAATGCCTTTTTCCTCAAACATCTGTTCCATGTCTGCTGTAACCGCTTCACCAGAGACCAGAGCTTTCTCAAAGCTAGGCAGCTCATTGTATTTCTCTTGGTACTTTTGTAGCAACGTCAGCAAATACGAAGGTGTGCCAGTGTAACCATTAGGTTGAAGCTGTTTAATTGCCTCTATTTGCGCTTCGGTATTGCCTACTCCAGCCGGAAATACCGCACAGCCACAAGCCCTTGCGCCACCATCCATAATAAATCCGCCAGGAGAGAAATGGTAAGAGAGCGTGTTATGCACTAAATCACCCGCACAGAACCCAGCAGCGTGAAACGCGCGCCCCATACGCCAGAAATCGGCCTCATCCGTTTGAGCCTCATACAACGGCCCAGGAGATTGGAATACGCGCGCCATTTGACCAATGGCAACGCTATTTAAGCCACCAAACGGCGGTTTAAGTTGCTGCTGATTAGGTACATTGAACTTACGTGTAATCGGGAACTGAGCAAGCCCTTCACGATTGTTTGCCAATGTAGGATCTAACTCAGAAAAATGCGCTGCGTAATGTTCGCTATTGGCTTTCGAATTCTCAATCAGTGCTGGCAAACGTTGAAACAGCGACTCTTCTCGCGCCTGTAGAGACAACGATTCTTTCGCATCAAATAGTTCGTTCATCCTTGCTCCTTACAACCAACGCTTACGACGTTTGTAAGATTTCAGATTCTTAAAGCTCTTGCGATCTTCATCGCCGCCGCCAAGGTAGAATTCTTTTACGTCTTCATTGTTTAGCAATTCGTGCTTGCTGCCATCTAGTACGATTTTGCCTGATTCCATGATGTAACCGTAATCGGCCGCTTGAAGAGCGAAGTTGGCATTCTGTTCAACCAAAAGCATGGTAATGCCTTGCTCTTTGTTGATCTTGTTAATAATGCTGAATACTTCTTTAACTAGCAGCGGAGAAAGCCCCATAGACGGTTCGTCCAACAAAATCATCTTCGGTCGAGCCATTAACGCTCGGCCAATCGCTAACATTTGTTGCTCACCGCCAGACAAATAGCCCGCCAGGCCAGTGCGCTCTTTGAGTCGCGGGAAATAGTCAAACACCATTTCGATGTCTTGTTCAACTTCGTTGTCAGTGCGTGTATAAGCGCCTAAGCGAAGATTTTCTATTACCGTCATATCTTCAACAATTCGGCGCCCTTCCATAACTTGGAAGATGCCCGAACGGACGATCTCTTCCGGGCTTTTGTTGTCTATACGCTCGCCCATGAAGTTGATTTCGCCGCGCGTCACTTCACCATCTTCGGTTTTCAATAAACCAGAAATGGCTTTCAACGTTGTGGATTTACCCGCACCGTTGGCGCCCAGTAAGGTCACAATCTGCCCTTTTGGAACTTCTAAACTCACACCGCGAAGTACTAGTATTACTTCGTCGTAGACGACTTCAATGTTGTTCACTGAAAGCAGTATTTCTGCCGGTTCGATATTCGTTGCTAATTCAGCCATCAAGCTACTCCTTGCTAGGGTGAGAGTGTTCTCTCACCCATCCTTATTTTCAGTAAGCTTTGTTATTAATAAGTCGTAGATTAGTAACCTAGCCAATCGTCACGACGTGACAATGTCACCTGAGATACTTTCTTAATATCAACTGCGCCGCCATCGTTGTTGCCCATAAAGACGTTCACGGTTGTTGTGCCTCGGTGATCTTCCGGTTTCCAGTTCGCAGGGACACAAACACCTTCTAAGCCTTGTGGTACCCAGTTGTCATGGACATACATGCCCTTCTTGATGTTTTCACCTGTGATACCACCGTTGTCTTTCGCCCACTCCATTGCTTCTTTCATATAGAACGCAGAACAAATACCGCGAATGTAATGGTGAGTTCTGAATTCGCCCGGCTCTGATTCAGACTGCTTAGAAATCTCACGAACCAGCTTCATGCCCTCATTATCATCTCCCCAAAACGCCGTCATACCCGGGAAAACGTAATCTTTAAGGCCATCGCCTGCTGCTTCAAGCACTGGCTTGTCGCCGCCCCAAATGTTTGCCATGTACTGGAACTCTGTCCCAACCGTGTTACAAGACTTCACTAGTGAGATAACCGAGCTACCGATATTAGCAATGTAACCATAGTTGGTGCCTGACTCTTTCAGCGACAAACATTGCGCTTTGAAGTCCCCTGGTTTTAGTGACACAACGACTGGGTTTTGCACATCAAAACCAAGCTCTTTAGCGTACTCTGCACACGCTTCTTTTGGCGCATTCGGGAATGGATGGTTATCGCCAATGTGCGTAAATTTCGGCGCACCTTGATTGCCCTTAGATTCCCAATCTTCTTTCGCCCACTTAACTAGCGCACGGCACGCATCTGAGTACGACGCACCATAAAAGAAATTATAAGGCGCTGGTTTCGCGGTTTTTGGGTTTTTGCCAGTTGGGTCAGTTAAGTGACCAGAGTAAGAAGCAGAGAACACCGGCACTTTGTCTTTGGTGACAAACGAAATAAGTGCTTCGGTATCCGCCGTACCCCAACCTTGCAGCGCAACCATGTCTTTACGCGCCACCCAACGTTTATAGTTAGAAATCGCCACTGGTACTTTGTACGCCATGTCTACTGTTTCAAATTCGAGCTCGGTACCGTTAATGCCACCGTTTTGGTTAATCCAACGCAATGCGTCTCGCACGCCAGAACCATAAGGCTTGCTCACATAGGCAGTTGGTCCAGAAAAGTCGACTAATTGCCCGACAAACACAGAATCTTTTGCCCAAGTTGTGGTAGTAAACAGTGCAGATGACAGCACCAACGTTGTCGCTAAATGTCCTTTGTTCATAACTCGTTGTCCTTGTTATTGAGGTATATTCCACTTAATTCCACGTTAATATGAGAACGGATAGTGTTTCCAATATGCTCGAATCTGTTGCCAGCGATGCGATAATCCTTGAGGTTCGAAAATGAGGAACAGCATGATGACTAAACCAATCGCCATTTCTTTGAAGTAAGCCAGACCATCAGTGAAAGCGGTGGTATCACCAAACGCTGAAAGCCCCGTTACGCCAAACTCTAAAACTTCAGGCAGCAGTACGATAAATATCGTCCCCATCAGCGTACCTTTGACTGAGCCTAAGCCACCAATGATGATCATTGCCAAGAACTGGATAGACATCATGATGGTGAAGCCTTCTGCTGATACAAACCCTAGATAATGTCCGTAGAGTGCGCCCCCGATGCCAGCATAGAATGCACACACTCCAAATGAGAGCAGACGATACTTAGTTAGGTTGATGCCCATGATCTCTGCTGACAGATAGTGATCTCGTACTGAGACAAACGCGCGACCGTCACGAGAACGGATTAAGTTTGATGCCCACATATACATGAAGATCAGCGCAAACAGAGCGATATAGAAAAAGCTTTCGTCAGTCGTAAACTCAAAGCCAAACAAATTAATTGGGTTCGCGCTAGCACCGTATGAGCCGCCACTGAACCAATCTGCGCGAGCAAAGAAGTCCTCTAGAATAAACTGCGCCGCCAACGTTGCGATAGCTAGGTATAAACCTTTAATTCGAGCCGCTGGCAGACCAAACAGCATCCCCACAATCATGGTTAAGTAACCCGCGAGCGGAATCGCAAACACGACTGGAATGTTAAACTGGTTATTTAACCAAGCCGATGCAAAGGCGCCAAAGCCAAAGAACGCACCGTGACCTAGCGAGATTTGTCCGGTAAAACCAACCAGAATGTTTAAGCCCAATGCCGCGATACCGAGGTATGCAATCTGAATAAACAGGTTTAGGAAGTAAATATCCAAGACCAGCGGTGCTGCCAGCATGGCGATGACACCAGCAATCGCAAGGCTTCTGATGGTTTTGGTTTCAAAAATTGGCGTATCGCTTTTGTATGTGGTTCGAAAATCCCCACATGGGCGCATGCTAAGTTGAGCCATGTTATTTCTCCTTAAATACGCTCAATATCTTTGGTACCAAACAGGCCATATGGCTTGAAGGCAAGAATGATTAACAGCACATAGAATGGTGCGATGTTGTACAGGTTACCCACTTGCAGGTATTGGCTATCAAAAAACTCAGCCAAGTTTTCTAGCACCCCGATGGTGATACCACCGACAATTGCGCCGACTACCGAATCTAAGCCACCTAAAATAACGGCTGGGAAAACTTTGATACCAATAATGGATAGCGCGTCAGATACGCCGTTAACGATACCGATAACAATCCCTGCTGTTGCAGATACCATTGCCGAAATGGCCCAACTGATGGCGAACACTTTCTTGATGGAAATGCCAAGACTCTGGGCTACTTGCTGGTTAAATGCCGTTGCGCGCATTGCCAGACCCATTTTGCTGAATTTGAAGAACCAGTAAAACGCGCCCATGATGAGCATTGAGAAGATCAAACTCAGAATGTAAGCAAACTCAACATTCAAACCTCCGATATTCACCACGTTGGTTTCAAACACTTGCGGGTACGACACAGCAGAGACGCCAAATATCCACTTCATCAGCGCTTGGAAAAACATCGATAGACCGATGGTCACCATGATCACAGAAATAATCGGTTCACCAATCAACGGTCTGAGCACAATGGTTTGCACGGCGATACCAAAAATCATCATGAACGCGAGCGTGAGTAAAAAGCCAATAAAGAACGGTAACTGTAGGTGCACCAATGCCGCCCAACATACCCACGCGCCAATCAACAAGAACTCACCCTGAGCAAAATTGACCACCTGGGTCGATTTGTAAATCAATACAAAGCACATGGCGACAACGCCATACAACATGCCAACGATCACGCCATTAATGACGAGTTGCAGTAATAAATCCGTATTCACTATGCGATCCTCCGTTGTTCGCTATCCACTAGTGTTGGCTCATGCTCAATAAGCGTTTCAATAACTAGCGACGTTTGAATGCGTGTTTTAGTGCCATCTTGATAAGTGATCACTGTATCGACATCGACTTTTGGATCGTCGCTGTAGATGGTTTCGATGATGTCTCCGTATTTCTCTGCAACCACACCACGACGCACTTTACGCGTACGAGTTAACTCGCCATCGTCCGCATCCAGCTCTTTGTAAAGTAGAATGAATTTGCTGATCTTCTGTGCATCCGGTAGGGATTCGTTCACTTTTTGAACTTCTTCACGAATCGCTTGGTACACTTCTGGTTGAGCAGATAAGTTGGTGTAGTTGGTAAATGCCAAGCCGCGTTGCTCTGCCCACTTCGCGACGATCGCATAGCGAATACAGATGATGGCAGACAGCCAAGGTCGACCTTTACCTACCACCACGGCTTCTGCAATAAACGGCGAGAACTTGAGTTTGTTTTCAATGAACTGCGGAGAGTAGCGGTCGCCGTGGCTGGTTTCCGACATATCTTTCAGACGATCAATCACCACCAAGTGACCGGAATCTTTAAAATAGCCCGCATCGCCTGTGTGCATCCAACCATCTTGAACATCTTCATCATATGCTGCTTGGTTGTTTAAGTAGCCAGTAAACATGCCTGTACTTTTCGCGATGATTTCACCAACGCCATTGCTGTCTGGGTTGATGACTTTCACTTCTGCATTATCAAACGCAACGCCAACCGAATCATAGTCCACGTCATCGGCTTGGTGGACGGTGTACGCACCACACATTTCGGTTTGACCGTAAAGCTGCTTGAGTGGTACACCGATCGCTTGCAAGTAACGGAAAGTGTCAGGCCCCATCGCCGCGCCGCCCGTTGCAGCAGATGTTAGGTTCGAAAAGCCTAAACGGTCTCGCAAAGCACGCAAAAGAATCCATTCGGCGAGTTTAGAACGTTTGCCCTGCTCTAACGCTTTGTTGGCTAAGCTCATGCCCAGTTTGTACATCTTTTGCTTAAACGGTGTCGAATCCATCATTCGTGCAGACACGTCTGCCACAATGTTTTCCCACACTCGCGGCGCTAACAGCACAAAGTTTGGACCGATTTCACGCAAGTCGGACATCATGGTTTCTTGTTCTTCCACAAAGTTAACGATTTGACGAGAAATCAACGCCTGACCAACCACGTAAACCTGCTCCATAATCCAAGGCAAAGGCAGAACAGAAACGTAGTTGTCGCCTGGGGAACGAGGGTCTGCACGCAAGTAAGCCGCACAGTGATCCAAGAACGTGCCACTGTGTAGCTGAGCCAATTTTGGTTTAGAAGTCGTACCCGACGTTGTACAAAGAATTGAAAGATCGCTGCCTTTGGTTTCAACAACCATATTGAGATATTTGTCTGGGTCCGCTTTATCAATCAGCTGACCTTTTTTGTAGACCTGTTCAACATCAATCAATCTTGGATCATCGTATTTACGCATTCCACGAGGATCGCAGTAAATAATGTATTCAACGCTAGGAATTTCATCACCAAGCTCAAGCAGCTTGTCGCATTGCTCTTCATCTTCGGCAATCACGACTTTTGCTTTGGCATAGTTGATAAGGTACGCCACCTCTTCGTGCATAGAATCTTGATAGATGCCCAGCGAGAAACCTTTGATCGCATGTGCCGCTAACTCGCCCCATACCCATTCCGGGCGGTTATCACCTAGCAAACCAACGACATCTTGCTCACCAATACCCAAATCTCGTAGTGCCAGTGCCATCCACTTGACGCGGTTTTCATAATCTTTCCAAGTGAACTCTCGCCATATACCAAACTCCTTTTCACGCATTGCGACTTGTTCGGGCCAGTTCTTGGCATTGTGTTGCAACACTTTTGGAAAGGTATCTAAGCGGGTTATATCTGCCCAATCATTATGTTGCTGTGCCATTATGCACTCTCCTCTAATGTCGGTAACTCTTCGCCTAAGTACGCTTGTTTCACATGTGGGTTGGCCATCACTTCTTCAGGCTCACCCGTAGCAATGTGTTTACCGAAATCCAAAACCAAAACGCGATTAGAGATGTCCATGACCACGCCCATGTCGTGCTCAATCATGATGATCGTGATATCTAATTCTTCATTCAGATCCATGATGTAACGTGCCATGTCTTCCTTTTCTTCCAAGTTCATACCTGCCATTGGTTCATCAAGCAGCAGTAACTTAGGTTTTAAGGCAATGGCACGAGCAAGCTCTACACGCTTACGTAAGCCGTAAGATAGCGTGCCTGCAGTCGCTTTTCGGATGTGCTGGATTTCTAGAAAATCGATCACGTCTTCCACATATTTGCGGTGCGCCATCTCTTCTTTCTGCGCATTGGAGAACCAATAGAGTGGCCCCGTGACGAAGTTATTTTTCAGTAGGTGGTGTCGGCCAACCATGATGTTGTCCAGTACCGACATATGAGAAAAGAGCGCTAAGTTTTGGAAGGTTCTTCCCAGCCCTAACTCAGCTCGTTGGCTTGGTGTACGTTTAGTTACGTCATCTCCAGCGAAGATTACAGAGCCTTTGTTTGGTGTGTATCGACCAGAGATGCAATTGAGCATTGAGGTTTTACCTGCACCGTTTGGACCAATGATTGAAAAAATTTCCTTTTCATTCACATGGAAGCTCACGTCAGTTAAAGCTTTCACCCCACCAAAAGCCAATGAAATATCGTTTACCTGCAACAGAGGCGATTCCGATACCATAGTTGATCTCCCTTTCGTTATTTAAGTGCGTTCCATTGAGCACTATTTGATCAAACCTAACTTTGATACTGGTAACCGCTTTTACACCTATGCATCAACTTTGTATTCAGTTTACGTAAACGTCAATTTAAAATCAGAATAGTGCCTGAAAGATTAAGTTGCAATCGAGTTCATCGAGAAAGATTTGAACTAACGCAAACTTTAAGTAAATAAATTGTTAATAAAAATTATTCTCAAACGCTTACATATTTGGATAGTTAGGACCACCACCACCTTCTGGCGGAGTCCAGGTAATATTTTGACTTGGATCTTTGATGTCGCACGTCTTACAGTGGATACAGTTGGCCGCATTTATTTGCAGCTCTGGCTGCTGCTCCCCCTGTACGATTTCATACACGCCAGCCGGACAATAGCGCTGTGCTGGCTCTGCATATAATTCAAGGTTCTGCTCAATAGGGATCCGCTGGTTCTCCAGTCGTAAGTGGCATGGTTGATCTTCCTCATGGAAGATATTGGATAGATAAACGGAAGAGAGGCGATCGAAACTTAACACGCCATCAGGCTTCGGATAGACAATTTCATTGCTGTTTTCCGCCAATAACAGAGACTGATGATCAGGCTTATCACAGCGGATATGCCACTTAGCTTTACCTTTTAACACGTTATGTTCCAGCAGCGCTAAACCACCGCCCAGCCACGATCCAAAGCGGTGGATTCCACTTGAGAAGTTACGTGCTTGATAAAGCTCTTCATACAGCCAAGACTGTTTGAAATGCTTTTGATAATCAGCAGTAACTGACTGACTCTCAAGGGCTTCACATACTGCTTCAGCGGCAAGCATTCCAGATTTTATTGCGGTGTGTGTGCCTTTGATTTTAGCGCCGTTAAGTGTTCCTGCATCACAGCCAATTAACAAGCCACCAGCAAACTGCTGCGTGGGAAGCGAATGAAAGCCGCCCTTGGTAATCGCTCTCGCGCCATAGCTAATACGCTTCCCATTTTTGAGGTATTGCTCAATCAACGGGTGGTGTTTAAAACGTTGAAACTCATCAAATGGACTCAAGTGCGGATTCTTATAATTCAAGTCAACAATCAACCCGACGGCAACTTGGTTTCCCTCTAAATGGTAGAGATAACTGCCACCTGTAGCTTCATTTGATAACGGCCAACCTAATCCGTGCACTACTAAACCTTGCTGATGCTGCTCTGATGGGATTTCCCACAGCTCTTTAAAACCGATAGCGTAGTGTTGAGGCGTTTTCTCTTCAGCAAGATTAAATCGGTTAATCAACTGCTTACCAATATGCCCCCGTGCGCCTTCAGCAAATAAAGTAAACTTCGCTCGCAGTTCAATACCAGGTTCGAAATTTTCTTTTTGTTCACCATTTTTATCTAATCCCATATCGCCCGTGATCACGCCACAAACACGACTATCTTCATCGATGATCGCTTGACTGGCGGTAAAACCTGGGTAGACCTCCACCCCCAAGTTCTCAGCCTGCAACGCCATCCATCGGCATAGACTGCCCAAACTTATGATGTAATTACCTTTGTTATGTAACGTATTAGGCACCGCCCAAGAAGGCAGTTCATGACCATTGATGTCATTGCCTAGATAGTAGGTTTTATCTTGGTTTACTTTGGTATTGAGCGGAGCGCCTTTCTCTTCCCAGTCGGGAAAAAGCTCATCCAAACTCCGCGTTTCAAACACCGCACCCGATAAAATATGCGCTCCAACTTCAGAACCTTTTTCTACCACGCAAACAGAGAGGTCTTGTTTTTTTTCTGCTGCTAATTGTTTGATTCGGCATGCCGCAGACAAACCTGCGGGACCAGCGCCTACAATCAGAACATCAAATTCCATGCAGTCTCTTTCCATGATTGCATTCCTTTTTCTTTGCATGTTGCCAACTTGTTAATCAACAATATATTTAAAGTTGACGCAAACGTAAAGGTAAATTAACATCATTTTAAAGACGTCATCACATCGTCTTCACTGTAAACACATAGTCTTCACTGTAAAAGGAATCTAACGTGAAAATACTAGTGCCAATCAAAAGGGTCATTGATCCCTACGTTAAAGTTCGCGTGAAAGCGGACCATAGCGATGTTGAAACCAATAACGTCAAGATGACGATTAATCCATTTTGCGAAATAGCCGTTGAAGAAGCCGTACGACTAAAGGAGCAAGGTATTGCAGATGAAGTCATCGTTGTCAGTGCCGGCGGTAGCCAATGTCAGGAGCAACTACGTACCGCGCTTGCATTAGGTGCTGATCGCGCTATTCATGTCGATACTGAAGACAAAATAGAGCCATTAGTTGTCGCTAAGCTGCTTAAAGCTCTGGTTGAGCAAGAACAAGCACAGATTGTGATTACGGGTAAACAATCCATTGATACTGACAACAACCAAGTGGCTCAGATGCTGGCCGCCCTACTTGACTGGCCTCAAGCAACTTTCGCTTCCGACGTGAAGATTGAAGATCAAAAAGTTCAGGTCGTGAGAGAAGTGGACGGCGGCTTGATGACGGTCGCGATGAACTTACCTGCGGTGATCAGTACTGACTTACGACTGAATGAACCTCGTTTTGCCTCTTTGCCTAATATCATGAAAGCTAAGCGCAAGCCGTTAGATACAATCACACCTGACAGTCTGGGTGTTGAAGTGGTATTTAGCCAAACCATTCAAGAAGTCACACCTCCAGCGCAAAGAAAAGGTGGCATCAAGGTTGAATCTGTCTCAGAGCTTCTCGATAAGCTGCGTAACGAAGCGAAGGTGATTTCATGAAGAACTTAATCATAGCAGAACATGACAATAACCAATTGCATGCGGACACACTCAAAGTGGTTAATGCAGCAAAACAAGTCAGCCAAGACAATGTTTTGATCGTTGTGGGCCACCAGTGTGAAGAAGTCGCTCAACAAGCTTGTCGCGTTGATGGTATATCAAACGTAATTTGTATCGATGATGAACAACTTAAGCATCAATTTGCCGAGAGCATCGCACCTATTGTAGTGAGTGTTGCTGAAGGTTTTGACGCAATCTGGGCTAGCTCATCATCAAAAGGGAAAGATCTAGCACCGCGAGTAGCAGCGAAGTTCGGCGTTGGGCAAATTTCCGATATTGTCCAAGTTATCGATGAAAACACTTTTATCCGCCCTATTTACGCAGGAAACGCATTTGCCAAAGTGACCACCAGCGACAAGGTTCGCGTCATCACCGTGCGCGCGTCTGCGTTTGAGCCGGTTACTTGTCACAACCAAGCTGATATTAAGCATCAGCAGGTCACTATCTCAGCTCCAATGATTGAATTGGTTTCTGCCGATAAAACCGTGTCAGAACGTCCTGAATTAAGCGCGGCAGAGGTGGTTGTGTCAGGTGGACGCGGGGTCGGTAGCAAAGAGAACTTCGCGTTGATCGAACAAGTGGCCGATAAACTAGGTGCTGCCATTGGCGCTTCTCGCGCGGCGGTTGATGCCGGGTTTGTTGCCAACGACTTACAAGTGGGTCAAACCGGTAAAATCGTTGCACCTAAGCTTTATATAGCGGTTGGGATTTCCGGTGCCATCCAGCATCTTGCAGGAATGAAGGAATCCAAAGTGATTGTCGCGATCAACAAAGATCCAGAATCTCCTATCTTTGAAGTTGCCGACTATGGATTGGTTGGTGATTTATTTGAGGTACTACCTCAGCTTGCCGAACAACTTTAAACGATCAGATAAGGGGCGAACACTGCTATGTTCGCCCCTTTATTTTGTTTTTTGGTCATATTCAAAAGAATTGAAATTAGAGGGACCTATGCCAAATTCTGCACCTATTTGGTCACCATCTGCTGAGCGCGTCAGCAATAGCAACTTATTACGGTTCATCGAAAAGGTTAATAAAGACAAAGCCGAAGGTACCGTAATCAACAATTACACGTCTCTACACCAGTGGTCCATTGAGCACAATGATGAATTTTGGCGACATACTTGGCAGTTTTGCAACGTAATCGGAGATATGGGTTCGCAAATCAAGAGCCTTGGCAGTCCCAAATGGACACAAACAGGTTCTAATCATCACCATGTAAATAGAGACACAGTATGGTTTGCTGACGCCACGCTGAACTACGTAGAGAACCTCCTATCTCAGGCTGAACAATCACCAGAGCGCGAGTTTATTGTTTTTAGCAATGAAAGCGGTGAACACCGACAACTCACCGGTAAACAGTTGCTTGAACAAGTTTCCGCCATTCAACAATGGCTACTCAATTGTGGTGTCGGTAAAGGCGATGTCGTTGCGGGTTATTTGCCCTACCTTCCTGAAACCGTTATTGCCATGCTGGCCACCACCAGTCTTGGTGCCATTTGGACTTCAACCTCTCCTGATTTTGGTATCGATAGCGTCGTAGAGCGTTTTGGTCAGGTCAAGCCGAAAGTTCTTTTTTGCTGTGATGGCTACCAGTTCGGAGGCAAAGCTTTCGATATGACGGACAAGAACACCACTCTTAGTAGTAAGTTAAGCAGTGCCTCCGAAGAGACTACTATTAGCGTATGCCAAATCGAATATTTACAAAACGCTGAGAGTGCTAGCACTTCTGAGTTTGTTTCTTGGTCCGATATTACTCACCACTTTTCTCCACAATCAATTCAATATCAACCAACGCTGTTTAATGACCCGTTATTCATTTTGTATTCTTCTGGTACAACAGGTCAACCTAAGTGTATTGTCCATTCCGCAGGCGGTACCTTGCTCAATCACCTCAAAGAACATCAACTGCATTGCGACATCAAATCGCAAGACAAGGTTTTCTACTACACAACATGTGGTTGGATGATGTGGAACTGGCATGTTTCCGCTCTTGCGAGTGGAGCAACCTTAGTGATTTACGACGGTAGTCCGGTTTATCCTGATCACTCCGTCTTATGGCGATTAGCAGAAGAACATAACGTGTCGCTGTTTGGTACTTCAGCGAAATACTTAGAGGCACTGGAGCATGCGAACTGCTCTCCAAAACTAGAACATAACTTGAAGTCACTCAAAACTCTGTGCTCAACTGGTTCGGTGCTTTACCCAGAACAATTTAATTATGTCTATCAGCACATCAAACAGGACTTGCATCTCGCTTCTATTGCTGGCGGCACAGATATTTGCGGATGCTTTGTACTTGGAAACCCAATCTCACCAGTTTACAAAGGTGAATGCCAAGGCGCAGGGCTGGGAATCGACGCACGTGTTCTAGAGGATGATGGACATACTATTACGCAAAAACGTGGCGAACTGACTTGTAATAACTCACTACCTAACTTCCCTATTGGTTTCTGGAACGACAACGGCGAACGTTATCACAACGCTTATTGGAGCAAGTTTACCGATATCTGGCACCATGGCGACGATGTGATGCAAACCGAACATGGCGGCTTTATTTTTTATGGCCGTAGTGACGCAACCTTAAATCCAGGCGGCGTACGAATCGGTACCGCTGAAATCTATCAACAAGTGAACGCGTTACCCGAGGTTGAAGACTCCATCGCTGTCGGCAAGTTAAACCAGCAGTCTGAAGAAATCTGGTTACTAGTAAAACTCGCTCACAACGTCGAGTTAACCCAACAACTCACCGATTCAATTAGCCAAACATTGAAAACAAAATGTTCACCGCGCCATGTCCCACGACAAATTTTTGCTATCAGTGATATTCCTAAAACGCGCTCAGGCAAATTGGTTGAGTTAGCAGTGAAACAATTGGTAAACGGACAAGCTGTAAAAAACATTGGTGCTATTGCTAACCCAGAAGTGCTGGAAGAAATTAAAACGCTTTTCAACATAGAAAGTGGCGCCACTGTCACTTAGAGGCTCAACAAGTCTTCCCACAATACAGACGGGTATAACCTAACTATAATATTTTAGCTCGCTCGATAACTCCTCCCCACTTTCGTGGAAACTGCGCGAAATATGCTTCATGTACACAAAAAAGGTGAGATAATTCTATCTCACCTTTGAGCCATATGAGCTGGAGCATTAGTTTGGGGGTTAAGCTTTTATCAGTTGGCTCATATCTTCGCGAACTTGTGGCACCGTTAAACCAACGATGATTTGAAGGCTCTCTTGATTTCTAACAATATTCACCGCTCCGTGCTGTGTGAAAAATGCGTTCTCCTTTACCAGAGAGACATCTTTAACTTTAACACGCAGACGCGTCGCGCAATTAGTTAACAATTCAATGTTTTCTTTTCCACCCAAACCTTCAATAAAGGCACTAGCTTGTGACGGACTTGCGCTACTGTTATGGACCGCTTTCGCTTCTTTGTAGTCAGCTTTTGAATATAACTTACTATCTGCACCTTCACGTCCCGGAGTAAGTATGTTGTATTTTAAAATAAGCGCGCGAAACGTAACAAAGTAAACACCAGTAAACATGAGACCAATAATAATCTGAATCACGTATGTTCCCGCATGGTTACCAGCCAAAGGCAACCAGTTTTGGAAAATGAAGTCTATCAAGCCAGTCTGAAAGTTACCGGAAACACCAAACATAAAGGCGATCGTTGCCATTGTCGCAGATAACAACGCATGCAAAGCAAACAGCGCAGGTGCGATAAATAAGAATGTAAACTCTATTGGTTCGGTGATCCCTGTAAGAATTGCTGTGATTGCGGCTCCGAGCACTAACCCCATCACCATCTTTTTGTTTTCTTTTTTCGCAACTGAATAGAGTGCTAGTGCGATACCCGTACAACCAAACACTTTACCCATTCCCGTCAACATCAAACCACCCTGAGGAAATTGTGTCGTTAAACTTTCCGAGCTCTGGGCGAATGTCTGTATATTTTGAATCCAATAGGCAACCGTTCCGCCATCGACTGCAACTGGCCCATAAAAAACGGGACCATATACGAAATGATGCAACCCCGTTGGTATCATGATTCGCTCTAAAAACGTAAATAGCCATACCCCTAACGATCCAGCAGAAACCAAGAATGATTGCAGATTATTAATACCATGCTGAATACTTGGCCAAGTCAAACAAGTTAGAATTGCCATCACGACCATAATTGGGAAACTAATGATCACAACCAATGGCGTTCCGCCAAATACAGCTGCCCAATCCGGTAGCTTTTTATCAAAGAATCGGTTGTGAACCCAAACAGAGAGACTTGCAATTAAAATGGCACCTAGCAAGTTGGTATCAAGCGTTAGAATGCCACCAACTTCAGTCAAACCTCGCTCACCTTCCGTATAGTTAACGCCCAGTTCTGGTCCCCAAAATTGAAGGATTCCACCAATAACGTAGTTAAACGTAATGTAGGAAACGAGTGTTGCAAGTACAGCGCGACCAGATGCTTTTTTAGCTAAAGCGATAGGTAACCCAACGGCAAAAATAAGTGCCATATTTTTAAATACAGCGAGAGATGCCTGTAAAATGATCGTCGAGACTTTAACCCAAGCACTCCCCTCTAGTGCCCAAGGAAACACTTCTTGATTTAACAGCACAACAGAGAAACCCAATAACATGCCCGCTGCTGGAAATAATAGAACGGGAACAAACATCGCGGCTCCGAACCTTTGAATAATGTCTTTCATATAAACCTCTTGTTTCATTCACGGAGCCTACAAGTAGGCCCCGAACGTCCAGTTGTTATTGAAAAAATTGAGGAAGGTAGGCTTTATTTTCTTCTAGTAATTGTTTTGTTATTTCTTTAGCTTTTGGCACATTAACCACGGTACGGTTAAGTGTGAGTGCATTAATCAGCTTTTGCTGACTTCCTTCGTACCAAGCATCCACGACTAATTTCTCGTAACCAAGTTGGCTCTCAATCATGGCTTTTTGGAAGGTTGGGATTTTTCCTACAGTAAAAGCTTTCGGTCCATCACTAGTTAGCGCAGCTGGAACTTCTACCATGGCGTCATTTTGTAAATTTGTAATAGCACCATTATTCGGTACGATGACGAGATACACATCGCTCAAGTTGTAGGCGAGCGAAGCCGCGACTCTCACCATGTATCGACCATGGATATCGGCATGCAGTGTTTCGTGCTTCGTGGTGCCCGCTTCAATTATTCTTGCGTTCAAATCGAACACTCGTTTCTCACGGCCGTTAATTACCTGCCTTGCGCGAGTATTATTGATATCCTCTTTCGCCACCATTTTTTCAGGGTACAAATAGTATTGAAGATACGTATTCGGCAAAAACTCTGGATTATCAGCAAGCATTGTTCTCATGTTTTTGAATGTGGCTTGCCACGATGGGTCATCCGCTATTTCCGCATCAACCGCACTGATCCCTTCTTTTAGGATGATATTTTTAATTTTATCCGTTAAGTCTTCACCCTGTTTGTTACGAATTTTGGTAAACCAGCCATAGTGATTAAGCCCAAAATATTCAGGAACAAAGTCCCAAATTTCACACCCTAACAATTGCGCATAGCTGACCATAATCGCTGCTGGCATATCACAAATATTTAGAATTCGCTTATCATGCGGAAATTCACGATTTAAAGCTTCAGCGACAATTGCCGCTGGGTTGGTGTAATTAAGAATCCACGCATCTGGACACGTTTGTCGGATCTCGTTCACTAGCTGGATCATATCGCCGATAGAGCGAAGTCCATATGCCATTCCTCCCGCGCCACATGTCTCTTGCCCAACACAAGAGTTGGATAGCGGGATTTGTTCATCGCGCTCGCGCATGGCCAACCCACCAGTGCGGATCTGGATAAAGAAAAAGTCCGAATCTGCGAATGCGACAGATTTATCCGTTGTATAAACAAACTCTTCAACTTCTGGATAGTGTTCTCGCAATAGAATTTCAGTAGCTAATGCATTCGATTCTTGGCGTTTCTCATCTATGTCGTAAAACACGACTTTTGCGAGTGGAAAGTTATCTTTTTCGGCAATAAGGCTGTTCATCATACCAAGTGTGTATGTACTGCCAGCACCAACAATCGTTAATTTTTGACGTTTCATTTCGCTACCTCAAATGTTTATCCTGAAAATGTATAAAATAAGTATTAATACTTTTATGATACATTTAAAGTATAAGCACAAAGATACGAGATAAAAATCACACAAAGATCCTAAGGAAAAGTATTAACTACATCTCAGATCACATTCTTGCTATCATGATCCAAGACTTAGCGAGGTATTATGAAACCCAAATACATAGACATTGCGGAACGATTAGAAAAAAAGATCAAAGATGGGGAACTACAACCTAAATCGATGCTTCCAAAAGAGAGTGATTTGCAAGAAGAGTTTTCCGTAAGCCGCGTAACCATCAGAAAAAGCTTACAAATTCTGGTCGACAATAATTTAATTAGTCGGACAAGAGGTAGTGGAACTTATGTAAACGATCTAAAAGCCCAACATGATGCCTTACATTTGCTGGGTTTTATCGAGGAAGTCAGTAAACAGGGGAAAACGCCTAGCTCTCAAGTCATAAAGTTCGAACTTAAAAAGCCGAATGAGCAGGTTGCTAAGCAGTTAAATCTCTCGCCCAATGATGATACATATGAAATACATAGGCTCAGATATATTAATGATGAGCCTGAAATTTACGAAGTCACTCATATGCCAGCAGTGTTATTTCCAGACTTGAGCATAGCCATAATGAATGGTTCTAAATATGAGTACATTGAAAATAGCAAAGGATTGAAAATTGCGAAAAGCAGTCAGTCTGTCAAACCGTACTTGTTAGATGCAGGGACGGCCTCATACCTGAATGAATCAGAAGCTTCCCCTATTCTAAAAGTTGAGTCCACTGGTTACCTAGAAGATGGTCGTGCATTTGAATATACCGTCAATTACTTCCGACTTCATCAATACAGCTTCGAGTTTATTTCAACTAGGACGTAGTACTATTCGACGCTAATGGTTAATCATTGCGCCAAATCTTATATCCGACCTCTCGCATTGCTCTGCCGAGCAGGTGGGAGGCGACTGGAGCAGTGAGAACGATAAACAACATCGTACCGATAACCCGAGAGATCACGGTAACTTCAGGAAGTGAGAAAGCGACCGCTAATAACAAGCAGCTCACTCCGACAGTTCCAGCTTTGGTCGCTGCATGCATTCGGGTATACAAATCAGGAAGCCTCAGGACACCTAGACTTGCAACCAAGGTCAATAATGTTCCTAAGCATAAAAATAGTCCAATCAACACGTCCATTATTCTTTCTCCTTTCTTTTAACGATCAAACGTGCAAATGCGATCGTGCCCAGAAATGCAACCAAACCTAATGTAATGGCGATATCTAACAGAGCGTCCTCACCGCTGTCTAAGGTGTAAACCGTAATAAATCCGATAGTGATAAATGAAATCAGATCTAACGCCACAACTCGATCAGCTAGCGTTGGTCCTAGAATTAAACGAGCAAAAGCCATAACAAAGCTGAGTAGTAGCCCAGAATAGGCAAAAGTGACCGTTATTTGCAGCCAACTATCCACGCGTCACCTCCAAAATTCGATGCTCTAACCCATCTTTAATTCCGCGAATAACCTCTTCATGTTCAGGTGCAAACATGGCATGAACGATAAGATACTTTTTATCAGCCGTAACATCCAAACTAAGCGTACCCGGTGTTAAAGAAACCATGTTCGCCAGTAATGTGATTTCTAGGTCAGAATCGACCTCCAGAGGGACATAAACGATATCAGGCTGACTCAAATGAGTAGGTGTCACGACGTCCCACACCACTTTCGCAACCGATATAACCATTTCATAAGCGAAGTACACCAATAACTTCAATGCAGATGCAAAACGTTGAAAATAGCTCGTTTTCAATCCAAATGGTTGACTCAACCTTAAAGCAAAAAAACCGACCGTAAATCCGACAACAAAATTCAGACTCGAATAGCTGCCATTAAGCATCATCCACGCTAACGCTAAGAAAAAATTGAGGAATAGATAGATCATGTATTTCCTCCTAACACCACTCTGATGTATTCAGTCGGATTTAACAGTTGTTCTGCAGCTTGAACGGAAAATTGATAAAAAGGCTCCGCCACTAAGCCAATGATTAGCGTCAACGTCGTCAATACAATAATTGGAACGCAGTACAACCAATGTACTTTGGCCTGCAGAGTCTGTTCTGGCTTCTCTCTAAATGGCTTTTTCCAAAATGCCTCACTCCAAATTTTCGTCATCGAGTAGACGGTAAGCAACCCCACCAATAACGCGGTACCTGCTAACCAGTAATATTCAGCCTGTATGCTCGACTTGATGACCAATAGCTTTCCCCAGAAACCCGATAGCGGTGGAAAACCGGCCAGAGAAAACGCAGGGACAAGAAACAAGAACGCCAACCAAGGCATAGCTTTGTATACCCCACCCAAATGTTCAAGTTGACTAGAGCCATATTTGCGCTCGATGAATCCACCTATTAAGAACAAATTCGCTTTTACAATGATGTGATGAACAATGTAGAAAATGGCACCGGCTAAAGCTAAGGGAGTGTAAATAGCCAACCCCATGATCATATAGCCTATTTGGCTAATAATATGAAAAGAAAGAATTTTCTTAATGTCGAATTGGCTAGCCGCTCCTAAAACGCCCGTTAACATGGTTAGCCCTGCGACCCAAATTAACGTCGGTTGCCAGCCACTCTCGGCGAGCGGAAATACTAAGGTGAAGACTCTTATCAACGCGTATACACCGACTTTAGTAAGCAACGCGGCAAACAGTGCCACCACACCGCTTGGCAACGTGTGATAAGAAGCGGGCAACCAAGCAAATAAAGGAAAGAGTGCCGCTTTAATAGAGAAGGCAAACAAAAACAGCGCGGACAGCATCATGTTGATGCTCAATTCATTTCCCCCAACTTTGGTGTAGAGATCGGCCAAGTTCAAGGTGCCCGTTGCGCCATACAATAAACCGATAGCAAGTAAGAATACCAGCGTCGAAATCAGGTTCAACATCACGTACTTTACTGCACCATCAACTTGAGTTTTCGTTGCATCTAACACCATTAAACCAAATGATGAAATGAGCATGACCTCAAACCAAACATACAGATTAAAAATATCTCCAGTCAGGAAAGCGCCATAAACGCCAGCAAGCAACACGTGCATTAGCGCATGGTAATTGCTATAGGAGGGCTTTCGGTGAAGGTCCGCCATCGCGTAGAAAACACATATCGCACCAATCACCGCCGTTATCATCACCATAGCAACGCTGAGGTAATCTGCGACAAACACGATACCAAATGGCGCACTCCACTGACCAAAAGCAACGGCTTGAATACCATTATTTATGATGTTTTCTGTGAGAAAGCCCGCAACGAAAAGGTTCGAAATCGCACTTACACCGCTCAACCACTCAACACTTTTTGTTGAGCGACGGACGAAGAAGATAGTCAACGCCGTACTCAGCGAGAGAACAACCGGTAACGTAAGCAAAATCGAACTCATTGACCCTCCTCAGAACGTTGCATTTCATCGACGTTTGCAGTTCCAGTGTCTTTATAAGCTCGATAGAACAGCATTAAAGCAAAAATAAGTAGTCCAAAACCGATGACTATCGCAGTTAAGATAAGCGCTTGAGGTAAAGGATTTGCCGCGCTATCTGGTGGTAAAAGAGCATTATCGCCAATCAATGGCGGCTCTCCAGGCGTCAGCCTTCCAGCGGTAAAAATAGCAAGGTTAACCGCACTACTGAGTAACATGATGCCGAACAAAAGGCGCAAGATATGCTTTTCAAGCATTAAATAAACACCTGCTGCGACAAATACTCCAACGACAACACTCCAGACTATTTCCATCACTCTAGCTCCTCATTAATACGAAGCAGCATACCCATCACGCCACCTATAACGGCAAGGTAAACACCAACATCAAAAACCAATGGCGTCCCTAGTGGTATCACGTCTTTCCACCACAGTCCGGTCAAAAACGGTTTATCAAACGCAAAGCTCAAAGCACCAGAAACTAAGCTCAATGCGATGCCAGATAACGCAATGAGAAACGGTTTGAAATACAACCTAGAACGAACGTATTTCGGTGATTCCGCGAACATGAGAAGTGATAAACCAATAACGGCAATCAACGCACCAATAAAGCCACCACCCGGTTCGTTATGACCACGTAACAACAGATACACTGAAAATACGAGCATGAGTGCCGAAACGATGTGTGCCGTGGTTGCAAAAATTAATGATTGGATACGATTTTGCTTTTTCGCTCTTGTCTTAAGCAAACTCACTGCCGCAATCCCTGCAATAACAACGACAACAACTTCTCCCAATGTATCAAATGCGCGAAAGTCGACCAGAATAACGTTAACAATGTTTCGCCCATGTCCACCCGGGACACTGTTTTCTGCAAAGAAATCTGACACCGAAGAGTCCATCGGCTGAGACGTGATTCCTAACAAAAGTAAAGTAACCGAAACACCTATCACACCTGCTATGCAAATATTCGCTACTTTACGTTTTATTGAATGCTTGGGCACGGTGGTTAGACGTGGCATATGACGCATTAACAATGCAAGAAAGACCACCATTAATGTTTCCACTAACAGTAAAGTCTTCGCAACGTCCGGGGCGCTATAAATCATAAAAACAAGCGTAGTCATAAAGCCAATCATACCAAGCGCAGAAATCGCAAGAAGTCTTGCGTGGGACAACGTACATACGAGCGCAGCACCAATCAACAATAAGGCAATACCAATCTCATAGAAAGTGACACTTGAAAGTTCGCCAACCAAAGGCAGAGGAATAAGCGCTACCTGACTCAGTAACGCAACGGCAAGTACCGTGAAAAATAATAGGACATAGCGACTCAATTTCTTTTGCTGTAACCGCGCCGTTTGCCACTTCGCCACTGTCATCATGCAATCTAATAGTCGTTCAAAAATATTCTCCGCTTTGGGGACGAATAAATGTAACCGCTGAAAAAATGCAGACACAGTAGGATAAACACGGTACACCACATACCCCAACGCTAGCGTAATAACGCTTAACACTAACGGTACATTCACGCCATGCCATAGTGATGTCTCTTTAAGAGTTGCTGTGGGCAGAATGTCAGCAGAGCCCGGAAAAATAATATTGCGATCTAACCAATTCAAACCGAATAACGGAACTAGGAGGCTGCCAAGTGCCAAGAGCAAAGGCGAGATCCACATGGCTTTTTTTGTCTCAACTGGCTTAGTTTCAATCGGCACGAGATCACGGCGAGCAAAGAATGGTCTCGCAATAAGCATAATGGTTAGCGCGACCATCAGTATATTCACGATTAAAAGTACAAAGGCGATCCAGTTATTGAGCTCTACTGCGGACTTGTACATGTATTCTTTGCTCAAAAAGCCTAACAACGGCGGGAACCCCGCTTTAGACAATGCAGCCAAACTCCCGGCAACCATGCTGATGACGAGAACTGACTTCAGGCCGTACAATTGATCAATATCTCGTGTTCCTGTCGCTTTGTCGATATTACCCACCACCATAAACAGCGCAGCTTTATAGAAAGAGTGAGCGAGAATAAACATCAATACTGCACTAACGGCCAAATCTGTGCCCATACCTAGTAATAATGTTAATTTACCCAAAGCAACATTCGTGCTGTAGGCTAGCATCAGCTTCAAGTCAGTTTGTTTTAATGCGACAAATGTGCACCAAATGGCCGTGATACTCCCAGTGATGACTAAAGCATAAAACCAGATCTCGCTGTGGGCATAAACTGGCGATAAACGTGCTAATAGGTAAATGCCTGCCTTTACCATTGTTGCCGAGTGTAAATACGCACTGACCGGAGTGGGAGCTGCCATCGCGTTAGGTAGCCAAAAATGAAACGGGAATTGCGCAGATTTAGTAAATGCACCGAGTAGTATGAGCACTAGAGATGGGATAAACCATTCATGCTGCGCAATAGTGTCTGCCTGCTCGATGATGGTATTTAGCTCATAACTCCCTGCCATTGCTCCCAGCAAGATAAGACCAGCTAGCAACGCTAGTCCACCAGCACCGGTAACAATCAGCGACTGCAAGGCGTTTTTCCGAGACGTTTTATTTTCGTGATTAAACCCGATCAGTAAGTAAGAAGTGATGGTGGTGAGTTCCCAGAAAACAAATAACAACAGAATGTTATCGCTCATCACAATCCCTAGCATGGCAAGCATGAATAGGGTTAGATACAAATGAAAGGAAAACCGGCTATCACTTTCTCGTAAATAAGCCAAAGCGTAGATTTGAATCAGTGCGCCAATCCCACTGATCAGTCCCGCAAAAAGAAATGAAAGACCATCTAATCTAAAGCTAAGGTTGATATCGAGGCTTGGTATCCATTCCGCATTCCAGCTCACGCCAGCAGGAGTATAGATGTAGAAGAGAAAAGAGAAGATTAAAACTGGCAGCGCAGGGAAAATCAGTAAGACCAACTGATTATCTAGGTTTTTCGGCAGGTTTTCTTTACCCGTTATGTTATTCAACATCGCAGCCCATTCGTTGTTATAAGAAGGTACGCCCTATTCGGCGCAAATGACAAACTCCACTGTATTGTTTTAGCCCAAGCGCTTCAAAAACGATCATGAAACTAAGGGAAAAGTAGCAAACAGTAATCACTGAGTGCTACTTAGAGGAACGCCGATACAAACCGCTATTTGCTGTCTGCTACGGCATAAGAACGTAGGTCACTACTTACATGTTCTTGGCTGAATGTATATGGATTATCGTCATCAGCTAACTCGAATGCATCGTAGGTGCAGTCACCGATATTATTTCTCGGACAAACATAAACATTCGAACGTTCTATCATTTCTGTGTGGCATTTCGGGCATAGGTTTTTCATGTCACTCTCCTCTGATAACTTATTGATACATTGATAATTCCATGTTCTAGAGATCCATCTCCCTCCTTTACCTAAAACATCACTTAAACCCAACTTTGTTACACCCCAATTACTGAATCGGTGAGACAAAACCATCGGGCTTAAGAGCGACCAAACTACAGTTAATCGATTGCAAAATATTTTCAGCCGTATTACCAATGACATAACCAGATATACCAGTCCTCGCTAAGGTACCCATGACCAACACGTCTACCTCAATACTTTCTACGTAATCTGGAATCTTTTCGTCGGGTTTTCCATGCAGGTGGTGAATCACAATTTCACCTGTAATCCCAGACTCCTCCAACAGCTGTTGCAGAGCTTGTTTATGATCGGCTTTTGCCTTATCGAGTTCATGTTTCAACTCAGCATCATCGACTTGAATCCAAGCGTTACCATTAAGGTAGTTTTCTAAGTAATACTCCCAGCAAGAAATCACGTGTAAACGACTATCGCAGGTGTCGGCTATCGAACGCGATAATTCGAGTAAACGCACGGCTAATGAGTGCTGTTCATCGCTTGCCGTTAATGGGTCGATAGCCACAGCAACACGGCGTTTATCTCTTGGCTTATCAATTGGTCGGTGCAACCAAAGCGGACAAGGGCATTTTCGTAACAGAGTCATATCAATAGCTTTGAAACCCTCAGCACCTTCACCGAGCGGTTCAGCTTCTTTGATGATGAGATCTTTGTTATCAGCTAATGCTTCTTGAATAATACAGACAGCGGGCTTTTCACTGCTTTTCACAGTAAGAGGAAATGCGAGATCCTCTTCAGAGAGTCCCAGCTTCTGTCTGTATTCGTGAATACTTTGTTTGAGGGAGTCTTGCAGCGATTGCTCATAACTTTGCTGATACTGGATCATGTCTGTTGGGAAATCAGGACACGCTATTAGCCCTGAGACAGGCACTTTGTTGCTAGATGCAATCCTCATCGCCTGCTCGAGGGCGTCACTATGGCCTGGCAATCCTTGTGTTGCAAAAAGTATGTTTGCGAATCGTTTCATACACACCTCCTTGTTTGGTTAAATATTAACCACCCACAAAGTATAATACCTAACGGATAATTGTAACGGCTTGTGACGTTGATGAAATCAATTCTCATTAAGAGACGGATATTGCTTCATTTTGTTTTACGTCACACTCTCCTTTCTTCACAACTATCGCCTTCGACCTAAATAAATTCCGCTACCTAAAGTTGAGACCAAATAAAAACCCAAATTACTCAAAGTTTTTCTCACCTTGAGTAACTTGGGTATAAGCAATAACACACTTAGTGTCCGGATTTAAATGGATGACCTAAATTTTCACGCAACTTAGTTTAAAGATGCCATCTCAATCACGAATCGATATGCAAAGTTTTACGGCTTTAGTGACCTAAAATCGCCGTAACTCAATGTTAAGGTTGTTGTTTTGTCGGTGCCAAAGCAATTTCACGAACACATACACCTTGCGGTTGCTGATAAGCAAACAGCACTGCGCGTGCGATGTCGTCTGCTGCCAACACGCCGCCCATATCCACCTTCCAAGCGTCATAGCCATCTTTAATATCTTGAGACGTTGTATGTGAAAGTAATTCCGTTTCCACTGCACCAGGTGCAATCGTCGTAACGCGAACATTCGATGACGCAACTTCTTCACGTACGTTTTCAGAAATAGCATGAACCGCAAATTTGGTACCGCAATAAGCAGCATGATCAGGGAATGTTTTCTTGCCCGCGATAGAGCTGATGTTAATGATCGTACCACTGTTACGTGCTTTCATAGGTGCTAGGACGGACTGCATGCCATTGAGCAAACCAATTACGTTCACATCAAACATGCGCTTCCACTCCGATGCTTCCTGAGTATCTATCTGACCGAGAAGCATAACGCCTGCGTTATTTACAAGTGCATCTACCGGACCATACAACGCTTCAGCTTTCTCAATTGCAGCCTCAAAAGAAGCTTTGTCGGTCACATCTACCTTTTCACAAAGCGTATTTGGTAAGTTTAATGCTTCCAAACGTTCTACACGTCTTGCTAACAAAAGAAGAGCATGGCCCTGTTCACTGAAGTGACGTGCAATCGCTTCACCAATGCCTGAACTAGCGCCTGTAATAACAATTAACTTTTTCATTTTGAATCCTTAATCGAACGGTTTACATCAGTGGCGGTAAGTTTAAGAAAACTTTGTTTGTTGATATATACCGACCTAGTTGAAACACTGTTGTTATACTGCAACAATACTTTTTTGAATTATGAAGAAGTCATCATGCAAACACACATCAACCTTGCGGATATTCGCTCTTTCGTCCTAATCGCTCAACTAGGAAACTTCACGAAAGCAGCAGAGCAACTTGGCGTTTCTCGCTCACACGTTTCACGTCAAATAACAAATCTGGAGCAACAGATTGGTGTCACTTTGCTACAAAGGACCACTCGAACACTGAACCTCACCGAAGCAGGCAAGGTTCTGTATAAACAGTGTGAAACTGCCCTTCACAATATTGATCAAGCTGTTATGGCAGTGGTTGATGATGTAGAAGACTTAAGAGGTGACATTCGTATCAACTGTGTGGGGGGCTATTTAGGAGAAGACGTTGTCGCAGATATCGTTGCTCAATTTCTAATCCAACACCCACAAGTGAGCATTAACTTAGATTTTAGTAGCCATCGTGTCGATTTAATCGCGGATGAATTCGATATCGCTTTTCGAATGGGAAAGTTAGACGACTCCAACTTTATCGCTCGCAAACTGATCGATGTGGAAATGGGGACATACGCAAGCCCAAACTATTTAGAAACATATGGCTATCCTTCTCATCCAAAGGACTTAGAAAAACACGTTTGTTTGACAGGTAGTGTGACACGGTGGGCATTTGAGAACACGAATACAAAGCAGTCAACGGAACACCAGATACGTGGACAGTTACGATGTAAGAGTGGCAGAGTAATGATAAAAGCAGCCTTGGCGGGAAATGGCATCATCCGTGTGCCAGCACTTTATTGTCAACAAGAACTCCAGACAGGCAAGCTAAAAGAAGTGTTTACCAATTGGAGCATTCCGAGTGTGGAATTTTCACTCCTTTATCATCACGACCGACATCAACCAAAACGCATCCGAGCCTTTGTTGATTTTACTACGCAATACTTTCGCAAACTGCAGAGTAAAGACAAGTAACCTGCACGTTGGTACCTGTCTATGTATGCTTTATAGGCTGAGCCTGTGAACCTGGGGTTTGTTCTAGAAAGAGTGTGAGCATTTTGACGCTTAAGGCTTGGTTTTCATAAACGTCAGAGGTGTTTGTCCAGTTTGCTTTTTGAAAAATGCAATAAAAGCACTGTCTGACGAAAACTCCAGCCAATCGGCAACTGCGCTGACTGGCATGCCCGTTGATAACAATTCAACTGCTTTTAAAAGCCTCCACTGTTGCCGCCAATCTTGATAGTTCATTCCCGTTTCCGACTTAAATAATCGTGTTACCGTCTTGGTGCTTGCCCCAACTTTGCTTGCAAGAGTAGTAAGCGAAGGAGCTAGAAATGAAGGTTCAACCAACTCTCGACGAAACGTTGTTAAGAGCCGATGCGATGGCAAAGGCAACTGAAACGAATAACGTTTCGCAGCATAAAACTCCTCCCAAAAAAGCGCCGTCGTATTTACCATCTCGCTGCTAGGCTTATCCCACTCCCAAAATGACATTTTATCAATAAGAGCTTGGAGTAAATTATTCACTTCTATCATCGTGATCTTACTCGGACAGGCAAACTCCTCACAATCAAAATACAAAGATCGATACGCCACCACATTCGTCATTAGTGCGCGATGCGGCGTATTAGGTGGGATCCAAACCGCCTTTGTCGGTGGCAAAATACAAATCGAGTCTTCCAGAGCAAAACTCATACAACCTTGAGGTGCGTACAATAACTGCCCTTTCTTGTGCATATGCATACCTGAGTCGTGCTTGCTAATATCCGCAGCAATTCCCACTACACAATTAGAAATTTTGTCTGCATCAAATTGTGTTTTTCGTTAATAAGCGCCATTTTGTCCGAATGTTGATGTATTTGGTTTTTATGTTGTTATTAGATCAATCATAGCCTCATTTATACTGCCCGCCAACTTCATTAACGATGGGTAACAATATGAATACTAAGCCCTCTTTATGGCTCATGCTGGTTATGTTGATGTTTCCGCAAATTGTAGAAACTATTTATAGCCCAGCGCTGAGCTCAATCGCTCTTTCATTTGATGTAAACCACGCACAAGCAGCCCAAACATTGTCGATTTACTTCCTAGCTTTTGCCATTGGCGTTGTAGTTTGGGGAGTTCTCGCAGATAAACTGGGAAGAAGGCCCACCATGCTTATTGGGCTCTTTATCTATGGCTGCGCATCTTTACTCGCAACTCAAACCGAAAGCTTTGCTGTTGTCATGACCGCGCGAGCCCTAAGCGCATTTGGTATCGCGGTAGGATCCGTTGTCACACAGACCATGCTTCGTGACGCGTTTGACGGTCAAGAACTGAGTAAAGTCTTTAGCTTAATGGGGATGGGTATATCAATCAGCCCGGTAGTTGGCATGCTATTAGGCGGGCAGCTTACAGCGCTTGGTGGATACCGTTATGTGTTTTTTGCCTTGTTTTTAATCGCGTTAGTATTGCTCGCTTACAACGTTATTAAGCTTCCTGAAACACAGAAGGAACAGACACCAGTACGGTTGCATCAACTTAGCTGGAAAATGGTAAGAGACGCGCGAATTTGGCGCTCAGGATTACTGGTTGCTTTGTATAACATTGCTCTATTTTCTTATTACCAGCTTGGCGCATTTACTTTCTCGGTACTTGGGTATAACTCCGAACAATTTGGATACAGTGGCATGGTACTGGGGTTAGGCACTCTGCTTGGGAGTTGTTTAAACAAATCCCTAGTGTCTAAAAATGTTCGAAAAAGCCAACTACTTTGGCTCTCAGCAGTATTGCTTAGTTTGGGATCAGTCGGTGTGTTGATTCTGAGCCAATCAATCTGGTTTGTTGCTCCAATGGTGTTAGTCGTCATGTCTTATGGGATTGCGATACCCAATATACTCAGTGACGCACTCGTTGATTATAAACAACAGGTAGGTAGCGCAGGCGCTTTATTTGGGCTCATGTACTACATCATGATCGGGACGGGATTAGCGATGGCTGGAACAGTACAAAACTTAGGTGTCGTTCTATTATCATGTAGCTGTTTAGCGATTTTATTAGCGTTTTCTAAAAGGCAAGTTCATACCAACTTGTGACCAGATACTACGCATTGCTTGCCTAATCTTCCGAAGATTGGTCTACATCTTTTCTAACGGTTAACTAAAACGTAAATAAAAAGCGCCTGTCGGCGCTTTAATTATCCATAGATCTTATTGCCATGTTGGCTCGCCAAACTCTTCACAACGTTGCTTGTCGTAATTTTCAATGCGCCCGCGTTTACCTACAAACTGAACCTGAACAACCATTCCAGCTTCAACATATTCACTGAAATAATCGCAAGAAACACGAAAACTAGTATCGCGTATCACAATTGGTACCCATTCATAGCCGCCGCTGCGTGGTAAGTAAGACTTGAAGGTAATGACCCCGTCATCTGAAACGTTGATTTCTTCATCATATTCATTCAACTTATAAAAACGTTGTCCATCAAACTCTGCCTTTGCTTTTTCAATTATTTCCTTCGTTGCTGTCGATTGCATCGGCGTATTTGACACCAGTTGACACCCAACAATAGATGTCAATACGGACAAAGCCAAAGCGAGTTTAGTTATTTTATTCATTTACCTAACCACTGTTGAATTATTCAACACTTACCACTTTAAAAGGAGGGAGACCATACTTTATTTTAAAGAAAATAAAAAGCGCCTTTCGGCGCTATTAATTATACATCCCTTACCCAAACGTCTTTGACGTCTTTCTTAAGAAGGTCAATCACACTCTGGTGAATAAAAACTAATCCAAAGTCTTCTTCTAGTTTAAATATTAATCGTTCTTCTAAGGGAATATTTTCTAATTTAGAGAAATCAAACTCCGTTGACTCGATGTCTAACCAGTTTAACTTGCCGTATTGTTTTTCTTTGTCCGTCAATTTATAAGTTTGATGGATGTAAGGCATTCGATAATCTTCGTAAACTTTAATTTGATCATCTGTTGGTTGGCTTGGAGAACAATCGACACGAGCGTCTAACCACTCTACTCCGTGTACGACCAGTTTCTCCACTTTTGACGCAATATCGCTGATGATAAATAACTTTGGAGAAAAGGTCATTTCAAGCAGTAAATCAGGCTCAATTGGCACTATTGGCTTAGGGCTTTGCTGGAATGGGAAGTCAGTCAAAGATTGTTTAGATAAAACTATGTAGTTAGTCATTATTATATTTACCTACTTACACTAGACTCGGGGCGTCTCTTCGGATGTATCAAATGAAAAGGCAACGATACTAGTGTTTATTTTACCCTCCTCATCTAAACGGACAAGCGCTTCAAACAACTCGATTGAGAAGAACGTTTTTGTCATTCCGACAGGTTTAAAAACATGCCTCTTGCTATCCGGAAGTTCCTTGATCTTTTCATCAGATAAGTAAAAACGAGTAGTTACGTCAGTCACTTTTATGCTTTTATCATAATCAACGACATCTACTAAGTTATCTACTGCTATTATGTAGCGCTCAGTTAACACTCCGTCTCCGGAACAGGTTAATTTTGCGGGATAAACTTCAACACCGTATGGGTCGAAACTCATAATTAGTTCAGCAATAGGCTTAGTGACATTAAAAGCACCGCCTCTGATTAAATCTAACGCTTCCATTTCATAGATATCATCATCTTTCCACACAATCTCACTTATACAAGAAGTGGGAGTGAAATCATTATCATCATAGAAAGACGACCGACTATCAACGGCTATAAATAATGATTCACCCTCGTTAAAGTCTTCATTTATGTATGCTATTTCCATCTCAAACCTATAATTTACTAGCAACCTTTAGATAATTGAACTTAAGGGCTTTCTTATAAAAAAGTCCACTCCATATTTCTTCTATCTCCGGCCAAGTTGTATTTTTGTGTGTTCTTTGCTGACAATCTGAGCTTCTACAACCATTTCCTTTTGGAGAAAAGTCACCTCCTGTATTGTGAAGCAATATCGTAAATTCACTTATCATGTCACAAATTCTTTCCGAAAGATCATTCAGTTCTTTTCGATATACAGGAGGTGGCATTTCACAGTGTAGCTTTTCCAACGTCTCTAGCAATTCTTGCTTTACAAACTTATGATAGGCTTTAGAAGGATATGCTTTAATCTTATTTTTGTCTTTGTTCAGCATACTAGCCCTCTTCATTGGATTCCCTCCATTTAACATCGAGGTAGGCTCTGCATTAGAGTACACTTGTTCATCACTCTTAAGATTAAGTTTACTTACTGTATTTCTACCCGTATGACCGCTAGAATGCCAAGGCAATCGATACTTGCACGCAACCTTTTTAGCCGTACCTTTGTCACTGCTGGGAAGTATTACTATATTGTCTAAACTGTTCCAACTGTATTCTTTGTTTCGCATCTGTTCTGTTCGCTGAGTTGATAGCTTTTCGAACAAATTAAAGCTAATCAGATGATGTCCAGTAAGAGGACAATCACATTTTTCAGCTAATATATGATTGGCCTTTAGTAATGCTTCACCAGAAACATGTCGAGAAAAACCGTTATTGCTCATACTCATTTTTTCCTTCCTGGAAGGACACATTTTTTCTTATGTCGTTTATCGGCGATTGCCCGCTTACACACTCTACAACGAACTGTTTTAGTCCCTTTATCCTCATTTGCCTTCGCAGAACTCTTTCCTGACTGTGCAGACTCGCCAGTATTATGTTTTACTTTTGCTGGGTAAGTTTTCTCACTCTTACCTAAAATTCGAGCAAAAAGGTCATCAAACTCGCCCATCGCTTCTTTAAGCTTATCCGGTACCATCTTATCGATGATTTTTACCTCATCCGCTAACTTCAAGAAATACGTACCGAGCTCATCTGCACCCATTCTGTTTGCGTGTGAAGCCAACTCAGTTGCCACTTCAATGCAAGGTTTTAGAACATCGCTAACAATCTGGCTGGTCTGTTTTGCATAATCCATCCAATCTAACGTGCGTAGGAATTTTTCTGGATCGCCTTTACCCATGCCTCTTAAAACAGCAAGCAAAGTATCTTTTGATGTTCCTTTACCGCCTTTTAACGCAACTTTACAAGTGCCTTTGACTGCACTACCAAATGTCGGGACACAACCGATAAGCGTTAATGAAAGAGCTAGCCAGTTTTCCGACTTTTCACGTTCTTCCTCATTCAACAACGTCATAATGTTCGCTGATAAATCGCGGACATCTGCTGCTTGATCGACAACAGGGATCATGGTCAGGGCCGTATTGGCAATAATCTGTTCTACGGAGGCATCATCGTTAAAGTCACCAAGAATGACGCCCCAAACCCAGCTTGCAGCACCAGACATTCTCTTCCACGCATTCTCCCAGAAACCGACTTCTCCACGCTTAGCTTCTTCAATAATTAGCTGCGCGTTTGCACTTGGATCAAAGTTCGGGTTGGTCTTGGTTGGGACATTTGGCATAAAATCACGGCTGTCCTCGCCGTACTCTATAGCAAACTCCCCCGGAGCAACGCCACCAACAGATGCTTTACCGTTGTCGTCGAGAGTTCCTTCAAACACCGCGCCAGATTGATCTGTGAGAGTGTATGTTGCGCCTTGAACGGGTTCACCGTCTGAGTATGAGAGATACAAATCAACCGTATACGTCCCTTCCTGCTCTTCAGTCACAGAAACCGATGGGTTTTGTGCGCCACCCAAACACATAGTGTTAGCTTTGTTCATGGTCATTTGATCGGACAGGCGACATACGCCCTTGCCTTCAAACTTGACTGTTGGTGAGGCTGAAATGAATTTTGCTTCGGCTTCTATCGTGCCTGAGGAAACGCCTTTTCTGTCACCGCCCGCATCGCCGGTACTTTTTGAGAACGTACTGCCCTTGATAGCGACACTGTTACCGCCATCCATAGAGACTGTCGTAGTCCCACCAGCAAGGTCTGCTGATTTAGCATTGTTGCCATAAGGGATAGGGACGACTGGCTTGCCGACCTTAGTTAAACAAACATCTGGGAGCGTTGCATTCGCTTCACCACCTGAGCCTTTATGAACTATCGAAAGTCCATTCGCACCAACTGTTACGCCCATAATCAATCCATTTGAATTTTATTGATTGAATGATAAAAGAGATCGCACATTGCAATCTCTCTAAATAACTAGTGAATTTCACTAAAAGACCAGTGATATTCACAATAAACCCTAAAACTGGCAGAAGATCTCATTTTAGATCTCTGGTTATCTATACATTTCAAGCAGTTGCTGAAATTTTAAGTCTATGACGATGTAGGTTGCCGCATACATAAGCGCAAACGTCATCGCACTAAGACTTAAGATCAGCTTGGGTGAAATTACCCTTTTTAACGGCTTCTTTAGATATTTAGCTTTAAGGTTGATTAAAGAAACTTTTTCTTGTTCTGCTAGGCGGTCATCTCGCACTAATCGATAAATGGTGCTGCCAATTTCCGCTAGCTTTTCGTTGCCACGCTCTTCACGGCCGTACTTGCCTTGGAAACCAAGTTGAAGCAATAAATAGAGAAACTCTATAACGTGACGGTATTTGCGAGGGTCGGCTTTTAAGCGGTCGAGAATAACGAAAAACTTGTCACCACCAGATGTCTCGTTGTGGAATTCAGACAGTAAGCTGTTCTGGCTCCAGTGACTATTTGCTCCCCATTCTTGCCGACAAACAGATTCATCAATCGCCGCACACAAGCAGTAACGAATAACAAGAACCGAAGCACGATCGAGCTCCATTTCATTAAGTTTTCGTTCACCTTTTCGAATCTCACGTGCCACTTGTTCACGAAATGGCATCGGGTCATCAAGCCAAGGGATCGAAGACATACAAGACAGACTGGCGATCAACCATGAGAACTGGTCCACTAGCGGGTTAATACCCATGTTATCGATAGATAGATCTTGTACTGCTATGTTTCTCGACAAGTCAGGCGCTGGCATTACCTCCATTGGTTTGCCAGGCTCTGGTTGGAATAAGACTACGGTGACGTCGGTTTCTGCGTAACTCATAGACGAACGGCCCAAAGTTGCAATGATAAGTTAGCGAAATCGCCCGCAACGTGAATCGCAATCGCAGCAGTGTTCTTCAATGCCATCCACTCTTCGCCCGTTTTATCGAGCTCGAAATAGGTGTAGCCAGCGTGATACGGCAGCGCGCGTGGCACAACTGGCATTGGTTTGATCTCAATCCCAGGCAGTTGAAGGTTAATCAAGTCACGTATGTTATCGATAGAACCGATCTTCGTTTGGCTGACAAACTGGGTATGCAGAACATCCAAGGTCACGTCGGCTTTAACTGCGAGGATAAAGGTTGTCGTATCAATGATCTTATTGTCAGGGATTGCTGCCGTTCTGATGCCATAGTTCTGATCTTTTAAGGTCAGTGGAATTGCTCTTTGCTCAGACATCACGCTCAATGTCATTTTCGCACTGTCTAGGACGCGAGAAAGACAGCTAGTAAGATCACCATGATTGTACTTCGTAAACTCAATAGGTCGGCGTGTCGTTGAGCACAGCGTCGAAAGCTCACCCTCTGCCTGAAGAAGAATTCGATACAAAGACTCAGGATGCACAGCTTCTGTGCTGGCGAAATGCCAAAATAAGGGTTCGTATCGGTTGAGCGCTTGCAATAGCATAAAGTCAGAAACCGATGATACGCCTTGTTGATCCACCACCCCTAATCGCTGGACTATCGATTCCGCGCGATGCTTCAACATAGAAGCAAACTCGGTCGCAAATTTACTCAGTACTGTCGACGCATGAATATCGATACAGGTAGGAATGAAACTATCATCTAAGATCACGCTGCCATCAGGCTTCACTTCTGAGATCTTTAAGATCGGAATAGACGTGTAAGCACTCTTATCTTCATGATCGTACATTAAGCAAAAGTTAAGCTTACCGACGACGATATTTGCCATGTCTTCCGAATCATAACAAGCGTCAACCGCTTCTTGAGATTCCATCGTATAGCGCGCACCGTCTTTTTTGGTACCAAATAACTCAGAACGTTCCGATGGTAACGGACAGCACAAATAAACGACTTTATCGGCAATCGAAGGATCTACATCTTTCACTTCAGGCAGCTCAGCAAGCAACGGAAGCTCAAATGGTGTCCGGTCTTGTAAAATACCTTCAGCACGAGTAATACCGATTTTACCCAGTGCTAGTAACTGAGAGTTGATTTCTAAACGTTTAACTCCCCAATGCAAAGGCGATGCATTGGCACTCAGTAGGCTCGATAGTTTACTTTGCGAACGATCGAGTTGTTGAAAATGCTGCGGCTTCATGAACATTCCATCTTGCCAAACAACTGGATTGTATAAAGACATGTTTCTATCCCTTAAAAGTAAACCTGTTCAATGCCGCGAGTGTTATCAGAAATTAACTCACTGCCCTCTAACTTGAGCTTGATGTAGTACTCGCTCTTCTCTTCAATAACTTCCACTTTTCGCCATGACGAACCATCAATATCACGAAAAGCCACTGAAAAACCGACGGCACGAGTGTCAGGGTCTAGAGTTAGCATTTCATGAACTTTTCCACCTGGCTGTATTTGATATTCGTAACGTTTGATGTACTCATCACCCAACGACGCTTTATCGCTCTCAAACAAGGCAAAGAAATCTAAGCTTCGGAACAATACTGGCGAACTTAATTCGTGAAGACGAAGAATAACTGGAGATGACTGGCCCCCATTTCTCACATTGAGTACAGGTGATGCCTCAATAACCAATTCAATCGACGAAGTTTCTGGTGTGATACCCGTGGACTCTTTAAATTGATCCCACATGGAACAACCGGACAACATGGCAAATCCGAGTAATACAGCGATACTACGCATGGTTTCCCTTAATCACTTTGTTATAGTTTTTCTTAATCAGCCCTTTTAAGGATGTTTCATTAAGCAGGCGACGATTATTAGTGTAGAAATCTAGGTATTCGGCCCACAGCTTTGACTTAGTTGAGAACAAAGACTGGCTAGCGACCCTGTTAGCAAATGCTACGGGATCGTTCGTTTCAGACTGTTCTAAAACGAGCTCATTCAGTGCTTTGTTAAGCATCACTTGGTGGTCGTTCAGCTCATCGAGCATTTGTTCAACCAGTTCATTTGGAGCCAGTAATTGCTGACTATTCAAAGTGAGCATTAGCTCTGCAATGTTCGAGTTAGCCTCACTCGCACTCTGCTCATCTTTTAACGATTCCACTTCGTGCAACTCTTTCTGTAGGTTATCAATACATAAACGCAAGCAAGTGCCCATTTGCTTGAATAACTGCGCCTCGTTTGTCATCAACTCTGGATTTCGAATACCCAAACCATCAAAAAACGCTTGCGCTATATCTTGAGAGCAAACGGCCGCATCAGTATCGACTTGTGCTTTCGTCGTGGTGTTTATCGCATGATGCTCCGTAAGTATTTGAAGTTGCTGATTAGTGTTAGGAGAAGGCGTAAAAGATTGGGTCATCTCTTCCCATTTTGACCCTGTATTAGCCTGCTCTACGACCATCTCAGTTACATTAGGCGTACGATGTTGTCTTTGAATCGCGCTATCTGGGGCTACTGTGCCAGGTTGCATCACCTCAGCTGAGGCAATATCGGCTCTATGTGGCTTACCGCTTTCTGGCGCTAATGCGTCATTGACTGATGCGTTACTCTTGGTTTCCGCAGCCATCCAGTCTTCAGGGATTAGGCTTGGTTGATCAAATTCGGAATATATACTGAAACTGTCATCGACCACCTGACGCGTGCTTTCCACGGTTCTAGGTTGTTCAGATTCTGTACGCTCATTATCACGAATTAAGTAATCGTCATCTCGCTGCATCGAAAAGTTAAGGTGAGCAACAGGATCATGACAATCAATGTCATCCTGTTTAGTCTCCATAAACAAATCTTCTAAGGCACCGACTTTTTCTTCCTCTTCGACAACCGCATCTCCTAGACTAACCAGAGGATCGCTAGATACTCGCTCAGGAGCAATATCAGCGGCGATGTCTAGTGTTGAGGTAACGTGCTCAAGAGAAACACCAATCTCATATTGCCCTAAAGAAATGATGTCGCCATCAACTATCGCAACGGGTTGATTTTTTAGTATTTTATTCCCATTTACCATTGTGCCATTAGTTGATACGTCACTTATATAGTAGGTATCTCCATACACGCTGAGCAAACAATGAGTGCCCGATATAAAGCGGTTGTGATCGGCTAAAGACACGCTACAGCTTGGGGAACGACCTATCGAACCACCACTTTCAGGCATTTCAATATGCTTTGCACCGGTGTATTCCTCTGGACACTTTGAGATAAATAAAACTAGCTGATTTGAGTACATTTACGAACCTCAAAAGAGCAAAGAAACTGATAGTTCAAGCCCACCAATTCCATCATTTACAACCGGAAGGATATAAGAGGCCTGCGGGATAATTTGTATATGGGCGTCAGGATTACTGCCTAACTTTATAGCAGTACCAAGGGTCACAACCGCACCTAACTCAAACTGGTCGATGTCTTCAACACTCTCATAACGATAGCCCTCTTGGTCTACTTGCCAGCGATTAGAATATTGCGAGTAACCGACAGACAAGCCCGCACCAACATATGGCGTGAAAACCCTCCAAGAAGTCAACGCATATTGAGGAACAACACGAAGTTCATAGTTCGTCGCTTCTTGATATAAGCCGTTTGCTGGCGCTTCAATATCTTCTGCTAGATAGTTTAGCCCTAACCACCAACGCCAACGGTTATTGTTTTCATCAATAGGACGAGTATGAACCAAGCCGAACCTAAGCGTATCCTGCTCACCACTTTTACCTTCATCGTATTTAATGCTATCGATAGTCAAGATACTGGTAGAGAGTCCATATCGCTCCCCTTTTGCCATTGCAACAGAAGAAAATAGACACATGGCTGAAATCAGCCCAATTTGACTTGGTTTTAGCATTTCGTCCCTCTAGGAAAACCGATATTCTACTTAGAGGCGAAAGATATCAATTATATTCTCTTTTTCAATAAGCCTAAAAAAACACCTATAATTTAATACATTTCAACTATCAGGTTGGTTGTTTTACCTACAAACAAAAACTAAAGAACCGACTACAGATTAAGTGACGAGACAGTAAATCTTTCTATTTAAATAGAAGTCACAGAATTTGATTGCTAATTGAACAAACCGTAATCTCCGATAACAATTTAGTTACTTTTTAATCAACGTTCTCATCTTCATATATAAGTTTCTTCTTATAAATATACTTAACTATTGATATTAATATTATGAACAAAGATCACACTAAAAGTAATTTAATTTCTTTTAATGAATTTTTATTATCTAATCCGCTTATTTTGTCTATAGAATTGCGGCAGATGTGCACTGCTTATAATTTAATATAACAGTAGTGAAATCCTATATAACTTAATACTTCTATATGATCAGTTGGAACTTTCTTTATGTTTTTTACCGACTTCGCTCGAAGACCAATCGATGAAAATAACCCAAGCGGCTCTAATCCTAATGGTTCTGAGGATTTTGACGAAATTAAACGTCAAATAAACAACCTGAATAAAGTCACAGGGAGAGTCTCGTGGAAAACGGTTCAAACACTCTCAAAAAAGATCTTGAGTACCCAAGCGAAAGACCTACGTTGTTGCTGTTACTTTACCGTTGCGTCAACCTATAACGACGGCTTAAGAGGCCTTGTTGAAGGGTTAAACTCAATACTTGATGTGTGTGTCGTATATTGGTTCAACGCGTATCCAGAGCATTCAAAGTCAAAGGCACGAATGAGCGCTATTGAATGGATGGTAGAGCATACTGAAAAACGAATTAATAAGCATCGGGCGTTACCAGAAGAGCTTCCATTGATAGAGGCAGCACATCAATTATGCTTGAGGATTGAGGAAGAGCTTCGTCTTCATTACGGTATTGAAGCGCCGTCATTAGGTCGCATTCGCCGTATTTTGAATCAATGGATTGAGCAGATAAAAGAACAACAGATTGCGGCTGAGTTACGCGAGAAAAAACAAGCCAACACTAGCGCTCCTGCAGCAACGCAGAAGGCACCTGAAATTAAAGTGAATGTGTCTCCCTCTCCGGCACCGGTGTCATTACCCAACCTAAATAGCCAAGAGAAAGCATCACCGGCAAAGTCTGGTCGATTTATGATCTACTTCGTTATTGGTTTGATTGTTACTGCGATATGTTCACATTTCATGTACGAGCAACAACGTTATCGAACATTGGAACAAAAAATTAATCAAGCTTCACTTAATGAACTTGTAAGTTTGGTCGCCTCGTTAGATTACGAAAATAAAAAATATGCTCAGTCATTGAAAACGCAGGCCATTAATCGTGTCGATATTATGATGAATAACTGGTTTTTAGACTCGGCAAAAGTAAGTAACGTCAGCGAGCTCGATAGCTTGACCAATGAATTAATCGCAATCTATCCGGATTCGTCTTCTGCACAGCAACTACGTCAGAACTTTTTGACACAGAGCGCCCATTTAGAAGACCAGTTTATGGATGTTTATAAGCGATTCTCAGACGCAAGAACGGTGTTTGCCAACGTAGCTAGACAGAATGTAGATAAGAACTCTGAAAAGGCGTACGAATACAGTAACTCGTTATTCCCGCTTTTAGGTCGTATTGAATACGCTGAAAAGTATTCACAGCAAAAGGAAATTGACCGCGCAACCCTTTTACTGAACATCTACCTATATAAATTGAGTCAGCTACAAGCTGAAAAAACTGACAATAAATAACAATACAATTAAAGAAGTTTTAGGCTTATGTTCAAACAAAAACTGTTTAGAAATCCAGTGGTGATTTCTACCATATTGATGTTTTTAGTGGCTGCAATTATCACCACTATTTATCTGCTTTTTCTTGACGAAATCGATCAAATTTATCTTTGGCTGACCCTTGGTGCTATCGCCATTGTTTACGTCATTTTTCAATTCACATTATGGTTGAAGAAAAAGAACAACGCTAAAGCTCAACATTTGGAAACCGAGGAAGAAGCACTTTCTATGGTTATCCAGCCTCTTCTTGCTAACTCAGGCAAGAAACCAATTTACCTGATGCTTGGTAATAAAGGGTCAGGGCGACGTCAATTTTTATTTAATTCTAGTGCAATTAAACCGATGGATCGCACTAGAACCGCTAAGAATGACTTTTTTGAATGGTACGAATCTGACAGCGCTGTATACATCAAACCAGACCAACGCTTAGTGTTCCAGGAAGTATCAAGCAGTGATGCTTCTTTATGGAATACGTTCATTGAAGAAGTTATTCATCATCGACCTAGAAAGCCATTTTCTGGGTGTCTATTCTTCATCGATTTCGAGTTCATGATCGTCTCTGAGCCAGAACAAAAAGAGTACACCATTTCGTCGTTATTGGCGCGCTTGAGTACCATCAACTCTAAAACGTCTTCAGCATTGCCAATCTATTTGATTATGTCAAAGCTAGACAAGTTAGATGGCTTTAAAGAATACATGCACTTTAGCTCTCTCAAGACACGTGTTGAGTTCCTCTCTATCCCACTAAAAGAAGCCAAGGGTGTATTTGCAGAGTACTACCGCGATAGCTATCGAAATCTAGTGAGAGTGCTTGAAAGTAATGCGCTAGATGCATCCGCTAATTCAACGGACATTGATGAGAAACAAGCAATACTCGCTTTCCCTAAGCAGTTTGAGCTATGTCAGTCTGAAGTCAGCTATGTGCTTGAGCGTCTATGTGATGTTAACAACGGTGTCTATTCACTAGACATCCGTGAGATTTTCTTTAGTTCGAGTCTGCAAGGCGGTCGCAAGTACAATTTGCTTGCAAAAAGTTGTAGTAATTACTTCAACTTACCTATTATCGCGTCAGAGCATACACAGTTAACAGAAACGCCTTATTTCTCTCGCTTTCTGATTGATTCACAAATATTGCCGGAAAGCGACTTTGCGGGCGAAAACAAGACGTATCTTCGTCTAATTCAGAGACAAAGCCGTTTGGCAATACTCGGCTCTATTATCCTGCTTACTGGGGGCAGTTACTTCTTTTTCACGACATTAGACAGTAACTTACACGTGATGAATCAACTCTTGAGTATCGATGACAAATCGCAAGTGGAGCAAGATGCAAGATTCAATGAGCTTTTAGCGAAGGCGACGAAAGCAATAGAGCCTTCTTATGGGGCGTGGCTTAAAGGTTCTAAGGCTTTGGATGAAGAGATATTACCACTCAACATTAGCCGTTTGGATCAAAGCACTCGCATCGCTTACGAAGCATTACTTAAGGACGTTGCTCAACAGTTGATACCTCTCATTGAGAAAGGTTACCGTCTACAACTGACACAAAATCAAAACACTTTTACACGCGCTTTACCTCTATTGAAGGGGTATCTAATGCTAAACGATCCAACAAAGCGTGATATCCGTTTTTTGCGTCATCAAACTCTCCAAATGATGAACGATTTGAGCAACCAAAGTGACGTCGTCAATCAGGCGATGCGCTATTTGGACGCTTACTTTCGCACACAGTTTGATCCAATTGATATCAATATGGATCTTGTTCGCGCAACACGTCGCTCACTGCTAGCAAATTCGAATGTTGATCTCGTTTATGCAGGCATTTTAAACGAAGCAAATTCGATTGATTTAGGAACCCTAGATCTGCAACGAGCTGTGGGTTTTGAGTTTAGCAATGTATTCAACACACCAATCGATAGTGAACGCTTGATCGTAGATAAGATCTATACCTCCACTGGTTTTAGTACTTTTTATCGACCACGCGTGGACCTAATGTCACAACAAGTCATCAGTGACAACTGGGTTTTAGGTCTGTCACAACACGTTATTCCTACTAGTGAAGAACAAGAAGCCTTCAAAGAGGAAGTACGTAAAAAATATACTGACGACTACATCAGTAATTGGCGCAATGCGCTGAGTGAACTAAAAGTCCAAAACTATGACAATGTCGGCGATCTAACGAACGCGATAGACTTAATCTCGGGCCCTTCTTCACCAATGACAACCGTACTGAAGCAGGTCTATGCCAACACACAATTTTCACCCGTTGGTGAAAAAAATGCTCTGATTTCAAAACTAGACCCGAAACTCGTGGCAGCGGCAGACTCCGCATCAGACGCAGTAGAGGAAGTAGTTAAGCCTGATTACTTGTTGATGAAACGTGTTGAACAAGCTTTTCACTTATTAAACCAACTTCAGGTCAGTGAAACACCAAACTCCCCTACTCCTTGGGATGAGACCGTAACAGCGTTAAGCCGTGTTCGCACTTATATGAAAGACATCGCTGATGCACCTGACCCGCAAATGGCGGCGCTAGCGGCAGCTCAGCATCGAATGAACAGCAGTGAAGCTGACCCATTAATCAAACTTAAACAGATTGCCCAAAAATCACCGGAACCCGTTCGTAGCTGGTTGTTAGATGTGGTTCAACAAAGCTGGTCAGTCATGATTAAAGAGTCCGCTAAAGGCATTCAAACCCAATGGTACAGCGAGATTTACACCAAGTTTAAAGAGATAGGGCTAGGACGATACCCATTTGATCTAACAGCGACTGAGGAAATCTCAATTGAAGATTTTGAATTACTGTTTGCTTCAGGTGGCTTGTTAGACACATTTATTCAGAAAAATTTTGCACCGTTCTACGATACCAATTTGTGGACGCCAAAACAGGTGGATGGCGAGACGATGCCAATCTCTCCGGCTCTGTTAGTGCAACTGCGTAACTATAACGTTATTCGAGACACATTAATTAATAAAAGCACTAACCGCGTTCATATTCCGTTTAGTGCAAGAGTACTCGATCTTGATTCTAGTGCGATTAGAGCGAGCTTAAAAATTGCAGATACCAATATAAGTTACTACCACGGTCCAAGCCGCATTCGTGAAATGGCATGGCCACCGCAAAATGGTGACTTCAATATTAGTATCACACTCCAGGATGTAACCGATGAAGGCAGACAGCACGTTTTAAATAAGAGTGGTCAATGGGCGATATACAGATTGCTAGGTGACTCGACCTTGACAAACACTCATAACGGCAGCTTTGTCAGTGACATAAAAGTGTCAGGGAGGGACTTGAGCTTACGCATCACTCCGTTGACACAGAAAAACCCATTCACTCTTGCTGAGCTGTATAACTTTACGCTCCCAGAGTCGATTTAATAACAATATAAAAACAAAATAGGCAGAACACATGATTTCAAACATGACTTTACAAGGTTTAGATAAATTAGATCGAAAAATACTTTCAAGTCTATTGTCGAATGGGCGAGAGTCGATTGCGAATCTATCCCGAAACATTGGTTTGTCTCGAACAGCAGTAGCAGAAAGAATTAATCGTTTAGAAAAGACCGGTATTATCAAAGGCTATACCGCACAGATTCGCGTAGAAAATGAAGGGCGAAAAGCCGCTAGTTATCTACTGATCTCTTGTGAAAAGGGTAAGAAGAATGATGTAACGAATGCACTTAAAGAAATCCCTGAGGTTCGCTTAACGAGCGTTGTTGGTGGCAACTTTGATATTATTGCCCTAATTGAAGCGCCCGACCTGCAGTCTATTCATCATCTTTGTAATGAAATTGAATCATTTAACGGCATTCAAAGGCTTGATACTACCGTTGTACTGCATCAGCCGATCAGTCGTTAAGCTTTTCTGACCTCTTCGAGGAAAACATAAAGGGCCGCTCGTTGAGCGGCTTTCTTATATGCTTCCGATAAGTCGAATTTTGGCGTCTTTATCACCTGGGTTGCCAAGCCAGAACGTTTGACCTAGTTGGTTCCCTTCTCCATTACCCAGTTTGTTTTCTGGAATACTGTCTAGGTTAACTGTCAACTTTAGGTCCCACGACATTGGGTCACGCAGAATAAAGCGCATCAAGCCCACCAGCGTCTTATGTAACTCACCATCGTAGGAAAACTGCTTAAACGTTTCAAAATCAATGTTGTCGATACACAAGTTAAACTTGCCGTTCAAATCCGCAATGCTTTGTCCCAAGTGTAAGCTTTGCCCCAATACACAATTGGAACGATTGAGTTTGTTACGCTGGCTTTCAGCGATTTCTACGCGTCTATAAACCCATTCTTCGATTCGCACATTCGGCAGTGAAAAGTAGTGCGAAACAATACCGGAAATAAGCTTAGGTGAACGTGTACGCGTAGATAACTGGTTCACGTAAGACAGAACTTTCGCTCGATCTAACTCCGCGACTTCACAATCTTGCATAACACTAGAGAGACCAGCCAAATGCAGTATGCGCCCAGAAAACGCATCGCTTGCCCCGCTTTTGTACTGCACGTGATATCGGTATTTCTTCCAAACACGATACAGTAAGCTTGTATAGCGGTTGTGGAAAAAGTCGAAGAAATCCTTCACTGGGTTATCATCGGGATCACGACCGACGAGTTTCTCAGTGTAAGACGCTGGCAGGGGCGAGCTTGAACCATGCAAGCCAAGAAAGTTCGTCTCAATACGTGAATATTGCTGTCCGTTTCTTTCCATATGAGTAATAAAGTCCATATCACTCTTTGGAAAGCACAGGTTTGGTGACACGCTGAACTCAATTCGCTCTTGGTGAAAGTATTTGTTCTCGCCCACGGCAACAAAATTTGAGTTTGGCTCCAGCTGGTAGTGTTTCTCTAACAGCAACACCGCTTGGTAGAAACTAAACTCATTCGACTTATCAGAAAGTGTGTTAATCATAGTATCGTCTGCTGCCCGATTAGGCTTGCCCAGTTGTAAACCTCGCCCGTCGCTTCATCGAACACCTCTAGTTCGGTAAAGGAGTTCACACTCGAATATAAACGGATAAATTCATTCAATACCGTGGCCATAAGGAACATATCGCCTTCATTTACGAAGAACTTAGAGTCCGTCACGAGCTTGAATTGGTTACCACGCACAGATACACCACGAAATACGCGATCGATTGGTTTCATCTCTGAAGAAATAATGCCATCAAGTCGATGAATCGACGCGCGGTGGGCTTGTCTATCGACTCGAGAGTGGAAGTCGTAAGTCGAGAGCAACACTTTCAACACATCGATATTGGCCAAAGACAAGTAGTTGAGCGACATGTTGGCAATCAACTGCCATTGAAGTTCACCATTAACCTGAGGACTTACTGACTGTGTTGGCTTAGTAATGTTTTTAAACGTCGCATACGTTGGCGATTTGTGCGTCGCGTACGTGATGTCCCCTACTGACAGGCGCTCCGCTAAGTCCGCGTTACTGCATTGCAGTTTCATCAATACGGTTTCAGTCCCTAAATCCGCGATGTCGCCATTGTGAGTATGGAATGAGATATAGCGCTCTAACCCTCTTCCGCTTACTCGCTCGCCCACTTTGGATTTGTAGAACTCTCGCTTATCACGCTGGTTGATTTGGTGCTCAAACGATTCAAATTCAATCAGTGGTTTTCGGCGACGCTCGTCTTTACTCCAACTCTCCACTTGCTCAATGGAATAAACCTCGTAATGCTCCTGAGTGTTACTTTGTGGACGCACCTTGTACTCGTTTCGTCGATGCTCTAAACGGATTGGATCGCCGTCTTTTTCAAACAAGTTAACCGCAGGTGTGCAGTGCAACCTTAAGTGTTTATCTTTAAGCACCACCTCTGAAGGCAAAGCACGCTTAAAGTGGAATTTGATTTTGACCGTACTGCGCTGTGGAATGCCTTTTAGCCACTCTAAGCCTTTAATGTCGAAGAACATGAACTTATCTGGCAAAGAGAAGAATTCTTGCAGCAAACGGTAGCCTGCAAAGGAGTTTTTGCTGTAGGGCAACAGCGCCTCGTCCTCTTCATGCCCGACTGGCTTAACGTATTCTGGCCCTAAACGATGTTTGTAGCCGCCACCAACATCCAACTCGAAGTAATCTAGATAACGGAACAGCCATAAGAAGACAGTGCGAGTAATATGAATCTCACCATGCAGGTGCAATCGCAGCGTGTCTAAACCTATCCGAGACAGCTCAAGGCCATGCTCCGTCGATAACGTTACATCAATCATCGAACTGGTGCGGCTGTTAGTTTGTTCAATGTTAGTAATCGTAATTGGGTATAGATTGACGTCATAACAAGTACGGAACAAACACTGCGTGCCTTCTACCTGCTCGCTAGCCATTTCCGCACCACGTTTCACCACGGTTTTCTCAGTAACACTTCCGGTATGCGGTTTTAGTTCGCTAATGCACAAAGACGGGATCGAACGCATGTAATGTGGCCACAGCAAAGTCATCAGAGATTGCGTTAGCTCAGGAAGTTCATCGTCAATCTTTTCGCGGATGCGTCCGGTCAAAAAAGCAAAACCTTCCAGCAATCGTTCGACATCTGGATCAAAAGTTCCTTCAGAGAGAAAGTGAGTTAACTTCGGATGATATTTGGCAAACTCACTACCCGACTCGCGTAAATACGTGAGTTCATCTTGAAAGTATTTACTGTTACTCAAGTGGCACCTACTAAACGTTAAATTGGCCGTCGGTTCCCATGTAGACATCGATCGACATTGGGACTTTACCGCCGTTATGGGAAACTTCGCCGCGAATACCAAAGCCGAGTTGTAATGGATTATGGTGGTCTTCACGGTAATGAACCTCGACATTAAACAGTCGGGGCTCAAAGCGTTCTATGGTTGACGTGATGTTTTTTTGAATATGGCGAACGAGGTTTGTGTTGTTAGAAAGTACGTCGTTAAAATCTGGCAGACCATACTCATTGTCGATCATTGCGTTGCCGGAGTGCGTATTCAACAAGTCAGCGAGATGCGAGTGAATGGATTCAATCAAATGCTTATGAGACACCACTTTCTCGTAGCAGTTTTTTGGTTCTCCTAGCTCGATCCGCTCTAAAAGACGGTAACCTTTTTCCATATGCGATCCTACGAAAAAAGCAGCCAGTCTTCACTGGCTGCTTGATGGTTTCAGTAATGGGTTATTGGTCTAGCTTACCAACTAGAGACAAGTCGAAGCTTGCGCCCATGTACTTGAAGTGAGGACGTACAGACATCGATACTTTGTACCAGCCTGGATCGCCTTCTACGTCTGATACTTCAACCTTCGCAGCACGAAGCGGACGGCGACCACGAACTTCCGCTGGCGGGTTCTCTTGGTCAGAAACGTATTGACGAATCCACTTGTTCAATTCGATTTCTAGGTCAGAACGCTCTTTCCAAGAACCAATTTGCTCACGCTGTAGCACTTTGATGTAGTGCGCTAAACGGTTGATAATGAACATGTAAGGAAGCTGAGTACCTAGCTTGTAGTTCATCTCGGCTTGTTTGCCTTCCGGCGTATTCGCAAACACTTTCGGCTTTTGAACAGAGTTTGCAGAGAAGAACGCCGCGTTGTCAGAACCTTTACGCATGGTTAGCGCAATGAAGCCTTCTTCTGCTAGCTCATACTCACGACGGTCAGAAACCAGGATCTCGGTTGGGATCTTAGTCTCGATTTGACCCATAGCTTCAAAGTTGTAAACCGGTAGATCTTGTACAGTACCACCGCTTTGAGGACCAATAATGTTCGGACACCAACGGTACTTAGCAAATGATTCACTGATCTTAGACGCCATCGCGTACGCTGAGTTGCCCCATAGGTAGTTATCATGGCTGTCTGTCACTTGCTCATCGTAGTCAAACGCCTTAATTGGGTTATCTTCTACAGAGTAAGGCGTACGTAACATAAAGCGAGACGTACATAGACCTAGGTAACGTGCATCTTCGTGCTCACGCAGACCACGCCATTTCGCGTACTGTGGACCTTCGAATACAGACTTCAGATCTTTTAGGTTTGGCAGCTCTTCATAGCTGTCTAGGCCAAAGAATTTAGCCGATGCCGACGTGATGAATGGTGCGTGAGACATTGCGCCTACGTTCGCCATGTATTCCATCAGTTTGATGTCAGGCGAAGAGGCAGACATAGCGTAATCACAAATGACGGCGCCAACAGGTTTACCACCGAACTGGCCGTATTCACGTGTGTAGATTTGCTTGTACAGGCCAGACTTCACCACCTCTGGAGCGTCTTCGAAGTCATCAAGAACTTCGTCTTTCTTCGCAGAGATCAGTTCAATTTGAATGTTCTCGCGGAAGTCAGTGTGATCAACCAGGTACTTAAGGCCACGCCACGTTGATTCAATCGCTTGAACTTCTTCGTTGTGAAGAATTGCATCAACTTGCTTAGACAATTTTTGGTCGATTTCAGAGATCATCAGATCAACCAGAGATTGGTCGACTTTCTCTGTGTTCGAACTGCTTAGTAGCTCACTGATGAATGCTTCTACGCCGCGTTTTGCAACGTCAAAACCTTCATCACTTGGCTTTAAACGTGTTTCGTTAAGAATGCTATCCAGAAGTGAGCCTGATTCAACTAAGGCTGCTTCTTGTTCTGGCGCTTGTGCTTCTGCAGACATGATATCCCTTACTCTTCTTTCGCGTCTTGGTCGTTGCCAATGCTTAGTTCATCCAACAGTTTCTTTCTCGCTTCTTCATCTTGAAGAACCGATGCGATCTTCTTACGGAACGCAGGCACGTTTCCTAGAGGACCTTTAAGTGCAACCAAGGCTTCGCGAAGCTCAAGTAGGCTGTTTAGTTCAGGTACACTTTTCGCGATCGCTTCAGGTGAGAAGTCCTTCATGTTTTGGAACGTCAGATCAACACCAATCTGGCCGCCTTCTTCATCAGAAAGACGGTTTTCAACGTTGACTTTAACGTTTGGAGACATGCCCTCTAGCACTTCGTTAAAGTTGTCTTTGTCGATGTTAATTGGAGTACGTTCTTCAATTGGTGTCTCATCTGCACGCGCAGTAAAGTCGCCAACTACCATCATGCTTAGCGGCAGCTCTACGTCTTCTTGCGTATCGCCAGTTGCTGGAACATAACGGATATTAATTCGCTCTTTAGGAGCCACCGAGCCGTCACGTGACATAATTCGTTCCTTATCTAACTCTTTAATTAGTCGTAAATTGCTTTCCACTCTTCATACTTCTCAGGTAGAAGATCCTTGCTTCCAAATAACCGATGGAGTGTTTTTCGAATTAGGTCTTCTAACTGTGACGATAAGTGGGGTTCCCAGCTCGCGAGATTAAACGCTTTTTGTACTTCCCACCCCTTCTCAAGATACGGTAAACACAACGGGTATAATCCAACAGACTGGTAAGCTGCTATCAATTGTAAATACAGCATGAACTGCCCTCGTCCCGAGCTATCCAGCTCAAGTTTGTGGGCAAGCTCTGCGGCACATTCCCCTAGATTTTCTAGAGTGATATCCTCCATTGGCAGCGAGTCTTCCTGCGAAATCACAACCGTTTGAACAACGGGTTGAGAAGTCGAAGAAGTAGTATCTTGAGTCGATAACCAGCTCAAGGTCGCTTCATCTGCAAATGGTATAGAATTCTTAAATGAGAGGTGCTCGATGCCCTCTAGCGATTCAACAAAACGCGTCACTTCTTGTTTCACAGCAAGCGCTGCATCATCAAAGCCCAAGTTATTAAGCATCGAATACACGAAGTAATGGCCCGTCAGCCAAAACGGCGCATCCGTTAATGTGCGCTCCAAACGCTTAATGGTGTCGATGTCGCTTTCTTGTTCAGCTTTATCTCGGTATTCCGCTTGTTGATCGGACGACACTGCCAAGCTCAAAGGCGTTTGATTATTTTGGTGGTCGGGTAGACCATCAATGTCATCCCAAGTCAGATGACGATAAATCCGGTAAGCCAGCGGATCACTTGGGTTCGCATGAAGCATGACTTCCGCAACCTTCTTCAAGGTGCGCTTAGAAGCCGTAGGCGAAGAGAAGTCCGTATCGACATCGACTTCTTTTGCTACCGCTTTCTTAACTGGCGCAGGTTTAGGGGCCGGCGGAACCGCCTTCACCGGTGCGGTTTGCACTTCATTCTGCGCTGGCGTTTCTTCGGCAGCAGACTGCGTAGCTGGTGCAGGCGCCGCTTGTTCAACGTTAACGACTGCATCATCGCTCTGCTCATCAGCCGCCGCTTGTTGAGATAAAACATTGAGTTGAGTGCGAATCTCAAAGAAATCCGCTTCTGAGTCTTGGTAAACCTCGTCGTACTGGCGCTGCACTTCTTCAATAGTCGAAATGCAGTTTGATACCAAATCCCATGACTGAGCGCTTTCCGCTAACTTGCTGCTGACCAGTTTAAACTGATGGTTCAACCATTCGACCGCGCCATCTCGACCCCGCTTTCGCGAAGGATACAATTCAACGCCAAAGCGACTTAACGCCTCACTAAGCAGCTTTAGACCTTGTTCAAAGCCTTGCAGACCAAACTCTTCTGTTAGCGCGCGAACGAGGTAACAAATGGCTTTTAAGTCTTTACTGTGGTGCTCTAGAACTTCAGTCGCGTGCGTTTTTACCACGCTCCAATCTACTGTTTCGCCAAACAAGGAACCGAATTTCTTCACTTCGGACTCCATCATTTCGTAGCAAAACTCGTAACGGGCATCGTTTCCCACTGGAGATTCATCAGAAATAGGATTAAGCAGACGATCGATATCAATGTTGGACAAAATTCACGTCTCCTTCAGTCAAGTAATCTCTCAACGCACGCGCTACCGCAATTGCGCCATTTGCTGGCTTAGATAATCGATGGCTCTGCTCAATCGCATCTGACGCCATGCTATCTAGAATTTTCGTGATTTCTGTAAATTTACTTGGTGCATTCCGTTCTAAATCGGCAAGGGATTCATGTAGCTTTTGTTTGTCGTAAACGGATTGCTCCATCACGGTGCTAAACAAAATAAATTCGCTTCTTGCGACGATTAAATCCTTTATTTTTTTGTCTAGTTCTGGCGTATTACCGAAGTAGGCTTTGGCTAATTCGGCTTCTTCAATTGCTTTGGTGTAAAAGTGCGCCTCTGCATGTTTATCGATGGAGTCATTAATATTTTCCATCACAGCCTTTGGTAAGATTTGGTTGTAGAAATAGGCTTGTGACTGGTTTAACAACCATGTCTCTTTCATTTCATTTTCTGCGAGCTTAGCTTCACCATCTAAAATTAAGCGAGCAATCTGCTTATCTCGACTGCCAGCTATGGCAGATACTTTCATGGAATCGATAGACGCGACATTTAACCCAGACATCACTTTAGTCAACGCCTCATCCGCATATGGAAACAGAGCACCGTCACTAACAAGGGTTTCTCGCAAGGTGACAAGCTCCTTACGTAATTCGACTAATGCCATTGGTAAGCCATCCGCTAACGATTGATACGACGTTAACTGAGCCTGTTTTTCTTCATATAAATTCGAGAGGCTTAACTGCTGAGCTTGATATGCTGTTCGATAAGCTACTGTCATATCAATACTCTGAGTAGCTTGAGACAATTCTTCTTTGATTTTCCATGGAGGCTGAGCCAAAAAAGAAGCCGTTTCAGAGGGCGTAATAACGTGAGTTACAGTAGTGACACCTCGGGAAAAAATGGCATCCAATTGATCTTTATTCTGTTGATACAAATAACTTCCTGCTGTTGCCAGCACACTCAACACTAAGCTCGCCTCTAATATTTTAAAGCGACCATACGCCGTTTTATCATTTGGCTTACAGTGTGTAAGCAGCAAGTCCGCGTTACGCAAGCTACTGAAAATTGGTGCGTTAGAATTTGAGCTAATTGATTGCGTATCGATTCGCGCTAACTGTTGAGCAAAAGAAATAGCGGTATAGCCATGCCCTCTTGGTTTGTTGATGACTTCTTTCAGCAATTTCCAAATATGAGCCGGGATCAAAGCCGGACGCTTTCGATCTTTTAACTGCTTATTCCAAGCATCACCAAATATTGATCCTAAAAATAGGTGTCCAGCGAGCAAAGCGAGAGAGTAAACATCATCTTGCGGTTCCGCGATGCCAGTTTCTATATAAAGAGGGGAAGCGTAGCTCAAGCTTGCTTCTGCGTAAGGTTCTGTCTCTCCAATGTAACGAGCAGCGCCGAAATCAATGAGCTTAACGTAATCGCCTTCACTCACTAATACGTTAGATGGTTTAATATCAAGATGGCAGATACCTCTTGTATGCATAAACTCTAGAGCGCCAGCGAGTTGATACACCAACCAAGCGATGTGGTCGTGGCGGAAGCCTTTAGAAGAATGACGCTCCATTTTTTCTGCCAGTGATTCACCTTGGATCCACTCGTACATCAAATATGGGCGTTCGAATTCGTTGCCGATTTTTACAAAGTTAGCCACGCTAGGGTGTTGAGAAAGCTCCAGCCTGCTCGCTTCGTTAATCAACATTTTGCTCGCAAATTCTGGCGAGTCATCATTGATAACTTTGCAACAGATTTGCTTCTCTGGCTGCCCTTTTTTTGCAAGATGGTAAACCGTTGTCTTACCATTTTTAGAAGGAAGCTTGTCTAATACATCAAACTGTGAAAAAAGCACGTACTCAAGCTTCGGCTTATTTTTTTCTGCTAGCCTTTGCTCATTCAGTTTCTTTTTCTCAATAGCTTTAACAACCAACTGATCGATATATCCTTTGGCTGTACTCTGATTATTAGACACTTAGTACTCTTTCATAGAATAAATATTATTAGAGTTGAATAATATTTTCTTGAACGTACTTGTATCAAGGTTGGTATTTAAAACAAACAGTAAGCCTATTATTTTAGTTATTATTACTAACTTATTAGACCTTTTTACTTACGCTTTCACTGCATGAGTTATACGCTTTTTCGTGTTACAAACTTCAACCTAATAATATGAGTATATTTTCATTGCCATTTGATCGATGAGTGCCCACTAACATTGCAGTAATTGGAGAACTCCTTTGTCACCATGAAAGTCGAACATTAACAATGTAGTTGGTTGCTTAAAGTGGTGCTCTCTGACCGCAAAGGCAATTAAAGCGAGAGAAGAACAACTACCCATTGTGCCCCACAACTCATTGATAAGCTGCGGTTGTTCTGGGTTCGTGAATCGTTCTGCTTTCGCCCCCAGAGCAAAGCCGTAATCTTCCGAATGCATGCGCAGGTTCGTCATATCGGAATACACTTCACCAAATGAATCGAGCTTTTTACTCGCACGTTGAACAAGTCGAAACATGCCTCTTCGGTCTGAAGTGTTTAATTCCGTATCAATGTAGCCAAGCTGCGCTTGAGGCTTAAGTTTCAATGTTTCTACGGTGTTTTTTCGACAAAGAATTAAACCCGCCCCACCCTCGCTCGGAATAACGCCCCATGGATTATTGGTACTCATTACCATCGCATCGTCGATGAGTGTTTGCATCGAACTCACCAAGGAATCGACACTGATACACATCATAGCATCATATTTATCCAATGATTTCATGGCCTGGAGAACGAAACTGGGCCCACTGGCATGAACAGCATTCACCACAGAGAGAAATTCAGCATAGTTACTTTCACCAAGCCATTCTTGCACCTTTACTAGTGAAACAGACGCAGGCACAGCTATAAGCAAAGGTATTGGTCTCAATGAACGTGGTAACTGTGCTAACAATGAATCAAGCAAGTGGGTGATTAACTCACACGTTTTCTCAAACTGCTCACTTTCTTTGGTGTATTCGATTTTGGCGTAAGTAAAACGCTCGATACCATCATCCCCTACACATTGGTCGAATCTTCCTAAATCAGCATACGAAACTGCACTAGCAATATCTAAATTCATACCGGTTGGCGTCATCACTTCCATCCCTAGCACGTAACGGCCTGTTGAATTATGCATGCTCGCTTACCTCTTCCAACTTAGTGATCGATGTCGACACCAACAAATGCTCCTTGCCCTGACAAGGAAACGCAGCCGTGTAACTGATTGATATAGTTTTCTTTTCCGCATCAACGAATAAGGTGTACATCGCCATATCAGCTTGATAACTTTGACCTTTAAACGTCGCGATCGCACGGTATTTTTCTTTAGGAATTCGAAATGAAAGCGTGTCATCATGACAAAAACCACTCATCATCAAACGCTCCCCCCCACGAAGAAAGCCTTTGCACTGTTGATCAATAGGCGCGCTTTGGAAGAACCGCTTATCAAAATCGAGTGGCAACATTGGCTTGCGATTCTCAATCCAATCGTCATCGAACGTGCCGGCCAGCTTCTGGCGCGCCTCAAAGAACGGAGGCACTGGCCCGAACCCCGCAACGCGTAGTTTTTTCGCGGCGGCACTCCAGTCCTCTCGGGGATAAAAAATCGAGGGCACTTTCTGTTCAAGCAATTCTTTGTTGGAGTCGGCAACCCCACCACCTATTCGGTTACGTAAATCACCGCCTACCGCGCAAGTGTAATCAATGTCTTTTTCAATAAATGGGACTGGATTGCTCAGCGTGATACTGCCAGCATGCTCAACCCATACGCGATCCCCGTGAATAGCGAGAGTCTTATCGATATGACCATCAATCAACACACGACACTCTTGGTATGTCACTGGCTTTTTCGCGTAGCTGCGCGCTTTGCCGTAAACAAGCACATCTGTATTGTCTTTGGTATACGCAAACTCGTGGTCAACTTTCATCGCAGAGAAACCTTCTTCGCCCAAATATTGGGGATCATCAAAGATTTCACTTTCACCTAATTCGTGCCAAACCACACCATCGAATTGCCAAGTACGTTTAGCGACCACAACCCACACTTCATCGCCGTTTTCGTCACGTTGAAAACGACCTTTAAGTGATAGCTCAGGGTGCGCCTCAATATCCCATAACTGCATTGCTATTCCTTAAGTTGAATCGTTCGCTCGCAGAAGGTGCGGCCTTTAAATTGTTAAAGTTCCAGTCTTGTTGATGAATCGGCATTGCCATATCCCAAGGCACGTAGGCTCTGGATTGAATACAGATTTGGCGCCATAGCCAGTCGCGGAACAGCACATCAACGTTAGAATCTTGCATCGCAGCTAACGTAGACTCGAAGCTCAATGCGTAACCCAAGCGGCTTGGTAGATTTTGGATATATTTTTCATCTTCCACCCACTCATTGAGCAGATCGACGATCTCTTCCCATTCATACTCGACACCAACATCTTGGGGAGTCAGAGGAAGAAGCTTTCCGTAGACGACATACAAGGCATGAAGCCAAATTTCACCTTCAGCTTCCTCCAGACTTTCCAAGTGCTCGATGATTTGGGGCACCAGTTTCCAATCACCACTCAGCGCAAAATCAACAGGTGCTAATGAAGAAGAGATATCAAACGCCTCAAACTCTTTTAACTCAAGCAACTTGGCATAAGTGAGCACTTGCGCTGATGGTAATCCATTTGGTTCGATGCCAAAGCACTGACGGAACCAAGTGCCTCTGTCACGTTTGGTAATCAAACGTTCAAATAGATATTGTTCGCTGCCTGCATTGTCATTGAGCCAATCAATCCCCTCTTTCACGTCTTGTAAAGCGAGCAGTGGCAAAGCAACATGAGAGCTAATGATGCTGGCTTTGTGCCAGCGCTTGATGAGAGAAACACTTAATGTTTGACGTACACGTAAGCATTCAAAGTAAAACGCACTGGATGTCGCATTACCCTCAATAAGCTCCGAAAGCGTGCTATCCATAGATTCAACCGGAGATTGTACGGCAATGACCATTGCGGTTTTAGCGTCAATATCTTCGAGTAAAATCAAGCCGCACAAAAGGTTATCCAACTCTGAGCCCAACTCGCCCTGCAGCATCAGCCAGCTGTAGATTTCTGGCTCTTGGCCTCTTAATTGATGAATCAAGCCCGGTGCTAATCGATAAAACGACAAGTAGACCTGCTTGAGCTCTTCAATTTGACGTTCAATAAGTTTGAGATACTCCAACTCACGACTTGGATAACCCCTTTTGTGAATTTGAACTCGCTGCCTGATTAAAAACCCGATACTTTCAGAAGCAATGGACAGCTTTTCATTACAGAAATCCAGCCATGTTACTGGCAACTGGGAAAGGTCATTCACAGCGCGCTCAGCTTTTGCTAACGCACCTTCGACTTCTTGATTGGTTATGGGTGCCTTTAGGTGCTCAACACCGATTCTTTGTCGCATCTAGTTATCCGTTATTAGCGTGCCATAACGCGATTGCAATTAGTTAATACAAAGTAATTAGCTAACTCGACGTAAATTAGCTAATGCTAGGTAATTAGTTAATTGCGATCGTTCCGCCTTGAATTTTTTGTGCTTTTTCTGCTTGAGAAGTGACATACTTTGCTTTAGTGGTAATTCGTCCATCGCGCCCGCTATAGCGAGTTTCTGTCTCACCACTTTTGACTACCAACTCTTGTTCTGTCTCGATAACCATCTTCTTCGCTCGCAATACAAACTCGTCAGAGTCATCCAGAATGGAGAAGAGAATGTCCGTCACAAGAGGCAAGCTTAAGTCGTCGTTCAAAAACTCAACTCGACAACTTAATCGATTATCGATAGCCATTTGCAGTTCAGAACGACGAAAGCCACGTCCTAGTCTCGCAGTGAGTGGCTGCTTAAATGGGTTACCATCAAAATCAACTCGCACACTGCCCATAGACTCATTGATAGCCACTATTCTTCCAAAACGCGAAAAGCAAGCCGTTGATTCGGCTTGCTGCTCTGATATTACTTCTGTTGTAAGAGGTTGTTTTTCCATTGTTAGTTAACCACTACGTTGCCACCTTTCACGACGACTTTGTCACTGCCTTCGATCGTAATAGCCGAGCCTGATAACTTTATTGAACCATCACTGTTCATCACTAAAGAGGAGCCACCCGTTTTCAATACAATCTTGTCGCCACTGATAATTTGCGTTGCACCATCAGCTTTATAAGCGGTGTTCCCTTTCACTGATACCGTTAAGTTGCCACCAACCGTCTGGTTATCATCCGCACCAATATCTGAACTCTTAGACGCACCGATAGTAAGGTTACTGTTTTCGCCTATATCTAAGTCATCATTTTTACCGATCTTAGTCGTACGGTTATCACCAATTTCTAAGTCAGAATTGTTTTTCACATACTGGGCTTCGTTCGCGTTGTATGTGACGGTAACGTCTTGCTCGACTGTCTCGGTAAACGTACTGTTTACCTGTGTCGTTTTATGCCCATGAATGGTTTCTTTATGGTCACCATGAACTTCATTCGTTTGGTGACGTGCAACCTTCAAGAATTCATCTTGACCGATATCACGGTAACGGTTGTTGAGCACCTTGGTCGACATGTCTTTTTGAGCGTGAATATAGACTTCTTCTTGGTTCGCTTCGTCTTCAAAACTCAACTCGTTGTAACCTGTTCCTTTGTGCGTTTGCGTGCGGAACGTGGTACGAGTTTTGTTTTCTGGCAAAGAGTAAGGTGGGAAATGCAAACCGTTGTAAACTGCGCCCGTAACTAACGGACGATCTGGATCCCCCTCAAGGAAAGTTACTACGACTTCGTGGCCAATACGCGGCAAATAAACTGCGCCCCATGTTGGCGCCGCCATGGATTGGCTTACACGAATCCAACAGCTTGAATGCTCGTTGTTATCACCGTAGCGATCCCAATGGAACTGTACTTTCACTCGACCAAGCTTGTCGGTGTAAATCTCTTCACCTTCTGGTCCTACAACAACCGCCGTTTGAGGGCCATCAACCACTGGTGCTGCTAGTTTAGGCGCTTTAAACACCACATCACGTGGAATACATGAGAACTGGTTGTAGTAAGTGGTTGGCATACCACTCGCTTCATCTTCATGCACTTGCGGATCTTGACCTGTGTGCATTACAGACAACATAAGGTAATCGCGGTTAATCTCAGAACGCGGGTGGTCACTGACGTTAAAGCTGTAACCAGATGCTAAGCGCATTACGTCACTCGTTGCTTCCACTTGTTGATTATCGACTATGTGTTCCGACATCCACTCCGTGGTTCTCACCTGACCCATCAGCGGGTCAACGTATCGTCCAGGATAATCAAACTGCTTGAGATCTTGGTCTAGCTCGCCAGCCTGTGTCATCTCTTGTGGAATTTTAGGGTGTTCGTAGTTGTAATCTGTGTACGTAACCTGTCCTGTTCTAACGCGGTTAACTAACTCGAGATCAGAGATATGTTCGCGATCGGCAACACCGCCACCATCGGCATGATAAACAATCGGCCCAATGTAAGAAGCATTTAGTGGCGAGCTTATCAAAGGTGCAATCGCGTCATTACTGTCGACAATGACCATCGTATGATTTGAATCGCTATGGTCAAAGTAATACCACATACCGTGTTCAGCCATCATACGCTGCACGAAGTGCAAGTCAGACTCACGGTATTGCAGAACGTATTCTTTTGGAGGATAAGTACCCGACACTTCAAATCGGTAATCGGTGACTGCCCCATCATCGAGTACTTCTGTGATGATGTCTTGCGCTGACTTTTGCTGGAAAATACGACAATCTTGGCGCTGAGATAAGAACCAAGCTTGAGGAACCAAGACTAATTGATAACGAGAAAAACGACGCCCAGTCCCTAAGTAACGAACTTCATTCACCACTCCGTTGAACACACGCGCAGCCCCAACACCTTGTCCGTAAAGTGTCAATGTTCCTGCTTTACGTATTAACTCATCGAACGAGATATCTGGATCAAGTGAAAGTAATGAGAGATTGATGTGGAAAGGCTTAGATAACTCTTCATGAACATGAAAGCTCTCAACCCGAAATTCATGCCCACATCCAGGCACTTCAAATTTAAATTCTACGTCATTCACCATATCTTTTACCTGATACAAATAATCGAATTAGGGCCAACAATCGTTGGCCCTGAATCTTTACGCGACGAGCAATTAAGCTTCGCGTGGAGCACGCCAGTCGTCGTTACCCGCAGTACCACAGTTTTCGTGAGTTACTTCGATCGCACGGTAAGTGAACTTAAGCACTTCTTCTGTCACGCGGTCAGCTGTTGCTGCGTCTTGACAGTGGTTCATACGAGTTTGGATATCGACAAGTAGCGCATCAATCAATTTGATTGAGTAGTAGTGCTCTTGTTTACCTTGAACTGAAGTGCGGTAGAAGCGGATCACACACTCAGGAAGTTTTTCGCCAGATACTAGTGCGTTGAATAGTAGTGGAGATGAGCGATCTTGAACTTTAGTTACAACAAGTGGACGGTGTACACGTTGACCAGTTGGCTGACCACTTTGTGGATCACGTGGAACAGTTAGCACGTGATCAAGTTCTTGTACTAGGAACTCATCAACGTGAGCTTCTTGCCATGTGTTACCTACTGAATCTGCAGAGTAAGTATCTTTAGTAATATGGCCTTGAGTCTCACCTTGGATAGACATATATGCTGGAGTTGGCATCGCTATTTCCTTTTCTAAAATCTGTTTTGTTTAAATCACCAAATCGCTTATCACCGCGACTAGTTGGTATAATCAAAGTCCGTGCCAACTTTAAAAATCAAACAAAAACAACAACTTAAGCAATTCCAGACATTGTTCACTAATATATTGAGTACAATTTATTGGATAAAAAACCAAAAAGTTGGATTAAGATAATAATAAATTGTTCTAACTTTAAAAAGTGAAAATAACCATATAAAACCGTGTAAATAAAGTCATTAAAACTAATAAATCCGACACTTTTACTATCAATTAATTTAGAATAACAACGCCATTAAAATAACCACAAACATTAATGTCACAATAATCATTAAAAATAACCAACAAACGATAGTCAAAATATCTTGATAAAAAAAGAACGCAATTACTTTTAGTATAATAGCCGCTACCTCTTTTCCTCTAAAGAATAAAATGGCTATGATAAATATAAACCTTTCTTCATTAATTCAGCGTCTACACCCGATTGCAAAAGTAGCATTAGAAGACGCCGCTGCACTTGCAGTCTCTGAAAAAGCAAACGAAGTTCAAATTGAGCATTATTTACTGAGTCTATTAGAAAGGCCAAATAGTGATTTTGACGTCTTATTAAGTCATTTTGATTGTTCTGAGAACTTATTAAGACAATCGGTTCGATCCACACTCGACACCAACGCCAAAGGAAATGGCAGCAAACCTGTTTTTTCTGCGTTATTAATCGAATGGTTACAAGAAAGCTGGCTGGTTTCTTCTTTAGATCTATCCGAAACACAAATCCGCTCTGGTGCCCTACTCCTTACTCTTGTTAGCAACCCTCTCCGTTACGGCCAACATGGTTACGCCTCTATCCTTGAATCGGTAAACCCTGACAGCCTTAAGCGTAACTTTGCAGAGCTAACAAGCCAATCTATTGAGGCGCAAGTTGCTACTTCAGAGAAAACACAAGCTCGTGAGGATGGCTCAGCACTGAGCAAGTTCACAACAGACTTCACTGGTAAAGCACGCAAAGGCGAAATCGATCCTGTTTTCTGCCGCGACCAAGAAATCCGCCAAATCGTGGACATTCTTGCTCGTCGCCGTAAAAACAACCCTATTGCTGTTGGTGAACCGGGCGTTGGTAAAACCGCAGTAGTAGAAGGCTTGGCACTTAAGATTGTACAAGGTGACGTACCAGACAACCTCAAAGGTGTTGAGCTTTACGGGCTAGATATGGGTCTTCTGCAAGCTGGTGCAAGCGTAAAAGGTGAATTCGAAAAACGCCTAAACGCGGTATTGGATGAAGTGAAAAACTCGCCAACCCCTATCATTCTTTTCATCGATGAAGCACACACCCTTGTTGGCGGTGGTAACCAAGCGGGCGGCAGCGACGCGGCAAACTTGCTAAAACCAGCCCTAGCGCGTGGTGAAGTGAAAACCATCGCCGCAACAACATGGTCGGAATACAAGAAGTACTTCGAGAAAGATCCTGCCCTTGCACGTCGTTTCCAATTGGTGAAACTCGACGAACCGTCTCCTGAGCAAGCAGCATTGATCATTCGTGGTCTGCGCCCAGCATACGAGAAGTCACACAACGTTTACGTGCGTGACGATGCTATCACTGCTGCGGCAGCACTTTCTGCTCGTTACATCTCTGGTCGTCAACTGCCAGACAAAGCGATCGATGTACTAGATACGGCGTGTGCTCGAGTGAACATCAGCCTTAATGCCATTCCTGCTTCTGTTGAGACTCTGCAACAAGAACTTGCAGCTCAACAGCGCGAGCTTGAAGCACTTGAGCGTGATGCTCTGCAGCAAACTGGCGACAAGCACAGCCTTGCTAACATTCCAGACCTAAAACTGGCAATGGAAACAACGAAAGAAGAGCTAGCAGAACAAGAAGCGCAATGGCACAAAGAAAAAGAGCAGATCCAAGAGATGATTGCTCTACGCTCTCGCTTACATGAACTGGTCTTTGGCGAAACAAATGAAGAAGAGCTTGTTGCAGACGAAGATTCAGAACAAGAGCAAGACGTTTCTCCATATACAGAAATGGACGAAGAAGCCGTTCGCATTGCAATTTCGGCCTGCCAAGAGCAGCTAGATGTAATCCGCAATGGCAACCCACTGGTTCACTTTGAAGTGGGCCCAGATGAAGTCAGCCATGTGATCTCGGACTGGACTGGTATTCCAATGGGTAAGATGCTTCAAGACGAAGCAGAAACCACGCTAAAACTGAAAGAAAGCCTAACACAAAGCATCAAAGGCCAAGAATACGCTATCGATGCACTGTCTGAAGGCATTCAAACTGCGAAAGCTGGTCTAGGTAACCCAGACGCACCAACAGGCGTATTCCTGCTGGTTGGCCCAAGTGGCGTGGGTAAAACCGAAACGGCTCGTGCGATCGCTGATCAAATGTTTGGTGGTGAGCGCTTTATGACGACCATTAACATGTCTGAGTTCCAAGAGAAGCACACGGTATCTCGCCTAATCGGTTCACCTCCGGGTTACGTAGGTTACGGTGAAGGCGGCATGCTGACAGAAGCGGTTCGTCAACGTCCATATTCTGTTGTTCTTCTTGATGAAGTGGAAAAAGCCGACCCTGAAGTGTTGAACCTGTTCTACCAAGTGTTCGACAAAGGCACGCTGAACGACGGCGAAGGCCGCACAATCGACTTCAAGAACACGCTGATCATCATGACCAGTAACCTTGCGACGCATGAGGTCGAATCTTTGGTTCATCAATCCAAAGACATCGATGCAAACATCATCGCAGAAGCTATTCGCCCTACTTTGAACCAACACTTCAAGCCGGCGCTGTTGGCACGTATGTCAGTACTACCATTTGTTCCGCTGTCTGATGAAGCAATGACAGAAATTATTCACCACAAGCTGAACAAAGTTTCTCAGCGTCTACAGAGCCATCACAAATTGTCTCTGAGCTACGAAGAAAGCTTGGTTGAGTTCGTACTAGGTAACTGTCGCCTTGCTGAAACGGGCGCGCGTAACATCGACGCGGTCATCAACCGTCAGTTGCTGCCGCAACTATCGACTCAGCTATTAGTGCATGACAAGGATGATTCACATACGCAAATCGAAGTGTCTGTCGATGAGCAAGGAACACTAACCTATGCGTTCAGCTAACCATAGCGAACTTAGTAACGCCCTACTTGCGATCAGTCAGTCTTTGGCTGATCGCAGCCAGCTTACCCAAACGTTGGATGCTGTGTTGACCGCTGCGAGACAAATGACCCTCGCAAAGCACGGCATCATTTACGTTTTGGACCAAACTGGGCAGGCGTTGATTCCAAGTACCGCTCACCATAACGATAAAACGATTGTTTCCCACCCTTGGGAAGCATTACAGTTAGACTCAGCCAGTGAGAACGACCCATTTAACTTTGCCATTCGTAATGGTGAAGTGGTGTTGATTAACGAGTTGTATAAGTACAACGGCTATGACTGCGAAAGCATCTATCAAACTGAGCAGACACTGGGATTAAAAAGCGAGAACTTATTGGCTTGGCCTTTGATTGATAGCGAAAGCAAAACCATTGGACTGTTAGTCTTACTCGATTTAAGTGTTATCGACAATGAAGCTGCATTGACTGAGTTTTGTCGTATGGCCGCGAGTAATATTCGCCAAGCTGTGTGGTTAGAGCAATACGGGCAAGTAATAAAAAATCTCAATGCCGACAATCAAGCCCTAGTGCGCGAGAACACTCAGCTCAAAAAACGTACCCAGAAAGCCTATCAAGGTCCTATTGCAGAGAGCGAAGAAATGCTCAATGTCTTGAATCGTCTTGATAAGGTGCTATCTCTTCCTGTCGACGTTCTGTTGCGTGGTGAAACGGGCGCTGGTAAAGAAGTGATCGCGAAATACATTCACGAAAACTCTAATCGTTCAGAACAGCCTTTGATCGTTCAGAACTGTGCGGCTATTCCAGAGCAGTTATTGGAATCTGAGCTTTTTGGGCATAAGAAAGGTTCATTTACGGGCGCAGACAAAGACAAAGTCGGTTTGTTTGAAGCAGCCAACGGCGGCACGCTTTTCCTAGATGAAATTGGCGATATGCCAATGCTACTGCAGGCAAAGTTACTGCGTGTACTACAAGAACGCAAAGTTCGCCCTATCGGTACCAGCAAAGAGATTGAGGTGGACGTTCGCGTTATCGCGGCAACACACTGTAACCTTATGCAGCAAATCAAAGATGGCGGATTCCGTGCCGACTTGTTCTATCGCTTGAATGTATTCCCGATTACATTGCCGCCCCTGAGAGCCCGTAAGTCGGACATTATTCCCCTTGCCGAACATTTCGTGCAACACACCACCAACACGCTAGGTTTGCCGCAAGCGCCAGGGTTAAGTGCCAACGTACGTAAACAGCTGCTTGCCTACCAATACCCAGGGAACGTGCGTGAGCTTAAGAACATCATTGAGCGCTCGGTGCTACTGTCCGATTTTGAAACCATTACTCACATTGAGTTTGGCGAACAAATCCCAGAAGATGTACCAAGTATCGACATGAAAGCAGCTTCACCTACCCCAGAGCAACCTGCTTACGAGCAGCAAGCACAAGCGGATTTAGAAGACGTTTCAAAGAGCCTTAAGGACGTTGTCAGCCAATACGAGCGCACAGTGATCATCGATTGCTTAAATGCTTGCAATTGGCACACAAAGAAAGCAGCTGAGCAATTGGCACTTCCAATGAGCACACTCAACCATAAAATGAAGAAATACGATATTTCTGCAGCTGGTTAAGCGAGAAGCGAGAAGCGAGAAGCGAGAAGCGAGAAGCGAGAAGCGAGAAGCGAGAAAATCTTACTTCGGTTTGCATTGATAAGAAAAGAAAAACCGCCCGAAGGCGGTTTTTTTATTTGTTATTTTGCCTGTAAAAGAGCGATTTCCGGAGCATTAAGAGAAGACGCTTGTTTCTTTATCCAGTTCTCAACATATCGTTTCTGCTCGTTCTGTACCTCTAGGTTTTTCCAGTGCAAATGATTCGCCTCACTTGTCGGCTTTTCCTTTTCAACCGTTTCTATCCATGGCTTACCCGTCATGAAGTCTTTCACCGCAGGAACTCGAAGCTCAAACTTCGGTAGTTCATAACCTTCACTCGTATCCATTTGTTCAAATGAAGCCAACTCGAGTCTGATAGGTTTTAGATCATTACCATCTAAAACATCACCAAAAGGTCTTAAACCATTAACTAATTTGCCTGTAGGCGACACATAAGAGTAATCAAAACGAACGATATAAAGGTGTTTTTTCTCGCTTGAAGTTAATAAACCGGAGAAATTAGCGTCATTCTGATCAATAAATTGAACGGCGCTTTGCTCCAGACCTGTAAGCTTAGTAGCGTCGCTATCGTCAAGGTCTAGATCAAAAACGGTTCTTGTTTCTATTCCGTGATACCCAGTATTTGACTTCTCGGTAACAAGACGAGAACGAATGTTGACCACTCCAGCATAATGCATCACGTCATGTTTAACTGGACCATCTTTGATCTGCAGTTTCACCCCACATTCAATGGCATTGAGTAACATTGTATCGTAATCGTCACTCGCACGATCATCCCCTAACACCGCAAAACAAAGTGAGAACCGTTGCTCTTTCGACCAATCAAACTTGTTGCTTATCAGTTTATTCGCATTGCTTTCACCCCAAGCAAGGTCACCGTCAATTTCAACACCAGGCAAAATAATAAGGTTGCCATCGATCACCTTCGGTGTAGTGTCTCGGGATGATGCAGACTCACTCATGACAAACTCTTCGATTAAAAAGTCAGTGTCTGTGAGTTTCGTCTTTTCCAATGTTCGACCGTTAAAGTTTTTCGCTTCTTGTGCAGGGCTTTGACCATCGATACCAAAGTTAACTTCAGTAATATCTAGAGTGTAATTTTTATATGTACCCAAGCCCTCTAACTTACCCGCTAGCAAATCATGTCCTCCTAGTGAGAAGACATATCTCATCTGCTCAAAAGCACCAGTGTCTCGAACATATTCAAACACGCTTTGACCTGTAAAGAAGGCTTTCACCTCATCTATGACTTTAACATTTGGACATAACGGCTTGATGCCATGGATTAAAAACTCACCAAATTCATATGTTGGTTCAAATTCAAGACCATGCAATTCCTCAACACGCTTACTCTTAAAGTGTTCTTTAATCGCTTCATCAGGGTCTTCGAATTGAGAAGCATCCATTTTTGTAAACAACACATCAAAGGTTGGCCCATGAGAGTCCAAACCAACAACAGCGGCGCGATAAGCGACCTCCTGTAAAAACAGTGCCTTAGATGAGACATTGTCTTTTAAAACCACCTGTAGTTTCACGCGAGTTTGTGGGCGTAGCTTTCGTCCATTCTGCGCAAATGCCCACTCTACATATGGCGTCCATTTAGCACCGTCTTGAACCAGCAAGCGGCTGAACTCTATATCATCATGCCCAAGTTCTACTGTAGCTAAGTTGAAGTCGTGACAAAATGCCTTTAGGCCTTCTCGGATAGAAGCTCTTTCTTGCAAGGACTCATCTGATTTTCGGTCCAAGAATAGACGTGTTTGTACAGGGAATCCCGTATTAAATGCCCCCCCTATTTTTTCACCGTAACTCCATTGTAACGAGCTATTGGCATCTGATTTAGAGAACAAACCAGATTTTTTAAAGCGGTTTACCCAGTTCAGGGCCAGTGTATTACCATCATTGACTGGAATTTCCCAGTTATCACTCATGACATACAGCTGAATAAACTCGTCAACTCGATAATCCTCAATGAAATCATCAAAGTCCCCCGTCAGGCTCCACTTAGCGCGGAGAAGCGTTAGTAACTCAATCAATGAATTCAAAGCATAAGAGCGCAACAAAAAGCGCTTCAACAATTCATCATGATTCGCCTGTTTTTTGAGAAAGTCAGCTAAGCCAACAGCATCAATGACCTGAGGTTGAAGGTCTTGACTTATCCCTTTGTACAGAGAGATAAGCTCTTTGTTGATGCTACTGAGTGTCTTTAGCATGCTTTTGTTGTTGTACTGAGCTTTGATCTCCTTAAACGTCGCATCACCAAAAAGGTCGCCATAGAAATCAGTTGCAGCGCCCAAAAGATCTGCACCCACTTTACCGGCAAAATAATAGGCAGCCACTGGTGCGGCAGGCGTCCAGATTGCGACACTTGCCATTGCATCAACGGCAGCAATAATCAACTTATCTTGAGCTTCCTTTGCCGCAAGCTGATGCCCTTCCCAAATTTGATGCGCGCGATTTAATGCCATCGTTCCCGAGCGGCTCGGTGGTAGGGAAACCGCAAAGTCAGGGATGATCAACCTAACCTCTACACGTCGGTTCACAGCGATATCAGCAGTATCTGATCGGTCGTTAACGTCGGCATAACCTTCGATATCATCAATCAGTTGTGACTTACCCTTAAATTCAATCCACAACCTTGATTCTAGATTCGCTCGTTCTTTTTCGCTTGCTTTGGCAAGGATGGCCTCTTTAACGACATCCGCACGCAATCTGGAAATTTTTAAGTTATTTTCATGCGTTCCTATTGGCCCTGCATGGCCAATAATGGCAACTTGGTAATCAGGGTTTTTGGATAAAAGCTGGCATAATTTTTTACATACTTCTATATAGTCGATATGCAGTACTTGAACTTCGTTCTCAAACTCAGCAGAGTTAAACTTGAAGTTCATTCGAACAACGACCCCTTGACCATCAACAAAGATCTGAGCATTCCCTTCTTTACCAAGCGCTTCCTGCACCGCTTCTGCCTTTTTTTGCCAATGTTCTGGATTATCAAAGCGACGAACAAACGTTAAAGAAGAAAGATAGTTTTCAGAGTATTTGCTTAAAGTTTCTTGCGCTTCTTTCGCATTTTTAATTTGTTCAGAGAACGCCGAATATTGCTCTAACGCTTCCTTGCCACTTGCGATAACTCCAATTGCTGGTAGCGCGCGATTTGTTCCGCTCAAAAAATCACTGCTTAAACGTCCAACGCCACGCATGATTTTTGACTCTGGGCCTGCCGCTTTAAAAGCACGTTTGATATAAGGAATATCGATTACATGCTTTCTAAACACTAACGCTTGTGCTTGTTTCAGCGTTAGCTCTTTACGCGCAAAAACCTTTGCAAGGCTGACGCTCTTTTTAACACCACTGGTGGCGGCAAGTGCCGAATGTAACGCGATACCACTCATCAGAAATGGAGGTAAAGCCCCTGATTCACTGTTTTCCCATAGCGCCTGCCCGATGGTTTTCGCCATATCCGCAGGTGGGCCAAAAAGCTTAGCACCGTCAATGGAGAGAAAATCACTGCTCAACGATTCGTAGGTTTTGTTGATCGCAGCATGCAAAGATAACGGTGCGACGCCCGGCTTTTGCTTAGTTTGATAGGTTAACCCCTTTGTCGCGTAGTCTGAATAAGATGGCAACTGATTAGGAAATTGTTGGATGAGCGCTTCCTCTAAGGTGATCATGTCACCACACACGCACGCCATTTTGCCAATGCCCGCTGTCTCGATAAACGTCAGCTTTTCATGCAGCTCATAAGTATATACATTCTGCTCCACATCAGTTTTAGGGTGTTTCATAAACTGCTTTGTGGCATTGGCCTTCAACACACTTTCAGGTAACTTTTTACGTGTTTCATCGAGTGCTTTCCATTCAGTTTCCCAAAATTGGATGCGCAACAAATAAAAACCATCTTCAACTTGGCTAGGGTCAAGGTTAAACAATGCACTTGGTAAAACGTTTTTTTCACCAACTTCAATTGCCCATCTTGCAACGTTGGTATCGACTACCTTCACATTAATCACTTCTTCTGCGGCGCTCTCTAAATCGCCCGCTTTGAGCTGCTTAACCGGTCTAACTAGCGAAACTTCCGCGCCACGATAAAGATTATCAGTGAACAACACTGCACAACTGTGCGTTCTTGGCACAACAAAACCTTTCAGGGGTTTGTTTCTTTTTTTCTGACGCTCTAACCAATCATTGTAACTTTGTTGTTCTGGCGAAAGGTCACCACCAGCATAGGCAGGAGCAAGTTGGTTTACTGCAATTTCAGTAAGTTGGAACTTCACACCCGTTTGGTTTGTTTTGTTGGTCCCATCATCAATGTACTGGGCAAAATGCTTAATGTTTTCTGCAAGACTTACTAGATTTTTTGCGCCCCCAGTACTTTCTGGATCATTCAGCGGCGCAATCATCTGCGCCAACAAACGCAATGGTGGAAAGCTTAATTCATAGCTTTTCCCTTTGCAGATCCCTTCCGGTCGGTTGCCCAACTTGAGTACTTCGTAATTGTTGACATCACTCGGTACAGAACTTTCAGAGTCGACCTTTTCTCCCGATAAAGGTTGCTTACCCATTGCTTGTGGTGGCTCGCCTAAACCTAACTCGACCAATTTTCCCTCTCTGGTGGTGCCCCACAGTGCGGGTTCACCTCCCGACAAGGCATTGACCATCACTGGAGTCAAAGGTATGGGACGAATCTTACCCTCTAGCTCATTTACTTGAGTGAGATCTGGCTGGGAATGCCAGTCCGGCCACACTTCCACACCATCATCGTTCTTTACGGCACTAAAGAAAGCTCCAAACAGATAGACTTCATTATCAAACGTAAAAGCCATTAGTTCGCCTCCTTAAACCAATTTCCTTGATTTGCGGAGAGGTTATACACAATTGCAGGATCTAACGTGCGCCCATAACCCAATGGAGACCAGCTCCACGCTTGTTTAGTATGGTTTTTCTGCACCGACATCAGCATCGCGTTGTAATTTGTTAGCGAAAAACGATTATTTAAACCGATGGCATATTGCATTGCCCCATCACGCTTAATCTGTTTACCTTTCGCTAGGTCGACGACAAACACATTGTGATAGTTGCGATTAGCCGCCCAGACAATGTCCCCTTCTGGACTTATGGCTTTATAATCCGCTTTTGATTTATTCGTCGCTAAGTCCTTATCCCAAAAAACTGCTTTTGCTTTTTGATTTGTATTTGCATCGTAAATAAGCGCAGCAAAATCATTTACCTGATATCTTTTCCCGTCCTTTATGAAGCCAGTATCACTGATGTAAAGATCGGTCTTTTCCGCCTCACCTTTAGCAATATCCCACTTATAAACCACACGACCAACCTTACCAGTGCGGTAATAAACGTAGCTGCTATCTTCCGCCCATAAAAATCCGGAAGGGCCTTCAATATCATGTGGCAGCTTAATCAGCTTCTGGTTTTTGATATCAAAAAGGTAGTTAGTCAAACCAAAACCGACTGCAACGTAACGATTGTTTGGCGAGCGACTGGTTTTATCAACAGTTATGTCACCATCGCCAAGCCATGGCAAATCGGTCACCAAACGTAAATCGGTGCCATCAGTCTTCATACTCCAAATTTTGGTTCGTCCTTCGTATTCATTATACATAGGGTCTGGCTCATAGCCTGAGTCGTTTGATAAGTTGGCCCAAGTAAACTGAACGCGTGGCAAATCGTAAGAGCTCGCGTCATTTAAGTCTTCCCTTGGCCATTCTTTGGCGCGATGGATAAAGTAACGAGGAAAGTCACGTTGTTGGTATGTCGCAGAGTCAGATTTAAAGATCTCACTTGGCTCCATGGTGTAATAGTTGTGTTCACCAATGTAAGTGCGGCCGTCATCTTTACAACCCGCTATCGATAAAGCAGCAAGCAACAGTAATAGTATTTTCTTCATGGTTTAACCTAGCAATTCTGAAATGGGTACATTTTCTTCTACAACGACAAGACGTTGGCTACCGGTGGAGAGGCTCGAATGAACACCTCGAACAATATCGACGCTCTTGACCTCTTCCGGCGGGAATGCGAACCGAAGCGTCATATAACCATCGTCATCTTTCATTGCTGAACGAAAGTACGATTTGTGAATCCAATCCTGTTCTATGTTACGAAGCCCAAAGAAATCGTCCGGCTGATCTGTCAAAGGCTCGTGAAGGTAACGTATAGAAGGCAATGCGCCTCTTGGAGCCAACTTAAGCCCCGCGATATTGCTCTCTTTGTGTTCGTTGATGACTCCACTGCCGATGCCTGTCGATGCGGTACCGGAAACTGGAATAATATTCTCGCCCGCATTATTAAAGCTTTGGGATGAGGAGTATATTTGCAACTCTGAAAGAGACTTAGCAATTGAAGCAGGATCACTCTCTAGCTCAGACAGTTCCGTGTTTGTCAAAGCCAACTCGGAGTAATGGATATAACATTCTTGTGCTTTTCCCGCGACTTTGTATGGCACCCAAATATGCGGTAGAGGAACGCCTTGCGCAATACGCAAACCATCTTTGCCAGCTTTATAAGGGCTTAGCACCGTTTTAACAGTGATAGGATCAATATCTAATTCTGGAAAAACAACATCTACTTCCTCATCTACAAAGCGGAATACCCTAGCACCTTGATCAAGGCTTAGATGTCCCGAATACACTTTCTGACCGGATTGATAAATCTCAAATGCTTCTTCGCCAATATAGTAGTCTGGTACAAGGTTGGCCCCATCAATGTTGACATGTCGTGTTTTCATCGAGGATTCAGGATCATTATTTCTGTAGTACTCTAAATCGACATCAGCAAAGTAGCCTTTTGGTGTAACTTCAACCTCTCGCCAAACTTTGTTATTCCAGATTACATAGAAATAACCTTCTGCAACCAACTCATGTCCATTTGGGCCCTCTAGCATAGGTAGTACAGGCACCAACACGTTATCCCACTCATCCATTTGAATTTCTTTATCAACGGGTTGCATATCTTCGGCGAGTTTAAGCAAAATTGGCTGAGGCTGATCAGTGCAAGGGATTTTGATATAGAGCGTTTTGCCCTCAGCTTCGAGATCTTTAAATGTCGCGAGGCTGCGGTGTTTGTTTTCTGTATCAGCCTTGCCTACAGTCACTTTTTCTTTTTGAGCTTCCGTTTTTCCCAACATCAAACATGCCGCGTTGCTAGACCACTGCCCTGCAAACTCGACAACGATTTTTTGATCTAGACTTGGCTCAGAGGGGACATGCGTGTAACTACGAACTAAAGCAACATCGTCGGTAACCTGCTTGTATCCTGCTTTAAAAGCTTTGCTTTCATTCGAAGCAGATACAGAGTCAACGAGTGATTTAAGTCTAGGGAAGCTTTGCAGCTGAGAGTCCGTCAATGGCGACCGACGAGCAACGGTAGATAATGACACCCAATTGCCTTTTCCCAATTCGATTCTTATAGCAGCTAGCAATGCGCTGGTCGTTTTTTTGGCAGAGATGGAAATCTTTTGCGCCAACTCTTTAGGGAGGTTTCTAAGGATGTCATCTGAATTTCGCAAACGCGAAAGCTGCCCTATACACTCGTCCGGTGTAAGAACATAAGATAGCTCGTTGGAGGATAGCTTCGAGCTAGGTATAAATTTGCAAACTAAATGCATTTGAATTCTCCACAACCAACATCGTAAATATGGCTGCGGTGACAATTAAGCTGATAAGGCTTACAAGTACGATTTGGTCTGCGTATCCTACTTACTTAGCCATTTATTTTCAACGAGATAGAAAAATCGCCCGAAATCAAAAACACCAAAAAAATGGTGACTTTTGCTATCAAAACATGCGATTTGACCACAACAAAAGCCAGTAACATCACGCACTCTGTCAAAATGGTAAAATCGTACTATCTAAAAAAATTTAATTTATGGACTGAAGTTAACAAAAATCGTAGTAACGTGCGCTTCAGGTAAGCACGAGGAAATTCAGAAGTTTATGAGGTGCCCTCCTCAGCAACAAACAACAAATTGACTGTTACTGAGGAAGTTTAAATAAAAAGGTGAGCGCATTACGCACTCACAAAAGTAACTGCTCTGAAGCTTGCTAGGATTAAATTTGCTTCATCGCGAGTTAAAGAGGTGAGGTATTACCCATCGACCTCATGCAGAACACTATACTCAGAGTATAGAAACGAGCGTAAATATATAATATTTAAAAAGATTTTCAACGCGACACATTCACCACAGCACCTGCCGAGCGACCATCACAATCACGTCATACACACCTAAAAGCAACATTGGCCTAGTTATTATAGTTATTCAGCCTTGTATTAAGACGATTCATTAATTCGAGTAACTTATCAATAAAGGCAATTATTTTGATAAATATCACAAAAAGTCCCAAAGAAATAAAGCGAGCTAAACGCTCGCTTTATTTATGCCGCATTTTTTAAAGTTTTGTTCTCACTAAAATATCGGTTGTAAACAGCACCTAAGGAGGCTGTACTTGCGAAACGATCATAGTTAAATGTTGCTTGAGCCTCTTCGGCAGAGGCGGAAAGCTTGTTGGTACCATTTACATAAATCGTCACTACCCCCTCCTTCAGTCCTGAAAGATCTAAATCAGTCGTCCATGAGTCTGAAAGCACGGTAGCCATACCTGTGGCTTCTGTACCATCAGCGTCGACTGCTTTAATATCTATGAACTCACCATCTTCAAACCGTTCACTGCTACCACTTACTGTCATGCTTTCCACTCCAGTAACATCGTTGATAACGTCTAGGTGTATTGTCGGTGTAATTGGCATGGAGTAAGCCGTGCTCTGGCTACCGGTATTCCCTGATAAGTCTTGGTAGTCACGAACAAGCAACGCCACATTGAGCTCCGACGTACTTGGTATCACCACATCACCAGTCCAAACACTTGGGTCTGCGGTTGCCATTAATGAAGTGATCGTGGTACCACCTAACTCCGCCGCGGCGGACTGCAGATCTTTATCGAACTCTAGCGTTACCGTCACGCTTTGGCCGATGGCTTGGTGCTCAGGCGTAAACGTCACGTTAGTCAGCGTTGGCAGAGACTGCGCCAGTGTAAAGCTCTGGCTTTCACTCACTTCAATGCCCGCTGAGTTCGTCCCCGTCACCATCACGGTATAAGTGCCATTGGTTTGGTGACTCATATCCATTGCGTCACTGATCCAAGTGCCACCAGCTTGTACCGTTGCACTGCTGCTTTTTAGTACCGTCGCGCTGCCTTGGCCTTTCACTTCAAGACGCAGGGACTGACCATCAAAGCGTGTCGACGTGCCTTCGAATTGTAGCGTGGCGGCATGCGTTTCATCCACATTGCCCACTGGCGTGATGGCTAAGGTCGGCGTGATCGGCATGGAGTAAGCCGTGCTCTGGCTACCGGTGTTTCCTGATAAGTCTTGGTAGTCACGAACTAGTAACGCCACATTGAGCTCTGACGTGCTTGGTACCACCACATCACCAGTCCAAACACTTGGGTCCGCGGTTGCCATTAATGAAGTGATCGTTGTACCACCTAACTCCGCCGCTGCAGACTGCAGATCTTTATCGAATTCTAGCGTTACCGTCACGCTTTGGCCGATGGCTTGGTGCTCAGGCGTAAACGTCACGTTAGTCAGCGTTGGCAGAGACTGCGCTAGTGTAAAGCTCTGGCTTTCACTCACTTCAATGCCCGCTGAGTTCGTCCCCGTCACCATCACGGTATAAGTGCCATTGGTTTGGTGACTCATGTCCATTGCGTCACTGATCCAAGTGCCACCGGCTTGTACTGTTGCACTGCTGCTTTTCAATACCGTCACGCTGCCTTGAGCTTTCACTTCAAGACGCAAGGACTGACCGTCAAAACGTGTCGACGTACCTTCGAATTGTAGCGTGGCGGCTTGCGTTTCATCCACATTACCCACTGGCGTAATAACTAAAGTTGGCGTGATCGGCATGGAGTAAGCCGTGTTCTGGCTACCGGTATTTCCTGATAAGTCTTGGTAGTCACGAACAAGCAACGCCACATTCAGCTCTGACGTGCTTGGTACCACCACATCACCAGTCCAAACACTTGGGTCCGCGGTTGCCACTAATGAAGTGATCGTCGTACCACCTAACTCTGCTGCGGCGGATTGCAGATCTTTATCGAATTCCAGCGTCACCGTCACGCTTTGGCCGATGGCTTGGTGCTCAGGCGTAAACGTCGCGTTAGTCAGCGTTGGCAGAGACTGCGCCAGTGTAAAGCTCTGGCTTTCACTCACTTCAATGCCCGCTGAGTTCGTCCCCGTCACCATCACAGTATAAGTACCATTGGTTTGGTGACTCATGTCCATTGCGTCACTGATCCAAGTGCCACCGGCTTGTACTGTCGCGCTGCCGCTTTTTAGTACCGTCGCGCTGCCTTGGGCTTTCACTTCAAGACGCAGGGACTGACCATCAAAACGAGTTGACGTACCTTCGAATTGTAGCGTGGCGGCATGCGTTTCATCCACATTGCCCACTGGCGTGATGGCTAAGGTCGGCGTGATCGGTAATTCGTGAGCAGTATTATCCTCACCTATGTTGCCAGTCAAATCTTTAAATTGACTAACAACCAAGTCGACACTTAACAGCGCGGTGCTCGGAACTTGTACATCACCAATCCAGACCTTTTTATCTGCCGTTGCTGATAGAGAACTAATGCGATTGCCGCCAAGCGTAGCGGTCGCCTCTTGGAGCTCTTTATCAAACTCAAGCGAGACACTCACGCTTTGCCCCACGCTCTGATGCTCGGGGTTAAATGTCACATTGGTCAGTTTTGGTAAGGTTCCTTCAACCGCGATACTTAAACTGCTTCCTTTTCCAGGAATGGTGTTGGTACTTTGGTAGCTATCATCCTCTACCTGTATTGTTATGTTTTTATCTTGCTTTTCTGGACTGATGTAATTAACCGTCCACGTAATATTGTCTGAAGTCGACCAAGTATCTTGTTTTAACGTTCCTGTTACACCGCTATCACTAGCGACAAGATGGACATCTGAGATATCAAAGTTCGTAACTTCTTCTGTAAAGTTAAACGCAAGCGTAATCTCTTCGCCTCCAAAAAGAGGGGCGCTTGAGGCGGTAGAGATACTTAGCCCGGGAACGGTTGCCGCTTCCACATGCGCGTCAATAGAACTTTCACTCTTGTTATCCACCTTGTCTGTTGCTGCCACCGTGATCGTATGATCGCCTTTCGGTAACAAATAGCTTATGACATAAGGCCCCGCTTCGGTTGTCGGCTCAGTAATCGCTTGAGGAGCTACTGTGCTACCACCACTCACCGCTTTTGACGTGACGAGATTTAAATTTTTATCTGTAATGTATGCACTAATTTCTAGTTGATACTTATCGTTTGTCGGCACCTTAGAGGTTTGATTAGCACTTAAGCCCGAAATACTTGGAGCGTCATAATCAACAATAGATTCGATAACCTTTCCATCATAACTTTTGCCTAGTAATTCAAAGCTTGTATTCTCTCTTCCAACTGAGTCCGTCACCGTCACCTTAAGGGTATATGACCCTTGGTTATCGACGGCAAAGTTCATCATTCCATTACCACTAGATGAGATAACATCACCTGAGTAACGCAAGGAATCACCGAGGCTTGGAATAAGCTCCACAGAATATTGTGAAGCTTTCACTCTTTCTCCTTCCACCGTAGATACCGTAAACGGCTGGCTTGCCTTGGTTAAGAACAGTTTCCCACCCTGCAAACTCGTAATTCCATCGAAATCAACTGTGACTTTAGGAACACTAATATCAATGACTTTTCTGATATCAGAATACAGTCCGACGCTATCTGTCGCTTTGATGTCTACTGTGATTGAACCACGCCCCTCTAACTGAGATTTCGGTAGTTCAAAGTACGTAGATGAACCATTCCCATCCTCTACTCTTTCTTCTTGATAACTCGGGTTTAAAACCGAGTAGTTTACTGTTGCCAGGCTGCTACCAGTGTCCGTTATGTCAAAACGAAAACGAACATTATCAGGATTTGTTGGCGATTCGGTTACGATAATCTCATCGCCAACACTTGGAGGTGTGTTGTCAACTTTAATATCAACGGTCGCTTCACCGACTCTCGACCACACATCCGTTGCGGTAATCGTTGTCCTGATCGTTTTTCCATCCGCATCGCTAGGAAGTTCACTTGTAAATGTTGAACACTTGTAGGTTGGGTCATCTGCACACACCTCTAATTGTGCAAACTTCTCCGGATTATCTTTATAGTTGTAGGATTCCGTTCCAAACCTGGCCATCACATTGTCTAGTCTAGAGTTTTCATACAGCTTAATTCTGAATTTGGCGACAAGCTGCTGACCATTAATGGTTGTGTTTCCGACCGGATCAGTAATTTCAACGACTACCGAACCTTTAGGTAATTCAAGCATTAGATCGTGCTCTGGCGTCAAGTTTCCTGCTAAATCAGATAAGTTCTTGATTTTGTATTCTTGAGTTGTACTCAGGCCATCAATAATATCGGCATACGATTCAGAATACGTACACTTGATATTTCCAACACCTTTGGCACAAGTCGTTGGTGTATAAGCTTTGTTGCCAAGATTACGAACCAACTTTGGATATTCATCTGAACTTTCGGTATTCACGCCTGATAAAGCATCATTAAAAGAGAGCTCAAATGTGAGCATCTTCTTCTTCAAAGCTTCATCAAACCAAACATCACTTCCTTTAAAACTGTATGAGTTACCATCCACGACTGTCGGTGCATCAATATCCACCATCGAGAAATTGAACTTGTTGATCGTTTCACGCCCATTTGTACCCAAGGTTTTAGTGATCAAAGTAACAGGTGCTTTGGTCATGTTTTGCCCAACATTGACACTACAACTGTAAGGTTCTTGCGATACGTTGATAACACCAGAAGTTGGTTGCCCATTAGTTGGTGGCGCATCTAGAGAGTTGTATTCTTCACGAACCCAACACTCTAACGTTTTGGCTTTGACCGCACTCAATGTAGTAAAGGTGACATCAAGAACACCATCAGATAAGTAATTTTGGAAGTCCAGCGGGCTTTCAACTGTTAGAACCACGCCTTCACGCTGTACGCTAAAGGTTTGGTTTACTTTTCCAACCTTTCGGTCTTTTTCATCAAGGTAACGAACTTTGTTATAAACTTTGATATCAAGTTCATAATTACCATCTTTGGCAATTTGTGTAGAAAGCAACGTTGCAGTCCAAGTGCCATCTGCGGTTTCTGAGAACGTAAAGTTAGTCCCGTTTTGCTCTCCAGAGAATCTATAAGTTGAGTCAATTCGATCAACGCCACTATCATCAACAATATCAAGCGTCAGTACGATATTTCCATCTTGATAGATGGTGTTGTTTGTAATTGGCGTTCCATCCGTGTAACTCATCGCCAGCGTCACCTGCGGGATTGAGTTGTACACTTTGACGGTAAAATCTTGCTCATCACTGGTTAAGGTTGTGTTGCCACGAACATCAGACCCTTTTAAACGAACCTTGTGTGTACCCGTACCTAAATCACCAAGGCTCACTTTGAGATCCTCATTGATTTTTGTACCGGGAGAGCCAGGTAATGGTTCCAGATCGCTAAACGTCCAATACTCTAGGCTTTCTCGATTTACGCCATTAATTGAAACATCACCGTTTGCATTTAGGTCTAGCGCCGTTAGGTCAAAGACATAGTTACCTAAGTAGTAGTCATTCGCATTGAAACCACTTAAGCCTAATGTTGGCCCATCACGATCAAGAATAACCTTGTGCGTGTTAGAACTAGACTCAAAACCATAAATATCGGTTGCTTTTACATACAATGACGTTGTTTTTTCATCTTCAGAAATGTCTATTTTATCTGTGTCACTCTTGATAAGAGACATGACAAACTCTTTAGATGAATCCGTTGGCACAATTGTCTTAATTGGCGAATCTTTACCACTTTGATACAGCGAGACTTGCTCAAGGTCTGAATCGTCTATTACGGATTTAAATCGCACGTTGAACTCACGCCCTATAACATAGTTCTCTTTGGACAATGTGTCTTCAACCCAAGGCGTATTTAGGATGATTTCAGGGCCTTTGTTATCGACTTGGAAGGTAAATTTCCCTGTTGTACTAACATTGGCAGGGTAAGCGTTGTCCGTCGCAGTGACGTAAAATTCATTCCATTCATCGTAATCAAATGCTTTTGAAACCAGTTGGACTTTGACGTCAGGCTGTTCACCAACTAGGTATGGTACGTCACACGCCTCTGTTAGAGGGTCACAGCTTTCTAATGTCAGAGCCTGACCAGATCCGCGGCGCAAATCTATTTTTACGTTATTGCCAGAGCTTAACGTCCCCCAATCAATGACAGGTGTCCATTGGTTATTACCACCTAAACGGCTTTGAACCTGCTCACTTTTTACAATAGGGGCTTCAGAGTCGATACGAATATTGAATCTCGGAGCGGTGCTAGTTAACTCTGAAACGGAGTTACCTAAGTTGTCCTCTGCTGCTGCAACAACTAACCAATCTCCATCACCAGGATAAATCGTAGAGCCTTGATTTGAACATATCTCGCCCGTACATAGTTTGACTTTAAACGCGTCTTTCGAGTTACTTGCAAAGTTTTCTGGTGTGTATGTTACTTTTTCACCGGTTTGCTGGTAGAAAACAAGGCCCCTCGAGGCAAGCTTATCACCAACAATATCCTCAACCTTGAAGGTTAATTCATGAGTATTGTTCGCATTTAAATAAATACCGTTTTCTACAGGTTTACCATCGACATCATTGGGTGGAAGGTAACTGGCCTTAGGGAAGTCGTTATCAATAAACACCGATTCTATAAACGGAGATTTACCATTGTAACCATACGCATTGCCATGTGGGTCCATAGCACTGGTCTCCACGGCAAACTCTATAATATCTTTTAGTTCACTAGACTGGGAGTTAAGGGTGAAGAAGTACTCTTTTCGATAAGCATTGCTGCTGTCTGAGTTTTCTACGATGTTGATGTCCAGTGGTATTTCAATATTTGGCTCATTGGCTTGATACCACATCGTGCTAAACTTCGGGCCGTGAGCGTCGGTTCCTACAATACCAGAAGGATCGTCTAGGACAATTTTAGAAACAACCTCGCCAGCGATATAAAGCCTATTACCAACCATCGTCTCTCTACCGCTTTCAATGGTTAATTTTGGCTGCGGAGGCAAGGTATCGATACTGCTACCCTCTGTATCAAAAATGTTCTTACCATTTAAGTCAGGATTAGCCATCGAAATATCATCAGCATAGAGCTGCGCGATATTGGTCTCAATACCGTATTTGCTCGCCATGATTTCATAATACGATTGCGCCAGGTCTTTTCGGTAAGTTTCAGCGCCAAACGTGTAAGAATCGAGCGTAACTTGACTTCCTCCTGCCCCTACACCATTTGCTTTTCCATCGTAGCTAAAATCATCGTAAATAGCAGATGCAAAATCTAATGAGTTATTTCTTGGCATTCTCTCGGCAATACTATCAATTGCTTCAACAAGGAATCGGTGTAGATAGTCATTTGATGGCTTGTCTGGAATCGCTTTAGTCGTAAACATTTCATTGGTTGCATAAGACACAACCGTTGGGTCAAACCCAAAGAATGAGTTGTTATTCGTACCTGATAACGCGTAGCGCACCTCATCAAGAATTTGAATCGCACGTTCTGAAGTTTTCTCTCCCGCTGTCACTTGATCCCACTGGAAATCAAACAAACCAGTCTGATATGTCGATAGTTCAGTAATATAGTAAGTTTGAGAACCTTTGAGCTTAAAATACACACCAATATTGGCCTTGTTTAAGTCAACCGTTACTTTCTTGGTCCCTGGATCTCTTTTCCATTGGTAATAGTATGGCTCACTGCCTTCGATACCAATTAAACGAACACGCATGAAATCATAATTCACTACGTCAGTTGTGGTTTCACAACTCGCTACGTCAAGAGCCATGGACTGGTCACTTTCCAGTTGCTGGATAGTGGTACAACTTGCAAGTGAAGTGAATTCACCACTTGGGCTCAACCCTTCAAGTTGAGCTCGCGCACCAATAAATGGTGTCACCACTTTTATGGTTGGTAGGTCAAAGCTACTTCTAAAATATACTTCTCTTGGAGTGCTTTCGTTATCAGACTCATCGATGGTTTGAATGACTAACTTTTGACTACTGTTTTCTGATACCGATTTAAAGCTGTCACCCAAAATATCTCTTACAAAAGGAATGTAATAGATGACATCCTCTACTCGCCCATTGCTATCTAACAGCGTTTCGTGCGGAATTTTTGCGATGTAATCGTCATCGGATGCGGTTGTGTCAATAACTTGCTGAAGTGAGTAGTTGTTATCGTTGTTTTGGCTTACGTAGTACTTGACGACGAGCTTAAGCTTATTAGCGTTGGAGCCTAAAACCGTATCGGTGTTTACGTCTGAAACTTTCACACGAACATAAGGGATTTTATTCTCTTTCAATAAATTAGCGTTGAAGTTACTAAAATCTATCCCTTTTAATGAGTTCTGAATCCCTAAACTTGCGTACGCATAATCAATCTTCAGGAAATCGCGGCTTGCTTGAACATTGTCTGGGGTGTACGTATCTTGAGAGTAGATACCATCGTAAGTGGTTCGTTCACCATCTAAACCCACATTTACGTACGTCATTGAGGTACCTTCAGGATAGGTTATCGTCTGTGCTGGCGCTTGATCGTCACGACTTACTGCATGCTGCGCAGAGCCCGTATTGCCTTTGCTATCCTTCGCTCGAACCTCAAAGACCGTCGTAGATAGGAATTCATCAGTTGGGTAAGCCTTACTAAACTCACAAGCATTTCCAGACTCTACAGTGACAGGAGAACATGTGACGCCCTCATGTAAGCCATCTTTAAATGAAATACTGACCGAACTAATCTCTTGCGAGCTTTCTTTTACAACCCCTTTCAGAACGTATTCTTTAAGTTGGTTATTAATTGCACTCGCCGATGTAATATCGATAACAGGCGCATCGTTATCCCATTCAAAGTTGATATGAAGACCCGAATGGCTGCCTGGAATTAACTCATTACCCAGTACATCCGCTGTATATAAGACTAACCGTGCTGCTGTTACGTTTGAGAGCCCTGTGGCAGGGTTCATATCTACACTATCGATCTCTTTGGTATTAATGTTAACTTTAACGTTGGTCTCTCGAAGGCCAACTTCAAAATCATCAAATTCAACCGAACAGAATGTGCTTCCAAAATCTTGTATGTCGTTACATTGAAATTCACCAGACCAAGAGCCATTAATCTGATACTGAATAAAGGCGGATACGTCTTCTACACCGATATCATCAACAATTTTTAGGTCAACTTTATCGGTGCCTGCCAGTACATCACGGTCAATGCGTGTCACGATAGGCGCTGTGGTATCAATCTCCGTCCCATCTCGCGGTGGAATGACGCCATCTGTACTGCCATATGTACCTAAGTCATTAAGCTTCTTACTAAAGTCGACATAGTCGGCAGCATCAGTACCTGAAATATTGATACTTGGGTCGTTTACCACGATCAAAACGTGCTGAGATAAGTCACGTGTGTAAACGTCGCTGTTTATCTTTTTCTGTCCAAAGCTAAGGGGAGTCACTGCTCCTGAAGTCTTGCTCACTTCAAGACCATCAAGAACACCATCTGCAATAACATCCCGATATTGGATGTCAGCGAAGTGCATCGAAGTGTAGACGTTATCGCTGTTGCCGTATTTTTTTATAAGATCGTAAGAGTAAGACGAGTATGCTGTTAATAAAGCACCGTATTGATGCCCTACACTAGCAAAGCTGCTTTGCCCACCTTTGGTAATATCAATAGGTTTGGTCTCATTTACGTCAAACCCATACATGCTATTGATACTATCCAAAGCGGTTGAAAAGGCACTTTCATCTGTGGCCCCCTGAGAAATTTTGTACTTTGCCAAGCCTGCTGCCAAGTTCGACAGCGGAGTAAGCATTAACTTTTGCTCACTCCCCTCTTTAAAGTTCACAACACCTTCAAATTTAAGTGTCTTCGCATTACTCACAGATACCGTTTCATTTGTAAACGGATCGGTATAACTCCCCTCTTTTGCAACAACAAAAAGAGGCATTGACGACGATTCAAACTCTAGCAGATAGTTTCCGAAGGCATCAGACGTCGTGTTAGCCAACTTCCGACCTAAGTTTCCATTTTTGAACTCGAAAACCTCAATCTTGGCGCCATTGACTGGGGCGTCAAACACCATACCGGAAATGCTTCCTTTGCTTCTAGCTGGAGGTGTGTTGTCTCCTCCATCACCACCACCACATGCACTCAATAAAAGAGATGTAAGCGTAAGACCTAATGTTAATTTCAGCGTATTTTTAGCGAACATAGTAATTTGGCAAAATATATTTTCCCGAGATTATATTATTGAAAAATATTTTCTCAACGTGACATTAACACCAACAAAATAGGCATAAACACCAAGCCAACCGTCACTTTGACTGAATTATTAAAATTATTTTTACATCCTATAATCATTAACTTAGTTAAAACAGAGGAATCACTCATGCTTTAATGCTAGTTTTTATTTAAAATATTATACTCTACGCACAACTGTCAGTATTGATAAACCAACAAAACTAATGACTATTTTAATAATAAAAAGGAGTGTGCAAGCTCCTACCGTAGCCCTTATCACTACTGCGTTAATCATATTGATTAGCGTATCGCTTTCTCACTACTTCCTCACTCCTGTGGATAGGCTACCTACCATCAAGCCTTTAGAATTCGCAAGTGAGAATGTGCAGCCATCAATTAAAAAGAAGACTCGTAGGCAAAAAATCACTATCGGTGTTGTTGAATACTCTTTTGTCGCTTCATTATTAAAATCAGGAGTGAGTCAAAAAGAGATCAACTTGCTATTAGCACTTATCAAAAGCAAGTTTAATATTATTGACTCTATTAAAAGAGGTGATAACTTTATCTTAAGAACTAAATTAAATAGTAAAAATGAAACTTACATTAGTTCTTTTTACTATTTAGGCAGTAAAACTGATTTATTTATTATCAATGATGGTCACGGTAACGTATTTGATGAGCATGGTGTGTCGATAAATAATCAGTTCATGTTTTCTTCACCCTTTGATAAAAACTACAGAGTGAGCTCTGACTATGACTTAAAGCGAACACATCCAGTGACCAATATAACGACTCCGCACTTAGGCACTGATTATGCCACACCTGTAGGTACACCGATTCGTAGTATTGCTGATGGCATCGTTTTAAAGTCCCGCTACAACCGTTTTGCGGGCAACTATATTAATATCCGCCACACAAATGGCTCTGTATCACGCTACCTACACTTATCTCAGCGCAACGTCCATGTTGGTGAGAAGATCAGCCGAGGACAAGTGATAGGGAAAACGGGTAACACAGGAAGAACAACAGGGCCGCATTTACATCTTGAACTGCACATCAATGGTGTTCCTGTTGATTACGAGCAATACATTCAAAGGCACCCAAACACTGACGTAAATATAGAAATGCTGATTGCAGCGAGAAAAGAAAAAGCAGAGTTAACAGCGGAATGGCAACGGTATGAGCAGTCAAATAGGTAACAACATCCACTTCGATTCGCTCTTTCTTCATTTATCTGAAGCGAGTCCTCGTAACCCTCTGAGCGCTTCGTAGTCTGTCGCCACTAACCAATTTCATGATCAAAAAGAGCCGCTACATGCGGCTCTTAATGATTCTAATCTTTATTTACATACCCATGAATTGATACTTTGTGACATCACGTTTCAAACTCAGAAATTCAACAATAAACGTTATTACATAAAAGAAACTCATAACTAGTATTACTAAGTAGTCACAGAAAAAATCAATTGGTAACTACGAGACAATAAAAATGAAACGGCTTACTAGTATACTAGTAGTCGAACACATCTAGTAGATCGAGATCGAATTCGACACCACGCAGGTCATGTTCATTACACAAGTTCTTTAGCTTATCATCGCAATACAGCAAGTTACACCCTTGCATCAACGACTTAAAAACATACTTATCTGCAACGCTCAACTCGATGAACTTAAGCGACGTCAAGCCAACCGGATGCTCATCAATATATTCGTGTTTCGTATTTTCCTGGTCTTCTTCTCCAAAGCTCATGACATTGAAAACCTGAAACTTCTCACCATCAATCACTATAGGTAAAAACTCACCATCTGTTTCAATGTATGGTTTAAGCACTTCAGCCGCTCGCAGCGTCAGCACTAAACACGTTCCCCAAACAGATATGTCAGGGGTTTTTACCGATGTCTTGTAGTGAGCCGTAAATTGAACACTCTCTTCTACCCAAACATCAGACAAGCCCTCTGCTCTTACTGGCTCATTGAAAAGCCTATTCAACAGATCATCATCGCCCGCATCTATGGCCCTCTGATACGGATCATGCTCAAGAACTTTAAAGTAACGATTGAGGTTTCTTACCTGATATATACTCATTAAGCTAGTTTCCAAACTGGTTCTTTCTTCACAAGAATTTGAAGATAATGACAAATATTATCTTCATGATACTTAATTCTAGTCCCAAAAACGCGTTTACAGTTTCAAATTTCGACTAATATTCCAACCTATCTCTAAAAACCGTTGCATGTATACACGAATACATCGCCGCTAAGAAAACTGAGACAAAAAGAGCGCTACTTACGGCTCATAATGATTCGAACCTCCTATCGAAACAACCATAAAGTGATATCTACGATTTCTTTCACTTCAATAGCTTACTCAAAAAGCAACCATTTGTTGATATCACTTAAAGGAACCATAAGTTGATATTTTTGTGAACCCGACAGTTTACTAAAAAACCATAGGTAAGAAAGTTACCTTCAGTATTACTGTACAACCACTTCATGTAAAGATTTCTCTGCGGGAAAAGGAATATAGCTAACCCAGCCGTATTGATATTTAGCTTCACTTGCTTCTGCACCGACCAATAGGTTTCTCAGTATTTATCCGTTGGACGTCAGACGCAAAGCTGGAGGCCAATCTAACTATCAGCCAGCATGCGAACAATTACTTGAGACTCAGGATCTTTAAGAATATGCGCTTGGGATAACGCCAGTTCTTTAAGTACGTTCAACCCGACCTCGACTAAATATTGGTAAGAGATACCAACCATGATATACATACGACGTTTGTTGCTATGACTAAAATTACAAACAGTTGAGCTCCAAATAACACTGTTCTAACTAGAAATGTAAAGGCCATCTGCCGTCTAAAACACGGGAGTGAATAAACCAATATCAACCAAGCTACCTGAGCAGCTTCCGAATTCAACAAACCCACCTTTTTTGTTCGGCTTCAGAAATAAAATCATGATACCTGCGGCAGTGTTGCTCAGGGTGCCTTTCAGAGCTAAACCAATCGCTAAACCCGCTGCACCCACTAAAGCTATCAAACTGGCAACATCTACAAGTGCGACTAAACAAACCGCATAAGAAGCCACTTGAGACAGCGAGCGATAATTTCATCTCCACCACTGACTTTGTCTGTCTTTTTGAATATCCCGAGGTTGACGAGCTTGGATACCACATAAGCCAAGATAAAATTGTCAAGAGCGTATTTTGCAAGATCAGCACAACGAGTGCCTAACGCGTATCATAAAAAACCGTAATGTGTTCCATCTTACTGCGTGACTCAATAAGTTCACTGTTCAATATTTATGTATTAAAGCGCTCCATAGATTAGAGAACTGTTGTATCCCAAATAACACACCAACAGAACAACGCCTTCACTGCGAGAAATCGTCTGTGATTTGCCAAAACGAGCGGCGGTCAACCGCAGTAATCCCGTGACAAAAAGCATCGATGTCCAGTCACGCCAGAAGACTTCAGCACCAATATTGGCAATAGGTGCAATGGTGCCCGCAATACCGATGACTGCTAAGGAGTTAAACATATTTGAGCCTACCACATTACCCACAGCTATATCATGCTCGCCTTTACGAGCCGCCACTATAGATGCCGCTAATTCGGGTAATGACGTTCCTAAAGCCACAATAGTTAGGCCAATCAATAAATCGCTGACACCGAGTTGTTGTGCGATTTCCACAGCTCCCCACACCAAAATGCGCGAGCTGATAATCAGTAACACTAACCCTGTAAACAGCCAGAAAATGGAAGACTTCTGTGACATACGTTGGCTAGACAGTTCGTAGCCCGCCTCTTGCTCTAAGTAGTCTCCCTTTGAGCGTAGTGCGCTCCAGATTGACCAACCAATCAAAAGCATGAATCCACCAATCAAAGTCCAGGCTTCTAACGTGCTGATATGGTGATTCCATAGCATTGCACCAACGTCAAGCGTAATGACTAAAAGTATGGAAAAAGTCCCTTACGAGAGTATTCAGTATCAATGGATCAGAACAAATTCATTGCACCGTAAACACTAAACTCAATTTGAACTGGTAATACCACGTGTTTCGAATCAATCTTAAATACTTTGTTAAATAGCTAGGCGAAACCTATAAACCTATATCTCGATTCATTTTCTCTCCTCTGCCAAATTTATTTGATTCTGTTTTAGCTAACTCTTCATATTCTTCACATCGGTAGTCCAGACGAGTGCTTTTAGAACCAAACGGGTCTTTGTTTCGTAATTCGGTCAGAGCACCAAACAGCCTGAAGTTGAGCAATTCTCATACTGCACACTGAGTTTCAGACATACCAAACCCTGTAAGTTTGTTCAACTCTTTAATCATGGCGTAAGTTTCATCAACCTGAACATTGTAGTTTCTCAGGCTTAACCGCTCAACTAACAACTTCTTCACTCGATACATTGCTGTCTCTGATAGTGAGCGTTTATGGTAGCCGTATCGTTTTTTTCCACTTACACTTGGATACGTATGACATCGTGACAATCCCCTGTGTCATAAGCGCCATCACCTAATATCGCTATGATTTTACGACTTGTTTGCTTGAGCAAGTAAGGGAGGACTTCTGCATAGGTAACATTAGATAAAATCAGTTCTGCCGCAACGATTTCGTAAGTGCTGGTATCGATAGCTCAATGCCATTTTCTCCAGACTCTACACTTCCCGCCAGTTACATGCTTCTTGACCTTCCGTTTACCTTCACCATAGACCTTGAGACCTGCCGCATCGAGGGCTAGATGATATATTACACCTCTAGTCTTTGGTTTAAATAAAACCTCGACTTGCTTAGCTCTTCGACTGATACAACTGTAATGTGGACAGGCTATAGGGACGTTAGCCAATGAAAAAAACAGAATCGATAAACCCTTGCAATGTTCTCAACGGTATTGAGAAAACTCGTTTCACTATAAGCACAGTGATAATGGCTAAGCCGCTGATCTAAAAAGGTTTACCACGTTTACCTTGCTTATTCTGCTTCCACTTGCGAATGGCTTCTTCATCAATCCAGAAAGTGAGAGAACCACGGTTGATTAGAGATGTCATCCATGGCCAAACTGGTTTCAAGATCGTACTACTCTGAGGTAGTGCTCGATAGTCCAAATTGGAGCCAGTTTACCGACTTAGTCGACCAAATATATAGTAAATTTAACGAAGAAAGTGCTAACTAAAAGATAGCTATTCATTCTTGTTTTGCAATAAAGCAATTGGATGAAGCAAGGCATCCTTAGTACTGACATCCAACACTTTTACTTTTCGAAAACGTTCCGGTTCTTTGATCGCGACATCATGAGCAAATATCACAAACTTCGCTTTCTCGATGTCTTTCTCGGTAATTCGATTGATGACGCCATTCGCCCCTTGAGTTTCGACTTTAATCTTAATGCCGAGTGCACAAGCCGCTTTTTCCAATGACTTCGCCGCTAAGAACGTATGTGCCACACCTGATGGACAAGATGTAACCGCCAAAACATCTGCCTCACCTTCGCCTTGAACGGAACCATATACTTGAGAATGACCAGTGTAGCTTTCATCTTCGGTGACGGTTTTCTTTAGTGCAATCACGATCAATGCAGTGGTAACTGAGCCCGTAATCGTGCCGATGATGTAACCAATTTTTCCATCCACGACAGGGAGAACAATCCAACCGCCCCAAGGGGCATGGTTCATTACGTGGAACATAAAGCCAATCACGTTACCAACAATGCCACCAGCAACAATCGCAGGCAGGACGCGAGCTGGGTCGCCCGCCGCAAACGGAATCGCTCCTTCGCTGATACCAATTATGCCCATGATGCCCGCTGCTTTACCAGCTTCACGTTCATCACGTTTAAATTTACTTGGCGATAGGAAAGTCGCTAACGCCATGCCCAGCGGCGGAGTACAGATCGCAATACCGACACCACCCATTAGCCACGGTTGAGTATTTACTTGTGTCTGAGCAAACAAAGTCGCCACTTTGTTGATAGGACCGCCCATATCAAACGCGGTCATTGCACCTAGTACGGTACCCAACATCACTTTGCCCGAGCCCGCCATCCCCGTCAGCACATCATTCATGGTCGTCATTGCGCTGGCGATAGGCGCACCAATCACCCACATCACTGCGCCGCAGGTAACAAACGTACCAACCAGTGGGTAGATAAAGATCGAGCCGAGCGAACTCATGCTGTCCGGCAGTTGAATTTTCTTCAGCAACCAAACCACAAAGCCGGCGAAAAAGCCGACCACAATTGCACCTAAAAAACCCGTATTGTAATGACTGACCGCAATCCAAGACCCAATCATACCCGGCGCAAGGCCCGGCTTGTCGGCAATGGAATAAGCAATGTAACCGCCAAGAACGGCAGTAAACAATGTCAGGCCAGCAATCCCCATTTGGGCAATATCGGCCAGAATGCCCTCCTGTGGTACACCACCGTGTCCAGAGATCATCACCGACAACGACAACAACACACCACCCGCAACAATAAACGGGATCATGTGGGATGTGCCAAACAGCAGGTGCTCTTTAATGCGGCCAAGTTTTTGCGCCCAAGGGCTCAGGGGGTCTGATGCAAATTCTAAAGAAGTCGGGAGAAATTCATTGGATTGGGTTTGAATATCAGTCAGCATCTCAAGCGCTTCTTCTCGCGATTGAGCCAGCTTGAGCTTTTCAACAAAGCCGTCTTCGATAAGTTTGGTGGAAATTTGTGCCAATACTTCAATGTGATGATGATCATCACCATCTGGAGACGCCAGCATGAAAAACACATCGGACAGCTCGCCATCTTCGGCGCCATAATCAATCCCATTACGGCTGATCCCGACCGCGACAGCTGGTTGCGCTACAGCATCACTTTTGGCATGAGGGATCGCAATACCATCATCAAATCCTGTGTTACCGATCTCTTCTCGTTTCCAGATATCTGCCAAGAACTGGCTTTGACTGTTGAGCTTGCCAGCGGCCTCTAGCATATCGACCAGCTCTTTGAGCGCTTCATCTTTGGTTTGAGCTTTTAGATCTAAACATATCGTTTCCAGCTCAATTAGGTTTGTGATGTCCATTGCTTTACCTTCCAATATTCACGCTCGAATATATACCCAAGTGAGTTTGAGATACAGGATCCCCTGGCTCGTATGCGTTCCTACTCATTTTATTTGGGCATAGATTAACCAGTGCCTACCCTTTGATATATAGGACTAAAAGTGCATTAACTGGATTAATGTAACATGAGATTCAAACTGTGATAGAGCTCTTGCGTTAATCCAGCTCAAATCAATTCAATCTGCGGTGGCTGTGTTAATATCCACAAAAAATAAAATGGATAGAACATGAAAATCGTAGCGGTGACAGCATGCCCTACAGGCATCGCTCATACCTATATGGCGGCAGATGCACTCATGAAAGCTGCGCCAAAACATAACGTGCAAATTAAAGTAGAAACGCAAGGTGCGATGGGGATAGAGAATCAGCTCACTCCTCACGATATTGCTCAAGCGGATCGGGTTTTGATCGTGTCGGATATTGAGATAGAACAACCAGGCCGATTCGAAGGGACGCGCAAAATTCAAATCCCCATTGAAGAGGTTTTGCTGAACGTCGACAAAGTATTCCTCGTCCACTGCCGCGACTAAATTTGCAGATGAACGAATACCAAATCACCTTTTTCGTCGATAATGCAAATGCCAGTGCGCACCTTGCTCAGCCACTCAATCGAGTGGCAAAGAAGTTCAAAAGTACCTTACATATCATTAATGTAACGCAAAATCGTGTTGCGGAACTCACCAAGTCCGTGGCGATTTTGCAAGCAGGTCTACAACAAGGTGATTTGTGTCAAATCACAGCGATTGGCATTGACGCAGAGCTGGCCTGCTTCGTCATCAAAGACATGATTGCTGAACACTTTACGGTGGTGGGATCTCATATCAACTATGAGTTTTCTAGCCAACTGGCCGAGCGTTTACCGCAAATTTGCCCACCTTGTGAAATCAAATGGCACTACGCCAAAGCGCATACCGAGCTCACCAAGTTTGAATGTCTTAAAGGATTAGCTCAGCTGATCCACCCCATTCATCCCGACGAACTGATTCTTGCTTTTATTAAACGCGAAGAACGTTCATCAACTTGCGTGACTCCGGGGATCGCTCTACCGCATGTGATGTTTTCAGGTGTTGACCACATTTCCATTGCCGTTATTGCAAATGAAAAGTCGATGGATTGGGCTTCAAAGATGGGTGATGTTCATCTGACTATAGCACTGGTGATGCCAGAAAGGCCGACCCGAGATCAGATCATTGCGGCTACTAACCTCACACGAAATCTGCTTACCGATCAAATAGCGGAACGCCTACTACTAACAAAAAGCAGCGTCGACTTACAAGCGCTGCTGATGTACGCCATGTCGAGGCTGCTCGCCTAAACTTCTCTATAATTTACGCACTCTGACTGAAGGCTTAAATCGAACCACGATATTCCGTCGGCGTTCTGCCTGTACGGTTCTTAAATACTCGGCAGAAATAGTTCACGTCTTTAAATCCACAGCGCACTGACACGTCATTGAGTTTGAAGTTGTATTTTTTGAGCATAAACTTCGCACGATCCACGCGTACCCAAGTAATGTAGTCTGCCAAGGTCATGTGCCCCTGCTGACGGAACAAGCGCGACAAATGGTTCGAGGAAATACTGAATCTCAACGCAATGCTGTCACGTGTGATTGGGCGATGGAAGTTCTCTTGAATGTAGATACAAATCCCTTGATAGAGATCTTGCACACGGCTATGTGACTGCTGCTCGACTGGTGCATCCAACATCGTCTTCGCGTATTGCAGTAATGCTTGCAGTAAAAGCTCATCCATTGGTTTTTTAGTATTCTCACGAGCCAGTGAGCTCAACGCTTCTAAGATGTTATCTATCGCAAATCCTGAGCGTGTTTGGATGCTATGCTTTTGAATATCGTAAAAGTTTGCCTCACCTTTGCGTTTGCTCACCAAACTTAACCCAAGTTGTCGACGCCCAAACAAAATACTTAACACTGAGCAATCGGTATCCCAGTCTGGTTTATTCCAACAGTTAGGTGGAATAAATATCGCGTCGCCTTTTTTAGCAACGATGTGCGTTACTTTTCGATCATGACTTTCCATTTCATTAATATATTCCCCATCCAGAACTAACTCTAGGCGAGGGAAATTAACTTGATAGCTAAATTCAGGCGGCGTATGAAAATCTCCTGCAAACCAAATATTATGAAATGGCTCTCTTTCATTTAATACCGCTGAAATTAAATCATGAAAAATCATTGTCTCACACTCTATATATGCATCAATGATGCTATTTACTATAGATATACACCGGACTGGATTTTTGTGCTATTGAGCAAAATCACACTTCCATTTTAATGTTACAAAAACCCAGTTAACGCATCAATTTTCCAGTAACAAAAACTCTATCAAAAACACTCAATCCCTTTTTAAATGGGAGCAAAGCCACATTTCACTTATCGTTTAGCTTCTTATCCATCATGTCACAGATATGCAGCTAGATTTGTCCAGTGAACGATCTAAATCACACTATAGTTAGTCGGTTACAATCCTCCAGTAAATGCATTTTTTATTCACTACAGTCTTTTTCTCAGTAATTTAAAAATACCTCTGAAATAAAAATTATATTTATAGGGGTTCGATAATGATCACCAAACTAATAAATGAATACTTAATTAAGCTTGATCTTAAAGCGTCTTCAAAAGAAGACGTATTTAAAGAACTGGTTGCCGTTCTTCATGCCCAAGGTCGTATTTCTGACCAAACACAATTTCTTTCAGATATAAAAGCACGTGAAGAATTAGGAAATACCGGATTTGAAGATGGCGTGGCAATTCCACACGCGAAAAGCTCTGCTGTGATTGAACCGGCGGTTGTGATCGGCGTAAGCAAATCAGGTATCGAATACGGCGCGGAAGACGGTTTGCCTTCAAAACTGTTCTTCATGATCGCTTCTCCAGACGGTGGCGATAACCACCATATCGAAGTACTTGCAGAGCTGTCCTCAAAACTGATTGAAGATGGTTTCATTGATGCGTTCTTAGGTGCAGCAAACAGCCAAGACGCACTGGCACTTCTACTTGCTAAAGAAGAGCCTCAAGCAGTGACAGACGCACCAGCAAACCAAGGCTTCATCATTGGTGTTACTGGTTGTCCTGCGGGCGTAGCGCACACTTACCTAGCGGCAGAAGCGCTAGAGAAAGGTGCAGCGGCGATGGGTTACGAAATCAAGGTTGAAACGAACGGTTCAATCGGTGTGAAAAACAGCCCAACCGCAGAAGAAATCGAGCGTGCAGACGCAATCATCGTGGCATGTGACAAACAAGTCGACATGAACCGCTTTGCCGGCAAACGCGTGGTTAAAACCAACGTAAAAGCCCCTATTCGCGATGCTCAAGGTCTGATTAACGAAGCGTTAAGCGCTCCAGAATACCAAGCAGAAGCAAGCAGCAATGCACAAGCGTCTGTTGCAAACAAAGCCTCTCAGGCTCGCTCTGACCTCTACCGCTACTTGATGAACGGTGTATCACACATGATCCCATTCGTTGTAACGGGTGGTCTGTTGATTGCACTTGCTCTTGCAGTCGGTGGTCAGCCAAGTGAAGCGGGCATGGCAATTCCTGAAGGCAGCATGTGGAACCAAATTCTCAACGTTGGTGTGGTTGCCTTTACGCTGATGATCCCAATCCTAGCCGGTTACATTGCTTACGCGATTGCTGACCGTCCTGCTCTAGCTCCTGGCTTGATCGGTGGTTGGATTGCAAACAACGGTTCTTTCTACGGCGCAGACGCAGGTACAGGCTTTATCGGTGCCATCATCGCTGGTCTGCTTGTGGGTTACTTCGTGAAGTGGATTACGTCGATTAACTACCACAAATTCATTCAACCTTTGGTGCCAATCATGATTGCGCCAATCACAGGTTCGCTATTCATCGCTGGTCTTTTCATCTTCGTTATCGGCGCGCCAATCGCAAGCCTAATGGACGGTCTGACTGCGCTACTAACGAGCATGAGTACAGGTAACGTCGTTCTACTAGGCATCGTACTTGGTGGTATGGCTGGCTTCGATATGGGTGGTCCATTCAACAAGGTCGCATTCCTATTCTCTGTGGGCATGATTGCGAGCGGCCAAACTCAATTTATGGGTGCGATGGCGTGTGCAATCCCAGTTGCACCTCTAGGCATGGCACTGGCAACGGCGCTTGGTCGTAAGTTCGACCTGTTCGAAGAATCAGAAACCGAAGCGGGTAAAGCAGCAGGCGCAATGGGTCTAGTTGGTATCTCTGAAGGTGCGATTCCATTCGCAGCGCAAGATCCAATGTCAGTGATTCCTGCAAACGTACTTGGCTCAATGGTGGCGGCAGTAATGGCGTTCTCATTCGGCATTACCAACAGTGTTGCTCACGGCGGTCCAGTTGTCGCTCTTCTTGGCGCGATGAACCACCCAGTACTTGCTCTGATTTGTATGGCAGCTGGCGCAGTAGTTACCGCAGTAACGTGTGTAACTCTGAAGAAAGTTCGCAAAGCAAAAATGTTGCAAGCAGCCGCTTAATCACCCCTACCCCCAATGGCTCCTATGGCTTGGGCAATGTCGCCCAAGCCATGATTTTCTCTCATGGTGACACTCTATGTCTGATTTAACGATGTCCGATACACAAACGATTCAAACTCAAGCTAAGCATCCGATGTTTTTCCTGATGAACAACGTGATTCAAAACTACGCTTGGGGCAGTACTACTTCTGTTAACCAACTGTTTGGCATTGAAAACCCAACGGGCGAACCACAAGCAGAAGTATGGATGGGCGCGCATCCCAACGGTTGCTCATTGGTGATGGTAAACGGTGAGGAGACCAAACTGTCTTCACTGATTACTCAAGACATGAATGCCTTTCTGAGTGAAGAAGTCGCAAACCGTTTTGGTGAACTTCCATACCTGTTTAAAGTGCTTGCTGCTGAGAAAGCGCTGTCGATTCAGGTTCACCCAAACAAACAACAAGCAGAATTAGGCTTTGCACTGGAAGAAAAACAAGGCATCCCCCTAACCGCTGCAAACCGTAACTACAAAGATCCAAACCACAAACCTGAGTTGGTTTACGCGCTAACCGAATACCAAGCGATGAATGGCTTCCGCCCAACAAGTGAAATCATCAGCTTCTTCTCTGAGCTGGCGATTCCTGAGCTGCAAGGCTTGGTGGATGATCTTATCGCAAACCAAACACCAACGGGCTTGGCGACGTTCTTCTCGGGTCTACTGTCACTAGAGGGCGAACAGAAAGAGATGGCGTTGACGGTGCTATTGGCTCAAGCTCGCATCACCGACTTACCTCTGTTCAACCTCATTCTTGAACTAGAGAAGCAATACCCTGGCGATATTGGTTTGTTTGCGCCACTTATGCTTAATGTGATTACCCTACAACCGGGTGATGCCATGTTCTTGGATGCAGAAACGCCACACGCTTACTTGAAGGGTACGGGGCTTGAGATCATGGCAAACTCAGACAACGTACTGCGCGCGGGTCTGACACCAAAATACATGGACGTGAAAGAGCTTGTTGCGTGTACACGCTTCAACGAGAAGCCGTTCGACAGCCTATTGCTTGCACCGAATGAAATCGACGATATGTTGGAATACCCAATCCCAGTCGACGATTTCAAATTCGCCATCGTTAAACAAGCTCACCAGCGTACTCTTGACGTTCAAACCGCTGAGATCCTTATGCCTCTGGATAACAAGCTTGTGCTAACTCACGCAAACGGCGAAACATGCGTGGTTGAAAAAGGACAATCTGTTTTCATTCCGGCTTACGCAAAACAGGTCACTTTGGATTGTGAAGGTCGTGTTGTGCGCGCTTACAGTTAGTGAACGCTAATTAAGCTTCCTTCATACTGTTACATTTTATAGTTCAGCCAATAACCGCCGTTATTGGCTTTTGATATTCATTCATCCTAGTTTTATATTGATATATTGGAGAGCTAAATCACACTTAAGCTTGTGTGATACAAAAATATAGTTATTGGATTTTTTTTACTATTTCAGAAAACCGTAACATTAATTAAATTTGCCTCATTACTTCAGTACCAATGAGTCAAAAAATGATAACAGAACTAACAAACGTCAATTTAATTAAAGGCAACCTTCAAGCTAATAATAAAAAAGAAGTCTTTGAAGAGCTAGCGCAAATGCTATTCGAAAATAATCGAATCAGCAGCAGAGAGGCTTTTTTAACCGACATCGAAGCGCGTGAAGCATTAAGCGTAACTTCAATGGACGGCATCGCTTACCCACACGCAAAAAGCAAAGCGGTTACAGAGCCTGCAATCGCTGTTGGCGTAAAGCGCGAAGGCATCGAGTATGGCGACGAAGAGGGAGTCAAACCGACCGTATTCTTCATGATTGCCTCACCAGATAACGGTGCCGACCACCATATTTATGTTCTTCAAGAATTATTCGGTAAATTTAGCGAAGAGTTTATTGAAGATATTCATAACGCAAAAGACGAAAACCAAATACTAAATATTTTAATTAATTCATAAGGCGTGAAATTATGAGTACAATCACAGCTCAAGCTAGTAATAATAGCGATTTCAAAAAAATCCTAAGTACCATGAAAGGTCACCTTTTATTCGGTACTTCTCACATGCTTCCATTTATCGTTGCGGGTGGTGTACTACTGGCGCTAGCGGTAATGGCATCAGGTAAAGGTGCGGTTCCTGCGGACGGTTTATTGGCTGATATTTCTAATATCGGTATTAAAGGTCTGGTGCTGTTCCCAATTATTCTTGGTGGCTTCATCGGTTACTCAATTGCAGACAAACCAGCACTAGCTCCAGCGATGATCTCTTCTGGCATCATGGCTGACATGGGCGGCGGCTTCCTTGGTTGTATCGTAGCGGGCTTCATCGCTGGTGGTGTGGTATTCCAACTTAAGAAGATCCCTCTTTCTGCTAACATGACTGCGTTGGGCGCTTACTTCATCTACCCTCTACTAGGTACGCTTATCTCTGCAGGTATCGTTCTATGGGGTATCGGTGAGCCAATCAAGATCTTCATGGCTTCTATGAACGAATTCCTAGCTTCTATGGCTGGCGCTTCTAAAGTGGTTCTAGGTACGATTCTTGGTGGTATGACTGCTTTCGATATGGGCGGTCCAATCAACAAAGTAGCAACGCTATTCGCTCAAACTCAAGTTGATACTCAACCATGGCTAATGGGTGGTGTTGGTATCGCAATCTGTACGCCTCCTCTAGGTATGGCGCTAGCAACATTCCTATTCAAGAAGAAGTTCACTAAGCAAGAACAAGAAGCAGGTAAAGCAGCAGCAATCATGGGTTCTATCGGTATCTCTGAAGGTGCTATCCCATTCGCAGCAAACGACCCTGTACGCGTTCTTCCTTCAATCGTTGCTGGCGGTATCGTTGGCTGTGTGTTCGGCTTCCTAACAGACGTACTACTACACGCACCATGGGGCGGTCTAATCACAGCTCCTGTATCAAGCAACATCCCAATGTACGTTGTGGGTATCGCACTAGGCTCACTAACAACAGCAGTTATCGTTGGCTTCTGGAAACCAGTTGCTGAAGAAGAAGCAGAAGACGAAATCGTTGAAGCAGCACCTGCACAAGCTCAAGCGGCTCCAGCAGCAGGCGAAGGCGAGTACGACATCGTAGCAGTAACATGTTGCCCATCTGGCGTAGCACACACATTCATGGCAGCGAAAGCACTAGAGAAAGCAGGTGCGGCAGCTGGTCTGAAAATCAAAGTAGAAACTCAAGGTCAAAACGGTATCCAGAACCGCATCACTGACCTAGATGTAGCAAACGCGAAGCTGGTTATTCTAGCTCACGATATCCAAGTAAAAGACGCTCACCGCTTTGCAAAAGCAAACGTTGTTGAGTGTTCAACGAAAGAAGCGATGCGTAACGCAGCGACTCTTGTGAAAGCTTAAACCTTAAGCTCCTCCCCCTAAGAGCCCTTTCCCCCAAAGGGCTCTATTTCAAGTTTTTAAGTTTTAGTAATACCCCTGATTTTTTTAATTATATAACCCTACAATTTACAAGGCTTTAAAAATGAAATTCAAACCTTCCCTACTCGCTTGCGCAGTTCTCAGTGGTCTAGTCGGTCTGACTGGCTGTAACGACGACACAACCAACATTTATGAAGGCGGTGACACCAACCCTGCACTGCCGGATATTCCTGACGGCGGCAAGCCAGTATGTCCTCCAGTTGGCGATGGCGACTGTGATGACAAGCCAAACCCAGAAACACCTGAAATCGACATGGGCGTTCACATCCCGGTAGATTTCGCCGATATGGACGTAACACGCTACGTCAACCCATTCATCGGCACAGGTAACCTAGGCAACACCTACCCTGGTGCAACCACACCACACGGCATGGTGCAGCTTTCTCCAAACAACGGTTCTAACGGCTGGGAATACATTTCAGGCTACTACTACCACGACGCACGTACTTCCGGTTTCTCTCATACCCACCTTTCCGGAGCAGGTGCTGGCGACTTGAACGACATTCTCGTCATGCCAATCAACTCGCGTTCGGATTACATGATTGATGAAGGTTCGGCAACGCTAAACCTAGAAGCGTCTCGCTTCCAACATCGTGACGAGCAAGCGACAGCAGGTTACTACAAAGTCGATCTATTGGATTACGACATCAAAGCCGAGTTGACGGCGTCTGATCGCGTTGGTGTACACCGCTACACCTTCCCTCGTGATGAGAAGTCAGAAATCATCGTGAACACTGGCTTCAAAATTAACTGGGACTACACCTCAGATTCTTACTTGAAATGGGACAAAGACAATAACCGTCTAGAAGGTCACCGTTTCTCTGACGGCTGGGCACCAAGCCAAAAAGAATTCTTCGTGATGGAATTCGACCAACCAATCAAAAACGTTCGCTTTGCTTACTACGATAAAGAGCAAGGTCGTTACATGGACGTGCCAGAAGGCATTACAGAAATCGGTAACGAAACACGCGGCAAGTACCAATACGCACGCGCTTACGTAGAGTTCGACACCTCAAAAGACGGCTTAACGGTTGAAGCAAAATTGGCGCTATCAAACGTTGAGATCGGCGAGAACGGCAAGTCAGGTGCTTTTCTTAACATGACAGAAGTTGCGGGCATGAACTTCGACCAAGCGACGGTAGACATTGGTTCTGGCACCTTCACGGTAACGGCTGAGAACAACGGTCCAGACAACATGTACATCAAAGAAGTGACCATCAACGGCAAGCCTCTGGATGTGTACAACACCTTCCAGCACAGCGAATTCAAAGCAGGCGGCGAACTGCACTTCGTGATGACGGCTGACAAGTCTGAAGCAATGCAAGCCAACCTAGGCGAATAATGATTTTGAGGGGACCTCGTGTCCCCTTTTCTCGTGGAATAAAAACAATGAAACTAAAAAGAACCCTACTCTCTACCGCAGTGTTAACCGCCATGCTTGGTCTTGCTGGTTGTGGCAGCGACTCTGATCCAGAAGCTCCAGTTATCTCTACCCCTACTTTGGAATTCGTTGATACCTTGATCGGCACTAAAGGTCTTGGCAACGTCAACCCATCGCCAGTGATGCCAGAAGGTATGATTCAACCGTCACCAGATAACTTCGATCCAAACGGTTGGAATGGTAAAGGCTCACCTGTCGAATACGATCCTGTGCACAGCTTGCTTTCTGGCTTCTCAATGACCCACATTTCTGGCGCAGGTAAAGGCGACCTAAACGACTTCGCTTTCTTGCCATACACAGGCTTTAATACCGATGCCGTGACCATGGATAAAAGCTCGGAAGTGGCAGAGGTTGGTTACTACTCGGTTGACCTTGTAGAAACCGGTGTAAAAGCTGAGCTGTCGGCAACCGACCGCGTGGCGTTCCAGCGTTACACTTTCAAACCGGGTGAAGACCGCAAAGTACGTATCGACCTGCAACACGAACTGTTGGAGCAATACGGCAACCATTCTCGCAGCATCTACTACAAACGCGTTAACGATACTACCGTCGTAGGCGCGCGTACCTCAAACGAATGGGGTCAATGGCAAACCGTGTTCTTCGCGGCAGAATTCTCTGATCCAATCATTGAAGAAAACCTGTACACCAAGCTGGCTTCTGAAAGCAAACTGACTCCAACCGACGCTACGGAAGTCGGATTAGAAGATTACCGTGGTTACGCAGAGCACAAACCAATGCCGGGCGAACCAGAACCTGATCCAGAACGTTTGGCAAAACGCGCAAACGATGTCCTGACTCACTTGAACTTTGGTAAGAGCGATGAGCCATTGGTGGTCAAAGTAGCGATTTCTGGCACTGGCGTTGACGGCGCACTGAAAAACCTAGAAGCAGACACTAACGGTTGGGACTTCGACAATGTCGTACAACAAAACCGCGTGGCTTGGGAAAACATCCTTGGCGAGTTTGAACTGGAAGGTGGCAACAAAGCCGACAAAACCATGTTCTACACCTCGCTCTACCGTACGTTTGTTGCTCCATTCCTATACCAAGATGTGGATGGCAAATACCGTGGCATGGATGGCAAAGTGCACCAAGCAGAAGATGGCTTAGTGAACTACTCAGTGTACTCAATGTGGGATACCTTCCGCGCCGCACACCCACTGAAAACCATCATCGATAAAGACCGCGCAATTGAACACGCACGCGATCTATTGAACAAATACCAAACGGGCGGCGTGCTGCCAAAATGGGAACTGCACTCGGATTACACCGGTGAAATGGTCGGTCATCCTGCGGTCTCGGTTATCGCCGATATCATGGTCAAACACCCAGAAGCCTTTACCGCAGCTGAGTTTGATTTGGCGTTGAAAGCCGCTGACGAAACGGTCAACTTCAACCTTGATAAAACCGAAAGCTGGGTGCCTTACCAAGACGCTTGGAACGGTGACAAACGCTTCACGGTCATGACTCGTCACAACGACTACCAAGAAGACGTCGGCTTTATTCCAGCCAACACCAAATGGGCGCCGGATTCTGGTGACAAACCGGGTTACGTAGAAGGCTTAAAAGTCGATAAGTACGACGAGCTTGTGAACGAATCGGTGTCTTACGGTCTTGAGAACGCTTACTACGACTGGTGTATCGCTCAGATCGCTAAACTTGCGGGCAACGACCAGCAGTACGACCGCTACATGGCACGCTCTGAATCGTTCAAGAACTACTTCGATTACAACCCAGAACAATACGGCAAGTTGCAAGACACCAAAGGCAACGCATTGGGTGCGACGGGCTTTATGCGTCCGGCTTACATGAACAGTGGCAGCAAGGTTTGGGCAAACAACCTGAAAGCCGAATGTTTGGACGAGAACATGGCGCTGTCTATCCCAGACGGTATGGACTACAACGCCTGTAAAGACCGCAAAGCACTCAACGAAAGCGATGTGTTCTGGCCTTACCGTGCTGAGCACCGTGGTGAAGACTTTACCGAAGGCAACACATGGCAATGGACATGGTTTGCACCGCACAACTTGAACGGTCTGGCCAACGTGATGGGCGGCGAGCACATCGACCGCACTGACTTCTCTCTTCCTGAAGACGTAACCGAACAAGGCAAAGCGGCATTCTTAGCCAACTTGAATGCGCTGTTTAATGCGGACTCCAACGCCGATACAAGCCAGTCACACGACATGTCAGGCTATATCGGTCAGTTCGTGATGGGGAACGAGCCAGATCACCACGTACCTTACCTATACAACTGGACAGCAGAGCCATGGAAGACACAAGAAATTGTCGACCAAGCGATGAACGAGTTCTACCACCCAACGCATGAAGGTCTGATTGGTAACGAAGACGTCGGTCAGATGTCGGCGTGGTATGTGATGTCTGCATTGGGCTTCTATCAAGTCACTCCGGGAGAAGCAAGCTACACCATCGGTCGTCCTCTGTTCGACAAAGCCGTGATTCCAGTCGCGGACGGTAAATTCACCATCACCTCAGAATATAACAGCCAAGAGAGCATCTACGTGAAGTCGGTGACCATCAACGGCAAACAATTGAGTGACAACTTCAGCTTCGCGCACAGCGATTTGAAAGACGGTGGTGAACTGCATTTCGTTATGACTTCAGACAAATCTGAAGCGATGAAAGCGCAATAACCGATACCTATCCAAATAACGAAAGGGGGCATCTAGCCCCCTAAAAAACTTCACTTCAGTGGAACCATAAAAATGAAACTAAAAAGAACTCTTATCTCTACCGCTATACTCGCTGCCATGTTTGGTCTTGCTGGTTGTAACAGTGATGACGACAACAGCAAATCTGGTACTCCATCCCTCGACACCACACTAACTCAATACGTCAATCCATTGATTGGTACAGGCGCAGATGGTCACACCTTCCCAGGGGCGGTTGTGCCTTATGGTTTGGTACAACTATCTCCTGATACCGAAATGGAAGGTTGGGGCTCTGCCGCAGGTTACTTCGACCACGGCAAACTGACTGAAATCCCAGTGTATGGTTTTTCCCACACTCACCTTTCTGGCACAGGCATTACCGACCTTGGTGACATCTTAGTTCTGCCTTTCACCAAGAAAGAAAACGCCGTTTTCAACACCTTCGATAAAGACAACGAAACCGCAGAAGCGGGCTACTACGCGGTTGAACTGAACAAAGGCGAGATCAAAGCTGAGCTAACTACCACGCAACGTGTTGGCTTCCACCGCTACACCTTCAAAGAAGGCACCACGCCACACATCAAGTTCGATTTAGACCACACTCTCAACAAAGGTCACTTCAACAACCGCACCATGAAGGGTGATTTAGAGTTCATCGACGCTTACACCATTCGCGGTTTACGTAGCTCGAACGGTTGGGCGAACAACCAACACGTCTACTTCTACGCCACCTTCAACCAACCTATCGTCAAAGCCATTGCTCTAGTTGACGGCGCAGAAACGGAAATCGATGTAAACAACGACAACATCGACGCAGTGAAAACCATCGCTTACCTAGAATTCGCACCATCATCAACACCGCTAGAAATCCAAGTAGGCTTGTCACCAACAGGCACAGAAGGTGCAGAGAAGAACCTAGAAGCAGAAGCGAAAGACGTGTCATTTGATACTGCGCGCGCTCAAGCCAACGATGCATGGCACCAAGAGCTCAGCCGCATGATGGTATCTGGCGGCACGGAAGATCAAAAAGAGATCTTCTACACCGCTCTTTACCACGCTTCTATCGCGCCAATGATTTTCCAAGATGTCGACGGTCAATACCCTGCGATGCGTACTCGCATTCAAAAAGACGCGGGCGACACACCAAACTACTCTGTGTACTCCATGTGGGATACCTTCCGTGCAGCGCACCCACTGAAAACCATTATCGACCCAGAACGTGCCGAAGAGTTTGCCAACGACTTAATTCGTAAATACGAAGACGGTGGCATCTTGCCGAAATGGGAACTGCACAGCCATTACACGGGCACTATGATCGGCTTCCCTGCAGTTTCTATCATTGCTGACGCGATGGCGAAAGGCTTAGACATCGACCCACAACTTGCCAAAGAAGCAGCTGAGTTTACGGTGCGTTACCACGAGGCGTCTGAATTCCCAGATTGGACGGAAGACAACAACATCGGCGCAGCAAACGTTGTGCAAGTGAAGGTGTACGAAGAAAACGGCTTTGTTCATCACGGTTACTGGAACAGTGCGTCTTACACGCTTGAGTTTGCTTACGGCGACTGGGCAATGGCGGAAATCGCACGCATGGCTGGCGATGTAAAACTGCAAGAAGAGTTTATGATTCGTGCCGACAACTGGCTTAACCATTGGGATGCAGAGACAGGCTTCTTACGTCCGAAAAACCACCCGCTTAGCTCATCACCAAACAAACCACCTTTGGAGTTCAACCAACCGATTGATGAAGATCGTTTAGATGAGTGTGAAATGGTTGAGTGGCCAGAAGGCTCAGGCGTGATGAAAGAGAAATGCCCGCTGCTACCGTTTGACCCTTACTACGTGGACGAGTTTGCCTACACCGAAGGGAACGCGTGGCAATGGAAGTTCCAACCAATGCACGATTTCAACCGTCTGAAACAAGAAATCTACCAAGCAGACTTGGCACAAGGCAAAGACACCACGCCAGAGAAAGCATTCCGTGAAGACTTGGACGAGCTATTCAACGCGCGTTCTTCAAACACTGGTGAAGAGCTGCCAGACCTAACGGGTTACATCGGTCAGTACATGCACGGTAACGAGCCATCGCACCACATTCCTTACCTATACGCGCTAACGGATGAGCCATGGAAAGCGCAAGAGTACCTAGACCGCATCATGTCAGAGATGTACACCAGCGAACCAACTGGTTTGATTGGTAACGAAGACGTAGGTCAGATGAGCTCTTGGTACTTGATGTCGGCAATGGGCTTCTACCAAGTGACGCCGGCGGATCCGGTCTACACCATCGGTCGTCCTATGTTTGATGAAATCACTATTCCAGTGGAAGGCGGCGAGTTCACAGTCATCGCAGACAACAACAGTCCACACAACAAGTACGTGAAGTCCGTAACCATCAACGGCAAACCGCTGGATGCCAACTTCACCTTCAAACACAGCGAAATCAAAGCGGGTGGCGAGCTTCACTTCGTCATGACGGGTGACAAGCAAGAAGCGCTTCAAGCTCAGTAACGTTTTATTTATTTCGTGTTTAAAGAATAAGCAGATAGATTAACTCAGAGGCAGGACGTAACTCGCTTCCTGCCTAAGGAATCAAGATTATGAACTTTACGAAAACCGCTATCGCCACCGCAGTGATTGCAAGTGTTATTGGTTTGGCTGGCTGCAACGATGACGACGATAACACCTCACCAAGCGTCGATACTTCCAACCTAAAATACGTCGACCCATTCATTGGTACCGGCTTTAACGGACACACCTTCCCGGGTCCTGTTGTGCCAGAAGGTATGGTGCAACTTTCCCCAGATACCGAGCTAATCGGCTGGCACTCTTCATCAGGTTACCACTTCGATAAAAAGACCTTATTTGGCTTCTCCCACACTCACCTATCTGGCACGGGGATGGGCGGTTTAGGTGACATTTTATTCCTGCCGTTTACCGAAGATAAAGCTAAATACATCGAAGACAGCGACGACTACCGCGAAGCGATTTCAGTCAAGATGGACAAAACCTCTGAAGTGGCAGAAGCGGGTTACTACTCTGTAAAGATTGCTGAGAACGGTATCAAAGCTGAGCTTACGGCGTCTGAACGTGTCGGCTTCCATCGTTACACCTACCCGCAAGGCCAACCACAACGTTTGAAGATAGACCTCAACTCCATCCTTAACAGTGACTGGGGTTCGACCTCTCTGCGTAACAAACTGACGGTGAGCGAAGACGGTCATACCATCACGGGCGAGCGCGATGCAGCACACTTCTCTGGCTGGGCGAAAAACCAAAAAATCTTCTTCTATGCGACTTTCGATAAGAAGATCAAAGACGTCTACATCCTTGCCAATGGCGAACCTGTTGACGGCCTAACGGCAGAGCATGTTTCTGAATTAATTTACGATGACCAAGGTAATCCAGTTAAGCGTGTCAAAGCGGACGTCACTGCCTACATCGAATTTGAAGATGAAGGCTCACAAGAGCTGAATGCGCAAGTGGCGTTATCTGCGGTTGACCCACAAGGCGCAGAAAACAACTACGATGCCGAAGCGAATGTCTCTTTCGATACTGCGCGTAACAACGCACGCGAGAAATGGGCAAAAGCACTCAACTTCTCAATTGAAGGGGGCACGGAGGATCAGAAAGAGATCTTCTACACTGCGCTTTACCACACCAAAATTGCACCTATGGTGCATCAAGACGTAGATGGTCGATTCCGTGGCATGGGCAAAGGCTCGATTCGTGAAGGCGAAGGGGAATACTCCATCGCTTACGGTCAAGCAACAGAAGAGCAACCAAACTTCTCGGTTTACTCTCTATGGGATACCCAACGTGCATTACACCCACTAAAAACCATCACAGAGCCAACCCGCGCGGTGCAGTACGCGAAGAACCTAGTTCAGAAGTACACTGAAAGCGGTTTGCTGCCGAAGTGGGAACACTTAGGTGACGAGACAGGCACCATGGTCGGCTACCCAGCGGTAGCAGTGATTGCGGATGCAATGACCAAATTCCCAGAAGAGTTTACTCAGCAAGAGAAAGAGCTGGCGCTGAAAGCAGCGATCGACTCTTCGACTTACGACAACTACCCAGCACTGCAAGCCGATTGGGATCAGGGCGTATTGGATCGCACTTTAACCAAGCACATCGATTACATTGAGAAAAACGGCTTCACACCTGCCATCCAACGTGTCGATGGTGAGCCAGTATTTGAAGACTACACGGTTGAGTCTGTTTCTTACGGTCTAGAAAACGCGTTCTACGATTGGGCTATCGCGCAAATCGCCAAAGCAGCCGGTGATACTCAAGCGGAAGAGCAATACCTTGAACGCTCGAAAGGCTACAAGAAGTACTTCGATTACAACCCAACGGAATACGCAGAACATGGCGTGACGGGCTTTATGCGCCCAGTGATGATTGATGAAACCTTCATGACGCCATTCGACCCATACGGCACAGAACACGAGACAGGCAACTACACCGAAGGTAACGCATGGCAGTGGACTTGGTTTGTGCCGCATGACATCGCAGGCTTGAAGACCATCATGGGTGGCGATGCTGAGTTCCAGAAGAACCTAGAAGCAACCTTCACCGCAGAAAGCCAAGGTACAGAAACACCGGATATGTCTGGTTTGATTGGTCAAGTTGCGTTTGGTAACGAACCTTCGCACCACATTCCTTACCTATTTAACTGGACCGCAGAACCATGGAAGACACAACAAGTCGTCGACCACGTTCTTGATGACATGTACTTTGCAGCGCCAGAAGGCGTCATTGGTAACGAAGACGTAGGCGCAATGTCCGCTTGGTATGTGATGTCTGCATTAGGCTTCTACCAAGTGAACGCGGCAGAACCTATTTACACTGTGGGTCGTCCGCTATTCGACAAAGCAGTGATTCCGGTGAAAGGCGGCACGTTCACGATCACCACAGAGAACAACGCCGATGACAACATGTACATCAAGTCTGTCACCATCAATGGCAAAGCTTTGGATAACGGTTTCTTCTTCGACCATTCCGAGTTCAAACCGGGTGGTGAGTTGCACTTCGTGATGACGGGCGAGCAATCTGAAGCGATGAAAGCGCCTCAATAAGCTTCACTTGAAATGTATTCCTCAGGCTAAAATAGCTTGAGGAATACAGGGGGATTTGATGTGATGAACGTATCTCCTATCTAGCTTCGTTGCGCCAAACTAATGGCGCACTTAGTATGAGTAGAAGTAACGGACAGCGTGTTGACAAAATCGGTCGAACCTTTCCAATGCTGAATTCTGCGATTTGATCTCATATGTAGATAGTTCAAGTCTCAACTCTATCTTAATGCACTTAGTAGCTTTGATGTGATCTTCGCACCTCCCTTCTAGCACCGTTGTACCAAACTAATGGTGCAACCAGTAAGAACAGGAGTAATCATCATGTCTATTAACGTTGTCGCATCGATATAACCAAAAACCTCTTTCAAGTATGTGTGTTGAGTGCTTTGATAATGGCGTATGTCTCCCCAACTTGTGCGTGGTAATTTCGAAGCGTGAGTGAAGCGCCTAATAGTTGTTTTACGCGATACACAGCGGTCTCCGACGATGAAGGCCTGTGGTAACCATACTTTCGTTTCCACTTTTTTCGAACCATAGAGCTTTTGGTAAAAAACAACTTTTCAATGTTTCACCTGAGCATAATCGCACCGTCAGCAATATTAATTATGTGTTAGTTAAATTGGTCAAGAGCGGTTCAACTTCAGTTGCAGTCGAAATATCGGAATCAATCTTAACTGTAGGTATGGAAGTCACGGACTTAGGTTATTTATCTAATGAGTTACTGAGCAAACATCGAGATTTACTTAACCACCTAATTACAAGGTGGTTCAAACCCTAGGTAAAAACCAATAACTACTTTGCTGTAACAATCAACTAATTGAGTAAGCCAAGGCCGGCCCAATGACATGCAATGTTCTTCATGTACAACAAAGAGTTCCACCACCGTATGATCTATTTCTACCCTCTCAAAGACGTAAAAACTCAACATCTTTTTCCCCATCCGACGGAACTCTATTTTCACGACTCGCTCCGCCTTCTCAGCGGTCAGTAATTCGAAAGGGACCTTCTTTTTAACCCGTTTCCGAAGGGATTCATAAGTTGGGTATTTGTACTTCGTTCCATTGTTCAGATTATGCTGACGTAATTGCCTTCGCACGCGCTTGTTGGCCCTTCTGATACGCGCTTTTCGCCCAAAGATAACTTTTTCTACAGCTTGTTTCATCAAAGCATCAACGAATGTTGGTCCTTGACTTTACTATTACCCTTATCTTTATTCCTTGGAGCTATACAATCAGATACTCTGAAAACCAACCACCGGTGTATTGATATTGCACTTGGAATAATCCTGTCATATAACCGTTGTAGTACAACACGATGTGGTTCAATAGTCTTTGGAATGATTTTTCGCACTTACAGTGCTAAATAACGAAGAATGCTTAGACGAAAAGTAATTTGAGTGGCTATATTGTCAGGAAATGCAGATATATCTCGATATGTTTCTTCATCAACATCGCTGGTATCGACACCCTCTCATTTGGCTCAGGCTTTTCTTGCTGAAGTGCCGACTTCCGATGAAAACTCGAGAACGATTTCTTAGGCATAACAACCCAATTCAGATTCGAGAGGAGGTGAGGTCTCTAAGCTTGTTTTCAGTAGGCTTCGAGAGAGCAAATCACACAGGAATGGAAATATTTTTCTTCCATTTAGACAGAGGTGATGTCCTAAACTTTTCGCTGTTTGGGTACCATTCAGTTTTAACATCGTAAGGAGAGCTTGATGAAAGTGGTTCGGTTATCTCTTGAGGAATATCGATGCAAAAGTTTAAGGTTGCTAGAGATAACCTCATCCAGTATTTCTTCCTCTGTAACCAGTTCTAGCTCCAAACCTAACGCAAACGCGCCTTGTACTTTTGCTTCCCATTCACATTGAAATGCCGATTTTGAACTCTCCATATCGGATTTTACTTCATACAGCGTATATTCACCGGTATCAAACTGATACTAGAAAGTCTGGAACATAGGTATGGGTTTTGCTATTGAAGCAGTATGAAAGCCGTATCGGCTAGGAGCAAAAACGAACGATGCTAAGCTCGAAATCAAAATGATAACAAGCGGCACATTCTAAAATGATTCTACCGTGACTCTTTTTCCCATCTTAGCACTGACGTAACGGTGTATGTTTTTCACGTGATTTAGTTTCGAGCAGGAGTGTCAAACGCAGTTTCAAGTTAAAGCAGGCTGGCTGTAGAAGGGGAAGGTAGAGCAGACATAAAACTGCCTCTTCAAAAATGTCATAAACTTAAAAAGCAATAGACTGATGAAGAGGCAATATCAAATTATGGTTGCACCAAATATCAATATATGGTTGCTTTTACACTTGTTACATACAGTCGATTTACTCTTTACCGAACACGTTGTTCTCTTGTTCTTGAACACGGATGAATGTAGTACGCTTGGTTAGCTCTTTAAGCTTTGCTGCACCTACGTATGTACATGTTGAGCGAACGCCTCCAAGGATGTCTTGAATAGTGCCGTGAACGCTACCACGGTATGGCAATAATACGGTTTTACCTTCAGCCGCACGGTAGCCAGCGACACCACCTGAGTGCTTATCCATCGCGCTCTTCGACGACATGCCATAGAATTTCATGAACTTCTCGCCGTCTTTCTCGATCACTTCGCCGCCTGACTCTTCGTGACCCGCTAGCATCCCACCTAGCATTACGAAATCCGCGCCACCACCGAATGCTTTCGCTACGTCACCCGCACAAGAACAGCCACCGTCACCGACGATCATGCCACCAAGGCCGTGCGCTGCATCACCACACTCGATGATTGCAGAAAGCTGCGGGTAACCAACACCCGTTTTTACACGAGTTGTACATACAGAGCCTGGGCCGATACCCACTTTAACGATGTCTGCACCAGCTAGGATTAGCTCTTCACACATATCACCAGTAACCACGTTGCCTGCAGAAATGACCTTGTCTGGGAACTCTGCTCGCACGCGTTCAACATACTCGACCAAATGCTCTGAGTAACCATTTGCAATGTCGATACAAATGAAAATAAATTCATCTGAAAGTGCCATGATGTCTTTGGTTTTTTGGAAGTCTGCGTCAGATGTCCCAGTAGACACCATAACGTTATTCATGGTTACTTTATCTGCTGATTTAGCAAACTCAGCCCAATCTTCTACCGTGTAATGTTTGTGAACAGCGGTCATTACACCATGCTCAGCTAGGGCTTTAGCCATTGCAAAGCTACCAACCGAATCCATGTTTGCTGCGATTACTGGCACACCAGACCATTGACGACCACTATGCTTGAATGTAAAATCGCGGGTTAAATTTACTTGAGAACGGCTCTTAAGGGTAGAACGTTTCGGGCGAAACAGTACATCTTTAAAACCTAACTTAAGTTCTTGTTCGATACGCATTGTGTAATTCCTTGATTCATATGTATATGTGTCATTTCAGAGTGCGTAGTGATTTCGTTGGCAGACGAGTTCACTGTTCTTCGGACACAAAAAAACCGGAGCGTTGGCAGACGCTCCGGTTTTCAGCATTATAGGCTGTGATTTATTTCCTACAAGTCTGATATTTGAATTTTTTTTGTGATACCATCTTGAAAATCGCATATCAAAAACGCTCCCCAAGTCACCAAAACCTCTTATTATTTATAACTATCAACAACTTGAGAAAGCACTTAAGTTAACCCATTGCGCAAACCTTTGCGTCATATCTTAAAAATTAAAACGCATCACCTCTCAAATCTGCCTAAAACTCAATCACCTAATACTAAGATGCCCTGCTAATTCGTAAAAAAGTACTCAAAAAAATCGACCAATTTTCTCAAAAATGCATGAAATCTAATTAAACTCGATAGAGCTCTTGGGTGATAGCGGTACGAAGAGTGCTAACGACATCACTTGCCAAAAGACCAATTTGACCATTCTGACTCACGTTTATATCAGCAGCATGACTGTGAAGTACCACACCTAAACGTGCGGCAACAGAAATTGGTAAACCTTTGGCTAGTAATGCACCAATGACTCCAGATAACACATCTCCCATTCCCCCCGTCGCCATTCCGGCGTTACCCGCTAGACAGACGTACATTCTCGTTCCATCGTAAATAAGTGTCCCCGCGCCTTTTAAAACCACTACACCGCCATAACGCTCTTGCAGTTGTCTTGCAGCAGAGTATCGGTCACTTTCTATTTGTTGAATGGTTACATTTAGTAGTCGAGCAGCCTCTCCAGGATGCGGCGTGATCACTCGATGGTTGTCGCAAACCAGAGTGCCATCGCACCGCTGGCTCAGCATCGCTAGAATATTGAGGCCATCAGCATCAACAACTTTAGGTTTCTGCTCTTGAGCCAGATATTGATAGGCTTGATAAGCCCACTCATCATCTCCAAAGCCAGGACCAAACACTAATACGTCAGCCCAGCGAATGCGTTTAGTCAAGTCGTTCTCAGTATCCCTGAGTAAGTCAGCGGTGATGCTCTGGCTCATTACTTCTGGGCAACCAACCTGCAGTGGAATAAGGCTACTCGTGTGAGTAATTGCGGCAGTTAAACCCGCTCCGGCTCTAATCGCAGCGGAGGAACATAAACGAATCGCTCCAGACATCCCTTGATTGCCACCAACACAAAGCAACTTCCCGTTGTCACCTTTATGGACCGTTGGATTTGGCTTGGGCATTAATCTTGAAACAACCTGATGATCAATACCTAATGCACTTTCTACTTCGATAGTATCAAACTTAGTATTGACGCCTAAACCACAAAAGTAGAGCTCGCCAACGCGATCTCTCGCTTGTCCAGTGCATAAGCCTTGCTTAAACCCAATGAAGGTTACTGTATGCTCGGCACGAATAGCATCACCTAAAACTGCACCTGTATTAGCACACAGACCAGAAGGAACGTCGACTGCAATCACAGGGGTATGAATTTGATTAATTTGGTCAATATAGCGACGATACTCCGAACGAACCTCACCGCTTAAACCAGTACCTAACATGGCATCAATGATCACATCTGCTTCTAGCAATGCGGTATTCCATTCATCCCAATCATTGTTAACACCGTCGATTGACTGCCAATCTTGGTATGCGCGCAAAGCATCACCTTTTAGCGCAGATACATCACCAATTTGGAAAACATGTACATTGAGTTGAGCTTGTTTCGCAAGAGATGAAAATACGTAACCATCGCCACCGTTATTCCCTTTACCGCAAATCACTAAGATATTTTTTGATTTAGGATACAGATGTAAAAAGCGCTCATACACGGCCATACCAGCGCGTTGCATTAAGCTATACATAGAAACACCAGCCATTTGCGCAGCCAGCGTTTCACCGTTTTTTACTTGCTCTGCGGTGTAGAGTTTTAGGGCGAGATTAAAGTCCATATTCACGTTCTACGCATTGGGAAACACAATTATAAGTATACAAAAAAGCCAAGGCGGACCTTGGCTTTTGAGAAAGTTTTTTATCGCTATTGATTCTGAGACATCAGAGCTTCAGCCGTCGCGTCTTGTATAGACAAAAACAACGAGTTGATTTTTCCAGTCGGTGTGCGCATTGGGTTCAACGTAACATTCTGGTACATAAACTCCGCTTGCTGCGTAACTGGTCGAACATTGCGACAGCAGAATAAGTAAGGTCGTTGTCGCCATGTGATGAAGCTACGGCAGCCTAGGTCATACACTGGTTTTGTTTTTAATTTAAACCACTCCTGTGGGATTTCAGGGAAGATATCAAATATAGAACGACCAATCGCATCATGAGACTGCAAACCACTGTGATGAGTCATAAACCCATTCCAGACCTGTACATTGTAATCTCGATCAATGACCACTAAGCCCATGTCGACGTTTTGTACCATATCCACCATCCAATGGAATTGTTCAAACTCTGCTGGCATATTCAACATTAGAACTCCTCCATTAGATAAGACAGTTTGTTATCAAGCAGCGGCAAGGATTCATCCACAAACATAAACAACAAGTCACAACGAATCGACGTTCCTTCAATGTTGTAGCTCACTTCGAATGTCATCGTGCGGCTGAATGCTCCAGTTGTAGATTCAATGATCGAGTCAATTGAGATATGCTGACCAAGGAGTACTGGTGGACTTTGGAAGAATCGGACTTCAGACTGCTCGCCTAAACCATTTAAGAACGACCCCACCAAAATATTAGAAATATCCATTAGCAGCTCAAGCTCTTCTAGCTCTTCGCTGTCTGCTGGTACTTTCATCAACTTTTTGAGATCAGATACGCTTGAATCACTCAAAATCACTAGCGCTTCGCCAGCAATACCTTCGCCACAAAATCCCTGACAAACACCCGATACGTTGTCATGCGACGCCAAGTCACGTAGGGCCATGTGAAGTTCGCTCACTTCAAAGATATTGACGTTCGGCAGAGGTAGTTGCACAAACACATCAAAGTGACGCGCCAATGCATCGGCTGCTCGACCAATTGAAACGTTAGCCACTTCCATGTAAATATCGCGACGACGTAAAATCGGTAACTCAATAGAGACAGGCGTGATAATTTGAGGACGAGGTTCTGGCTCGACCAACTCTTTAAGCGCCTTCTTGAGTTCATCTTTGGCGATCGGTTTTTGAATAAACGCTTTTGCACCCAGTGCGAGCACGCGCTCTTTCGCTTTAGGTTGGATATCCCCCGACACAACAACCACCGGAGTTTTATCCCCCAACCGTTGCATGTGCTCTAGTGTTTCAAAGCCATCCATTTCTGGCATAGTCAAATCAAGAAACATCAATTTAAACTCGTTTTTTTCGAGTTCTTCTAGCGCGTTTTTTCCGTGGATAGCAAACGTAATATCGGCATTCAATGTGGCTGGTAGTGATCTCGCCATCTGTTTGCGTGCTAACGCTGAATCATCACAGATGAGTACGGGAAAAGACATTCAATCACCTTTTTATATTCCACAATCTGCGCCGGAGTCTAACAGATTGTTACAGCATGTAATACGAGAAAACTGACGAGTTTTTTATTTCTTTATTATTCAATAAGCATACGCAATATGAATGAATGAGTGAACAAAATGACTAAAAAGCAAGCATCACATTCGCTGTTTAGTGACATAAAACAAACATGGGTAAAACTCCTCCACCCAAAGTAAGCAAAAAGTTGCAGCTAACATCCAAAGCCCATTTTTGCTCGAATTTCATTCTTTCCATTTCCATAATGGGTAAACAGTAACGCGCTAAAACTAAAAAGGCACCCTGCTAGAGGATGCCTTTAATAACAATTTCATCGATAAGATATCAATTCTATGGCACACCATGACCTTTAGAAGCCACCCATACGCGATACCATTGCTCTCGAGTAAGTTCGATGTTCAATGAATTAACTGCAGTTTGCACACGCTCGATTTTACCAGAGCCAATGATTGGAATAGGGTTAGATGGCAAACGACGTACCCAGGCATAAATTACTTGGTCAATACTCGCTGCGCCCACTTCTTCACGAATTGCTTCTAATTCGTTACGGACACGAACAGCTTGCTCACTGTCACCACTAAAAATTGAACCACCACCGAGGCAAGACCAAGCCATTGGTCGCGTGCGCAACATTTGCATTTGATCAAGCGTTCCATCGTGTGCAACCTCAAAGTTAAGTGGGTTGATTTCCACTTGGTTAGTAACCAACGGCTTACCTAAGCGAGATTGCAGCAGTTCAAACTGGCGTGGAGTGAAGTTAGACACGCCAAAGTGCTTCACTTTGCCGACTTTGTGAAGCTCAGAAAATGCTTCTGCAACCTCATCTGCATCCATTAACACGTCAGGACGATGAATTAAAAGTACGTCGATTTCATCCACATTCAAACGTTCTAGCGAGTTATTCACCGATTGGTAGATATGTGCTGAGCTCGTGTCGTAGTGATTGAGCTTACGCTCTGGCGTTTTATCGCCACACAAATTGATGTCGCATTTCGTCACGATCTGAATTTGCTCACGAACACTCTTGTCTAAAGCTAACGCTTCACCAAACAACGCCTCACACTCGTAATTACCGTAGATGTCGGCGTGATCGACTGTCGTAATGCCTAACTCAATGTGTTGCTTAAGAAATGACAAACGCTCTTGAGCCGTCATTCCCCACTCAACTGCACGCCAATATCCTTGAACCAGCTCTGAGAACTCTGGGCCTTTTGGTGCAGTTACTACTTTTGCAACCATGGGTTTTCTCCTTCAATTGATCTGCATTCATCGTAGTCTTGTTTTCGTACCGGCTCAACGGGTAAACTTTCGCAATTCGAACTGGAGTACGAAATATGTCTTTTGCCCAACGCCTAGCCACCCTGATCGGAGAAGAAAGCATCAGCGGGTTCGCTCGACGCGTCGATGTGTCTGAAGCTTTAATACGCAAATACCTTAAAGGCAGTGAACCTAGCCTAACTAAAGCAAATCAAATTGCAATGCGCGCCAATTGCTCTCTTGAATGGTTAGCAACGGGATGTGGTTATTTATATCGCCGTGCTGAAGTCGTGGATATGGATGCGTACAAACTTGCCTTTCAACACGTTATGAATCAGCCGTTGTCAGACGATGCAGAAGAGCTACACCGCAAGCTAATCGCTGGCTATCAATACCTGCGCGCTCACAAAAAATCGGATGGTTTTTTGGACGAATCTGCAATGGCGACCTTCCTATCTCTCCATAAAGAATCTAAAAACGAGTCACTTTGACCTCGATAATTTCGCCATCACTGCGCAAGTGCACATTTAAGGACGGTGATGGCGTCAGAAACTCGTCCGGTTTTACCCAAAGCAAACTTCGAATCGCTTCTTGCGGATAGCGGTTCATCAACAAAATAACTTCTTTATCGACAAGTTCGGAAGATTTCTTTTCCAGCGCTTCAACGACATCATAGTGTTCTTGTCCGATAGTAACTCTGCGTAAAACTAACCCATCCTTTCTTAAGTTGAGAAGTAAGTCATTCAGACGCTGCCACTCGTATTCAGTGAGAAACGAGAACTGAGCACTTTCTCTTCTCAAAATCACTTCACCATACAAGTGCTGCCGGTAGTACGAAAAATCATCCAAACAAAATGCGCTGATAAACGTTGAATTGTCTAGCAGCTGCACTTCGCAACTATACCAGCTCCCACTTTTTTCTATACGTTCTTTTAGATTGGAATATGGCATAGCTGACAACGTGTCTTGCCACCAGCTCGGCGTTGAAAGTGCCGGAAACGTTACCGAACAAAAACATAAAGAAAGTAAGAGTCGAAGATAAAAACGCATGCACTGCTCTAGTTGGTTGACATCGAACCAAGACATTACTAACTGCAAGAAAATGTTCAAGAGAAAAATAGTGGCAGGTGGCGATGAAAGTTATGATGATGAAAGTTATAACGCAGAAATTAAGAAGGCGCACATGTGCGTGCGCCTCTACCTCGTTACTCAATCGTGAGTGTGCGAATCGGCGATGTCTATTGATGCATCCCGAACATAAAACGAGGACTTACCGTAGGGTTTGAATCCATCCAAATTGTGTGTAAAACCTCACATCCCTCCTTCTGAAGCAGTCATGTTGCTTTACATTTAAAGCATGGTTCATTTTTTTCAAAAAACAAGTTTTTTATCCTAAATTATGAGAGCAATAGCACAATCTGAGTGAATGAATAATATCGTGACACTTCGAACACTCAATAGTGAAAAGCTAAATTGCATCTTTATTGATTAGGTCTAGACTCTGCGAAGCGTATACTTTCTTTCGTACCTTCCCCCAGCAACAGGAGAGCTTGTTAATGACCAAACGCGAGAGAATTGTGAAATCTGTGTTAGCGCACGTACCGAAAGATGCGATTAACCAGTTTGTCTCTCGAGGGTCAACACCATTTTCTGTTCTCATTATGGCCGCCATTGTGGGTACGTTGGCTGGTTTTGTCGGTACGTATTTCGAGCTTGCCGTTCATTTCGTTTCTGAAACACGAACAGAATGGTTAAGAAGCGAAATTGGTAATGTTCTACCATTGTGGCTGGCAGCGGTTCTCATTAGCGCACTTTTAGCTTTTATTGGCTATTTTCTTGTGCACCGCTTTGCGCCAGAAGCGGCAGGTTCTGGTATTCCTGAAATCGAAGGGGCAATGGATAATATTCGTCCAGTGCGCTGGTGGCGAGTTCTACCAGTAAAATTCTTCGGCGGCATGGGCGCACTTGGCTCAGGTATGGTGCTGGGTCGTGAAGGCCCAACCGTTCAAATGGGGGGCGCTGTTGGTCGAATGGTGACCGATATATTCCGGGTAAAGGATGACGATACCCGCCACTCCCTGCTCGCTTCTGGTGCTGCTGGCGGTTTGGCTGCGGCTTTTAATGCCCCACTCGCAGGCATTATGTTCGTTGTGGAGGAAATGCGACCTCAGTTTCGCTACTCTTTGATCTCAATTCGCGCAGTGATCATTTCTGCCATTATGGCGAACATAGTGTTTCGCGCCATCAACGGGCAAGACGCCGTTATCACTATGCCGCAATACCAGTCGCCAGAGCTTCAAACCCTATGGCTGTTTTTATTGCTTGGCGCATTGTTTGGCGTGTTTGGCGTGATCTTCAATAAACTGATTACCGTGGCACAAGACAGTTTTGTCGCAATTCACAAAAACGATCGTAAGCGCTACTTGATTGTGGGTTCGCTACTGGGAGGCGTGTTTGGTTTGCTTCTTTTGTACGTACCCCAACTAACTGGTGGTGGTATCGGCCTTATTCCTGACATTACTAACGGTAACTACTCGGTATCTATTTTAGTTTTGCTTTTCTTTGGTCGTGTAATTACAACCCTGCTCTGTTTTGGTTCTGGTGCGCCGGGAGGCATCTTTGCACCTATGCTTGCTCTGGGAACCTTATTTGGTTATGCGTTCGGAGCAAGTGCTGATGTCTTGCTCCCTGCGCTTGATATCGAGCCTGGTGTATTTGCGATTGCGGGCATGGGTGCCCTGTTTGCAGCAACGGTACGTGCACCGATTACAGGTATTCTGTTAGTGATTGAAATGACGAATAACTACTACTTAATCCTGCCATTGATCATTACTTGTTTGGGCGCTGTGATTATTGCTCAATTGTTGGGTGGACAACCTATTTACAGCCAGCTGCTGCATCGCACAATCAAAAACGAAAAGTTACGCCAACAGGATCTACCGGAGAATCAATCAACATAACATTCTCTTTGTTATCACTTCGCTCCAGACTATCGAAGGGTTTGGAGCGATAAACTCTGCATTTTTACATCTTTTCCCAAATATTCGATACCAAACTCACAAAATTATCATTCTCTGATATTTGCTCACCACCTTTCATGAGAAACCCCTCTCCATACTTGTTAGTATTCGCTACTTAAATAGAGCATTTCATCCAAATCGTCATGTTTCGTTTCATTCAGGCAAAAATCAAATGGAGTAGATTTGAACTGGAGAAGACTTGTGCAGTTTTATAGTGTCCCGCCGTCTCAAGCCGCGTTGGCACTAGGTATGATAGGTTTAGGGCAAGCTTGGGCACTCTATGTTCCTGAGATTGGTGAACCGATACGCCCATTTTTGGCGTCACTCGGCGCACTTTTACTCGCCCCTGTACTCATAAAATATGCCGCTAATCCACGATTATTCATGGTCGACATTCGTCACCCGCTGAGTGGTAGTTTAATGGCACCAATGAGTATGGCGTTACTGATCCTTGCAGATTATCTTGCCGCTGTAGCGCCTATCATCGCTTATCCACTTTGGTTTATGGCGCTTTTGCTGCATTTTACTATGATGGTGCTGTTTTTTAGCTTTCAGCTAATGAACTTCAAAATGTCCAATATCGTACCGAGTTGGTTTCTTTATCCGGTGGGGCTGATCAGTAGTTCACTAGCCGGTTCTCAACTAGGTCACAACTTATTCTCCGAAACGTTAGCGATGATGTGCATCGGCATTTATTTCTTCATGCTGCCACTCGTGTTGTATCGTTTGGTGTTTTTCGGCTCTCTACCAAGGCGAGCAAGACCGACCCTCGCGATTATGGCCGCGCCGGTAAACTTGTCATTAGCAGCATACTTGGTGAACTTTCCCTTACCTGATCCGATACTGACAGGCGCATTGGCCGGGATCGCCATCACTATGACGTTATTGATCTACTTATGTTACTTCCGCTTACTTCGCTTGAAGTTTCAACCTTCTATCGCGGCAGTAACCTTTCCTTCCGTGATCAGCGCCATCGCAATGCATCGCTTAACCTCTTTTTTTGCCGAATCGCACCCTCACTGGCACTGGCTACACGACTTTGGTTTTCTAGAGCTCAGTATCGCGACTGTATTGGTTGTTTGGGTATCGGCAGGTTACGTCAAAATGTATTGGCCAGAAATCATGAAGTCATTTTCTAAACAAGTATAAAAAAAGGATGGCGTTTGCCATCCTCTTAGAAACTTGCTTAGTTACCTAGCGTAAACCGTGCAGAAATTCGGCACGCGTTGCTGGGTTGCTCTTGAAGATGCCACCCAATGCAGTTGTTGTCGTTTCGCTAGTTGCATCCATCACACCGCGAGATTTCACGCAGTAGTGTGTTGCGTCAATCGTCACTGCCACATCATCGGACTCAAGCAGCGTTTGAAGTGCAACAAGAATCTGCTGAGTCATACGCTCTTGTACTTGTGGACGCTGAGCAAAGAAGCGAACGATACGGTTGATCTTTGACAGGCCAATGATCTTTCCACGTGGAATGTAAGCCACAGCGGCCTTGCCATCAATGGTCACAAGGTGGTGTTCACAAGTACTGGTTACGGTGATGTCCTTCACGCGAACCATCTCGCTCACGTTCATCTTGTTCTCAATCACTGTGATTTTAGGAAAGTTGGAGTAATCCAGACCAGAGAAGATTTCGTCAACGTACATCTTAGCAATGCGGTGAGGGGTTTCTTCTAGGCTATCGTCAGTGAGGTCAAGTTGAAGCAGACCTAAGATCTCACGCATGTGGTGTTCGATCTTCTCTTTCTTCTCTTCACGACTTACGTTGTTTGGACGCATTGGCGTTTCCAAACCGCGTTGCTCTAGCGCTTCTTTTACTAACTTCGCTGACTCGCTAAGACCTGACATTCCACTTCCTCTTTTGTTTTACTTCAGCCTTCGTACAAACCCAATCAAAATTGCATTCATACTTTTCGCTTTGAGTTGCTCAGTTCGTGTCTTTACACCAAGTCACATCAGATGAAGGTACTGAGCTGATTTTATTGAGCTCCGCAGGTTTTTTACCCCTTTTGGATGGCTGACAAGGATACTCGGATTTTTGAATAATTACACCCATATTTTATAGGTGGACATTCTTACTCAGTCCCCTTTTATGGTAAAGTTGCCACAAAACAAAAGAACACAGGATTTTCTCAATGGGCTGCTGCGACGCACCTGGCTTGATGCCAATTGAAGAAGCGATGGACAAAATGCTATCGCGAATCAAACCTATCCAAACAACGCTTTCTCTTCCACTTGCTGAAGCACTCGGTTTTGTACTGGCAGAAGATATCTTGTCTCCTATCCACGTACCGCCATTCGATAACTCAGCAATGGATGGCTACGCTATTCGCATTCAAGATCTTGAGTCATCTTCTGTATTGCCTCTGGCAGGTAAATCATTTGCAGGACAACCTTTTGAAGGTGAATGGCCTCAAGGTACCTGTGTTCGCATCATGACTGGCGCAAAAATCCCACAGGGTTGTGATACCGTTATCATGCAAGAAAACACAGAAGTGACGGATGCTGGCATTCAGTTCAATCAAACTGACGTGAAGCCGCAAAACAACATCCGCCCAACAGGTGACGACATCAAGCAAGGCGACATCGTATTGGCAAAAGGTGCACGTTTAACACCTCGCGATATTCCGATGATTGCGTCTCTTGGTGTGAGCCATGTGACAGTAGTACGTAAGCCAAAAGTTGCTTTCTTCTCTACTGGCGATGAGCTTAAACCACTGGGCGAATCATTAGACGAAGGTCAGATCTACGACAGCAACCGTTACGGTATTAAACCGCTTATTGAAAACTTCGGTTGTGAAGCCGTTGATCTTGGCATTATTCCAGATTGCCCAGAGACTCTGAAAGCGACCTTTGAACAAGCGCAAACATTGGCTGATGTGGTTGTTACATCTGGTGGAGTTAGCGTCGGCGAAGCGGATTACACCAAAGACATTCTTGAAGAACTTGGTGAAATCGGTTTCTGGAAGCTAGCAATCAAGCCGGGTAAACCTTTCGCGTTTGGTAAGCTAAGTACAGCTTGGTTCTGTGGTCTACCAGGTAACCCGGTTTCCGCAGTTCTTACTATGTACGTGCTTGTTCAACCAATGCTGGCAAAACTTGCAGGCCATACAGAATGGAAAGCACCCGAGTCTATTCCAGCAACAACCAAAACTGCATTTAAGAAAGCGCCAGGTCGTACCGATTATCAACGTGGTATCTACACATTGGAAGATGGCAAGTTTGTCGTTGAAACAACGGGCAACCAAAGCTCTGGCGCATTCCGCTCAATGAGCCTAGCGAACTGTTTTGTTGTCTTGGAACGTGAACGCGGCCGAGTTGAAGTGGGCGAAACGGTTCAGATTCAACTATTCAACTCAACCCTTTACTAGGAAGTCGTTGTGGATATTCTTTCCGATCAGGAAATGCTGCGTTACAACCGCCAAATCATTCTTCGTCAGTTTGACTTTGAAGGACAAGAAGCACTCAAACAAGCATCAGTATTGATGCTTGGTGCTGGTGGTTTAGGCTGCGCATCAAGCCAATATTTGGCCACTGCTGGTGTCGGTAAAATCACACTGATTGATGATGATATCGTCGAGTTGTCTAACCTTCAGCGCCAAGTGCTACACCACGATGCGGATATTGGTCGTAAGAAGGTAGACTCGGCGGCCGATGCACTGCGTGAGTTTAACCCGCACATTATTGTAGATACCATCGCAAAACGTCTTGATGATACCGCGTTAGAGAGTCTGATTAAGCAGCACACTATTGTTGTCGATGCATCAGATAACGTCGATACGCGCAATCAACTTAACCGCCTATGTTTTGCGACCAAAACACCGCTAATTTCAGGCGCGGCCATTCGTATGGAGGGCCAAGTGAGTGTGTTTACTTACGATGATCCAGCACAACCATGTTACCAGTGCTTAAGTGCCCTCTTCGGCAGCGGTGCGTTAAGTTGTGTCGAAGCCGGAGTCATGGCGCCTGTTGTGGGTATTGTTGGCGCAGTACAAGCGATGGAAGCGATCAAAGTGATTGCTGATTACGGCCAACCAAAGAAAGGCAAAATTCTGATTTTGGACGCGCTCAGCATGTCTTGGCGAGAAATGAATCTGATGAAAATGCCAACCTGTCCGGTTTGTAGTTAGTTCTAAACCTCTAATCATTCCCAAAAAGCCCAACTCGATGTTGGGCTTTTTTCTCATTTTGACAATCAGATTTAAAACCCCTCTTCTTACAAATATTAAATCAATAAAATTCAACAACTTAAAAGTTGGCACATTCCTTTCATTGCATATATCACGAACCAATGAGAGGGCGAATTATGAAAAGGACATCACTACTACTTGGGTCTCTAATAGCGAGCGCTTACGCACAAGCGGCGCCATTTGATACGTGCCCAAGCCAAGCATACCTGTTCCAATCAACCCCGGTTCAAATCTATGGCGTCAATTTGGTTACAGGCTCTACGACTCTTTTAGAGGACGACACAGGTTTGGCTTCGGGCATCAACGGTGTAGGCTTTAACTTCACTGACCGTTATATCTACGGCTACGACACTACAAACAAAAAGATTGTTCGTCTTGGTCAAGACTTCCAAGCAGAGACACTTGATGTTTCGGGTCTTCCTACCGACCACACGTTTTACGTAGGTGACGTTTACAACCACGTCTACTACTTGTACCGCAAAGGCAAAGGACTTTTCTCCATTGACCTTTCTCCGCTCGATTCTGATCCAAATGCGACATTGAGCATCGTGAAAATCAGCTCAACAGCGACTGTGAACCTAACCGACTTTGCATTCCATCCAGGTGATGGCTCCCTTTACGGCATCGACAACAACTCTGGTGTGCTATATCAGTTCAACCCATCAAATGGTAGCGCAACTGCGATAGGTGACACAGGTGAGAAAGGCACATTTGGTGCTGGCTACTTCGATGTAAACGGCAACTACTACGTGTCACGTAACCAAGATGGCAAAATCTATCGCGTTGACCTTTCGGAAGGTAACGCAGCCAATATCGCAGCAGGTATCGTTCCTGCGGTTGAGTTTGTATCCAACGGTCCAAGCTCAAGCCAAAATGACGGTGCACGTTGTGCAAATGCTCCGGTGATTAACGAAGACGAGCCAATTGATTTTGGTGATGCTCCAGACAGCTACCACACCACGCTTGCGTCAAACGGTCCTCGCCACGAAGTGGACGGTGCAACTTGGCTTGGCTCTGTTGCTCCAGATGGTGATGCCGACGGACAGGCAAACGATAACTCTGTGGGCACAGCCGATGAAGATGGTGTTGGTTTTGTATCCGCACTTGATCCAGGCTTAAGCTCAATTGTGAATGTGACAGCTTCTACTTCTGGCTACCTATCAGCATGGTTTGACTGGAACCGCGATGGTGACTTTGATGATGAAGGTGAGCAAGTCTTTACCGACCAATTACTGTCTGCGGGTAATAATCCCCTACCGTTTGTAGTTTCAACCGCTGCAACGGAAGGGTCTAGCTGGAGCCGATTCCGCTTTAGCCAACAAACCGGATTAAACTACGATGGTGGTTCGACGTCTGGTGAGGTGGAAGATTACCCAATTACCATCACTGGTAATGGTTACTCAGTGGAGTATTTCCCGAGTGCAGAAGATTACGCCACCGTGGCTTACGAAGATAACTGGCCATACACCGCAGACTACGACATGAACGATGTGGTCGTGAAATTCCGCATCACTGAAACCAGTCTTGCTGGTCATGTTGAGAATATCCAGATTACTGGTGACCTAGCGGCCTACGGCGCAAGTTACAAAAATGGCTTCGCAATCCGACTACCGGGTGTATTGAGAAGCTCGATTGAAAACGGATTAACAACGCTATCCTTCAATGGTGTAGAACAAGCATCTAATGGCTTGGAAAGTATTTCTGATGAAGCAATTTTCATCATCAGTAAAGACTTAAGCACACACGCGGCGAGCAGCTGTAGCTACTTCCGCACAGAGTCTGGCTGTGATGATAACGTCTCACTCACCTTTACCTTGAATGTGTACTTCACTGAAGGATCTGACCGTTCAGCCATTCAAGCCATGCCATACGACCCGTTCATCTTTGCAACACCGGGCACTTACCATGGCGATGGTATTACTTTCCAACCAGGGCGTAAGTGGGAAGTTCACTTAGCAGACCAAGCACCAACAGAACAGTTTGATGACCAAAACCTCTTCGGTGTCGGCGTCGATGCAAGTGACCCTGCACAAGGTGTGTACTTCAAAACAGCAAACAACTTACCTTGGGCACTGTTAATAGTAGAAGATTGGGATTGGCCGCTAGAGCGTGTAGACATGGTCGATGCATACCCTCACTTCCAAACTTGGGCTGAGTCTGGTGGCGAACTAAGCACAGATTGGCACACCGCTCCAACACCTAACAAATGCTACATTCCATAGGGAGATAACATTATGAAAGCACTTATCACAATCATCATGGGATTAGCACTAACGGCTTGTGGCGGTGGCGGCGGAGGTGGTAACAGTACACCACCTCCACCAACCCAAACCACCGTTGCAGAGGAAGACACAACCCAACAGGAAGAAACAACCGTAGAAGAGACTACCGTAACTGTAGAAGATGCAACCATGCAGGATCTAGTAGTACCAGATGGCTTTAGCTACAACCCAGTGACGGAAGGTACGCTCAATGTAGACATCAGTGGTTTCTCTTCACAACGAGCACACCTAAGCGTGTACAAAGAGTTTGTCGAGAACAGTTCAGGTAACTACGATGCAAAATACCCAAGCAAAGTCGCATCGGTTCCACTCAACAATGGTACAGCAAATGTCGACTTTAATGTTTCTGATAGCCAAGGTAGCCTACTTGTTGAAATTTGGTTCTATGACGGTAGTGACCCAATTCAGAAAGTGATTACTTCTGGAGACAACACTTGGACCATGTAACTGGGTAAATCGAAAGCTGTCTTTCAGAACAAATCTTCAATCTTTAACTTAAAAATCGCATCGTTCTTTTGAACATGCGATTTTTTTGTTGTAAAACAGTAAGATTATCCACCTAGCAAACTAAAGACAATGCAAGCACTGATTAGTACTGATGAACTCAATAGCCTTCTCGGCCAACCTAACGTCAAGCTCCTCGACGCTAGTATTGCGTTTCAAATCCCTTCTGAAGGTAAAAAGATTCAAGATAAGTGGATTCCAAATACTTTACGCTTTGATTACGACAATGACTTTTGCTTACCCGGTTCTTCCCTGCCGCATATGATGCCAACAGAAGAAGGCTTCAACCAAAGTGCGCTACAACTCGGTTTGAACAACGAAGATTTGATTGTGGTTTACGACAACTCTGGCACTTTAGCCGCGCCAAGAGCTTGGTGGATGTTCAAAGCTATGGGACATGATAATGTTCGAGTCTTAAACGGCGGTCTTCCTGCTTGGATTGAAGCCGGATTTCCTGTCGAAAGTGCCCTATCGCAACCAAGCGAAAAAGGTAACTTTGCGGGTAAGCTCAATCAAAATGCCTTTTTGAGTGCACAAGATGTTCTTGCTCATTCCACCAATAAAAGTGCAAATATCATCGATGCCAGAGCCAAAGCACGCTTCCTTGCTGAAGTGCCTGAGCCACGAGAAGGTCTACGTAGTGGGCACATTCCAAATTCGGTTTGCTTACCGTTTCAAGAACTCTTAACCAACGGTCACATTAAACCAAATTCAGAGTTGCAACAGATATTTAGCGCACTAACGATAGATAGTGACAATTCAATTATTTTTAGTTGCGGCTCCGGTGTGACCGCATGCATTTTATTACTCGCGGCGTATCAAATTGGTCTGGACAATCTGTCGGTGTACGACGGTTCTTGGACCGAATGGGGTGCAGACCACTCTCTACCTATCGAGCGTTAAGACAAGTGTCTGTTTAACAAAGTATCTTACGTTTATCTAAAGATGATGTGTTCCAATATACTAAACGCAGCTTCTAAACCAAACTTGTCATTTCGAAATAGAAACTGGCTATGAGTGATTTGTCCCTCCTCATAGCCTGACTACATCAAAAGCCGACTATTTCCGTTAGCGTTCAGATGTCGCGTTACCGTGCATTTGCTCATCTAAGTTGAGCACGGTTAATGCGTTACTAACGCTCGTGGCGATCACGTCTATCGCTCCAGTTCTTAATGCTCCGAGTAGAGCGAGTGGCTTGCTGTTCTCAGCTGCGATCGCAATGACTTCCGAGATCGGCCGAAACTCTTCAATACCAAGTCCAATTACTCGGTCACTCATTACCGTGTTCGCTACATTACCGTGAATATCAAAGAAGTCATAACCTGCAAAATCCCCTACCACACCTTGTTGAAGTCTCGACTGAACCACTTCATCAGGCGTAAACCAACCTAAGTCGACCATGTAACTGTTTTCGCTCATGTCACCAATACCAACCAAAGCAACATCGGCTTTACGTGCTAGGTCGAGCGTTTGTTTCACGGTTGCATTTTGCATGAAGGCCAACTTCTGTTCTCTATTTTCTGCGTATGCCGGCGCATAAAGGGTTTCAGAGGTTCCCCCATATTTCTTCGCCAACTGACGACAAATATGGTCGGCGTTATACATACCGCCACGCGGGTGAATACCACCAATGCCACACACAAATTTACAGTCACGCGGCGTAATAACACCAATATGGTGAGCGACAGACGACACGTTGCGCCCTTGTCCGACCGTCACCACCATGCCGTTTTTGAGCGTGCTAGTGAGATAATTGGACACCAATCCCGATACCTGTAGTCGTTGCGCTTCTTCATTCGGTTGATCAAGAGCAACAAGCGCGCGCTTAACGCCGAATCGCTCGATCAAACGTTGTTCAATCTTGGCGCTGAACACCGGATGGTATTTAACGGTAATTTCAACAATGCCTTCATCACGCGCCTGCTTGAGCATTCGCCCGACCTTTGCGCGTGATATGGCAAATTTTCTCGATATCTCTTCCTGAGTCGCACCGTCTTGATAATACGCGACGGAAATCTCTGTCAACAAATCCGTGTTTTCAATGGAAATATCTTGATTAGAACTGCTCATGGTTTCTCTCGCCCTTTAAGAGGATCGATATTGTATGCAATAAGTGAACATATGCTCATTGACTTAGCATATGTTCTTTATCAATTTAAACGCTACATTTGCTCATCGCAATAACATTTTCTCACTACAATTTTTTACCCTCTTGGACAACGCTCAAGCTTTGAACAATAAGGGCAAACGTTTATTTGGGTTAACCACTAAACACACAGTAAAAAAACGTTGATGAAGTTCACTATAAGTCCATTTCAGCGATTGACTTTCAGCATAGATAGGATAAATATGGACACATCATTTACTCAGCTATCGATCAAATGTTCATAGCATTTGTTCGGTAACGAAATTTTCCGTAGTTGGCTGAGCAGATGTCTCATTAAATGCGATGAGACGGTTAGCTAACTCGCTTGCAAATGCACAAGCTGTGATAACAAAAATCACGCTTAAGCCCATTTAAATAGGATGATCGATTATGAGCAACAAGTTAGAGCAACTTCGTAAACTAACGACTGTAGTAGCAGACACTGGCGAGATTGATGCAATTAAAAAGTATCAGCCAGAAGACGCAACAACTAACCCTTCTCTTATCCTTAAAGCCGCTCAAATCGCAGAGTACGCACCTCTAATCGATGCTTCAATCGAATACGCTAAAGCACAGAGCAACGACAAAGCTCAACAAGTTCAAGATACTTGTGACATGCTTGCAGTAAACATCGGTAAAGAAATCCTAAAAACTATCCCAGGTCGTATCTCTACAGAAGTAGACGCTCGTCTATCTTACGATATGGAAGGCAGCGTAGCGAAAGCTCGTCAACTAGTGAAAATGTACAACGATGCTGGCATCACTAACGACCGTATCCTTATCAAACTGGCTTCAACTTGGGAAGGCATTCGCGCAGCTGAGATCCTAGAAAAAGAAGGCATCAACTGTAACCTAACGCTTCTATTCTCGTTCGCTCAAGCACGTGCTTGTGCAGAAGCGGGTGTATTCCTAATCTCGCCATTCGTTGGTCGTATCATGGACTGGTACAAAGCGAAAGAAGGCCGTGACTTCGAAGCTCAAGAAGATCCAGGCGTACTATCTGTAACTAAGATCTACAACTACTACAAAGAATACGGCTACAAAACTGTAGTTATGGGCGCAAGCTTCCGTAACATCGGTGAGATCTTAGAACTAGCTGGTTGTGACCGTCTAACTATCGCTCCTGCTCTACTTGCAGAACTAGAAGCAGCTGAAGGTGAAGTAGTTGAGAAACTAGTTGATTCTAAAGGCGCAGCTGAGCGTCCAGCACCAATGACTCACGCTGAGTTCCTATGGGAACATAACCAAGACCCAATGGCTGTTGAGAAGCTGGTTGAAGGTATCCGCAACTTCGCCGTTGACCAAGGCAAACTAGAAGCGATGATCGAAGCTAAGCTTTAATTGCTTACCAAAAGCGAGTAGCCCGTCTACTCGCTTTTACCATCAGCACTATTTTCAAAAAATTCTATTTGAACTTGTTTCGGCGAGTTCCCTCTATTTAAATCAAATATCGAGAAGTAATCACTATGGATCGTAAACATCTAGCAAATGCAATCCGTGCGCTAAGCATGGATGGTGTTCAACAAGCTAACTCTGGTCACCCAGGTGCACCTATGGGTATGGCTGACATCGCTGAAGTTCTTTGGCGCTCTCATCTAAACCACAACCCATCAAACCCTGAGTGGGCAGACCGCGACCGTTTCGTACTGTCTAACGGCCACGGCTCAATGCTGATTTACTCTCTACTGCACCTTGCAGGTTACGAGTTGTCTATCGACGATCTGAAAAACTTCCGTCAGCTTCACTCTAAAACTCCTGGTCACCCAGAGTACGGTTACGCGCCAGGAATCGAGACCACAACGGGTCCGCTAGGTCAAGGCATCACTAACGCGGTTGGTATGGCTCTAGCTGAAAAAGCGCTAGCAGCACAGTTCAACAAAGAAGGCCACGACATCGTTGACCACTTCACTTACGTGTTCATGGGCGACGGCTGTCTGATGGAAGGTATTTCGCACGAGGCATGTTCTCTTGCAGGTACTCTAGGTCTAGGCAAGCTGATCGCGTTCTGGGATGACAACGGCATCTCTATCGACGGTCACGTTGAAGGTTGGTTCTCTGACGACACACCTAACCGTTTCGAAGCTTACGGTTGGCACGTAATCCCTGCAGTCGATGGTCACGATGCTGACGCAATCAACGCAGCAATTGAAGCGGCGAAAGCGGATCCACGTCCTACACTTATCTGTACTAAGACTATCATCGGTTTTGGTTCACCAAACAAATCTGGTTCACACGATTGTCACGGTGCGCCACTAGGTGCAGAAGAAATCGCAGCAACACGCAAAGAACTAGGTTGGGAGCACGGTCCTTTTGAAATTCCGCAAGAAGTCTACGCAGAATGGTCAGCGAAAGAAACAGGCGCAGCTAAGGAAGCAGCGTGGAACGAGAAATTTGCAGCTTATGAAGCAGCGTACCCTGAGCTGGCAGCTGAATTTAAACGCCGCGTAAACGGTGAGCTTCCTGCACAGTGGGAAGAGAAAGCAAGCCAAATCATTGCTGATCTTCAAGCTAACCCAGCAAACATTGCATCACGTAAAGCGTCTCAAAATGCTCTAGAAGCATTTGGTGCTTTACTACCAGAGTTCATGGGTGGCTCTGCTGACCTAGCACCTTCTAACCTAACCATGTGGTCTGGTTCTAAGTCTCTAGAGGCAAGCGACTTCTCTGGTAACTACATCCACTACGGCGTACGTGAATTCGGTATGACAGCGATCATGAACGGTATCGCGCTACACGGTGGTTTCGTTCCTTACGGCGCAACATTCCTAATGTTCATGGAGTACGCACGTAACGCAATGCGTATGGCTGCGCTGATGAAAATTCAGAACATCCAAGTGTACACGCATGACTCTATCGGTCTTGGCGAAGATGGTCCAACTCACCAACCAGTTGAGCAAATGGCATCGCTACGCCTAACACCAAACATGAGCACATGGCGTCCATGTGACCAAGTTGAGTCCGCTGTAGCTTGGAAACTAGCGATTGAACGTAAAGATGCACCGACAGCACTTATCTTCTCTCGTCAAAACCTTGCGCAACAAGAGCGCACAGCAGAACAAGTAGCAGACATCGCGAAAGGTGCTTACATTCTGAAAGATTGCGAAGGCAAGCCAGAGCTAATCCTTATCGCAACAGGTTCTGAAGTTGAACTAGCAGTAGAAGCAGCAGCACAGCTAACTGCTGAAGGTAAGAAAGTACGCGTTGTTTCAATGCCATCAACAGATGCATTTGACAAACAAGACGCCGCTTACCGTGAAGCTGTACTGCCATCAGACGTAACAGCACGTATCGCAATTGAAGCAGGTATTGCTGACTTCTGGTACAAGTACGTAGGCTTCGACGGTCGCATCATCGGTATGACTTCATTCGGTGAATCTGCACCAGCTGGCGAACTATTCAAAATGTTTGGTTTCACGACTGAAAACGTAGTGAACACAGCAAAAGAGCTACTCGCGTAATTGCAGTAAAAAGATAGTCAGTTTTCTCTATTGCGAATGTGAAAACTGAAAAGCCCCACCAGCAATGGCGGGGCTTTCTTTTATCTGGCTCCTATTCGTATAAACGCAGCCAGGACATAAACATCACAACTTTCGTTAGGACTATTTGTCTTCAAATCGAAGTGCGAGCTGATAGAAATCTTGTACTTGGTCTTTCAACTGTCGGCTGTTTTGTTCAACTGAATGTGTTGCTGCCAAGTTTTGTTCTGCGGTCGAAGCGATAGAATGAATGTGCTGGTTTACATCACTAGATAGCTTTAACTGGTTATTCGCCGCTTCTGCTACATCAACCATCAGCCCACTCATGGTTTGCATCATCTGTTCAACTTCAGACAAACGCAACGCACTTTGTTCTGCTACTTGAGAACAGGCATCGGTTTGCTCTTTGTTTGCCAGAATATCTTTCTGCCAACTTTGAATCGTTGCCAACATAGTGGAGATAGAGGCTTGGATTTGTTCAGTTGCATTGGATGTACGCCCAGAAAGCGCGCGGACCTCATCAGCTACAACAGCAAAACCACGACCTTGCTCCCCTGCCCTTGCTGCTTCAATCGCCGCGTTGAGTGCCAGTAAATTGGTTTGCTCTGCGATCCCACCAATCTCTTCCATCAAATGGTTCACCTTCTGTGCCTGATCACTCAGTTGATACGTCGTTTCCGTCGCTTTTTCAGCTTGAAGGCTTAACTTCGCTAGATTGGTGTGCGTTTGATCGATGGTCTCCTTCGCCATCAAGCATGACTTCAATGTATCATCAATCAACATATGGGCATCATTGGTACTCGAAGAAACCGAATTTGCCGACGACTCCACCTCTTGGGTAGCATCTCGCACACGATGAATATCGGTATTTTGCTGATTTAATGCAGCCGAGACTTCTGCCGTTGTTTGACTAAGCTCTTCGGCGCAATGCTGCAAAGGCAATGCGGAGTCAGTCATTCTTCCTAACACGGTTCGAATTCTTGCGGATAGCATTTTGATATGGAAATCGGCAATCGAAAATGCCGTGTTACCGGAATAGATCAAGCGACTTACGCTGTCATATTGCTTTTGTAACTTTTTAAGTTGCTGAGGTGTATCAATTAACTCTTGGCGGAATAACAGAGCCAGAACACTTGCAGGTAACGCACTTGCAAGCCAAGCCAACGGCCCTTCAACAGACAACGCATATGCGGTTGCAGGTGCGGTTAGTGCACCAAGTAGAATCGCATAGCGAATGGTTTCATTGATTTTCAACGACCAAGTTCGGCCAGACTTCTCTGCAGCACGCATGCTTTTGTAGGCTTTTGTCGCAATATCAACCCACTCTCGCTTTGGTTTCACGCGCACTGATTGATACCCAACAACATGGTTGTCTTCGTAGATAGGGGTGACATAAGCATCAACCCAATAGTAACCGCCAGACTTAGTGGCATTCTTAACCATTCCACGCCAGGCTTTACCTTGTTTAAGGCGTGCCCACATGTCACCGAAAGCGGCTTTAGGCATATCATTATGACGAACTATATTGTGGTTCTGACCGACAAGTTCTTCGTGAGTGTATTCAGCAACGCGGCAAAAGGCTTCATTACAATATGTAATAACACCTTGTAAGTTCGTTGTTGAGACGAGTTCCTCAGACTCCCTCACGAGAGTTTCTTGAGCTTTATGAGAAATATTGGCTGACATAGACGAAACTTCTTTAGTTTTTATTGATTTTCGGCAAGATATATACAGGATTTTTATTTTTATTACAAAAAGTTAGATAAAAAGTCTTATCAAATCGACATTTTTATTGTGGGAATTCACATTATCGATAAAAACATAAAGAAGAGATTGTTGATTTGAGCTAATAAACAAACCCGACACGATCGGCCGGGTTATATATTAAGCCTTAACTAAGCGATTTGTGATTCTGGCTTTTTATTCGTTTTTAACGCAAACATCGCGATAACGAGTAACACAAATGGAAGAACATACAAATTAAGATTCTGCCAACCTACGGTAGACTCAAGCCAACCAGATAGTAATGCGGTGATGGTGACACAACTGAACACGAAGAATTCATTAAACGCTTGAGCCTTGCTTCTGTTTTTCGCTTCATAGCTTTGACTAAACAGCCCGGTTGCTGCGATAAACATAAAGTTCCACCCTATTCCTAACAGGATTAAAGCAAGACTAAAATGCCAGATAGACACTCCATGTATATTAATTCCAATACAAGCAACAAATAGCAATCCACCCGCCAAAATCATATTCTTAGCGCCAAACCGCTCTATCAGACGGCCCGTGACAAACGCAGGTGCAAACATACCCAACACGTGCCATTCGATCACTCCCGCCGCTTTATCAAAATCAAAGCCACAACCAATCATCGCTAAAGGAGTTGCTGTCATTAAAATGTTCATCACCGCGTACGCAACCATTGCCGCGATAACTGCCAGCATGAAATTAGGTCGACGAATAATCAGTCTCAGCTTATCCGCCTTAGCGTGTAGCGCCTGCGTGTGTGCAGGTGGAAAACGAATGGTTTGTAGCACAACCAACGCGGTTATATAAAGCACGACAAGCACAGCAAATGCACTAATGTATAAGCCATCATCTGACCACTGCTGCGAGTACACGGCCAGATTAGGCCCAAGGATCGCCGCTAACACCCCACCCGCCATAGATATCGAAATCGCCCTATGCCTTGCCGACTCTTCACACACTTCAATGGCAGCAAACCTGTATAGAGTACCGAAACCTATACCAACACCAAGCAAAAACGTAGACATGCAGAACAGATAGAAGTTTTGTTGACTTAATGCATACGTCGCTAGACTAGCACCCAAAATGCCAATGACATTACCAAGGCTAAAACCAAGGCGACGCCCTAACTTGCCCATAATTAGCGACGCAGGAATTGTCGCGGCCATCAGTCCCAAAAACTGCAGTGCAACTGGTAATGTGATAAAACTTGATGACGGCGCAAGTGTTTTGCCAATAAGGGCAATAACAGATATGAGTAAAATATTCCCTGTCATTAATAAGGCTTGGCAGAGGGATAGAAGCCATACATTACGATTCAATTCCAAATTCCTTTTGGTTACGACGTATACAGATAACATATAGGAAAGCAGAAACAATAGAAAGATATGAGAGTAATTCTCAACAAAAAGAGCCAGAGGCATAGTACCTCTGGCTCTTCACTATTCGCTTTTAAAAAAGTTTTTCTGTTGAGCTTACTTGTTGCGGCGCGCTTTTACTGCATCAGAAAGCTGACGAAGTACCGTTTCCGTGTCTTCCCAACCAATACATGCATCAGTGATCGACTGACCATAAGTGGCTGCTTTGCCATCCACTAAGTCTTGGCGACCTTCAACTAAATGAGACTCGATCATCACACCAAAAATGGCTTCTTCGCCAGCAGAGATTTGCTCGGATACATCATCAGACACCAGCATTTGACGCTTGAACTGCTTCGAGCTGTTAGCATGGCTAAAATCAATCATCACTTTTTTCGGCAGACCTGCGGTGTCCAGCTCATCTTTAATTTGAGCTACATGTGCTGCACTGTAGTTTGGTTCTTTACCGCCACGTAGAATAATATGGCAGTCTGGATTACCAGCGGTTTCTACGATCGCGGAATGACCGTATTTTGTTACTGAAAGGAAGTGATGGGAAGCGCTTGCAGAACGAATCGCGTCGCTCGCTATTTTAATATTCCCGTCTGTACCGTTTTTGAAACCTACAGGACAAGAAAGACCAGAAGCTAGCTCGCGGTGAACCTGAGATTCTGTCGTACGAGCACCGATAGCGCCCCAACTGATCAAATCCGCCACGTACTGAGGTGTGATCATATCTAAGAATTCACTTGCCGTTGGCAAGCCCATATCGGTTAGATCAAGAAGAAGTTTACGTCCGATACGTAGACCATCATTTAGCTTATAGGTGTCATTTAAGTAAGGGTCATTGATAAGGCCTTTCCAACCAACGGTCGTACGCGGCTTTTCAAAATAAACTCGCATAACAACCTCAAGCTGCTCGCCCAGTTCATCACGTAGTACTTTTAGCTTTTTACCGTACTCAACCGCGGCAGCCGGATCGTGAATAGAACACGGGCCAACGATCACGAGTAATCGATCGTCTTTTCCTTCAAGAATATTGTGAATGGCGTTACGGCAATCAAAAGTGGTCGAAGAAGCGGTTTCAGTCGCTGGGAACTTCTCTAATACTGCAACAGGTGGCAATAACTCTTTTACTCTATTTATTCTTACATCATCAGTTTGAAACATTACTTCTACTTCCTGGTTTTATTTCCGACCCCATTTTTACCAACTGAACTCATTGCAACATTGTTCACAAAGCGAGCAGCATCAAGGGCTGTGGTCATTTTCTGTCTAGCGTTTAAGTAACTTATCGGCTTAGGCGTAGACTTGCAATCAGTTTTTGCAAATAAATGCAAATAAAAACCACCTGTTAACCACCGCGCACAATGTAAAGTAAAGTTTACGAAAAAAAGTTCAAAATAATCATCAATTTTCTTATGCACCAAAAAATCTTTACTACAATGTAAGAAATATCAGAAGTTTGTGAGGTATTTTTGGGTAGTAAATGTTGATCAAGTTCAAATATATTGTTGCTTGATATGAAATGATTAGAATATTAAACTAATTTCTTATAAACGCTGGTTTTTTCTAATTTTTTGATAAAACGAAGTAGAAGTTAATATGCAATCAATACAAGGAAACATTATGAACAAAGTAGCAATTGCAGTAGCAGCAGTGGTAGCTGGTAGTAGCGCGCTTTTAAACTCTGCTCAAGCTGAAATGTACATCGGGGGCAAAGTGGGCATGACTACACTTGACGACGCTTGCTATCTAAATAGCCCTTGTGATGATGAAGCGTTCGGTGCAGGACTACATATCGGTTATGACTTTACCGATATCATCGGGCTAGAGTACGGCGTAGACTTCTTAGGCGACTATGAAGGAAACTCTAGGTCAGGGGCTAATACGATTAATACGATTGACGGCAATCTAACGGCTTTAACACTTGCACCTAAATTCAACTGGCACTTAAACGACTCTTGGAATCTGTTTGCTAAGATCGGTGGTGCTTACATGATGTCTGATGACGAAACAGACTTTGTCCCAACAGGTTCTTTGGGTGCTGAATACTCGATCGATAGAAACTGGAGTGTTCGCGCTGAATACCAACGTTACCAAGATATGTCTGACGACGTGTGGGACGACATGGATGCTAACTTCTTTGGTATCGGTGTTAACTACAAATTCGCAGCAGCTCCAGTTGTTGCAGCAGTTGTAACGGAAGAAGTGATCGAGCCAGATCCAGAACCAGTGATGATGAGCAAGGTGCACAAAGAAGAGTACGGTACAGGTACGTTTGAATTCGATAGTGCTAAGTTAACAGAGTCCGTTTCTGAACGTCTGGACAACTTTGTTTCATTCTTGAACGAATATCCTCAAGCTCAAGTAGAGATTACTGGTTACACGGATAGCTCAGGCCCTGCGGCATACAACCAAAAACTGTCTGAGCGTCGTGCTCAATCTGTTGCTGATTACCTAACCGCAGCTGGCATTGGTTCAGATCGTTTGACAGTTAAAGGTATGGGTGAAGAAAACCCAGTTGCTGACAACAGCACTCGCGAAGGTCGTGAGAAAAACCGTCGCGTAGAAGTTGTGGTACCTTCATTTGAATACCAAGAGCTAGTTCAACCAGAATAAGCATCTATGATTCATGATCGATGATGTGGTAAAAATTAATGGGGTGCATTTGCACCCCATTTTGATCTCATATTAAGGGATATTGCCACTATGGTTTGGGGAAAAAGATCAACTCATTATCTTGCACCATAACACAATCCATACCAGCTGCATGCGCCGCTCGCTTCCCCAGCTCAGTATCCTCAAACACAAGACACTGTGACGCCTCCAAGTCGAGTTGTTCCGCGGCCACCAAAAAAGTATCTGGAAAGGGTTTATGGTTCTCTACATCACTCGCGGTTACTACAACATCCAACTTGTCTAATAAACCTGCATGGCTTAATAAGCGCATGGCACTTTCTCGTTGGCTGCCAGTCCCGACTGCAATTTTCTTATGGCCTAAATATTCCTCTAACACGATGTTCGTGCAAGGAATAACGTCACCATGAAGCTCCATAGCAGCGAATGTTTCCATTTTAAATGTCGCGACAGTTTTAGGATCTAATGAAAGCTCATGCACACGATTTAGTTCCTCAACAATTTTAAAGCTCGGCATCCCTCCTAAACTGTGAAACCACTCCTGACAAAACGGAAAATCAAAACGCTCAGCAGTTGCTTGCCAAGCTGCCAAGTGGGCTGGCATGGTATCGATTAGAGTACCATCCATATCAAATATGAATCCCTCATAGGGTCTAAAATCAATCGTGCTCATGTCTTTTCTTCTATTTGTGCATCTGTAATGTTAATTTATCAGCTCTTTCAATCGTCCTTACCGGCATTTACTTATCATGCTCAAAATTTCGAACTCCGTCACAATTCAAGAGTGGGAAATTCAATTATCCCCAATTAGAGCTCAAGGAAATGGTGGCCAGAACGTTAACAAGGTAGCGTCCGCTATACACCTGCGCTTTGATATCCGGCATTCAAGCTTACCTGACTTTTACAAAGAGCGATTACTTGCACTTTCTGATAGTCGTATAAGTAAAGATGGCGTGATCATCATCAAAGCGCAACAATTTCGGACACAAGAACAAAATAAGGAAGACGCCCTAAATCGGCTTCAAGCATTGATAAAAGCTGCCGCTTTACAGGAGAAGAAGCGTATTAAAACGAAACCAACCCGCGCTTCTCAACGCCGACGACTTGATACAAAAAACAAGCACGGAGCGAAAAAACAGCAACGTAAAAAAGTGCTGTATTAGTGCATGTCGTTTTCTCGACATGTTAGTTGAACAACGTTTGCTAGCCCTTGGAAATCTCATTGGATTTCTCTTTTTAGTTACTTATTCAGGAAACAACAATATGACTATTAGGCAAAAACTCTACTTCCTCGGAGTTATCGCCATTTTAGGCATCGTGGCCCTTTTGGGTACGTCATCCCATTTTGAAAATAAGAGCAATGATCTTAATCACGCCATCAAACTCGTTGGTGATCTAGAAATACGCTTACTCAACTTACGCAGAAATGAAAAAGATTTCCTACTGCGTAGTAATGACAAATATCTAAATAAGTTTGACGCCAATGTTGACAAGTTTATAGACACAGAAAAAGAGCTTGCGAACATACTCAAGAGTAATGAATTACCTTCCAGTCAACAATTTAAGCAAGACTTGCTCGCATACCAAAGGGGCTTTCAGAATCTGGTCAGCGCTTACCAACGATACGGGCTTGATTCAAAGAGTGGGCTTCTCGCCGGTTACGAACAAGCACTATTAGAAGCTAAACAACGTTCAGACCACCAGCAGTTATTGGCATTAGTCCGTTTTGACTCTGCGGTAAAAGCAGGACTATTCAATAGTGACTTGCTTGAGGGGCAATATGCTCCGGAGCTTATCAAAACAGGTAAGCAATTGGCGGCCCAAAAGCAAGTTGTTGGGGTTGCTTATGACAAAGGCCTACTCGGTGAAACTCGCGCATTATCCCATGCCGTAGAAGAGCAATTTGAAACCTTTTCCACAGCCCTTAGCTCTGCTGCCGCACAACGTGATGAACAAATGTCGACCATCAAGCAGGTCATTACAGCTCTGATCTTAGTCGTTATTTTCGCATTGATTTGGCAAATTTCACGTTCAATCAATACGCGAGTGAATAGCTTACTTGGCACCATTCGAAGTATCAGCGAAACGAACAACATGGGACTTCGATCTGATTTGAAAGGTCAAGACGAGCTATTTGATATCAGTCATCACCTCAATGACCTATTGGATAAGCTTGAGCATCTAATTAGTAGTACCCAAGAAAAATCGGCGCAACTCACTGCAAGTACCGATAATATGCATCGTGAGTTAGAAGGCGTTATGGAGCAATTCCACACGCAAACTGACCACACAGCATCAATGGCGACGGCAGTTCAGCAAATGGTTGCCACAATAGGTGAAATCTCTGAAAGCACATCAGTTGCGGTAGAAGGCGTACATCAGGCAGCGAATAATGCCGAACAAGGTCGAGGAGTTGTTGAGGCGACGGTAACCAACATCGGTCAACTAACCACGATTTTATCAAACAGCCAGCAGTCGATTGGCTCGCTGAATCAGCATGTAGATAAAATTGGTGGTGCCGTGAACATCATCCAAGAAATTGCAGAGCAAACCAACCTACTAGCTCTCAACGCAGCAATTGAAGCCGCGCGAGCAGGCGAACAAGGCCGCGGGTTTGCAGTTGTCGCCGATGAAGTACGCGCCCTAGCTAGCCGAACTCATCAATCCACAGAGGAAATCACGCGGGTCGTTGCAGACATTCAAACTCAAATGTCTACAGTTGTTGCTGATATTGATCAATGTAACGATCAAGGGCAACAAACACTTAATGCTTCTGAAAAACTGGATTCTAGCCTACAGCAGATCATCACTGACATGCATTCAATTCAAGGTAATTCGGAGCGCATAGCTTCAGCAATTGAAGAACAAGGTATCGTTATGAACCAAGTTAGCGGTTCAATCACCGAGCTAAACGCAATATCTGAGAATAACATGCAATCCGCTCAGGAATGCTTGCATGAAGTGAACTCTGTCTCTGCTCAAGCTCATGATATGGATGAAGCCGTTGCACAATTCAAAACTGCGCTAAAATAACCCTTTTTCAAAATAGAAAGCCCGAGGCAATCATTGCTTCGGGCTTTTTTCAATTGTCACTTCGTGCTTACTGCGCACTTCGGATGTGATTATTCATCATCAAGAGGAACCAGCTTGGTGTTGCCACCATGAACTTTCTCACGCTGTCTTTGCACCAGAGCGTAGAAGCCTGGGATCAAGAATGTACCTGCTAGAAGCACACACAATAGACCACCAATCAGCGACACGCCGAGTGAGTTTTGACTCACGTGCCCCGCGCCAGCGGCAAAGATAAGCGGGAAGATACCCAAAATAAATGACCAAGATGTCATATTCACAGCGCGGAAACGTAAAGTGCCTCCTTTAACCGCTGCACTATCGATATCAGCATCTTTTTCTTCTCGCTCTTGCTTGGCGAACTCCACAATCAAAATTGCGTTTTTCGCCGCCAAGGCTATGAGCAAGACAAGACCAATTTGGGCATACAAGTTAAGCGGCGTGCCAGTTAGATTCAACGCAAGGAAGGAACCTAACGTTGCTACTGGGACCACCAAAATAATAGCCAGTGGAATACTCCAACTCTCATACTGAGCCACCATAAACAAGTAAATGAAGATCAAAGCCAGCGCAAACGCATAAATGGCTTGGTTACCCGCGAGCACTTCCTGATAAGCCATACCTGTCCATTCATACGTGTACCCTTGCGGAAGAACTTCAGCAGCAACGCGTTCCATTGCTGCAATCGCATCACCACTAGAGTAACCCGGAGCTGGTTGGCCTTGAATGATAGCACTGCGGTACATGTTGTAACGCCACGCCACATCAGGCTCAAACACTTGCTCGTAGCTCACTAGCGTACTTAACGGGACCATATCACCGTTCGAAGAACGAACATGGAAACGCTCTAGATCTTCCATGCTGCTACGGTGCTGGCTATCAGCTTGCATGGTTACGCGGAAGTTCTTACCAAACATGGTGAAGTCATTCACATAAAGCGAACCTAAGTTGCCTTGCAAGGTTTGGAAAATAGACGACAGCGAAATACCTAATTGCTGCGCTTTCTCACGATCGATATCAACGTAGTAGTGCGGAACATTCGCGCGGAACGTGCTAAACGTGTAGGCAATTTCAGGCGCTTGGTTAGCCGCTTGGATCATTTCTCCCATGACCATCGACAAGTCGGTACGACTTCGCCCTAGCGTGTCTTCAAGCACAAACTCAAAACCAGACGCAGCGCCCATACCTGGAACCGCCGGTGGTCCCATCGCAAAAACAACCGCTTGAGGTAACTCTGTCGCCGCTCGCCCGTTAATACGTGCCGCGATAGCATTAGCAGAGTGCTCTCCTTGCAGCGAGTTACGAGTATCCCAGTCATGCAATTTGATAAATACAGAAGCACCGTTTGATGCTGCTGCGCCTGTCATAAACGAGTAACCGTTCGCAACCGTCACACCATCCACACCAGGTTCTTCACCGATCATTTTCATTAAATCATTGGTGACTTCTTCAGTACGTGATAAAGAGGCTGAATCTGGTAGCTGTACGTTAACCAGCAAAATGCCTTTATCTTCTTGAGGAACAAACGCTGTAGAGGTGGTTTTCGCAAAGAAAGTGACCGCTGCGATAGCAACTATAAAGAACGTCACGAGCAGTAAAGACTTCTTCACCAAGAAACCAGCGATCTGGCCATAACGCGTAGTAATGCGCTCTAAGCCTCGGTTGAAAGCCTGGAACCAGTTAGCGGTATTGCCCCCACCCTGCTTCAATACCAGGGAACAAAGTGCTGGAGACAGCGTCAATGCATTGATGGATGAAATCACAACCGAAATACAGATGGTCAAAGCGAACTGGCGATACATGATACCGGTGATACCTGGCAGCATGGCAACAGGTATGAATACCGCAAGTAGGACCAAGGTCGACGTGATGATTGGGCCCGTTACTTCTTTCATCGCTAGCAACGTCGCTTTACGCGGTGAAATAGTTGGGTCTTTCGCCATGGTAGTATCGACGTTTTCGATAACCAGAATCGCATCATCCACCACGATACCAATCGCAAGGATCAAGCCAAACAAAGTAACCGTATTAATGGTGAAGCCCGTTGCCTGCATGATGGCAAACGTACCAATCAGAGAAACGGGGATCGCGACAACAGGAATCAACGTTGCACGCGCACTACCCAAGAACAAGTAAGTTACAGCAATCACCAATAGAATCGCTTCAATCAGTGTTTTTACTACCCCTTTGATCGATTCAGATACGAACACGGTTGTATCGTAGCTGGTCTCGTATTCCATTCCCTCTGGGAAGTTTTTGCTCAAGCCCTCAAGGAGCTCCATGACGGCCTGACCACTTTCTAACGCATTCGCATCCGATTGAAGAGACAACGCAACGATTGACGCGTCCTGGCCACGGAACTTACCGTTACCATCGTAGAACTTTTTGCCTAGTTCAACGCGAGCAACATCTTTCAGATAAACCGTAGAGCCATTGGGATTAGCTCGAAGGACTACGTTCTCAAACTCACTCACGCTTTCCAAGCGACCTTTGGTCACAAGGTTAAACTGAACTTCTTGCGGGTTGTTGTATGGTGCTGCACCTACACGCCCTGCCGCAACTTGAACGTTCTGTTCAGCCAAAGCGGCGTATACGTCTGACGTGGTTAGCTTAAGGTTGGCCATTTTTTCAGGATCTAACCAAACACGCATTGCGTATTCGCCACCACCAATCACGTTAACTTCACTGATACCTTTCGCACGAGCCAACTGATCTTTTACATTCAAGTTAATGTAGTTAATCAAGAACTGATCATCGTATTTGCCATCAGGTGAATAGAAGTTAAGTACCATCAGCAGGTCAGGTGAACGCTTTTTCACCGTCACACCAACCATGCGAACTTCTTGAGGCAGTTTTGACTCAATCTGTGACACGCGGTTTTGCACGTTAACTTGCGCCATATCTGGATCGGTGCCGACATCGAACGTGACGTTTAGGCTGTAAGAGCCATCGTTCGCGCTCTTTGAAGACATGTATATCATATCCTCAACGCCGTTGACTGAGGTCTCTATGGGGTCAGCAATGGCCTGCTCGACAACTTCCGCACTCGCGCCAGTGTAGTAAGCCGAAACGCTGACTGATGGCGGGCTTATCTGTGGGTACTCAGCCACTGGCAAAATCGCCAGTGAGATCGCGCCGGCTAGCGTTAATATGATCGAAATAACCAGCGCGAATTTAGGTCTCTGAATAAAGAAACGACTTAACATAGTGCCCCCTACTGCTTATCTTCAGCAGGTGCTTGAAGGCGCACTTCTACACCATTACGCACACGTTGTAGGCCTTGTGTAATAACCGTATCTTCCTGATCGAGCCCTTCTCGAATGATAATGCCTTGTTCAACCTGAGGGCCAAGCTCGACGTTACGACGCTCTGCGACATTTCCCTCAGTCATCACCATCACAAAGTCACCTTCTAAGTCAGTTTGAACGGCACGTCGTGGAATAACAATAACGTCCTTCGTATTCTTATCTCTCAAGTTCACTTTGATGTGCTGACCAGGAAGTAGCTTCTGATCTGGGTTTGGAACGAGCGCGCGCATAGCAATCGTACCCGTTTTGGTGTCAATACGATTACCTAAGAAATCAAGCTTACCGAGATGCTCAAAAAACTGTCCATTTTCCAGTTCAAGCTGAACTTCAACGCGGTTTGATTCAGCCGAGCCATCACCTTTTACTTGATCCATACCCATAGCTAAACGCTCACGCTCACTCACACTAAATGAGGTATGAACTGGATCTAAACTCACCAGAGTTGTCAGCACGCCAGATGACGGAGAAACCAGATCACCCGTACTCACTTTGGTATCACTAATACGTCCGCTAAAAGGTGCTCGGATTTGAGTATAGGAAAGGTTAACTTCAGCAAGTTTAAGTTGAGCATTTGCCGCTTCTAGCTCTGCTCTCGCACCAAGAAGTGCCGCAGTTAAAGCATCAAACTCAGATTGAGAGATACTACCGCGAGGCAACAAGTTTTTACCTCGAGTATGATCTAATTCGGCTTTTTTTAGCGCCGCTTTAGCTTGTGCAAGTGCGGCTTTAGCACTCGCGACTTGGGCTTCAAAAGAAGATGGCTCGATAGAGTAAAGGAGCTGCCCTTTTTCTACCATTTGCCCCTCTTCAAAGTGACGAGCTTTTAAGTAGCCAGAAATCTGCGCGGTAATATTGGTATCTTCTACTGCTTCAATGCGACCGATATAAGACTTGCTCGGTTGGTAGTCGATAACCGTGACATCCTGAGTCACTACGAGAGGCGCTTGACCTTTCGTTTGGGCATTATTAGCTTCCCCGCATCCAGCGAGGATTGCTGTAGCCGCCATTAGTGCGACAAGTGGTTTCTTTTGCATGTATTTACCGTCTTTATAGAACAGGATATTGTTGAATTCCTATCAACCTTACTCCTTGCTGCCACTGAAAACTTCACTGAAAAGCGCCCAAGGTGTTTCTAAATGTAAACATGAGAAACAAAAGGAAAATAAAGTAATTTAGTTAACAGTGGTATTCAATGAGCAATATACATACAACTCAATCATAACTATTTAATATACGCCTTAGGAGATCGCGAATTTTAGCGTGTGCTTGGAAACACTAACGGGAGTATTGTATTCGGGCGTAAAGTGAGATTCAGTGCTCAAGATAAGAACGTTTTGTGGCTAAAAAGGTAAAAAGTGACGCCTTCATACTCAAGACCCCGATTTTGACTATTTTTTTAATATAAATGGGTTATCATTCAATTAATTCAACGCCTTCGACAGAGAGGATGACTATGATTTCTAAATGGGCGAAACGCTTTTACCAGATGGCAGAACTAGTGGCGTCTTGGAGTAAGGACCCATCAACACAAGTCGGTGCCGTTATTACTAAACAGAATCGCATTGTATCTGTTGGATTTAATGGCTATCCGCATGGTGTTTCTGACAGTGTCGACACCGATGAGCGCGAGTTGAAATACCTTAAAACACTGCACGCGGAAGAGAACGCAATTTTGTTCTCAAAACGTGACTTAGACGGATGTGATATTTGGGTAACGCATTTTCCTTGCCCTAACTGCGCGGCAAAGATCATTCAAACAGGGATCTCACACGTACACTGCCCTGAGCAGTCTGAAGACTTTTTATCTCGCTGGGGAGATAAAATCCAAGTCAGTCAAGATATGTTCGACCAAGCGGGTGTGAAAGTCGACTGGTTACCGCTAGAAGACATTGAAATTGAAGACAAAGACGTGCGCTAGTATTCCATCTTAATATTTAAATAGCCCAGAGAGATCTGGGCTATTTTGTTATTAAATCTGCAAGAGGTCTCGACGTAGTCTTTTAACTGTGTTTTTTCGCTGTGAGCTCAGCAATTTTGACAATAACGAGTACTGATTTTTCCATCATTTCAACAGAAATAAACTCATGAATTCCGTGGAAGTTAAAACCACCGGTGAAGATATTCGGGCACGGCAAACCCATAAAAGATAAACGAGCACCATCTGTACCACCACGAATAGGTTTTATAATCGGTTCCACATCACACGCTTCCATCGCTTGCTTTGCCAGCTCAATGATATGAGGGTAAGGCTCAACCATTTCTCTCATATTGTAATAGCTGTCTTTTATTTTTAGCTCTACAGAACCATGGCGTAAACCCGTGTTCATTTCATCGACGAGTTTCTGCATAAAGGCTTTTCGATCCTCAAGTCTTTGACGGTCAAAGTCTCTAATAATGTAACCTAGCTCGCTTCGTGCAACGCCCATTTCTGCCGATTTTAGATGGAAGAACCCTTCGTAACCTTCGGTTGTTTCCGGAGTTTGATCTTGGGGCATTTGAACTTGAAATTTCGCAGCCAAGTTCATCGCATTGACCATTTTGCCTTTTGCAGTACCTGGATGAACGCTAACACCATGAAAAATTACATCAGCGTTTGCTGCATTAAAGTTTTCGTATTCCAACTCACCTTGCGGGCCACCATCTATAGTGTATGCCCATTTCGCGCCAAATTTTTTAACATTAAACAAATCTGCACCACGACCGATTTCTTCATCCGGAGTAAAACCGATACAAATGTCGCCGTGTGGAATGTCTGGGTTTTCCAGTAGCAGAGCTACCGCGGAAAGAATCTCTGCGATACCGGCTTTGTTATCCGCGCCAAGTAATGTAGTGCCATCGGTAGTAATAAGATTGTGGCCATGTAGGTGATGTAAATCGGGGTATTGCACGGGAGATAACACTTCATCCCCCAACCCTAATGCAATATCGCCACCTTGGTAATCTTCGATGAATTGCGGCTTTACGTTTTTGCCAGATGCATCCGGCGCGGTATCCATATGGGCAATGAAGCCGATAGGAGGAACCTCATAATCAATATTGGCTGGCAGTTTAGCCATCAAGTAGCCATTTTTATCCAAAGTCACGTCACTTAAGCCAAGTTCGATCATCTCTTTTTTAAGTAACTCAGCAAACACAAGCTGACCAGGTGAACTTGGGCAAAGCGTCACATGTGGATTGGATTGGGTATCAAACGTGACGTATCGAAGAAATCTTTCAACTAAATGTTTCATATTTATTCTCATTGTTTTGTACGATGAGGCCTTATCACGCATTGATAAGCTGACGTTGCCTCATCAAACCTCACGCTATGTTACGCTCTTAGTTCAATAAGAATTTGCTTTGAATCATTTTTTGATAAGAAAGGCTTTTGCGCTTTGCTTCCGCTCATTGAAGCATGAATTTAATCTAAAAGTTCCTCAGCCAGTACTCGCCACTCTTTAACCTTTTCACGAAAATGACGCCATTGCTTATCGGTCATCGAACGAGAAACATCTAATGTCAGTTGATCAACCAATGCAAAGTTAGAATCAATATTCAGAGAAAGCTGCTCACTATAATAACTCTCTGGCTCGAACAAGAGTCGCATAAATATATCTTGATAAGTCACAACATTAGATTTGTTGTCGAACAAGTATTCGAGCTCTTGATATACCGTGGCTCGATAATCTCTCCATAAAGGGCTGTTTAAAATAACTTGCTGAGAAAATCTTTGAGCTAATTGACGCTGATTTCCTGATAGATTCCCCAGCCATTCTTCCATCCACTCTTCAGTGTTATCCAGAATAATTTCACGCACTTCGTCTTCTGTCTTATCGGCATATTTTGCGTTTCGCTCTTGATAATGTTCTTGTACATTACTCAAAAACTCGCGTTCTTGCTCTTTCGTTAATTGCAAACTTAACGCAAAAAGATCTGGTGCTGCTTTGCTGACCACTCTATCGTAATGCGCTCGCATTCTATCTCGATTTTGTTGTAAGTAATTTAAGGTGATATCGCTCGCTTTTAATCTCTCAAGGTCTTTTAAATGTTCGATATATAATGGTAACTCCTCTTTCTTGTGCCAGTCTGCCAACAATAATAAGCGCTCTTCCACCAGGACTTCTTGTTCCCCTTGCAACGAGACATAGTCCTCTAAGTAATCGAGCACGAACCAATCGATATTGCTGTATAAAAACTTTTTCGCACAACCGGCAAGCAGATATACGAAGCAAAATAGAAGGCCATAACGAAGCGCCTTATTAGATACACCCTTTAATTTAGTCACTTATTCGTATTCCCTTTTCTGTTGATTAAGTTCTATACTCAACCTGTATCACTTAGTATTGCGGCAAACTTACACCAGTGTGACAAATATTGATTGCCACCTTAATAATATATAGAGTTTGAAATTAACTTTTTGATCACAGCTATCCGCAAAAAAGTGAGTTAGAGCGCAATTATCGGCTAAAAAACGTACCGAACGACGCTCCCTATAACGGCATATAATTTGCATGGATGTTTTTGGGATGGTTTATGGAGGCGAAGTATGGCAGCCGCTGAGCAACTTGATACCAGTGTAGAATATGAGATTCGATATTTTGAACAGGGGAAAATGCACTGCATGAGAGTCATTGCTGAAAGCAAAAAAGTGGCTTATCAGTACTATTTGGAGTGTGGTAAGCACAACAGTGACTTGTACTCTATTCGCCCAGACAAGTAAAAAAACCGCCTGTTAGGCGGTTTTTTTATTCGTCAGAATCAATATAAGCATTTGATTTTATTTATTATTACAGATTCAAATCCAACAATGTTATTTGATGTCGCCAAAGCGCTCAAGATAAAGGACGGTTGCTGCAGTACGAGAAGGAACTTGAAGCTTTTTAAGTAAACTCTTCATATGTACTTTAACCGTAGACTCAGAGATAAAAAGACGATCGGCAATTTGCTTGTTGCGGAAACCTCTTGCCACCTCTCTTAAGATCTGAGATTCACGATCGGTCAGTGTATCAAACACGTCCTCTTGCTCTGAACGTTCACTCAAATACTTAGAAACTTCTTGGCTGTATGCCTTGTCCCCTTGGTGCGCTTGTTTTAGCAACTCAACCAACTCATCAGGCTCAGTGTCTTTCAATAAATAGCCATCGGCACCACTTCGAACTATTGCTTCTATATCTGCTGGACTATCTGAAACGGTTAGAATGACAATTCTGGCTTCACAGCCATCTGCACGCAGTGCTTGCAAAGTATCAAGGCCAGACATGCCTTTCATATTAAGATCAAGAAGTACAAGATCCAGTTCTAGCTCATGCGCTTTCGCTACTGCATCCGCGCCATTACTTGCTTCTGCAATGACCTCAAACTCAGGCTCAAAGCTTAAAAGCTGGTGGATACCTCTTCGCATGAGTGGATGATCATCCACCAGCATTACTTTACACACTGTCACTGTTTACTTCCTTACTATGTTGGAATTCTAATTTTACGGTACAACCTTTGTTTATCGATGCTTCGATGTGCAGATCGGCATGCAGTCTAGCGGCCCGCTCTTGCATGATACTCATACCGTAATGATTTAATTTTTCGTCTTGATGTTCAAAGCCTATTCCATCGTCGCTAACGGTTACTGTGACTTTTCCATCATTATCGAGACATTGAATGTGAATATTATCTGCTTGCGCATGTTTGATAGCATTAATTGCCGCTTCTCTTATCAACTGTAGTAAATGAACCTGCTGATGTGCGTCCAGTTCAGTTGATGAAAGTCTATTTTTTAGCGTAATGTCCGCAGCAGTTTGTTCACTGAGCGTTTCAACCATGTCTTGCAATGCTTGGCCAAAACTACCCTCTTTAATCGTAAGACGAAACGTCGTCAGTAATTCGCGTAACTGCGTATAAGCCGCAGATAAGCCCGTATCTAGCTCGGCAATAACTTGATTAGCCTGCGCGATCGCCTTTTCGTCAGGCAAGTTCTTTACGCTTCTCTTCAACAAAGCGACCTGAATTTTTAAGTAAGAGAGTGCTTGAGCCAATGAATCATGCAACTCCCGAGCAATAGTGGCTCGCTCTTCCATCAGCAGAATTTGTTCTGCTTGGCGCTGCGCCCGATTGTAATACACAGCGCGTGATAAAATCTGCACGAAGTTGTCAATAAGAGCCTCGTTCGGACAAGGTAACCCTGCTTTCCAATATAAATAGCCCAAGTGCTCACCATCTAGCATCAGGGCTTTACCGTGGCAATCTTCATCACAATCTTGGCAGCATTCTTCTCCTTCCATCAATATCCAGCTCGGTTCTCCCAACTGCTCGATTTCAAGTTTGACCGCTTTAATGCCCTCAAGACTGACGATATGCTGCAAAATCGCCTGGAAATTGTCTTGATTAATACGCGACGCCGTGAGTTCTTTTGACGAGTCATACAGCACTTCTAAAGACTGGTTGGCATGCTGCAATTTACGTGTTTTCTCATCAACCGCTTGCTCTAATCCTCGGTACAACTTACCAAGGTCTGTCGCCATCCGGTTAAAGGTTCGAGTCAGTATTCCCATTTCATTATCGCTAGATACATTGAGCGATATATTGAATGAGCGATTTTTAATTTGCTCGCTAGCAAAAACTAAGGCACGCAGAGGTCGAACAACTTCGAGGCGCACAAAATGAACGACAAACATACTGACACAAAGGATGCCACCCAACCCTAACCCGCCGATCCAGGCTAAGTTAATCAGTTTTTGCTCCGAAAAGCTTTGCAGCTTAAATACAAACTCATCGATTTGTTCAACAAAACCGGCCACTAGGAGTTGATATTCTGCCGGGTTGTCTCCTCTAAGCACCGCCTTGAGTTCATGCCATCTGATAATAAGACGGTAGTAATCGTGAGTGATGTCTTCTGGCACAGACCAATGCTGAAGCGCTTTCATTGAAGGTGAATATATCGAATGTTCAAATGCGTCAATATGTGAAGAATAGTCAACAGATTTAACCTGAATATCATTCGCCAGACGGTAGCTTTGCATTCGCATCGAGCCAGCAACATTGACGGCTTCAGCATCGTTCAAACTGGACGCTAACGTAAAAATTGCAAAACCAGTCGTAGCAACTGAGAGCAGCAAAATAAGAAGCATTGCGGACGCAATCGTGCGCGTCACCGACTTTTTCACATTTTTAAACAATCTGAGTTCCTCGCCCATTAACAATCCTATTTGTACGTGCAATGAACCCATTACCTTTCAACTTTATCAATATGTGATCACCTGCGACGGAATTTATTGATCCAAAACAATATTGCATACCATTTACCCCCTAAGAGGTATTTATACAAATATGTCAAAAACTACAATTTCGTTAGTTTAAATGACAGTTTATTAATGAAAATTGTGGACTATGCTTAGTTTGGGTTCCAAGTTTCGAGGTGACTAAGTGGTAGACCTTTCCAGAAGAAGACTCTTTGCAAGAAAAGCGCACCCCGACAACGTCGTACGTTTGCCTTGGTTAACTAAACCGCAACAGTTTACGGACGATTGCACTCGCTGCGGTAAATGCATTGAGGCCTGTGAAACAAAGATTATAACCAAAAGTGATGGCGGATTCCCCTCGGTCGATTTTTCCATCGATGAATGCACATTTTGCTATCAATGTGCAAACGCCTGTCCTGAGCCCCTTTTCTTGCCAGAAACAGAACAACCTTGGCAAGCAAAAGCAAGTATCAACGATAACTGCTTAGCAAAACAAAATGTCGAATGCCGAAGCTGTGGGGATATGTGCGACCCGATGGCGATTCAGTTCAAATTAGAACTGGGGAAAGTAGCACAACCCAATTTAGACCTTGATGAGTGTAACGGCTGCGGCGCCTGTGTTTCAGTGTGCCCGACTTCATCCATCAATGTGAGCAATACAACAGCCTAAGCCGAATGTCGTCGGCCAAAGGCAATAAAAATAAATGAGAGAGCTATATGTCACTAAATGAAGTGCATATTTCAAGTTTGGTAGTACATGTGCTGCCGGAACATTTGGACGAAATCAAACAAAAGATAGAAGCACACGAAAATGCGGAAATCTATGGTGACAGTCCTGAAGGCAAGATTATCGTCGTACTTGAAACTGAGAACCAAGGTTTCATCACAGACACTATCGATGCCATTAACAATTTACCGAACGTCTTAAGCACGGTATTGGTTTATCACCAAATCGAAACTGGGCTTGAAGAAACGGATGAAGAAGACACTGGAACACAACATTCCCAAATCGAGGGTGAAGTATGAAAATGACAAGACGTGCGTTTGTGAAAGCAAACGCGGCTGCATCAGCTGCTGCTGTCGCAGGTGTGACACTACCAGCATCTGCAGCCAACCTGATTGCAAGCTCTGATCAAACCAAAATCACATGGGACAAAGCACCTTGTCGTTTCTGTGGTACAGGCTGTTCTGTTCTTGTTGGCACTCAAAACGGCAAAGTGGTAGCAACACAGGGTGACCCAGAAGCACCAGTAAACAAAGGTCTGAACTGTATCAAAGGTTACTTCCTTTCTAAGATCATGTACGGTCAAGACCGTCTAACTCAACCGATGCTACGAATGAAAGATGGCAAATTCCACAAAGATGGTGAATTTACACCTATCTCTTGGGATGACGCTTTCGACATCATGGCTGAGAAATGGAAAGCTTCCCTCGAGAAAAAAGGCCCAACAAGCGTAGGTATGTTTGGCTCAGGCCAATGGACAGTAATGGAAGGCTACGCTGCGTCAAAGTTAATGAAAGCAGGCTTCCGATCAAACAACATTGATCCAAACGCTCGTCACTGTATGGCTTCTGCCGTTGTAGGTTTCATGCGCGCATTCGGTATCGATGAGCCAATGGGTTGTTACGATGACTTCGAGAACACAGACGCTTTCGTTCTTTGGGGCTCAAACATGGCAGAGATGCACCCGGTTCTATGGACTCGCATTACTGACCGCCGCCTAAGCCACCCTCACGTTAAAGTGAACGTGCTTTCTACTTACTACCATCGTTCATTTGAGTTGGCTGACCACGGCTACATTTTCAATCCTCAGTCTGACCTTGCAATTGCTAACTTCATCGCAAACTACATCATCGAAAACGATGCAGTAAACTGGGACTTCGTGAACAAACACACGAACTTCACTCAAGCAGACACTGACATCGGCTACGGTCTACGTGACGACGATCCGCTACAAAAAGCAGCGAAGAACCCGAACTCTGGCAAACTCACTTCTATCTCATTCGAAGAGTACAAGAAATCAGTAGCGCCATACACAGTAGAGAAAGCATCTGAAATCTCTGGTGTTGAGAAAGAGAAGCTTATCGAGCTTGCGAAGCAATACGCGGATCCAAACACGAAAGTGATGTCTCTATGGACGATGGGTATGAACCAGCATACTCGTGGTGTATGGATGAATAACTTGGTTTACAACATCCACCTACTAACCGGTAAGATCTCGACTCCGGGGAACAGCCCATTCTCACTAACGGGCCAACCATCAGCATGTGGTACCGCTCGTGAGGTTGGTACGTTTGCTCACCGCCTACCAGCGGATATGGTGGTTGCTAACCCTAAACACCGTAAGATTGCAGAAGACATCTGGAAACTGCCAGAAGGTACGATTCCACCAAAACCTGGCTTCCACGCCGTATTGCAAGACCGTATGCTGAATGACGGCGTTCTGAACTGTTACTGGGTTCAATGTAACAACAACATGCAAGCCGGTCCAAACATCAACACAGAACGTCTTCCAGGTTACCGCAACCCAGAAAACTTCATCGTTGTGTCTGACCCATACCCGACAGCAACAGCACAAGCAGCAGACCTTATTCTTCCTACCGCAATGTGGATTGAAAAAGAAGGTGCTTACGGTAACGCAGAGCGTCGTACCCAAGCTTGGTACCAACAAGTGGGCACAGTCGGTCAAGCAAAATCGGACCTTTGGCAACTAATGGAGTTCTCGAAACGCTTCAAAATGGAAGAAGTGTGGCCTGAAGAGCTTCTAGCGAAAGCGCCTCAATACCGTGGTAAAACAATGTACGACGTACTTTACCGCAATGGTAACGTCGACAAATTCCCTATCGAAGAAGCTCGTGAACTGAATGACGATGCTCACCACTTCGGTTTCTATGTTCAAAAAGGTCTGTTTGAGGAATACGCAACATTTGGCCGTGGTCACGGGCATGATTTGGCTCCATACGACCGCTACCACCAAGTACGTGGTCTACGTTGGCCTGTTGTTGATGGTAAGGAAACACAGTGGCGCTTTAAAGAAGGTTCAGACCCATACGCGAAAGAAGGTTCTGGTTGGGACTTCTACGGCAATGCTGACGGCAAAGCGAAGATCATTTCCGCGCCATACGAAGCGCCACCAGAAGTACCGAACGATGAATTTGATATGTGGTTATGTACTGGTCGTGTTCTTGAACATTGGCACACAGGCACCATGACTCGTCGTGTACCTGAATTATACAAAGCAGTACCAGACGCAGTGTGTTACATGCACCCAGAAGACGCAAAAGCACGCAATGTTCGTCGTGGTGAAGAAGTACTCATGGCAAACAAACGCGGTGAAGTACGCGTTCGTGTTGAAACTCGCGGTCGTAACCGTCCGCCAAAAGGCTTGGTATTCGTACCGTTCTTTGATGCACGTATTTTGATTAACAAGCTTATCCTAGATGCGACTGATCCACTGTCTAAACAGACAGACTTTAAGAAGTGCCCAGTCAAAATCACTAAGATTGCTTAACCTTCAGATACTGAATGCTACGGCCGTCATTATGGCGGCCTAATAAAGAATTTAAGCCATAAAGGCGGAGATGAAATGATGAAAAAATTACTTGTCGCAGTTTTATCTGTAGGTGCGTTAGTGACAGGCATTGCGCAAGCTGAGTTGGATAATCCAGGTGGTATTGGAGGTCTAGAATCTTTACGTGGAATGTCTCAATTGGAAGATACACGTCCAGCAGACGAGTTCAAAGACTTCCCTAAAGATCAAATTGTTGAAGACAGCTATGTTTATCAACCACCGTTGATCCCACACAGCATTCGTCACTACGAAATTTCGTTAAATGCTAACAAGTGTCTTGCATGCCATAGCTGGAAAAATGCAAAAGAGTCAGGTGCGACTAAAATTAGCGTAACGCACTATGTAAACAGAGAAGATGCGGTACTGGCAGATATGTCTCCTCGTCGTTACTTCTGTTTGCAATGTCACGTTCCACAAACGGATGCAAAACCACTAGTGGAAAACGAGTTTAAGGCAGTCGATTCGCTTCAGTAATTGAAACGCGAGTACTAAGAGGTTACTTATGAAAATACTTAAAGCGTTTTGGAAGAGACTGTCGAGCCCGAGTAAAGCTGCCGCTGGTGTGGTTTTATTTCTAGGCTTCGCTGGTGGCCTTCTATTTTGGGGCGCATTCAACACAGGTATGGAAGCAACCAACACAGAAGAATTCTGTTCTGGCTGTCACGCGCCGATCGTTGCTGAAATTCAAGAAACAATTCACTACTCCAACCGTTCTGGTGTTCGTGCGATTTGTTCAGACTGTCACGTTCCTCATGAATGGACGGATAAGATCGTTCGTAAAGTACAGGCATCTAAAGAGCTATTTGCACACTTCGTAACGAAGACGATCGATACGCCAGAGAAGTTCCAAGAGCGTCGTGGACACCTCGCAGAGCGAGAGTGGGCACGTATGAAAAAGAATGACTCTCTTGAATGTCGTAACTGTCATGAGTTTGATTTCATGGATTACTCTCAGCAAGGATCACGTGCGGCAGAACAACACTCCACCGCTCTCGCTTCAGGCGAGAAAACATGTGTAGACTGTCACAAAGGTATTGCGCACAAACTACCAGACATGAGCGGCGTTGAAGGCTGGCACTAAGGAGACTTACCATGAGTACATTAGAATCTGTAATTTGGCATATCCTTGGCTACAGTGCTATGCCAGTGATTATTCTTTCCGGCTTTGTGGCGGTAGCAGCAATCTCTCTCTGGCTGCTGTCATTTGGTAAGGATAAAGAGGTGTAACGTAACGCATCTCTACTCGTCAACTAGCCTATTTGTTGACACTGAGCGCCGAGCAAATGCTCGGCGCTTTTTATTTATTAATCAATGGTACTTGCCAACAACAAACAAGCAATCATACATAAAAAAAGCGACCATAAAGGCCGCTAAGATTTACTGCTATAGGGAGTCGTTTAAGATTCTTTTACTGGCAGAACCTGTTTGACGTATTGTCCTGGCGCCTCATCAATAACCGGATGGTTTTCTGAGCCAATAGGGAAAGGCTCAACTTGCTCTTTAGGGTTGAATTGGAGTAACCACTCGTTCCAGTGTGTCCACCACGATCCCTCTTTGTGTTCCGCGTTATTCAACCACTTATCAGCAGAGTCATCCAAATTATCGTTCAACCAATAACCATACTTATTTTTAGCTGGAGGGTTCACGATGCCCGCAATATGACCAGATTCACCGAGGACAAACGTTTTGTTACCACCCGTGTTCAGCGCACCACGGTAAGTTCCCTGCCATAACGCAATGTGGTCTTCTTTCGTTGACACAAAATAGCTAGGAATTTTGATCTTATTTAGATCAATCCATACTCCACCAATTTTGACGCCTTTATCTTGCACCAGCTTGTTCTCTAAATAGAGCTCGCGAAGCAAGAAATTGTGAGATGCAGCGCTGACGTTGGTGCTATCGCTATTCCAGTACAACAAGTCGAAATCAACCGGACTGTTACCCTTCAAGTAATTGTCGACGTAGTAGTTCCAGTACAAGCTGTTTTCACGCAGTAAACTAAACGTCACGCTTAAGGAACGGCCGTCCATATACCCTTTTGTGTTATTTTGCGCTTCAATTGCACTAACAATGGTGTCATTGATATACGCGCCGACTTCACCTGGTTGAGAGAAGTCGAGCAACGTGGTGAAGAAAGTGGCAGACTTAATGCGCTTCTTCATACGTTTTGCAGCGTAGTAGGCAACCGTGCTTGCTAAAACAGTACCACCGATACAATAACCAGCAGCATTGATTTGCTCTTGTCCTGTTATATCTTCAATTGCAGCGACGGCTTTCACTACGCCTTCTGTCACGTAGTCACCAAACTCTATGTGCGCTTGTGCCTTGCCTGGATTGCGCCAAGACATCATAAATACACTATGCCCCTGCTCTAACAACCATCGAACCATTGAGTTCTTTGCTGTTAAATCAAGGATGTAGTATTTATTGATGAAAGGTGGGACGATGAGCAGCGGCGTCGCATTCACTTTCTCTGTTAGAGGTCGATATTGAATCAACTCAAACAATTCGTTTTGAAAAACCACATTGCCCTGTGTCGTCGCAACGTCATCTCCCACGCGGAATGCATTGTTATTCGTCATACGAATTTTTAAAATGTCTGCGCTCGACTCAACGTCTTCTTTCAACTGCTCTAAGCCTGCCAGTAAGTTTTGACCGTTTTGCTCAAGTGTCAGCTTCAAAAGCTCTGGGTTAGTGGCGATGAAGTTGGAAGGAGAAAGGGCGTTAATGGCTTGGCGAGAGAAAAAAATAATACGTTCTTTCGTCTTTTCATCTAAGCCTTCCAAAGACTCGATGGTGTCCAGATAGGTCTTACTAAATAAAAGGTAGGATTGTTTGATGAAGCTATACATGGCTTCATTTTGCCACGCTTCGTTTGAGAAACGCTTATCCCCTTTTTCAGCTTCGACGATTTGTGCTTGGTTCCCTGCCAATGCAACATTCTGCCAAATTTGCAGCTGCTGTTCCCACCACTGTGCTTGCAGCTTTAAAATCGCAGCAGGCTGATTCGCAGCTTGTTCGAACAGTTTGGCAGTATCCTCAAAGTTCACTTCTTGCATGGCCTTGTTTAAAGGAGAGTTCACGACTGCCTTGTTCACTTCGAAATCATGCCACCACTGATGATTGGTTTCCTGAAGCTTCACAAGATAGTCCGAAAAGAAGTGTTGAAACATAGTCTTACTCCTATATTCGGAAAAAACAACGCCGCCCAAATCTAGGGGCGGCGAGAATCGGACAAATTACGCTGGAGTAACAGTCTTTAGATTTTCCGAAGTCATTTTCTCAACGTCTTCTTTGAACTCTTTTGCAATCGCTTGAAGCTTGTTGCTGTCATCCATCATTTGTTGAGAAAGTTTAGTAAGTACGCTTAGTTGCTGACTGTTGAAAGCAGTCAATGACGTTACGTCTTTGATTTCTGTCGCTGCTTTCATCTGGTTTAGACCCACTTCACTGTATGTGCGAATGGCGTTCAATTGAAGCTCGGTCAACACTTCTACGTTTTTTGTCACTAGCTTGTTGAACTTCAAGTAAGGTTCTAGATTTTTTTCAGTTTGATCGCTAAATGTTTTGAAGAAATCTGTGTACATGGTTTGTCTCCTAGAGAAAGAATTAAAAATGTCCGTTTAAATAATTACTTAACTGTCTTTACAACCACAGCCGTGCCCATGCCGCCGCCCACACAAAGTGAAGCAACGCCATATTGACCATTTTGCTTATGAAGCTCGTGAACCAGCGTGACTAAGATTCGGTTTCCAGATGCACCAAGCGGGTGTCCTAGCGCGATAGCACCACCGTTAAAGTTCGCTTTATCTTGAATCGCGTTAACTGGAACTTGGTTTGTTTCCGCCAACTGATGAATCACGCCAAGTGCTTGCGCTGCAAATGCTTCGTTTAACTCGTAAACGTCGATATCATTTACTGTGAGTTCTGCGTTTTCGAGTGCTTTATTGACCGACTCAACAGGACCTAGGCCCATGATCTTCGGATCAAGACCCGATTGCGCATAGCTTACGATTTCAGCAAGCGGCGTTAATCCATGCGCTTTAACTGCGCTTTCAGACGCCACGATAATCGCACTCGCTCCATCGTTAATGCCTGATGCATTACCCGCAGTCACAGTGCCTTCGCGGTCAAAAGCAGGACGTAGCTTGCTTAAGGCTTCCATTGTCGCGTTCGCTTTTGGGTATTCATCCGTATCAAACATCACGGTTTCACGGCGTTGCTTTACTTCCACTGGCACAATTTCGTCTTGAAATTTGCCAGCTTCGATAGCGGCTACCGCTTTCTGTTGGCTAGACAGCGCGTATTCGTCTTGCTGCTGGCGAGTTAAGCCGATTTGTTTTGCTACGTTTTCTGCCGTCACACCCATGTGATATTGGTTGTAAACATCGGTTAAACCGTCCGCTATGAGCAGATCTTTTAGCTCCAGATTGCCCATTTTGTTGCCATCACGAATGCTGCTTGGTGCAGCAAACGGAATCTGAGACATGACTTCAACACCCGCTGCAACAACGATCTCAGCATCGCCACTACGGATATGGGACACGGCATCCATGACCGTTTTCATGCCACTACCGCAAACCATGTTTACGCCATATGCAGGAACAGATTCAGGAATCCCCGCAAACAGTGCCGCTTGGCGGCCAACACCCATTCCTTGACCTGCACCAACAACGTTGCCAACAATCACTTCGTCAACCTTGTCGCCAGGCAACTTTGCCGCTTCCAACGCGCCCTTAATCGCTACTGCTGCCAGATCGCCAGCAGAAGTATTTTTCAGGCTACCACCAAAAGCACCAATTGGAGTACGCTTCGCCGCTACGATAAATACTTTTTCCATCATCTTCTCTCCTTAGTGCATGTATAAGCCGCCGTTCACCGACAAAGTCTCTCCGGTGATGTAGGCGCCCGCATCGCTGACCAAGAAGCTCACTGATGCTGCAATTTCCTCTGGTGTCGCAAGACGTTTCATTGGAATTTGGTTCGTAATGGATTCCAGCACTTCTGGCTTCATTTGCTCAACCATTGGCGTACCCGTGTAACCCGGAGCGATAACATTAACTGTCACACCCGAGCGAGCACCTTCGTATGCTAAGGCTTTAGAGAAACCGATCATCCCAGCTTTCGCCGCCGAGTAGTTTGCTTGACCAAACTGCCCTTTAAGACCATTGACTGAAGAGATATTGATGACACGACCACCGCCTTTTTCGCACATTGCAGCGAAGAGGGGTTGCGTAACGTTGAATAAACTATTGAGGTTGGTATTGATGACATCATTCCAAGCTTGCGCAGTCATCTTTTTAAACACGCCATCACGTGTGATTCCTGCGTTGTTGACAACAACATCAATGGTTCCCTCCTCCCCAAGCAATTGCGCCAATTTCTCTGCACACTCTGTCGTGTTTGTTACATCCAACTCAAAAAGGCGAACCTGATCTTTGGTAAACCCTTTGCTGTTGAACCACTCCAGCGCACATTCGTAGTTACCTGTGAAATAAGTAGCGATTACACGGTAACCGTCATTGACTAATTGAGAGGAAATAGCAGAACCAATTCCGCCTTTTGATCCAGTGATCAAAGCGACTTTCTTCATTGAAGACTCCATTCTTAACGGCATTTAAAAAGCAAACTTAATACACTGATGAAATAGTTCACCAACTGACGTGTTTATTTATTCTTTTGACAACCAATCCCGTGCTGCCTTTATTTTAAGTTAACCTAGAAATATTACATTTCAAATAAAAAACTCACCCAATTGCATAAGATTGATTTAGATCTCATTACCCGTGAAATGTTATAAAATGGTTAATTTTACATAAGTCATTGTTTTAAATCACACTTCCACAAAAGCCACACCAACAGAAATAGAAACATAATTATTAAATATCATGAACTTACATACAGAATGGTAGAAGTTACATTATGTCATGATTTAAGATCTGAATTTTAAGCCTATATGATTACAACAAACTTGAGATTAGAATAATAATTCAATTATCGGTAAAAATAATTATCAAACATATCATTTAATTACTGCATTTAATGATAATTTAGTTATCAATTCGATTATTTTAATACAATGATGATTAATACCGATAAAATATAATAAATTGAATATATTTAATCTAAAAATGATATAAGAGCTTGTCTCATACTGGTGCAATACGCACTATTATGACGCATAGATTAAAATATAATTTCATTTTAAATTTATATATTCGAAGAACATCAACTAGCTACTAGTGAAAGTAATCGCTCGCTTTGTAGTAGCATCCTTTTCCACTTTGCACTATCTTTGTGGCTTCTCTTTAATCACTAAATCATCAACAGATATGAATCTTGCATTGCTCAGTATGTTCATCCCTACTTTCTTTTTTGTCTCAATCACGCCTGGTATGTGCATGACTCTCGCCCTAACGTTAGGTATGAGTATCGGTTATCGTCGCACGTTATGGATGATGATAGGAGAGCTTCTCGGTGTTGCGCTGGTGTCAGTCTCTGCGGTGTTAGGTATCGCTGCGATTATGCTCAATTATCCTTGGATGTTTATCGCGTTAAAGTTCATTGGTGGCGGTTATTTACTCTATCTTGGAGTTGAAATGTGGCGATCGCGAGGGAAACTTGCGATTAATGTCGACAACTTAGAAACACCAAAGAGTGACAATATCGCACTGATCATGCAAGGCTTCGTTACCGCAATCGCAAACCCAAAAGGCTGGGCATTTATGATTTCTCTTTTACCGCCTTTTATAGACCAAAACGCAGCGCTTGCACCGCAACTGATCATACTTGTCTCCATTATTTTACTGTTTGAGTTCATTTGCATGTCTCTGTACGCTACTGGTGGTAAAGGGTTGAAACACGTATTAGGTCAGTCTAAGAATGTACGTCTAATGAACCGTATCGCAGGCACTTTAATGATGGGAGTTGGTGTCTGGTTGCTACTAAGCTAAGGCAAACTGGAAACAATGAAAAATATTCTGAATAAAATAGCTAAAGTCATGGGTGAAGTATTGGACTTTCAAGCCCGAGTTTGGGTTGTGAACGTCTATAGCGGTGAGCATAAAGGCGAGTCTTATGTCGTTAATGAAGATGCTTTCTCTGTACCTCTTCAGTGGATGAAGAAGAAAGGCTACCAAGAGCCAATGTTGAATAAAGTCGAAGCAATGAAGCGCTCACAAGTCTTAGAGTTCGACTTGGGACTTGTGAAACATCGCTTGATGCGCGTGAAATAAGCACAAAAAAGCGCCACTCAAGATGAGTGGCGCAAGCACTTTTACCTTAAAAATAATGCTACGGCGCAGCGTCGATCTCAACTGGAAGATAATGTTTCGGCTCCAGTTTCAACCACTCAGGCAGCACAGTACCAATCGAAATCGAAGACCATGTCCCCGACAGAACGCCAATAAACATGGCGGTTGAGAAACCAGCCAAAGGCGCTCCTCCCATAATCCATAATGCACCAACAGTGATCAATGTCGTACCAGATGTCACCATAGTGCGTGAAAACGTCGCGATAACAGCTTGGTCATTGATGTCTTCTGTTTTCCAACTCTGTTTCGCAATCAACAGCTCACGGATTCGGTCTGCAATGATGATCGAGTCATTCAATGAGTAACCTAAAATCGCCAGCACAGCAGCAAAAACAGTTAAGTTGAACTCCATTTGAGTAATTGCAAAGAAACCAAGCACTAAGATCACATCATGGGCCAAAGCAAACAGTGAACCACTGGCCAAACGCCACTCAAAACGGAAACACAAGTAACCGAGAATACTCAACACACAAATCAACAATGCTAAGCCACCTTGTTCAAACAAGTCTTGGCCAACTTGAGCGCCAACTATACTGTTGCTGACAACATCAACTTGGTGAGAGATTGGCTTCAACACCTCTTCTACACTTGGCAACGTTTGTCCATCTTCCGGCGCAGAGTAACGAATCACCCAACGGCCATCTTCACCAGAGCGTGTCACTGACGCAGATTCACCAAGCTTTGGTTGCAGAACGTCAAGCAGATCATGGTTAGTTAGCTGCTTATCTACCTTTACTTCTGTCACCATACCACCAGTGAAGTCCAAACCTAGGTTCAACCCTTTAAAGCCTAGAGCGACGATCGCGATCACCGTTAAAATGATGGAAACTAGCGTAGTAAAGTAGCGAATTTTACGAATATTTTGTTTTAGCATTTCGACCATGATTAAACCCTCACATCACGACGGGCATCGCGGCCCCAAATTAAATTGATCATTGCTCGAGAGGCAAATACGCCTGTAAACATACTGGTTAACAAACCTAATCCGAGTGTTAAGGCAAAGCCTTGGATTGGGCCATTACCGATGGCGTACAAAATCACGGCGGTGATCATGGTAGTAATGTTGGCATCAAGGATGGTCGAGAATGCGCTGTCAAAGCCAAGATCAATCGCTTGAGCGAAGCTGCGACCTTCACGCATTTTGTCCTTAATACGTTCAAAGATAATAACGTTGGTGTCTACTGCCATACCGACGGTTAACACTAAACCGGCAATACCCGGAAGCGTTAGAACCGCTCCTGGTAACAAGGCGATTAAGCCAAGCAAACAAAGCATGTTGGCACAAAGCGCCACGTTTGCTACCCAACCTAAGCGGCGGTACCAAAGTGCCATAAAGGTCAGTGTTAGTCCCATACCTAAAGCCAGTGCTGCAAAACCGTTTTCAATGTTTTCTGCCCCCAGAGAAGCACCGATTGTTCGCTCTTCCACAATAGTAACCGGCGCAGTTAGTGAACCCGCACGAAGTAATAGCGCTAACTGCTGTGCATCGTCCATGCTACCTGCCCCAGTAATACGGAACTGGCTACCAAGTTGAGATTGAATAGTTGCGACGCTGATAACGCGCTCACTACGCTCAGTTACACCGCGATCGTTTGTTTTGTACTCTCGGTAAACGGTCGCCATTGGCTTGCCGATGTGAGTTGCTGAGAAGTCACTCATTTTCTTACCACCAGCGTGGTCAAGAGAAATATTTACCTCTGACATGCCCATTTTGTCGACACCAGCACGAGCGTTCACGATGTGCTTGCCCGTTAGAACTGGTCGTTTTGCCAAAATCACAGTACGACCGTCATTATCTTGAAGAACAAGATCTTGGCTGCTGTGTGCTTGGCTCGCATCTTTCACTTCATAAAACGCCAAGCTTGCTGTTGCACCAATAACGTTTTTCGCTTGAGCAGGATCTTGTACACCAGGGAGCTCAATTCGAATGCTCTCTTTACCTTGGCGTTGCACTAGTGCTTCTGTGATACCAAGTTCTTCAATACGACCACGCATGATCTTCAGGTTTTGTTGAAGAGTCGACGATTGAAATTCTTGGATATTTTGTTCACTTGGTTCAAGCACAAAGCCACGAGATGAACTTTTTGAAATCCAGCCCGGGTAGTTTTGACGCAAGAACTTGTTCACTTCCGACAATGCTTGCTCGCTGTCACTGTTTACCGTAATTCGGTTGCCGCTTTCTGCTCGAACTTGCACACCACGAACACGTTGATCACGTAGGTTCGCTTTGATTTCATCAATCAATGCATCACGTTGTTCTTCAAACGCTTTATTCACATCAACATTCAACAAGAACTGAACGCCACCACGAAGGTCAAGACCGAGCTTAATTGGGCTAAAGCCCATCTCATTCAACCATTCTGGCGCAACCGATACGTATGAGAAAGTGATGCTGTCGTCTTTATTTAGCTCTTTGTTTAACAACACACGAGCTTTACTTTGCGCATCTTCACCATCGAATACAATGGTTGTTTTGCCGTCTTTTTCGATGATTTTGTCGGCTGAAATATGGTTGGTTTTTAGCAGTTGATTCAGATGAACAACCGACATTTCACTGTTGTTTTGCTCCGAAAACGTCAACTGGATAGAAGGCTGTTCGCCAAACCAAGTTGGTATAGCACTTAGGGTTAAAATAATGACCGTCGTGATTAATACTACATATTTCCAAGCTGAGTAGTGATTCATCAGCTTTCTGTTCTTTTGCTGCTTTGGTGTTTTTTTCATGTAAACATCATCCCTTCACGATGAAGTGAAGCTTTTAATAACAAGGCTTAACACACGACAGATGCTCCCAGAATAAATTCAGGGTATGAAATGCTCAGAACGCTCACGTCCTGTCGAATACAATCGTCGTGTTAAGAGTGCACAATGGTGCAAATAAATGGTGTTTAGGCAGAAAACTGACTATTGAGTGCGACGTACATGGCATTGGTCTCTTTCCAACCAGAAATGCGATGATCGCTTGTGAAATGATAAAATGTGGACTGGTTGTGACGCCAGTTAATGTCCATCAAGCTGTATGCGTAACCCGCATCAGCGTAAAACGGAGTAGTGAGATCGCCGACAAAATCTACGTGCTCGTCATCAAGCCCTTCCCGTAAGTAAGACGTCCAGCGCTGAGAGTTAAACAAAGCAACGGAATCGAGACTTGCATGGCCTTCAGATACTGGAGATTGAGAGCTTTCTTCTGAGACTTCAGAAAAATCGACGGAAGAGTTTGGCGATACACTTGCGGCTACAAAAGGTTGTAGCTTAGAAAAGTGCGGTACGTGAGCCTTGTGGTCGATTTGCGCAGCAGATACATGCACTGGTAGCAATACCATTGCAAATAGCAGCAAAATCAACTTTCTAAGGTAAATCCAAGACATAGGAACTCACTAAAAACACAAAGAGCCAAGTTAGGTCACTTGACTCGTTGATAGTATTCCTATTGATTATGGTTCACAACTAAAAAGTTATAAATCTCTGATTTCAGGTTTGCATCGTTATTGCATTTATCAAAACGTCTTTAGAGAACTAGTGTAATTGGTCGTGAGTTATCGATAAAAAATATCGCCCTTATCAACATCTAAGTAGATCTTGTTCTCTTGCTCCAAACCGCCACAATAGATGAAGTAAACGTTGCGCTTTTTGAACGTCACAGAACGAACCCAGCCTCCGAGCTCCTCAAAATCACTCGGATCACAGGTTTCATCGTCTAACAATTGCTGTGTTTTCTTACGGAAAATATCCAAGTGAACTTTTAAATCATCCGACTTCTGTAGGTATTCATCCAATATCTCTAAGCGCTCTTGCTCTTTAATAACTGGCTCTGCATCCGATAACCCTTCAGCATTCAACCATTCGGCTTTTTCTTCTCCACCCTCTTCATAGACAAGATAGCCGGAGATTCGGTACCACCCATCTACTTTTTCTAACACCGATACTTTTTCTCCCTTATAGAGCGTATCGACAACTAAAGCATTAGGGTTAGGCTTGTTGTAAACATTGACACGACGCTCAATAACGTAGTACTCGGTAACTTCCGGGGGAACGGCTTCTAAATCCAGAATCGGTTTAGATGTTTCTTTTTGCAGTGACGATTGCTCGACTTGTGTAGCCTTTGGTGCTTCAGGTTCATCTTTCTGCATAAAGAAGAAATAGTATCCAGCCCCCGCTCCGCCGAGCAACAGCATGACAATCAATGCGACGAGAATTTTCTTCATGCCCTTTTCCTTTTCATTCTTTATTCTTATCCCACCAGCAGCACGCATGTCGTAGAAATTTGGGTATATACTCAAAAGAGCAGGTCAACTAACGCGAGCAATAATGATCAACAGACTCAATTGGATACTACTATTTCTTCTGTTCCCGATAACGGGGCACGCCAATATTCAATGTAACCCATCGTCGTGGAATGACAATCTTACCCAATTCAATCGTTTAGAGTCCAATTACAATCAGCATGTTGAGGTATTCAATACACTTTTGACCGAACATAAACAGCGTCAGTTATTGTCCGAAACCTTTTCACTGCATGAGCTCGTGCTACTTTGGCGTGCCAAGTCGAACCAAAATGTGTTCAAAGCGCAATTAAAAGCATCGATTCAATACAAAGAAGAGCTCACAACTAAAGCGAATCAGCTGCTTAAATTGAGCACACAATCCCAATGGTCAGCAAATGGGTGGGAGATACTGGCCCAGAAGTGCCGCGAGTCAAACAAAACAGCCAATCAAATAACTGCGGAATGGTATAACACCAACGCTTTGGAACTTGCTGAAGATTACAAGCGCCTCTCTTCACAATATCAAACTCTGTCACAAGTCTATGATAAAGAAGCCCGAGCGCTTCAATACGCTCAAGATGTTTCGAAGTAAAAACAGAGCCAGTTTTGAATAGACGATGTTGGTTTTTCACTCCAATATTGGACGTTATTCGTACTTTTTATCTTTCCTTAGTCGTGAATGATATCAAATGTAAATAATGGGATTGTTCCCTTTGACAAACTTGACTAAACCATGACCAAGACAGTCAATTTATAGAGACATACGTCACATTAATGCTTTACTTATGGACATTTTTTGGTTAGTTTAGCCATTAATAAAATTTAATAAAAAGTCACATTTGGCTGGAGATGATGCTACAAACATGGTTATCAATCGATTAAGTAACAGGGAATGTCCTAATGCTACCAAAGCCAAGTTTTTGTCAGTAGTTAGGCACGTAAAAGAGTTCGGTTCAATCAGTGATTTGGATCTGTGTAAAATCTTCGGAGAAACAATATGGAGTGATGGGAGGGAATACCATTCAGCCGCGTTCTCATTCAAGGTTGATAGATACACAGGTAACTGTGAAATCTCACAATACAAAAACCAATAAGGCTTAAGAATTTATAAAGCGGAGTCAGGAAACGGACCCCGCTTTTTTGATCATGGCAATCGTAAAGTCGTGCTCGGAGTATCCCTCAATCAATCGTGTATTCGGACACAGCAACCGACAATAGCGAAAGACACCTTCTTTATTGTGCGACGCTAACATTTTCATGCTGGGTAGTTTTGATTCATCCAACAAGTTAAACACACAACCTTTCTCTGTCGCTCGGTACATTTTATCAATCATTTCAATGGTATGATTTGGGTTGGTGGATTGATAGTTCAATGATCCGGAAGCAAAAACAAAGTCGCAACGAGGCAATACCAACGTTGAAAAGTCGCCACATATAAACTTACTTTGCGTACGAAAATCTCGTTTTCTGGCTTCAGAGATAAATTGTTTTTGCTGATCAATGCCAATATAGCTTTGAGGATGCAACCCCGTAAGTTCGATAAACGCTAACAAGTCTCCGTAGCCGCACCCAATATCTAAAATACTTGAACCGTCTAACGTTAACCCTCGGCACAACGCCTCAAAACGGCTGTTCTGACTATACTTATCTGCCCATCCCAAAGTTCGGGCTCTGTCTTTACCAAACTGTCTATATCGCTTTCGATGATAGTGGGCAATCTTAAGTCTATCGAAAAATTTCATCTTTCTTATGCATAAATCGGCAAACTGCCATTTCCTTTCACTTGTCTAATCGCCAGGTGGGTATGAATATCTTTCACATTTTCTAATCGCTGTAACTTTCTAGTAAATGTTTCATAACCAGCGAGATCTTTACTGACCACCTCTAACAGGTAATCATAGGCCCCTGATACGACATGGCATGAGATCACTTCATCCATCTCAACAACGGCATGTTCAAACTCATCAATCGAAGAAGCTTGGTGGTTATTTAAACTCACTTCAACAAATACAGTCATTGCGATGCCTACAGTGTCTCTGGACACAATAGCTCGATAACCACTTATTACACCTTCCTGCTCCAAACGCTTAATGCGTCTTGCACAAGGTGATGCCGATAGCCCTACTTGATCAGCAAGTTCTGCCGTTGTCAGAGTGGCATCCTTCTGCATTAGGTTGATAAGTTGCCTGTCAATTTTATCCATTTATTCTTCCGTGCCTTTAATCACCAACAATTAACACTTATACGCAATTTATCACCAACATCAAGCCTAATCACGTCAAACTTTGCCTCCCTTTGGCAAGAGTTTTATTCAACAATTAACACATCATTTACAAATGGACATGTCGATAATGATCTTGGGATACGCAGCTATATTAACGACCTTACTGCTTTGGTCTGGTTTCTTTATTTCTTTAAAAGGGGGCGCAATTTCTGCCTTGCAGCCAGCCGATATCGCGTTAGTTCGCTTTCTCATCCCAAGTATAATTTTATTACCATTTGTGATTAAGCATAAACAGTCGCTACGCGTAGTGCCTAAACGCTACCTGGTTGGTGTTGTGGTTGGAAGCGGCCTTCCCTATCTTCTGGTCGTCGGAACGGCTATGCATTTCGCTCCCGTGGCGCACGGCAGTGCATTAGTACCTGGCACTTTGCCATTGTTTGTTTCTGCTATCGCGGTACTTTGTTATCAACAGTCGCTGAGTGCTCACCGCTTAATCGGGCTTTCTACGGTGCTGTTAGGGATTTTCGTATTCCTTCTTTCTAATAGCGGCGCAGAGTACAACTGGTCTCAATTACAAGGGCATATCCTGTTTCTAACTGGCAGCATCATGTGGGCTGCTTTCACCATCAGCGCTCGTGTCGCCAATCTTAATGCACACGTCTGTGCAGGATTCGTTGCAATCGCGTCTTTGGCTCTGCTCATCATCGCTGTTGGTTTCGGGTGGGTAGACAGTTATTTGGTGGTAACACCGTTCAGCCAGTGGCCATGGGAGGAGTTATTTGGCCACGCGATGCTACAAGGTGTTGGCGCAGGTTTAATCGCTTCTTTCACTTTCATTTATGCAATTAGGATCATCGGTGCCGAAGCCAGCGCTGCTTTTGGTTCATTAACTCCAGTCGTCGCGACACTTCTTGCCGTTCCAATTTTTGGTGAACAACCAGATTCTCTCACTTGGTTAGCGCTGATGTTGGTCACATGCGGCAGTATTGTGGCAAGCCAAATCTTTATGAAAGATGGAATGAACCAAACTTATCGCCCACCACTTCACAGATAGCGATGATTTTACAAAAACTTATGCCTTACTATCTTGAATAACAAAATGGCGTTTTGATAGCCTCAGCTTAACTAAAAAATTAAAACGCCAATGTGATGCCAGCCACTCATACTAAAGATGAACTGCATAGGTTTCTCAAACCGGGAATGAAGCTTTCTACTAATTTCGAATTTGGGCCTAAGGATCAATATACGTATTCCACCACCTATCTGGGGATGAAAGAAAATGCTTATTTGATTCTTGATATACCAATGCGTTTGCTTGAAGAGCAAGTGATGAGAAAACTCCCCAACGCCGATGTCATCGTGCGTGGTGTATCAGATACGGAGTTAGGCCATGTCATTGCGTTTAAGTCCAGCGTGCTGACGACGACCGTTCGACCATCCCCCCTTTTGTTTATCCGCATTCCAGGAACATTTGCAACCAAACCAGTTCGGGAACATGAGCGTTACAAGTTGCAAATGGACTGTAACGTTATTCATGCAGGGAATGTCTACGACGGTAGCCTTATCGATTTCTCTCTAGCAGGTGTTGGTATATCAACCTTGATTGAGCCCGAATTCAACGTGGGTGAGAGTGTTACCATCGAATGCCCGTTAAGCCACTATATCGGAGAAGAAAATCGATGTGTCATTGCCAACATTAAGAAATTGGTGAAGGGATGGGTAGTTGGAATTAAGTTTGCCAGTCCCATTGAGATGACTCACGAACTAAAAACAGAGTTACTGGAGCAATCCTTTCTAACCAGTAACGTCTGAACTTACTGCTCGCTAAAGCGCGTCGCCTCAAAGCTGTTGAGTATTCTGTGAACCGTATAGGTCACAAGCAGCGTCGCAACAATAGCAAACAAAATACTGCTCACGCGATACAGCGCACTGAACATTAAGTCACCATCCGGAGTAAGATATTGGCCGAACAAAATGCCTAATGTGGTTAAACCGCCAAATCCGGCTCCCGAACCGCTAGACTCTTTCACGTGCATATAACTGAACATCATAGCCCCAATCCAAAGCAATGGGACGATAAACAATAAGGTATCCGACCAATCGTATAATACAAGTTGTCCGACAATACCAAAGGTCACCCCCATCAAGGTCCCCATTGCTCTTTTTCGCGCATACCCTAAAGCACCGTTCCAATGCATAGGAAACAATAAAAGTAAGGTTGTCGCCTGAGCAGACATAGAGTCACTGAGGTCAAATAGCTGGAATACAAGGAAAGACATTGTAGCGATACTCGCCCCCATAAGGGCTTCATGACGCATGCGATGACTCTGTTTAGGCTGCGACGGTTTCGCTGGTGGCTGACGAGGTTCCGCATCGGGAATCAAAAATGTCACCACATAAGCAACGATCACTGAAATAACATTCGCTTGCAGATTGCTAAAGATTAGGTCATTTAAGTCAGTGGTTGGATAACTCGTAAAGTGCAGCATGATGCTTAAGCTCAGTACGCTGTTCGCTCCAAATAAGAATAAGCTCCCTTTTGACATACAGGCGAATTTATACAGGAACAACCCGAATGCAATGATTGTCATCATGCCTGGGTGCCCACCAAATAACCCACCAAGCACACCAACTTCTAATCCACACACAACCGCTGAAAAAATCAGTTGTCGTGCGGCATGTAGACTCATGACTGGCACCATTCCAAGTAACAGCATCGGGGTTACAGTAAAGAATACGCCATAGTTCCAACCAAATACTTTACATAAAGTGAAACCAATGGTCGCACCAGTTGCAATGCGCAAACACTGACGGAAGTCGTTTTCCGACATGGGGTGGTCCCATAACTTCATATCGCCTCCTCGTTAATAAATATAATGAAGAAGACTCAAGAATTGGATCTGGCACCTCGCTAACCAACCAGATAATGAGTTTTCTGGCAACAACTGCACGGTTGCTCGTGCCCCTGCTGGAAATGCGCGCTGCTGAGGTTCATCGATAGCTAAATGTAAACGTAAGCGCTGCGCGTCTCTCACCCAACGGTTTGAGTCAGTTGGTGTTGCTAAGCGACCGTCCGCATCGAATTGACCCGAGCTGACCCCGGCATCCACACTCGTAATACGAGCTTCAAATACATCACCAGGTAAGCTATCAAAAGCCACTAACGCACGGCTGTTCTGATTAAAGTGTCGTAAACTCTTTTCACGAAAGTCGGCAATGATATCCACGTCATCGGAGACTAAAGCGACAAGAGGTGTACCAGCTGCCGCATAGGCCCCCGTCTCCAGCTGCAAGTTAGCGACAACGCCATCATGTTCCGCCGAGACTTGAGTGTAAGACAGATTAAGTTCCGCTTGTTTTAGCTGGTTTTGCGCCACGCGGATATTCACATTCGTTGCGCCTAAATCACCGCGGTTTACTTCCAACTCTTTTAAACGAGCACGTGCGGCCAGTAAGTTCGCTTTAGCTGCCGTTGCACTGCTCTGTGCGTCATCGCGCTGCTGTTGCGAAGTACCATTACGGTGAAACAGGGTATTAAGACGTTTTGCTTCGCGAACTTTTTGTTCCGCCACGATTTTACTCGCTTCAACGTCTGCTTTTGCCGCAGCAATAGAAGCATCAAGTTGTTCGTTGTTTTGAATCACACGCTCAAGGTTAAGTTGAGCCTTTTCTACGGCAAGCTGATAAGGCTGGGGATCAATCTGAAATAGTAGATCGCCTTGGCTTATTTCTTGGTTGTTGGCAACATAAAGATGTGTAATCTGCCCACTCACACGGGGGGCCACTTTAGTTACCACACGCGTTGCCATTGCCTGAGGCGTCAACGGCATGGCGAGATCTGCAACTAGAAAATAGGCAAAGACAAGGACAAACGCGACGCAAGAATATTTGATCCAACGTGCGAATTTTTGATCTGGAGTCATAGGCGTTTACTTCTCTTTTAATTCGGTTTTCTGACTTATTCGCTAAGTGAATCAAGCGCATTGTGAGCAATCTGATCAAGAATCAATGAAAGCTGCTGAAGTTCCTGGTCGTTGATGTCCGTTAGGAGCTTGCTTCGAACTTGAAGAATTCGAGCCTCCATTTGCTTTAGTAGGGTTTTCCCCTCTTCTGTGAGGCTAACAATACGTGCTCGCTTATCGTGTTCACAGCAATAGCGAACGATCAGAGATTGCTCTTCTAATAATTTTAATGTTCGCATCAACGACGCTAACTCGATCTCAAGCGCTTCAGCCAAATGCTTCTGACTGATGTTGTCACCCATTCGATAAAGCTTCCATAACGCAGTCCAACGCGGATACGTTAGGTTTAAAGGCTCTAACTCGCGATCTGCAACCATTTTCCACAAACGAGCAACACGAGATAATTTTTCAGCCAGAGAAAGGTCTCGCAAACTGTTGATGTCTTGAATCATAAGATCTACTCAATTACTTAGCGTGCTAAGCAATATAAAATAGTTAGCACGCTAAGTAAATATCTTTTTGTGATTGAAATCACATTGGGTGTGTCAGTGAAGGGGCAGAAATCTAAGTAACACAACACTATGTTTGAATTTGAAATGCAGCGATGTACACAACAAACGTCGAGACCAATAAAGTCTGATTTGTATAAGAGTAAAAGGGTCAGATACAAAAAAGCACAACCCACAGTCATGGTGTTGTGCTTTTCAGATAATGAATAATTGGGTTATCTCGTAGTGAGCCAATTATTCATGTTCGCTCGACTAAGAACCGCTGCTTAAAATCCACAAATGCTTCATGGAGCGCATTTTCTTTAATCGGCTTGAGAAGCACGTAATTCGCACCCGATTCCATAAAGGCGTCACTGGTTTCTTTCGCGGTGTCAGCAGTACACGCATAAATTGGCGTGCCTAGTTTTAGCTTTTGTCGGATCTCTTTGGTCGTTTCAATTCCACCAAGATGCGGAAGTTGGTTGTCCATCAGTATCAAATCGTAAGTATGATCTTTTAAGAATTCCATTGCTTCTAACCCATCTTTCGCCCAATCAACCTGCATTTTGTACTTGTTACAAAACGCTTTTAGAATGAATGCGTTAGTATGGTTATCCTCTACCAACAACACTTTGAGACTCTCTGCAAATAGTTCACCAGGCTTAACACGCAAACTCGAATCAAGAGGGGTGAGTACTCGCTCACGATCTTTCACTGGCATTGTAATGACAAAAGTCGTTCCTAAGCCTTTCTGACTGCGGACTTGAACATCACCTTCCAGCATGTCGACAAGGCTCTTCACAATGGTCAGCCCTAAGCCACTGCCGCCGTATTCTCGAGTCGTTGTTGCTTCTTCTTGAACAAAAGGTTCGAACATTTGGTCGAGTTTGTCAGACTCGATGCCGATACCTGTATCCGTAATTTCCACGACCAGCACGCTATTGTCAGCACCATAGAACTGCTCCAGTTCCGCATGCAAGCGCACGCTACCCGAGGGCGTAAACTTCACAGAATTACTGACTAGGTTGAATAAAATTTGGTTCAGACGAACTTGGTCAGTAAAGATTTCAACATTGGGATCTATTTTGTTTTCAATGACAAGGTTGACACCTTTACTTTCACAAATAGGACGATAAATGTTTTCTAACGTTCGAAGTGTATCAGTGAAAGAAAACGGGTGCTTTTGGATATTAAACTTACCCTGCTCAATCTTCGAAAAGTCCAAAATATCATTCAAAACAGCAAGTAAGTGCTCACCACTATGCCGAAGTACGTCAATTTGGTTATTCTGCTCTTCTGTTTCCACAGAGTCTTTTAGCAATTGAGCAACCCCTAAAATTCCATTGATTGGCGTTCGGATCTCATGGCTCATTTTAGCCAGAAAGTCGGCACGGGCTTGAGCAGATTTTTCCGCTTCTTTGCGCGCCAAGTTACTCTGTTTTTCCGCCTCAATAAGTGTGGTTATATCCTGACCTTGAACAATAATACCGCTAATATCTCCATCAACTCGAATCGGCGATAAGTTCCAGCGATATACTTTGTCTCCAATTGGCACATTAACGCCTGTCAACGTAGCTCCCTGAGCCGCCATGCGAAGGTGTGGCATCAACTTTTCTTTGAAACCTTTGAACACTGGGTGCATGGTTTCAACATCGTTTTCCATGACTAACTCTTTGCGTGCTGCCGGATTGATTTGGACAAGTACACCCGATTCAGACCACACCATAATAGGTGATAACGCAAAGTTAAACAGGTCGCGGAAAGAGCGCTTTTGTGCTTCAAGCTCTTCAAAAGTGTTTTCTAGTGTCGAACCAATATGATCGAATTCCTCAATATCTGACCCCTCAAAACGCTCAAATCCTTTTTCTTCACGAGCCGAGCGGGTATATGCCATCAGGGATCCTAACTCTTCAACTACTCGATTCTCGATCCATTCTTTAGTCATCAGCGCAATCATGACCATACCGATAACTGAGGCTAGCATTGCTAGCAGGTGTTGGATTTGCAATGTCACCACGCTCTGATTGTCTTGCACAGTAAGCAAGCACAAGTCAGTCTCGGCGGCATTTACCTCAATAGGGGTTTTGATGATCAATAATTGGTCAAGCTTGTGCTGGGACTCTCGTCGTTTGAGTACGTCAAATATTTGATAAGCCTCATCTCCTACTAATGAGCTTGCCAATGGTGTGTTGTTAGCGACCAACACAACATTGTCGACGTTGCCTTCATTTTTTAACCTTTCCATCAACCCAAAGTTATTATCTAAAACAACAACATTGTAAGAGTACCCCATCACTTCACCGGTTTTAGGTTGTAAAACGGGTACGCGACGAAGTAACAGATGGCGAGTTCCCATCGGGGTCTGTGAGGGTAGATAATACCAGTTGTTGCTAAAGGTCACCTGACTGGCAAGTCGGCTAAGTATCAGATTGTTGATGCCATAGAAATGCGCGTTGCCATCGTCCCAAATAATACCTTGATGATCGGTTAGGAAACGAAACTCTGGTGTATGGGAAGGATCACTCTGGTCAATACTCATGAAAAAGTAATTGAGTGCCTCTTCATCACGTTCTGTATAAAAATCCAATACAACATCACTTTTCGAATTGCTGTTGTGATGAATCTGAATCGCTGCAAAATGGCTATCAAAAATGTTCAGGATCAGGGCAGAGGTCTGCTGCTTGGTTCGGTCGACTTCCTGCCAAATAATCTGCTTCGAGAAGTAATAACTCTGAACAAAGATGCCTAGAATGATCGGAGCAAGTACGAGAATAATTATTTTGGTAATAAGCGTCGACAGTGAGCGACGCTTTCTTGTTTTTGATGTAGTTGTCATCAATTATCTGAGTATCTAAATGCACGTTTTCTTAATGCTTCAATTCTTTCTGGAGAGTCCGATTTGGTAACGACTTCAAAATCACCAGAGTAAACGGTGGGAACTGGCTTTCCTTCTAAATCCCACTTAATGGCCTCAGCCATTGCAATACCTGTATCATCGTTCATACGCATAACGGTAACGTCTAACTCCCCTTTAGAAAGCGCCTCTAACTCTGCTGAACCGCCGCCCCAACCATTGATCATGACATCATCACGACCTAACTCTTTAAGAGCGTCAACAGCACCTAATGCTACATCGGTAGAACACGCGTAAATGAAGTCAACGTCCGGATACTTCTCCAAACTGGCTTTTGCAGCTTCATACCCAGATTGCTTTGTTGCTTTGGTGTAGTAAGCAGATTGTAGTTCAAATTGATTATCGCGGTTCACTTGGTTGATAAAAGTGTTGCCTCTGATGTCACTAATGTAGCCCTCTGAGAAGTAGAGAACACTATAGTGGCTATGTTTAGGGAAACGCTTGCCAAACTCAACGGCCAATTCACGACTTCCTTCTGCGTGGTCGAAACCAACATAAAGAAACGGCTGATGATGTTCCCAATCCCTAACAGGTGTGGTGATATTTTGTAAAATTAACTTGGTTTTCTTTGAATCTAAGACATGCTCAACAAACTTACGATGTCTTGTGGTATCTAGAGTAAAGATCAAGTAATCGGAGTTGCTTTTCAGCGCCTCCATTAAAGACAAACTTTGCTGCTTTATATCTGCATTAGGACGAGTAAACACTTGATTTAGTTGATAGTCGATATCAAGCTTATCTAGGCGTTTTTCAAACGCATCGATGTTTCGAATCCAATAATCAGAGATCTGCTGCCCTGGATAAACAACAGAAATTTTCAGTGGACGCTTTTTGTCTTTTGCTACGGGTACAGGGGTTTCTCTTACCACTTCAGCCAACGCACTAGTTAACTGCTTCTGTTGTGGAAACTGGTCTAAAAACTCTTGATATGCCCAATACCCATTAAGAACTTGGGTGGCCTGCACATTCGGCGCAAAAGCGGCCATTGAAATCAGGGAGAATACTAACGCTTTTTTCATCTACTGCTCTTTTAGCTTTTTTATGAGCCTAATTCAGCTCTATTCATTACCTAGCCGAGTCATCCTATACTCTTGTAATCTACCTTCCTCTTAGTGCCTGTTTCAATAGTAAATTGGTTCTTGGTCTGAGTGGATGCAAATAAAGTACATTGAGTCGCTTCCTTTGTCTCGATAACGTAGAGACATTTCGCGCTTTTCATATTCAGGACCTTTAAACAGAACACCAGCCCATTATGCGTCAGTTTATTCCTACATGGTACTCCAAAAACAAAAAGAAACCGCCAATGTGACATAGGCGGTTTCCGTGTATCTTTGCGTAGCAAGGGCTTATCAGAGTGCCACTATCTCTAACATCATTTGTTGATGTTCGTCGACGACAATATTTGCTTTTGACATAACGAGCAGCTCTTTTTTCGCTTTAGTTAGTTGCTTAATATAGTACTCTGCTCGCATGGCAAGCGTCTTTGAGTCAAAATCCGATGACCATTCCAATACCAAAGGGCCTTTTCCCTTCAAAGCTTTCGCTCCTTTTCCGGTTTGGTGCTGATTGAATCTTCGTTCAACATCATTGGTAACACCACAATACAACGCGTTGCGGTTATTTCGTATCAGGTAGACACTCCAACGCTGCGTTGTATTTTCCATCATGAAAGCAGTGACTCAACCTTAGCTTTTAATTCATCCAGCTCTTCTTTCAGCTGAGCGACTTCGAGCTCTAGCTGACTTACTCGATCGGAGCTCGAGCTTGCAGCAGACACAGGCGCTGCAAGTTCGGACGCATCAACATCACCACAGAACAAATGCATATAACGCGACTCCCGCTTACCAGCCTCACGTGGTAATTTGACCACTAATGGTCCTTTCTCTTCACTTGCTAAATGCTCAAGGACCGTTTCCACTTCTTTTACATCATGAAATGTCGCGAGACGATTAGTACGAGTACGAATTTCCCCAGGTGTTTGAGCACCGCGCAAAAGCATACAGCATACAATGCCCTTCTCCTGCTCTGTCAGCTTTAAATCACCAAATTCCGTATTACAGAAACGGTGTTGATACTTGCTGACGCGGCTGTTGAACGCACTTTCGTCACTGACGAGCCTGCGCTCAATAAGAGCATCAACGGCATCGAGAACGTCTGACTCAGAGAGTGACATCACGGGATCACGGTTGCTTTTTTGATTACACGCGTTGGTTAATGCGTTTAGGCTGAGGGGGTAAAGATCTGGGGTAGTGACTTCTTTTTCGATCAAGCAACCAATAACTCGTGCTTCAATTGCCGTTAGCTCAACTTTCATAATGCATTTCCTTATTATTTTTGCATTTGACTTTGTACCTAAATCGCTTCGAAATCATACGCCATAAATTCACACAGCAGTGCAAGAAGCGTTAGCGGTTCAGGTGTTGGTGTCAGGCTAAAGCATAGCGTAAGACCTGACACCCCTTACGAATAGGGTCAGGTATCAATGCTCCGAGAGAATCGGCACTCTCGTCAAATTGCCATCTTGGTCGACCATCATTATTTTTGAACGATTAAGCTCAACTTCGATGATTTCGAGTTGCTCGCGAGCGTTAATATACGCCGTTTTTAACTTTTCAGCCACAGAGCGAGTGACTTGCTCATTATCTTGACTATTTACTTGCTCCGCAGTGTTACCAGAGTCCATATCAAGTTCATCATTTTGCATTCAATGGTGTTGATAATATAGTGAAGGCCACGTTATGACAATGAATCGATGGATTCTACGATGTTGGCCAAAACTCGAAGAAAGCAGCACGATTATATGGACACAGTGCAATTGGTTGAGAAATGTTCAACTCTGCATTGCTATTGATCTAAAGACTGTTATGCCACTGGATGTTGTGCTTTAATCGAGGAAGATATTCATAAAATTAGGAAAGAGAACTATGAGTAGCGTATTTGAAATCGTTAACCAAGCTCGTCGTAAAAACAAACTAAAACGTGAGCTTCTTGATAACGAAAAGAAAGTTCGTGATAACCGTAAACGTGTTGATCTTCTAGAAAACCTTCTAGACTACATCAAACCAGAAATGACTCACGATGAAATCGTCGCAATCATCAAAAATATGAAAGCAGACTATGAAGATCGTGTTGATGACCACATCATTAAAAGCGCTGAGATCTCTAAAGCACGTCGTGACATCAGCCGTCGCATTCGTGAGCTGACTGAAGAAGACAAGCAAACTAGCGGCAAAAAATAAACGCGTAAGCTAGATTTTCGAACCCCGAGCAAGAATATCTTCCTCGGGGTTTATTTTTGTCTCTAAACTAACCGCCGTGTACAATCAATCTAACTCTTATTCCTAACGCATTCAGCTTTCTATGTCTTCAACTACGACAAGTACACAACCAACGCTTGCAAAACAATTATTTACGATGACCTGGCCAATGCTTTTTGGCGTTCTGTCTTTAATGAGCTTTCAGCTTGTGGATAGCGCGTTTATCGGTCAGCTCGGCGTTTTACCGTTAGCCGCTCAAGGTTTCACTCTGCCTTTGCAAATGGTCATTATCGGCATTCAAGTCGGTCTAGGGATCGCAACGACAGCGGTCATTTCTAAAGCTCTTGGGGCGAATGAAAGTCGGTATGCCAAACAACTTGGCGGATTGGTATTGATGATCGGCTCAATTGGTGTCGCTATTTTTGGCGGGCTAATTTGGCTTTTGCGCTACCCCATTTTAGCTCTATTAAGCGCTCCAGAATCTGTTATGCCGATAATCGACAGTTACTGGCCTTGGTGGTTATTAAGCTCATGGACTGGTGCGGTTTTGTATTTTTATTACAGTATCTGCCGAGCTAATGGCAATACAATGTTACCTGGCACAATGATGATGATAACCAGCGGCGTGAACCTTGTACTCGATCCGCTATTTATTTTCACGTTTGACTTGGGTATTAACGGAGCGGCAATAGCAACCATCGTCGCTTTTGGGTTTGGTATTTTAGTCGTCGCTCCTCGCGTGAAAAAGAATCACTGGGCAACAACACAATGGCAAGATCTTAACGTAGCCAAAAGTGTTGCATCTATCGGTAACATTATGGGCCCTGCGATGATTAGCCAACTGCTGCCACCGTTGTCTTCCATGCTAGCAACAAAATTATTGGCAAGCTTTGGAACCGCAGCAGTCGCCGCTTGGGCGCTTGGTTCACGCTATGAGTTCTTTGCTATCGTTTCGGTCTTGGCGCTGACAATGTCTATGCCTCCAATGGTTGGACGCTTACTTGGAGCAAAGAACTATGAAGATATCCAAAGGCTCGTCAGTATTGCCGTAAAATTCATTCTAGGTTTCCAACTTTTGATTGCTGCCATTACATTTGCCGTCGCAAACCCACTCGCATTATTGATGACAAGTGATGTGCAAGTGGAGCAAGTCTTGGAAATGCATTTACTGATAGTGCCGATCAGTTTGGGTTCATTAGGGGTTTGTATGCTAATGGTTTCTCTTTGTAATGCATTAGGCAAATCTTACACCGCGCTCACTATTTCAGCGCTGCGCTTGTTTGTCTTTTTCCTACCGTGCTTGTGGGTTGGCGCTCAAATGGATGGAATCCGAGGTTTACTCTTAGGCGCTTGTATCGGCAACCTGTTAGCTGGTGTTTCCGCATACCTAACCTATCGCCAAACCATACGCAAACTCGCAGGCGCTCAAGCCAACGCGTAACGATGAATAATCAGAACTAAGCCCCTGAAATGGGGCTTAATCGTTTTGACACCTTGTCTAAGTTGAAATGTTAGCTAGGCGAGTTTTAATTCACTAAAGAGCTCAAACAACTGGTTCGATTTATACGGCTTAGGTAAATAAGCATCCATGCCTGCCGCAAAACAGTTGTGGATGTCTTCTTCCAAAACACTCGCAGTGAGTGCGATAATCATCGTTTTTTCACGTCCTGCTTTCTTTTCCCAACGACGAATTTCTTTCGTCGCGGTCAGTCCATCCATCACGGGCATCATGCAGTCCATTAAAATTGCATCGAATTCTTCTCCCTTTGTGATGGCTTCTAACGCTTCTTGACCGTTGCTTGTTATCAAATAGTCATAACCTGCTTTATCCAGAAAGAAACTCGCTATTTTCTGGTTCATCAAGTTATCCTCCGCAATTAAGATCCTCCGATGAGAGCGCGACGCTCGATATTCAGAGCTGACAACATTATTGGTGACATTGTCACTTGATATAGTCTTTTCAACCTTAGCTAAATCATCAATGACATGCTTAAATCGATTGCCAAGGAAAGGTAATGTGAGTACGGCATGTACTTTTTCTGCATTTTCGTAGGGAGTGGATAAATGATGCTGGCAAATAATCACACGACGAAGATCGTAATTAAATGATAGATTATCCAAGATTTCATCGGTATTAGCGTCGTTACTGTGGCACAGAAATATGACATCAAAGTCATCATTTATCGCTTGCACTTCATTCACATTATTAACACCAAAGAGATTGATTTTCGCTAAGCGACACTCTTTTAATACTTGGTCGGCGTAGTCGTAATTTGAGCAGATCAAAAGCCCTTTATTAATCACCTCAGAACGCCAGCCAAACACCGGAATTGCTTCAACCTCAATCGAGAATTCAAAGCATGTGCCCACTCCTTTTGTAGATGTTGCTACGAGCTTGCCCCCCATCATCGACACAAGCTGACAACAAATTGCCAAACCCAACCCTGTACCGCCAAATTGCCTCGACACTCCTTCATCTTCCTGAGTAAAGGGTTCAAAAATCGTGGTTAACTTATCTTGATCAATGCCTATTCCGGTATCTTCTACTTTAAACGTCAGCACTCCACGTTCTTTCTCAAGTAACTCCTCATAACTAACATCAACGCATACATGCCCACTTTCGGTAAACTTAACCGCATTCGATACCAGATTCGTAACTACCTGTTTGACACGATGATCATCGACCATCACGCGAATGGGGATATTTTCAGCTAAATTAATACCTAACTTTAGCTGTTTAGATGTTGCTTTGGATTGGAATAAAATCATCGACTGATACACGACTTCTCGGATATCCGCTTCTACTAGTGACAGCTCCAATCGTCCAGACTCGATTTTAGAGAGATCCAATATATCGTTAAGTAAAGTAAGCAGCGTTTGAGATGAGGAGTCAATGTCATCAACAACTTCTTGTTGATGCGAAGACAACTCACTTTGAGAGAGTATTTCTGTCATGCCCATGATCCCGTTAAGGGGCGTGCGGATTTCATGTGACATGTTGGCAAGAAACACAGATTTTGCACGATTAGCCGATACTGCTGACTCTTTTGCATGCAGTATTTCTTCAGTTTGTCTGTGCATTTCTTCAACCACTCGATTCACTTGCTGAGCAAAAATGGTCAGTTCATCACTTCCATCAACTTTGACTTTTGTTTGCTTCTCTTCGGAGTTGATCAACGCGTTTAAAGTATGAATGATCGCATCGAGTTTGCTGTTAACGCGGAACCAAGTACTAAATCCGAGCCAACAAAGCAGGATAACCACTAAGGCAACGCCAAAACTGATCATCGCTATATTGGCCTTTTGTTCATGAACCTGCGTGAGAAGCGACTGCTCAGTTTGTTTGGTGAACCCATCGATGAGCACTTGTAAGCGCTGCACACGAAAATCGAGTTCTTTTAAATACGCGGCGTAGTCACTTTGTGACATGTCTCCTGACATTAATTGTCCGCGAGACGCCAAGTTTCTCTGATATCTCGGCGAAGTAAACAAGCCAAGCAATTTATCCACTTGCTCGTATGACCCACCTAAGTTTAAAAACGCATCCAAATTTTGCTGCTGTCGGTCAATCGCCTGATAAAACATACTTTGACTTAGCCGACTCTTAGGGTCTTGGACTAAACGGTTCGTCAGCCAAGCTTCTTTCTGTGTCCAAAAAGAGAGCTGAGCAAGGTAGGCAATAAAATTTTGCATGCGAATGCCATCGTCACTGCCATACCATTGATGATTTTGCAACAAAGAGCGCGACATATTTTGGAGCTGTTGAAATGCCCAATCACCCAGGTCGTCCATCTCACTCAATCTACCTGACAATACCCCCAGCATGGCTTCTTTCAGTTCATCAGCATACTCAGCAGTATTAGGGTTACTCACAAACTTTTGATGCAAAGAAGAAATAACTTCACCTTGTTCTTCAATATTAATGGCTGCAGAGACTTGAAGATCAGGCTGTCGGCGTACTTTCTCTATGGAGTAAATAAAGTGGGAGGCCTTGGATATCAATTGGAAACCTTGAATATTGCTAACCGTTTGATTGAGACGGCTCACGCGCAACGCATTATCAGAAAACTGCTGAACTGCAAATACCACGATTACCACAGCGGGTAATAGTGCGAGGAGTGCTAAGCGTGTTTTTATTGATAATCTCAACATCCATCAGCCTAATGGTTGATTTCATCCGTTTATTTAATATTAGACTAGTTTCCCGCATTGAAAGGCATATACGACATTGTTACTTTCAAACAACATTCACCTACCTAGACTATGGTTATTGTGAGTGTTTTATCATCGGCTAATGAAGTGGCAATTGTGATTCAAGTCATATTTTTTGATCTTAAAGTTGGATGCAAACAATAAAGTTTCACTCACAACTAAGAGTCGCCTCACTTTTCAGGAAATCATCTATTGTATGTTTACCTATTGAGTTGCCTTATCGAGGAAAATCACACAAAAATGCAAAATATCCATTTTTGTCAACAAAACTAATTTGAAAGCAAACGTTATCATCGCAAAAAAAGTAAGTTACTTTCTAAATGTCAATACGTGAAAACCACTGCTTTAGTCACATTAATCCACCACTAACGTCCCCTTAAGTAGTGTTTTACACTGGATTTAATTTTCCTAGCAGAATAAGGACTCCGACCTTAGAATCCGCACACATAACTATTACAACCCGATTACATAACCCACCACACTCTTGCACGCTGCCGAAGAGGCAACAACAGAGAGTATGGTTAGCCCCCAAAACGTGAAAGGTCTAATACAACAATGAGTCCAGAGAAATATCTCCAAGACTGGCAAACTAGCCAAACGATTGCTGAATCTATTTCCCCTCTAATTGGTAAGCTATATCGTCAAAAAGGAATCGAAGTGGTTCTGTTTGGTAAAACGCTTATTAATGCTACTACTATAGACATTCTCAAAACTCATCGCGTTGCAAGACGTTATACCGGTAACCCACTTTCGCTTGAGCACACGATGCCTATTATTCAAGCGCTTTGTGAAATGAGCATTTCTTCATGCCGTGTCGATGTCGGCCAATTGGCAACTATGTACTGGAATGAACATGACGATACAAGCTCTCTAAACGATTTCCTTATCACTGCACTTGATGGCGCTCGCGACGCAGATTCTTCACTGAAAGCGCGTGATGTGGTTCTTTACGGGTTCGGTCGCATTGGTCGACTACTTACTCGCCTTCTCATTGAGAAAAGTGGTCCAGGTTACCCACTAAGACTACGTGCGATTGTGGTTCGTGGCGGTAAAAAAGGCGATTTGGAGAAGCGTGCTAGCCTGCTGCGTCGTGACTCAGTTCACGGCCAGTTCAACGGTAGTATTGTTATCGATGAAGAGCGTAAAGCACTGATCGTTAACGGCAACTACATCCAAATTATCTACGCAAATAACCCAAGCGAAGTAGACTATTCAGCTTTCGGTATCAATAACGCGCTAGTTGTTGATAACACAGGTGTTTGGCGTGATTCTGAAGGCCTGAGCCAACACTTAGCGTGTCAAGGCGCAGAGAAAGTACTGCTAACAGCACCAGGTAAAGGTGACATCAAAAACGTTGTATTCGGTGTAAATGAGTCGGTAATTAAAGAAGATGACACCATCATCTCTGCGGCAAGCTGTACAACAAATGCAATCACGCCAGTCCTTAAGGCTCTGAACGATAAATATGGTGTTCTTTCTGGCCATATTGAAACCGTGCACTCATACACAAACGACCAAAATTTGATCGACAACTTCCACTCTGGTGACCGTCGCGGACGTAGTGCTTCACTAAACATGGTTCTGACTTCAACAGGTGCGGCAAAAGCAGTTGCTAAAGCATTGCCAGAGCTTGCAGGCAAGCTAACAGGCAACGCGATTCGCGTACCGACACCAAACGTTTCTATGGCAGTCGCTAATCTAAACTTAGGTGAAGACGTAGACCGTGATTCACTGAACGATTACTTGCGTGAAATGGCGTTGAACTCTGAGCTTTCGGCACAGATTGACTACACCGATTCAACAGAAATTGTATCAACTGACTTAGTTGGCTCTCGCCATGCAGGCGTCGTAGATGGTCAAGCGACTATCGCACAAGACAAGCGTTGTGTACTTTACATCTGGTACGACAACGAATTCGGTTACAGCTGCCAAGTTGTGCACTGTATGGAACAAATGATGGGTGTTCGTTACCAAACATTCCCTCGATAGGTGAACTTTGCTCCACAACGTTAACCACATAGCGTAGCGGACAATATCTCATATTTGTTCTAAATAATAAGCGCCATGCGCATTACTAATATTTTTCCCCGTTTATACGCCTGATCACCCTCAGGCGTTTTTTCGTTTCATTCATTTGACACTCTCCGGACAAAGTGAACGTCAGCATTCATGTTTTGTTCATGTTCACAGCATTAATCTGAGCACATAAATTACAGAGAGGTCATGATTATGAATCGGATTATTGTAACTGCACTAGCACTGATTACCGGCTTTTTTACGTTAGTATTTAGCTTGATCATTGCGATTCCGTTGACCATCGCAGCATTAATTACCGGCAAGCGTATTGAAAATCGCGTCAAGAAAATGCAGAGAGAAATGCACGAAGAATATGAATTTAATACAGGTAAAGCAGATGCGATTGAAGGTGAATTTGAAGAGGTTCGCCGGTAAGTAAATAAGATTTAGATGAGTTTCTCTCCCCCGACCGCTCCTGAGAAACTTCTTGCTTTAACCCTGTCCTTAAAATGGCAGGGTGCTTTTTTGAAAAGCAGCCACACGGGCTGCTTTTAGTATTTCTGTCTTGCGAGCTTGTCTATACCGTTACGACCACTCTAAGAGCCAGCAGCATGAGTACTACCCCTGACAAACGATCAATCAACACTGCCTTAGAGCGAATTCTGTCAACGACTTTAGAGCTCGATAGCACTAGGGTAATAAAGGTGTACCAAAGCCCATCCACAACAAACGGCGTGGCAACAATGATCATCTGATTACTCAAATCATTACCGAGCGCGACAAACTGACTGAATAATGCGATAAAAAACAAAGCAATTTTGGGACTTAAAATCGAGATAAAAAAGCCTTCTCGCGCAGACTGGATTACCGTTGTTTCCTCACCTGACTCCAACTTCGCAGCCACACCACCTTTTGAACGCAAAGCATTAAACCCTAAATACGCAAGATATGCCGCACCCACAAGGCTAATCGTCTTGAACAGCATCGGGCTTTGCTGCAAAACAACAGCGAGCCCAATCAAAGTAATAAACGCATATATACCAATGCCAAACGCATGAGCCCAAGCCGTAGCTAATCCATGGATACGTCCACCAGCCAACGAGTGCTTAGCGACAATAGCTAAGCTGGGACCTGGTGACATAGCCCCTAATAAACACACGGTAAAAAGTGATAACCAAACTGTTAGTGTCATAAGAATCTCCCCTCTTTGAAGCTCACTCTATCAACGGAAGAGGTATAATTAGAAATCAAAGTTATTCATACTAATCATGACTTAAAGTCATAGCTAAACGGTGTACGTATTAGCGAATGGAATATTCAGAGATTTGCATTACTGAGCGAATCTCTTCTCGCACCCATTTATGCGCAGGATCCGTGTCGTATTTGGGGTGCCACATTAACCAATATTGATGAATAGGTGTTTCGAGTGGTAATGCTTTATGGGTTAAGTCCCAATGCTTAGCGAGGTTAACGGCAATATGTTCAGGAGCCACCATCAGGTGCTCACTTGCAACTAAGCGATTGATCGCAGCAGAGAAGAATGGAACCTTAAAGGTAACGTGGCGGGTGTGCCCTAGCTCTTTCAATGCTAAATCAGTGTAGGAATCTTTGTCTCCGCCGCCAGTCACTTTGATGTGTGAATATGAAATCAAGTCTTCAATACTGATCTGGTCCTGCTTTGCTAACGGATGAGAAGATTTCATCAAACAAACTGATGAATCCTCACCAATTTTAACGCTCGACACACTCTGTGGTTTTTCTGGATACATAGAAGACGCGATATGGATGCCCGTCTCATGAAGTTTATCAAGAAAGTTGGGTTGCCACAGTCGGTACGCCATATCTAACTGTGGCGCTTGTTCACCCAAGTGAGAGGCAATATCGGGCAATACGTATTGCGCCACGTAGTCACTAGAAGCAATAACAAGCTCACCTTGCCACTGCCGCGGCTCAAAAGGTTGGTCATCGAGTAAATGGTCAAACTCAGCCAGTAATGCATCAAGCTTTGATTTTAACGCTATTGCTCGTGGCGTTGGTATCAGTTGATTACCTTGACGAATAAGCAGTGGGTCACCACACAGATCGCGCAATTGTGCAAGCTGTCGACTGACGGCAGACTGCGTAATGTGCAAACGGTCTGCGGTCCGGCTGACATGACACTCCTCTAAAAGTACATGCAAGGATCTAAGTAGATTCAAATTAATGTTGTTTAACATATTCGCTCAGAAGGGTTTTCAACATGGCATCCATTCATGGTCACTTCACAAACAGGTTCCCAGTCGTGTTAAAGAATTCAGCTAAGACGGTATGAGTCATCAGGTTTCGAAGCTCTGGATATCGTTGAATTTGATCTCTGATTTCGTTCAAGCGAGCCATCGTAGGCACTTCGACAAAAACCATCATGTCCGTCTCACCGCTGATCGCATGACACCATTTTACGCCATCAATTTTGTATAACTCGTCCGCGTATGATTCGCAATAATACGTAGAGGTTGATTTATCGAACTTTAAGGCAAAATAGGCGCAAATCGAATCCCCACCCGAAGGTGCAATTTCAGCGTGATACCCTAGAATCACTTTGTCATGCTCTAGCTTACGAATACGGGCCGTTACCGCAGAACGAGAAAGGTTTACTTTATCCGCAATTTCAGTCACCGACAGCCGAGCGTTGTGCCTGAGCAGATCCACAATCTTATGATCAAACTTGTCCATACCGTTACCAAGCTTTCCTTATTTTTCTCATTCTATACCGATTCTAACTGCATAAGAAACCAACATTTTGTTGGAATTATTTAAAACAACCGTCATATTGACGGTTTAGTAAATCATTTTGTTATTAACATTTTGGATATGCTATTTGGCGGGCATGAGATGAGTGCTGTTATCCATTTCAACAGAAAATAGATAACACATTGAAATCAAATTCCCAACTTAAGTGCTCAGCACATAAATAGCATCGCTTAAACACATAAAACGAAATAACCAGAAGCCACAAGCTTTTTCGTAATAAGCCTCATAACATTGGATGAATCAATTCGCATGGAAGAGCTCAAAAAAGACATTTCACTCACATCAGGTATCGCACAGTTATCCACCACATTAATGGGAACTGGGCTGTTTATGATCCCGGCTATCGCAGCAGGTATAGCTGGCCATTTTTCACTATGGGCTTGGATTTTATTGTTCATCGCGATTTGTCCTATTGCGCTGACTTTTGCTCAACTGGGTAAACGATACCCCAACGCGGGCGGAACAGCCTTTTTTGTACGCAAAGCCTTTAACGCCAAACTGGAAAGTAGTGTCGCTTGGCTATTTGTTAGTGTCATTCCGGTAGGGGTTCCGGCCGCGATTGCACTCGCCGCAGGCTTCCTACAACAAATATTGCCAGAGCCTATTAGCAACAATCTGTTTGCACAAATTCTGACGGTAGTACTACTTGTGTTCGTCAACTTGATGGGCACAAAATCATCAGGTCATTTACAAACTCTTATTGCTTTGAGTGTCTTCGCACTTGTTGGCGCATTTTTATGGAAAGGCGACGTTAACAGCGCCGATCTTGTGATGCCCGCCATCACACAAGAGTCAATTTGGCCTATTACCGCAGCGTTAGGCGTGATGTTCTGGTGTTTTGTTGGCATAGAGGCTTTTGCCCATATGGGGGAAGAGTTCAAAAACCCTCAAAGAGATTTCCCTATTGCCATTGTGGTCGGTTGTTTTGTAGCAGGGGCTACCTATTGGGCATGCTCTGTCGTTATTTTAAAATTTGGCGCGTATGGTAACGCTCAATTTGATAACGCATCCATCCCCTGGCTTAGTGCCCAACTACTAGGCGATGGAGCCAAATGGATAATCAGCTTGATAGGTTTCTCCGCTTGTTTCGCGAGCGTTAACTTATACACACAGAGCCTAGCGCGAATGGTCTGGGCTCAAGCTCGTGAACATCGTCCTTCTAGTCCACTAGCCAAGATTTCACGTCGCGGTGTCCCTTTCTCAGCCACCATATTAGTTGGCGGCATATTATTGATATCTTGTGTGATAGGAACCCTATCACAGCTCGATCTGGAGTTTTTCCTAAAACTCGCAAACAGTGTATTCGTTCTGGTTTACATGTTGGCGATGTTAGCCGCTTTTAAATTGCTTCGAGGATTTGGTAAAACACTTGCGGGACTGTCCCTACTGCTTTGTACCGGTGTTTTTATATGTTTAGGCTGGTCAATGTTTTATGCACTTGGCATTTTTACTCTACTTTTACTGCCTTGGAAACAGTGGCGACATAAGCGACAAACACGTGTAGCTGAATAGTCATCGCTTCCCATTTCGAAATATGTGAGCTAAACGTTGGATACCAGCGTCTATGTTCTCTAACGCGATATTGCCGTAACCAAGCACGGCACCATGCCAGTGACGTGCTTGAAAATCTGGGTGTTCATAATAGCTCAAAGGTCGCAAGATGATCCCTTCATGCTCTGCCAGTTTTGTAAAACGCTGCTCATCCATACCGTCTTGCCATTTCAACGTAATATGAAGCCCCGCCGCTTGGCTAACGACGCAAACACGGTCGCCAAAATACTGTTGAATGGATAAATGCATCTGTTCATGCTTAGTTTTGTATAGTCGACGCATTTTTCGAATATGACGTAATAACCCACCTTCAGTAATAAAATCTGCCAATGCTTCTTGTGTATGCGTCGGCGAATCACCACTTAACGCATCCTTAACCACTAAGCATTGCTCTACTAAACGTTCAGGAACTACAAGGTAGCCAAGCCGCAATCCGTTAAACATCACTTTACTGAAGGAACCCACATACAACACACGATCATCTCGACCCATTTGAGCTGCTAGCCCCTGTAAGCTGGTATAGGGACGATGAGCAAACTGAAATTCGCTGTCATAATCATCCTCGATGATCCAACTTGATTGTTCGACCGCCCAGTTGATGATCTTTCCTCTTTGCTCGGTATTGAGTGTGGTACCCATCGGATATTGATTACTTGGTGTAATATACAGCGCATCGGCATCGCTTGAGGTCACCGCTTCCACATCAAAACCTAATTTCTCTGTTACGAACAAAGGCTCAAATTGATAGTTTTGGAACTGAATCAACTTCCGCATTTGCGCGTAACCTGGTTGCTCCATCAGAACCTTATCACCTTGTTTGAGCACTACCATCGTCGCAATCGACAACGCTTGCTGCGCCCCAGAGGTAATAATAATGCGCTCTGGAGAACAATTCACTGAACGGCTTGATGCGAGGTAGTCAGCTAAAGCACAGCGCAATGCCCAACTACCCTGAATATCTTGATTCCCCAACAAGCAAGTACGAGACATATGGCGAGTGAGTAACTTTTGCCATTGCGCCATCGGAAATGCGTCCAAATCCGGCACACCCGGTGCAAATGCGCGGTTGATATCAAAGTGAGCTTTCGGTGATGAGTCTCTCTGAACTGAACTAGGTTCAGGCAAGTACTGCTCTGGCAGTTCTACGGCAACATAAAAGCCAGAACCTTTTTGGCTGTTCAAGTACCCTTCCGCCACTAACTGTTCGTAGGCAGAAATCACGGTATTCCTACTTAGATTAAGCTCTTGTGAAAGCTTCCGCGTAGAAGGCAGCTTCCCATTCTTCACCCACAGTCCTTGAACAATTTTCTTGCGAATAGCCAAAAACAACGCTTGCTGACGCGTTCCTTCACTGTCTTTTAAATGCAGGTCACCGATATCAATCAAAGACAAACTGGATCCATCCATTAGTTAAAACTGGCTCTCTTTAAGCTACCAGTTAAACGCTACATTGCAATCAAAGAATGAGGATCAATCGCTCGTAATCGTGAGCAAACAAGGAGAGAAAATGCTATCCAACACCAATAGAACGGAAATTAAGAAAGGCGCACATAAAGCCGTCTCTGATGTTAGCAAACTGCACGCCATCATAGATGACAGCCTAATCGCTCATATTGCGATAACCAACGAGTCAGGCCCTGTGGTCATCCCTATGCTGGCATGGCGTGTCGATGATTACGTGTATATCCATGGTGCCAACAACAGTCGACTGTTACGCTCACTCAAACAAGGAGTGCAAACGTGCTTAACCTTTACTTTGTTTGATGGTTGGGTATTGGCTCGAAGTGCGTTTCACCACAGTGCGCATTATCGCAGTGCTGTGGTCTTTGGCCAGTTTGAGGTGGTGGAAGATAACCAAGAGAAAGACAGGTTGCTGAATCACTTTATTGAACAGATCGCTCCGGGGAGAACAGAACAAGTCCGTTTGAGTAATGAAAAAGAACTCAAAGCCACCATGCTGCTGCGTATTCCACTCACAGAAGCATCGGTGAAAATCAGCAATTTTGGCGTCAACGACGATGCGGAAGACATGGACATCCCTGTTTGGGCAGGTGTCCTACCCTACCAAACCGTCGTAGGTCCGCTGCAAGCTTGTGACGATTTGTATGAAGGTATCGCAGAGCCAGACTACCGCAGTGCCTACTCTAACCGTTGGCAGGAATAAGCACCGTAAAACGTGCGCCGCCTAAGTAACTCTCGCCGACAGAAAGCTCCCACCCCAGTTGCCGCGCTGCACTGGTAGCGATGGCAAGCCCTAAACCAAAGCCTTTCATGTCGGCGTTGCGGCTTTTGTCTAAGCGCGAAAATGGCATAAATACTTCTTCTCGCATCGCCTCAGGGATGCCCGGACCATCGTCCTCAATATCGATGCTCCAGCAATCCGCTACCGTTCGAATCGTCACCTCAACGCAGGACTCACCATAACGCTTGGCGTTTTGCAGTAAATTATCGAGGACAAGGTTACCCAAAGTAGGCTGAAAGTGAATCAATTGGTTCGCGAGTTTATTTTCTGCTCTCAACATGGCGGACTCTAAGCCTAGGTAATTCATGCGGCTTTTACACCAAAGTGGCAGTTCCATGGTTTCAACAGAATCGATCCATGAGTGGTTTTTCACACTCAAGCGAGACAGCATGACGATGTCGGATGTTAAATCCGTCACGACATCAACGTATCGTTCAATATCGTCATGTAACTCTGCCTGCATTTCACCACTCGTGCGTCGAGCTAAATCCGTCGCTAGCTGAATACGACTCAGCGGAGTGCGCACTTCATGAGGAATAGCTTGAGTAAAGATGTGTGTTTGGCGCACTCGTCTCTCAATCTCTTCAGACATGCAGTTGAAGCCTTGGGCGAGCTCTTTCACGGGTTGCGAAAATTGCTTTAGATCGACTCGCGTATTCAACTCACCAGAACCAAATTGTTGTTGCGCAGCCGTTAGTTGCCGAATTTGGCGGTCAAGACGTCGTACAGGTATGTAAACCATAATGCCTAAACTGCATACAACAACCAAAAGTAGAGTAAGTATAAATACAATCTCAGAATCTTCATTCCAATCAACGTGTGGGCTAAAGAAATCCGTTTTTTCTTTGAAAACTAAACTCTTCGAAGTGTTAGGCAAAGGGAATACCGCAGCATAGGTACTGCCATCAATAAGATAAACAGGTATCCCTTGCATACGGTACAGCAGATTACAATCTCGACAAGGCGGTGATCCGTCCCAGTTTTCAACCAATGTTAAATCAAAGATAAAGAAATCTTGCTTGCCGTTTTCGGTTAACTTCTTGTAGAGAGAATCCGGAGTGCCTCGTTGCTCAATGTATTGATCGACAAAATAAGCACCGTCACTCAAAAAAACACCGACTTCTGTTTTGCGCATGTACTCTTCCCCCATAAAGAGAAACAAAGCAACAGTCAGCGCAAGGCCAGTTACTAACCCCACATATAGACGAGTAAACAGGGAAAACATGCGTCATTTACCTGTCAGCATGTAGCCGTGGTGACGTATGGTTTTAATGGTAGCCGTATGGATATGAGCCTTAGAGAATTTCTTCCTTAGTGAGGATATACGCATATCAATCGAACGATCAGTAATACAGTATTCAATGCCTCGGGCAAGACGGCAACATGATTCACGAGATACTGGCTTATCGACATTCAGCATCAGGAGCTCTAAAATTTCAAACTCAGAACTCGTTAAACCAATATCTTTTTGCAAATAAAATGCTTGGGAGCGACGAAGACAAAGACTAATGCCATATCGGCTCAGCTTTTCTTCTTCAACGATATCAACTTGACGACAATAGCGACGCAACGCTGCTTCAATACGGGCGAGAAGGATATTGCCTTTTATCGGTTTGGTAAGGTAATCATCAGCACCAAACTTAAATAAGCTCACCTCGCTCATTTCATCATCGGTCGCAGTCAAAACAATGATAATACCATGATAAAACTTACGCGCCTCTTGACATATTTCTGCGCCATTTTTTCCTGGTAACATCAAATCTAACAGCACTAGGTCCGGCTTGAGCCCCTTAATCGTTTCTAATGCATTTTGACCGTTATCGATGACAGTTACCGTATATCCTTCAGCTTCGAGGTACATTTTGGTTAATCGAGCAATCTCTGAGTCGTCTTCTACCAGTAAGATTGTATTACCCACCATGAATCATTTACTCCACCAATATGATGGAGGGAGTATATCGCTCGTCCTATACTGCGCAACCTACTTAAATGATAATTTTAATAAAACGCAGGCTTACATACGCTTACAAACCATACATATACGATAATCCTAATCATTCTATACCCCTAAAGCCATGCAATAACCTGAGGTTTTATTCATTATCAGAATATAGCTTCACATAGAAAATAAAATTCGGAATAAAAATCCACTATATTTTCAAATGTATCGAATAATAGGTCTTACCAAAAAACAATACCAACATATATGACTTAGTTTGCTTATATAGACAGGACTTTATGTTGCTTCTAAGTTTCTTGCTCTAATAAAGTCTACGAGTAACATGAAATGAGATATTCCAAATTAACACCTTTAGCCATATTTTGCGCGATAAGTCTAACTGCTTGTGGCGGCAGTGAATCTAATTCGAAACCATCGACAACGACACCTCCAACACCACCAGTGCCAACATTGAGCACTGTCACAATCCCAACTGTCGTTTCTACAGAGTTTCCGGCCAAGTTAAAAGTGGCTGCTGATGCGGGCTTCACCCACTATGTGAAAATCTCCCTTTCCGAAGCAAACAACAACGATACATTTCACATTGTGGCCGTTGATGACGGTGCGAATAATGAAAAAATCTTTCGTGCAGCCAAAATCATCCAACACCTTCTAACAAACCAACCAGACTCTAAGTACGGTGCTGACAAGTCTCTTATCGCTAAGACATTAGCCGAGCGTGATGCCACATTAATGCTGACCGAAAACGACGAACAGAATGATGAGATGTTAACCAAAATCTTTATCAACGAACTGATTCGCCAAGACAAATTGAACGATGCAGTTACAAACTCGGGCTTAGCACACTCTTTTGATACGAGTTCTCTAGAAAAGTTTGTTGTAAGCATGATCGTACTTAACGAAGATGATATGGATACACTTGTCACATCTATCGCGTCAACATTAGTAACTAGTGAAGAAACACCAAACTGGCTAAGGAATAGCCAATCTTTAATGTATCGAGAACTGACAGTTGAAGGCGATTGCCATTACATGAGTAATTTTGCCGATTACTGCGCCAATCTTGGTAAAAAAGCCGAACGAGACGCCGCTTTTGAAGAAATTTTACACTTGGTCCAAGCGCAAGGTATTGCACCTAACACGGCGACTGCGGCACTGCAAAATGACATTCAAGCTCATGCGTTAAGCATCTATAACGATATTCAATCGGGCAAACCGACGGTGTGGCGCCCTACTCAGTATGACTGGGACGATTGGAAATCGGACGACTTCGATCCTGAAAGTGTGAAACAAACGGGCCCTTCATATTCTCACGAATATTTTGCTGCCGCTTTTGAAGCGTACATGGGCGTAGCAAAAGCAAACGGACATGGTTTAGATGGCTACCAAGCGTTAACGCGTGAAGAAATGCAAACCCAAGATCCACAAGCCGTTGATTGGATCAGTGGCTTATTCCACGGATACTTGCAATATACCGCGAATATCGACTCTGCGGGCGTCAAGCTCTACACCGAAAAGACAAATCCAGGCACAGTACCTACCTTCCGTATGGCTCCCAACAAAGACGGTTTGATAGAAGCGTACACCTACAAATCTCAGTGGCTAACAAAAGTGAAGATCATTGGCGACGACGCGATGAATGTGATCGGTAATGATCAAAACAATACTTTTGAAGGCAACAGCAAAGACAACAGCATTTATGGTGAAGGCGGTATCAACACCTATATCGTGCCACACAAACTGGCGGAATGTACTGTTATCAAAGCAAAGAGTGTTTCTGTTGAGTGCCCAAATACAGGCACTGACGAGTTGTACGACATTCAGAACATCCAATTCACCGACCAAACCCTAGATGTAACCAAGCTATAAACAATGAAAAACATGAAGAAACTTATTCTATTCGCTCCCTTGCTCCTTGTTGGTTGTGGTGGCCTAGCCGTCATGGATCGTACTGATGCCGTAAAAGCACAACCAGAAATGCTGATCAAAACCGACGGTGATTTTTGGGGATTCGGTGCAGATGGCCATTTTGATTTTGCTGGTAAGTACAAAGGCAAGTATTCACGCAGTGCTTCTAACTCAAGTTGGTTTAACCGTATCTCTTTCAAAGAAGGTTCAATGGGCGCAGAAGTGACTCGTATCGACAGCGGGGAAACTTGGCTTTTGAACTGCACCGGAGGCGGTATGTCGGTTAACTACATGGGCGTCGATTTTGGTGGGAATGATCCTTACACCTGTGACATTACTCAAGATGGTAAAAAAGTCGGTGAGTTTGCGATGGAGCCAAAATCGGCTCTCATCGACATCAGCTTTGAGAAAAAAGAGACAGGCATAGTGCGTATTGGTAGCACCCACTTTAATGTAGAAACTGTACATACTAGTCCTGACGCCATGATGGCGGTAGACATTCCATTGGGTTATAGCTTTAAGGAAGGCACACAAGAAATTGCCGCTGTGCAGACGAACGGTACCATTGCGGTACAGATGCTCCCTGAACTTAGCGAACAAAAAAAGGATGTAGTTGCCATCGGCGCTGTTGCAAGTGCACTAAGTTGGCGCCCTAAAAAATAGCCATTACATAAAACAACAACACACAAAAAACAAAGCCCTCTACTTTTTTGAGGGCTTTTATTGCTTGTACTCATAGAAATAAGTGGAGCACTACTTCTCTAATCTTCCCATATACTGCTTGGGCGTTAATCCACGATGTTTCTTAAACATACGATTGCAGCTCGCCACATTGGTGTAACCAAGGCGCGTGGCAATGTCATCAATACTCACGCGCTTACTCAACAAACCAGCTGCAATATTACTCAATACATAGCCAGAAACCGTCGAAAAATTGAGCCCTAATTTATGCAAACGACGTTGAAACTGCTGTTCAGATAAATCAAGCAGAGAAGACACGCGCTCTAACGTTGGCAATCCATAATGGCTGCTGTAATTCACCACTTCATAAATCACTTTCAACTCATCTTCTGGGTCGGGCATATTAAGCAAATCATCCAAATCGGAAAAACTCATCGCTAGACGGCTGTCTTCTCGATGGCTCACTTGGCGAGAAGCTAGTCGGTCATCTCCCGGGATCCATATCTCTGTTTTTGGCTGACTCCATTCCACCTCGCAGCCGAAATATTCCCGGTATCGCTCAGTATTTTTTCTCGAGCCTGAAACCTTGACACGTAAAGGCTGGTAATCTTTGCCAAGAAATTCGCGTAACACCTTAATCATAAATACCGCACAGCGGATACTATCGTGCACCTTTACTGACGTTTCTATAAACGGGTTGTGGTAAGTCCATTTGATGATTTTACCCGACTGTTCGCCAGCAAAAAACGCCCCTGATTGTAGGTTGCTCACACCATAATTCACTCGCCGAATGGTACTGGCTAAATCATTGCCGGAGAATAACCAGCGTCCCACTGGCCCTAGCTTTTGCAGTTCAATACCTCGGCTGAGACTCAACACCACATCCGGGTCACCACTGGCTTGTTCAACACAACGGTACCATTCCGCAACGGCTTTTAGCGGGATCAGTGTCATTGGGTTACGAAACACCGATGCTGGGATCCCTAACTCATCCGAGTCCAAATTGTATTTAGATAACGCGAGGTTATGCATGTTTAGAATGCCCATCGCGCGAATAAACCGAACCGTTTTCATAACCAATTACATCAAATTTAATCCTATAGTGATTGAATCTGTCACAAAGAAAGCCGCAAATCAAATTCAGATCACAATACGCCAACAGTTTGATAGAGGAGTGTTTAATGAGTTTACTGAGTGTCCCATTTGTCGGTACAGGCGCAGATACGGCATTACATGTTGTCGCTGCTGTCGTTTTAATCGCGAGTGTCGCGGGCGCGTGTTACGGCTTTTGGAAAATCCATGAATTGCCTATCAATAAAGCACACAGCAAAGACCATCATCAGATAGGGCTCATCACTGCGCTGACCTGGATAGGGTTTGTCTGGCACTGGGTTTGGGTGCTAGCCGTGATCTTTGCATTCGTTGATATGGAAAAAGCCATCATCAATCTGCGTGATACATGGAAAAGTAAACCGCAAACAGAAACACAGCCAAAAGAGGAAGCATAATGTTAGAAGGTTTAGCGGTATGGGCACTCTTCATTTATCTGTTGCGTTTGGTTGGCATGCCTTGGAACAAAGCAACCAAATCGTTCGCTTATCTTGGCGGCTTGGGTTGGCTAATGTTCGTCTGGGTAGGTTTGATTAACTTCACCCCGATGGATTTATCCGGCGGTTCTGTCGTGCAGTCGCCACACATCCAATTGCGTCCAGATTCAACCAATGTAAAAGGTAAAGTTGACCACATTTACATTGAGCCGAATCAGCAAGTTAAAGAAGGTCAGCTCATTTATGAACTTGACCCAACGCAATACAACATCGCATTAAATCAAGCGAACGTATCCGCTGATTCTGCTCGCGTTGCATTAGCTACAGCAATAGGCGACATCGAGATTGAAGAAGCTAACCACGAAGCGCTAGTGCAAGATCTAGAAACATCAAAGAGCCAGTTGGAAGCGGCGAAAGTTGACTACAAATTGCAGAAAAAGATGCTAGTTCGCTATGTTGAGCAAAACCGAGTGGTGCAAAACACCATCACGGAAAGCGACATCGACAAACAGTCGAGCACAGTAGACATGGCTCGCCACAATGTGTTGACTCTTGAATCTCAAATCAAGAAGAAACAAGTCGATATTTCACGTGCGAAGCTGGCGATTCATAAAGCGGAGTTAGCGGTTGAAACGAAGCAGGCTGAATTGCGTCAAGCGGAAGAGCAAATTGCAAAAGCACAATGGGATTTGAACAGCACCAAAGTGCATGCACCTAGTGATGGCTTTGTAACTAACTTTATCCTGCGTGAAGGTCAGCGCGTATCAGCGATGCCACGTATTAATATGTACACCAACGAGAAGTACGTACTGATGCGAGTGAACCACCAAGCGATTCGTAACATCAAACCGGGTCAGCCAGCGGAATTCTCTTCGTCCGTTTACCCAGGTAAGATCTTCTCAGCGACCGTCGAAGGCATTGTTGAAGCAACAGGTGAGTCACAAGGTAATCTACTGGGTTTCGATGATTCCGTACGTGTCACCACTGGAAAGAACTTACAGAACAAACACCACTTTGTTCGTCTTAAGATTGATGAGCCAGAAGGCTACGACATCCCTGTTGGCTCTGTTGGCCTCGCATGGGTCAGCGGTGAAAAACCGATAGGCTTCATGGCCTTCTTAGATGTGATTCGCGGGATCATCATCCGAATGAAGTCTCAACTGTACTTCTTCTACTCTATCTAAACTCGCAAACCGCCAGTTACGCTGGCGGTTTTCTTTTCATTTGTATCCAAACATATCCTTTTCCCGTATAACAATTAGTTAGTAAATAGCGGAGAAGATTCATGTCGGCAAAGGAAAGAAGCCTACCTACCCATCGCATCTCAAGATTCAGCAAGTTCGCTTCACTTGCTACCCGTGTCGCAGGCAATGTGATTGCAGAAGGCACGAAGCAGATAGCCAAAGGCAACAAACCAAAAGCGAAAGACCTCTTGCTGACGCCACAGAACATCGCGCGCTTAACTGACCAACTTGCTCACCTGCGTGGCGCTGCAATGAAGCTTGGTCAAATGCTATCAATGGATGCTGGTGATGTTTTAGAACCTGAACTTGCCGATATTCTTTCCCGTCTTCGTTCCAACGCAGACCCAATGCCTGCAAAACAACTCAACGCAGTAATGGAAAGTTCGCTAGGAACGAATTGGAAAGCTGAGTTTCTGTCATTTAACTTCAAACCAATCGCCAGTGCATCAATAGGACAAGTGCACCAAGCCTACAGCGATGCGGGCGATAACCTAGCCGTCAAAGTGCAATATCCGGGCATACGGAAAAGTATCGATAGCGACGTCGATAATGTCGGTACACTGCTCAAGGTCGTTGGGTTGATTCCCGAGTCTGTCGACTACAAAGGATTGCTCGAAGAAGCGAAAAAGCAGCTACATGACGAGGCCGATTACGCACGAGAGGCACAATTTGCCATTCGTTATCATGACGCTTTGAAGGAGCACCCTCATTTTGTGGTGCCCAAGATTCATACTGAAAGTTGCTCAGACTCCGTTCTCGCGATGGAATTCATTGATGGTAGCCCGATTGAGCAAATCGAACATTATGATCAGAGTACGCGAGATTTTGTCATGCACAGCCTACTCGAATTACTGTTCAGGGAGCTGTTCGAATTTAAGATGGTACAAACCGACCCAAATTTCGCCAACTACTTATATATCGAAAACACTCGTCAAATCGGCTTGCTAGATTTCGGGGCCACTCGAGAGTACAGCGAGCGGTTCAGCACTGGTTATCGCCAAGCTTTCGCATCTGTCGTTAACAATGACGAACAAGGCTTGAATAATGCGCTTGAACAAATAGGCTTCTTCAGCCAAACCATCCTTCCAGACCAACGCCAAGCGATTCTCGATCTAGTGAAAATGGCATGTGAACCGATGTTAGTTGATGAGCCTTATGACTTTAAAGCCAGCGGCTTAGCACAAAAGCTTCGCGAGGCTGGCACCATTCTAAGCATGGAGCAAGAATACTGGCATACTCCACCAGCAGATGCCCTATTTTTACACAGAAAAATCGGCGGAATGTACTTGCTGGCAGCCCGTATTGGCGCAAAAGTGAACATTCGCCAATTGGTACAGCCATATCTCACCATCAACAGCGAATAGCCTATTGTTTTTCTGTTACTTTCAAGTACCTTGAGCAAGGTTAAGGTGCATAGTTGTGCATCTCAATAACATGCCATACTTCCATAAAACGAATTAACTATCGGGGTACTCGGTGAGCAAGTTTCAAGATCTCTCCACTCTAATCCAGCAAATTGGCCAAGCCGAAGAAGCGGATCAAGTCGCAACGCTCAATGAATCTATTGAAGCGGGCCTCGAGCCCGGCGCGGTTGCCCTGATTCTAGAAGCCTTTCCAATCGACGATCGTGTTCGCTTATGGCGAGCTTTACCACTAGAGCTACATATCGACGTGTTAACGGAAATGCGTGCGGACGTACGTTTCTCTATCATCAACGCGTTATCTGAAGTCGAGCTAAAACTCACTCTCGCTAAACTCGACAACTTATCGCTCATCGAATGGGCCGATTCGTTACCAGAGTCGATCATAAACGAAGCGCTCTCGTTGATAGAAAAAGATGAGTTGGAACTTTACGATCAAGCAAACGAGTATGCTGATGAAGAACTCGGCCACTGGGCTGAACGTAAGATCATCACTCTTCCCTTCAACATTACGATTGGGACAGCTAAGCAGTTAATGGAGCGCTATAGCTACGACACGCCTCAACAGGTATATCTGATTAATCGTAATAAACAGTATCGTGGAACGGTCAATTACTTCGATATCTTACGTGGTGACCCCGATATTCGCTTAAAAACACTCGTTATTGAGGCAGTGACGGTTCTAGACAGTAAAATGATGCTTCCTGAAGCGGTAGAGGCATTAGAACACAGCACACTGCCCGCTCTCCCTGTAACTGATGCAGACCAAACACTGATCGGTGAAGTCGATTGGCAGTTTGCATTGAGTACACAGCGTGAAATCTACGAAGCACGTTTGATGGCCGGTACAGGTATGGATGAAGGCGATGACTTGTTTGCGCCAGTATTAAAAAGCTCGCAAAAGCGCGGTGTTTGGTTAGGCATCAATCTGCTTACTGCGATTTTGGCGTCTGTCACTATCGGACTATTTGAAGATGTAATTGCGCAGGTGGTGGCTTTGGCGGTGCTCATGCCAATTGTTGCATCCATGGGGGGCATTGCTGGCAGCCAAACGCTCACTCTAATGATTCGTGCGATGGCGCTTAATCAGATCACCCCAGGTAACCGTTTCAAGCTATTGAAAAATGAGCTGGGTATTGGCTCTCTGAACGGCATTGCTTGGGCGTTAATCATCGGCGGGCTCGCCGGATTGTGGTTTCAATCTCCGGTTCTTGGGGGAACCATCGCGCTGGCCATTATCGTCAATATTATTACCGCAGCTTTATTTGGTGTGCTGATTCCCATTATTCTGGATAAGTTTAAATTGGACCCCGCTTTGGCTGGCTCGGTGATTCTAACAACAGTGACAGATGTAGTTGGTTTTTTCGCCTTTTTAGGAACGGCGAGTTTAGTCATGCTTTAAAAGGTTCATTGTTTATTAATCAATCATTAGCATAATAGAGTCAAATTGCATAACGCAGTTGCAAATTGCAAACATACTCAAACTTTAAGCAACGCATGTCACAGAAACTACGTATTTTAGGGCATATTAAAGTTGGCACAGTAACTGCATTATATAAATCGACCCTTCTTAAGCCGAGGGTCACCTAGCCAACTGACGTTGTTAGTGAACTTGATTTTGTTCACATGTATATAAGCCAATCGCACTCTTTGCGGTTGGCTATTTTTTTATGTGGCTATTGCCCTCTTATCCTCTGACCGAGCTCGGTTGTACTTTTCTTACCCACAACAGATTGTTTACTGTTTATAAAATTCAAATATTCGCCCACTAAACCATTAGAAATGCCAGCTTCAACAAAAATAAATTACCTACATAAAATAAAACCAAGAAAACACACCCAAGAAAAGAACAAATAACGTCCAAACCAAAAACCTCATCATGAAATCGTTTTCTTTTCATAGAAATCGACTGAACAATCCAGAGTTATAGATAAATTTAATCCATAAAAACAAATAGCAATTAAAAACATTAATTTCACATAGAAAACCTGTCTATAAATCATAGAAAATACGTAAAAACAAACTTTCCACTTTTAGAATTTAAAAACCAAACAATTGTTATTAAAAGAAAAAATACACATAAAAAACCAAGCAAACGTTTAAATTTCAATTTTATCATTGACTATTAAATTTACATCACGATAATACGCGCCGTTTGCCTGAAAATCAGGTGCTATAATTTAATATTTCAATGTGCGGAGGCAATAATGGCTGGAGACAATAACTACAGTCTTGGACCAGTTCCCAACACGGCCAGAAAAGGCGTGGCGTCACTAACCATGGTGATGTTAGGACTCACTTTTTTCTCCGCAAGTATGTGGACAGGTGGTTCTCTCGGTACTGGGCTCTCCTTTAATGATTTTTTCCTCGCTGTTCTCATCGGTAACCTAATCCTCGGTATTTACACTTCTTTCCTCGGTTACATCGGCGCTTCTACTGGTCTCTCTACCCACCTTCTTGCTCGTTTCTCTTTTGGTTCTAAAGGCTCTTGGCTTCCTTCTGCTCTTCTTGGCGGAACTCAAGTTGGGTGGTTTGGAGTTGGTGTCGCGATGTTTGCGATTCCGGTGCATAAAGCAACGGGCATCGATACCAATACTTTGATCCTTGTCTCCGGTTTGCTCATGACCGCGACCGTTTACTTTGGAATCTCAGCACTGATGGTGCTGTCAGCAATCGCCGTTCCCGCGATTGCACTACTTGGCGGCTACTCTGTCATCGAGGCAGTAAAGAGCGTTGGCGGTATTGGCGAACTACAACAAGTTCAACCAACCGAACCACTCGACTTTTCAATGGCTCTCGCGATGGTTGTCGGCTCTTTTGTTAGTGCAGGTACGTTAACGGCGGATTTCGTACGCTTTGGCAAAAAGCCGCGCAGCGCCGTGATGATCACCATGGTGGCATTTTTCATCGGTAACTCGTTAATGTTTATCTTTGGCGCGGCAGGTGCGTCGGTGACGGGTCAATCAGACATCTCTGAAGTGATGATCGCGCAAGGTCTTCTTATTCCAGCTATCATCGTTCTTGGCTTGAACATCTGGACCACCAACGACAACGCGCTCTACGCATCGGGTCTTGGATTTTCCAACATCACAGGCTTACCAAGTAAATACATCTCAATGGCGAACGGTCTTGTTGGCACACTTTGCGCTCTCTGGCTCTACAATAACTTTGTTGGCTGGCTGACCTTCTTATCGTTGGCAATTCCACCGATTGGCGGCGTGATCATCGCTGACTTCTTCACGAACCGTAAACGCTACGCAAACTTTGAAGCCGCCCAATTCCAAAACGTTAACTGGGCTGGCATTATCGCTGTCGTGATTGGCGTTGGTGCGGGACACTTCCTGCCTGGCGTAGTGCCGATTAACGCTGTACTTGGCGGCGCAATTAGCTTCCTGATTCTTAATCCTATTCTTAACAAAAAAGCACTGGCTACACAGCCAGCGTAAGGAACCATCATGACAACACTACTGATCAAAAACATAACGCTAAAAGGACAAGAAGGTCTGCAGCAAATTTTGATTGAAGATGGTCAATTCAAGCGCATTGAAAGCAACGATGTGGAGCTTAGTCATAACGGTGACATCATCGATGCTGAAGGCGGTATGGCGGTTGCGCCTTTCTGCGAGCCACACATTCACTTAGATACAACTCAAACCGCAGGCGAGCCTAGCTGGAACATCTCTGGCACATTGTTTGAGGGTATTGAACGTTGGGCTGAGCGCAAAGAAATGCTGTCGATTGAAGACGTGAAAGCGCGCGCAAAACAAACCTTAAAATGGCAGATAGCAAACGGCGTACAACACGTTCGTACCCACGTCGATGTTTCAGACCCTACCCTAATTGCCCTAAAAGCGATGGTAGAAGTGCGTGAAGAGATGAAAGAGTGGGTAGATATCCAAATCGTCGCCTTCCCGCAGGAAGGAATTCTCTCTTATCCAAATGGCAAAGAGCTGCTAGAAGAAGCCGTCAAATTAGGTGCGGACGTGATTGGCGCGATTCCACACTTTGAATTCACACGCGAATATGGCATTGAATCGCTGCACTACGTGTTCGAATTAGCGCAAAAATACGACCGTCTGATCGACGTGCATTGTGATGAAATCGATGACGAACAATCTCGCTTCGTTGAAACACTGGCAGCATTAGCGCACAAGTTTGATATGGGGAATAAAGTTACGGCCAGTCACACCACAGCGATGGGTTCCTACAACGGTGCATACGCATCTCGCCTGTTCCGTTTATTACGCATGTCCGGTATCAACTTCGTGGCAAATCCATTGGTGAACATTCACTTACAAGGCCGTTTTGATGATTACCCAAAACGTCGCGGCGTAACACGAGTGAAAGAGATGCTGAATGCCAACATCAACGTCTGCTTTGGACACGATGATGTATTTGACCCTTGGTACCCACTAGGCACTGCAAACATGCTGCAAGTGCTGCATATGGGTCTGCACGTGTGCCAGGTGATGGGTTACGACCAAATCAACAACTCACTGGATCTGATCAGCACCAATTCAGCACGTACACTGAACATTCAAGATAAGCACGGCATTGAAGAAGGCAAACCTGGTAGTTTACTGATTCTTCCCGCAGAAAATGGTTTTGACGCAGTACGTCGCCAAGTGCCGGTTCGTTACTCTGTTCGTCACGGTAAAGTGATTGCAGAAACACAGCCTGCGACAACTCATATTCATCTTGAACAAGCAGAGCAAGTAACGTTCAAACGCTAAAAAGATCGGCGAAACGAAAAAGGCCTGACGACATCGTCAGGCCTTTTTTCTACTGGTAAACATCACTGCTCGCTCTGTCTATTCTTGTCTCATAAACCACTGAACACATTGAAAGGCCATATAAAACGGCTGAGTACCAAACGTTGCACAAGGTTCTGGTGGCTGAATCTCAATTACACCATCGCACTTGGAAATTATTCTAAGCGTTGGGCATACTTCTGACTTCATTTTAGTTGTAGATATGAACCATGACGTCATTAAGCCAGATAGAACCGCAATTTTTGGAATTTATGCAGCAAGAGATGCAAGTAGATGCAGCTCATGATCTTAAACACGTAAAACGCGTGGTCAAAACAGCGAAACAGCTCTGCAAAGAAGAAAATGCAGACATCGCGATTGTATTACCGGCTGCCTATTTGCATGATTGCTTTACTTACCCGAAAGATCACCCAAATCGCAAAGAGAGCTCAATCATCGCAGCCAAAAAAGCGGTCGCATTTTTAGAGAGTATCGATTATCCGCAGCAATATCATGATGCCATTGCTCATGCGATAGAGGCACACAGCTTTAGCGCAAACATCAGGCCAAATACGTTGGAAGCCAAAATCGTCCAAGATGCCGACCGTCTGGACGCTTTAGGCGCAATTGGCGTGACGCGATGCATTCAAGTCAGCACTCAATTTAACGCGCAACTTTACAACGACAGCGATATATTTGCCGAAGAACGTGAACTTAACGATAAACAATTCACTCTGGATCACTTTCAGACCAAGTTATTCAAAATCGCTGAAACCATGAACACAGAGTCAGCAAGACGCGAAGCGCAAAAACGCAAAACCTTTATGCAAACGTACCTAGAGCAGTTACACGACGAGGTAACAGCGTAAATGTCAGAAAGCTATACGTTAATTAAAGAGCTTAAACGCCAACTAAAGTTAACTGGGCTGCATTATGCCGATGTTGCACAACACCTTGATTTAAGTGAAGGAAGCGTCAAACGTTTACTCGCTGAAGGTCAGCACATTAGCCTTGAGCGCTTAGAACGAATTTGCCAATTGATTGGTTTAGAAATGGCGGAACTATTTAAGCTCGCGGCTGCGCACAATAAAGGTCTGGAGTCGCTAACGTTAGAGCAAGAAAAGCAGCTGGTTAACGATAAAGCCCTGCTGCTCGTGGCGATCTGTGTTGTAAATGGCTATCAGTTTGAACAAATCGTTCAGCAATATACCTTCAATGAGTTGGAACTGGTGCAAAAGCTTGCTCATTTGGATCGGCTGAACATCATCGACTTGCAGCCAAATAACAAAATTCGTTTGCGTATATCTCCGACATTTAAGTGGCAGATGGGCGGCCCTATTCAACGGTTCTTCCAACAGCAAGTTCAAGACGCCTTTTTCCAAAGCTACTTTTCTGGTGAAGATGAAAAGTTCTCCATGGCAACAGGACTGATGAGTGTACCAAGCAACAAGAAGCTACAACAGAAACTGCAAAAGGTCATCGATGAGTTTTATCAGGCTTGCCAAAGTGATAGCTCTCTCGATATGGACGAAAAACACGGCACCTCTCTGATTATTGCGATGCGTCGCTGGACGTTCCCTTTGTTTGAACCATGGGAAAGAAAACTCACCAATAAGTCTCGCAATTAGTAACTCAATAAACAAATGGAAATAAAAGTAACGAATTTCGTTACTTTTGGTGGCATACAACGTCACTTGAAAGAGAAAGCTGGTTTAATCGTTCATTGAGCATAAAGTGCTCCCATCTCATTCGACTTTGTTTAATCGGGGCCCGTATGTTTTTCTCAAAACGCTTTTTTCCTTACTTTGTGACGCAATGCCTTGGCGCACTCAATGACAACATCTACAAAAACGTTCTGTTATTGATGGTGACATACAGCCAAATTGATAACCTACCAATATCCGTCAATCTATTCGTTAATTTGGCGGCAGGCTTATTCATCCTACCTTTCTTTCTATTCTCAGCGCATGCTGGTGCCGTCGCTGACAGCATGGACAAAGCCAAATTAATCCGACGTCTAAAGCTCATCGAACTAGCTATCATGTCTTGCGCAGCAACCGCTATTGCCACCCAAAGTGCCATGCTTATGCTGGTTCTGCTGTTTATGACAGGCACTCAATCGGCCTATTTTGGCCCCGTGAAATACGCCTTACTACCACAAGCGCTCAAACCAAATGAGCTTGTTAAAGGAAATGCTTGGGTTGAAATGGGCACGTTTCTTTCGATTCTTATAGGTACGCTTAGCGCAGGTGTGCTGCTAGCCACTCCTAATGGTACCTTGATTGCTTCTTGTGTCGTGATTACCTTGTCTTTGCTTGGGTTCATGAGCAGCGTGAATATTCCAGCGATGCCTAGCCAATCAAATGACAAAGCGAAGTTTGAACCGATTTCTGGTTTAAAGAACACGTTAAAAGTGGCAAAAAAGCAGAGAGGCATCTGGATGTCTATTCTTGCCATCAGTTGGTTCTGGTTCATGGGTGCGACTTACCTAACTCAATTCCCTAACTTCGCACGCGAACATTTGTTTGCAGACAGTACTGTCGTTTCTTTACTGTTGGCATTGTTTTCCATTGGTATCGCGACAGGCTCTTGGTTGTGTGAAAAGCTCTCTTTCAACCACGTTGAGCTTGGTATTTTGCCATTCGGTATCCTTGGACTGACAGTGTTTGGCGTCGACTTGCTATGGGCAGTCCCAAGTTATCCATCACTTCCGGTGCACTTTTATGATGTTCAAAGCTTCGTTGCTGAATCAAAACATCTGCGCGTCATGATTGACCTGTTCCTTGTTGGTGTAAGCGGCGGTGTCTTTATTGTTCCTCTTTATGCGTTCATCCAATCGCGTTCAAACAAAGGGGAGTGTGCACGTGCCATTGCTGCTAACAACATCATGAATGCGTTGTTTATGGTGGTGTCTGCTTTGGTTTCGATCGTTGTACTCAGCGTACTAGAGCTTTCTATTGTGGAACTGTTTGCCATGATGGCAATAGGTAACTTCTTCGTGGCAGTCTATGTCTATCGTCAAGTACCGGAATTCACACAACGCTTTATCAGTTATTTACTCAGCCATTGTATGTATCGTGTGTCCGTAAAGGGGCGCCAACATATTCCTGAACAAGGTGCTGCGTTAATCGTGGCTAACCATGTTAGCTATGTCGATGCATTGATTTTGATGGGAACCTCTACTCGCCCGGTTCGTTTTGTGATGGACAAGTCCATCAGCGAGCTACCTGTTCTTAAATATGTATTCCGTCATGCAGGTGTTATCCCGATCTGTTCTCCACGTAAGTGTGCCGACACTTACCGACGAGCATTTGAGCAGATTGAACAAGCACTTAACGACGGTGAGGTTGTCTGTATCTTCCCTGAGGGTCGTTTAACGTCTAACGGTCAATTGGGTGAGTTTCGCCCTGGTGTAGAGAAAATCCTTGAACGTAACCCTGTTCCTGTCATCCCTATGGCGTTAAAAGGGCTTTGGGGTTCTTTTTTCAGCCACAAAGGCGGACATGCTCTCACAAAACGACCGACTCGTTTTTGGTCAAAAGTGGATGTTGTTATCGGTGAAGTGTTAAGTCCTGCGTCTTTAAATCGTCATCAATTGCAACAACAAGTACAGGATTTACTGGGCTGAGTCGCTTGCTACAGCAGTCAAACTTTGCAGCAAAACGTAAATATGCACCACAAAGCACAAGTAGTTTCTTGTCAATTAGAGTAGGATATCTACGACGTCATAAATCTAGGAGGTATTATGAAAATCATCATCTTACATGGTCTTTATATGCATGGGCTGGTCATGCAGCCTCTTAGCCAAAAGCTGAGAAAACTCGGATACGAAACGCAAGTACTCAGCTATAACACTGTTGCTATCGATGAGTCTTCACTGTTTGATTCTATTGATCATTCGCTTAATCCACTGACCACAAACGTCCTCGTGGGACACAGCTTGGGAGGCTTGATGATTAAGCGCTATCTCGCCAACAGAAAACCGAGCACTAACTTAATCTCTCATGTTGTCGCTATCGGTTCGCCTCTTAAAGGCGCGTCCATTGTAGGCCGAATTCAAGATCTCGGATTGGGTGCAATTTTAGGCAATTCGCCACACCACGGATTAAACAAACATGATGACGCTTGGGATCTCCCTCAAAAACTCGGCAGTATCGCAGGAACGATGCCGATTGGTGCTCGCCCATTGTTGATCCGTAATGACAACACCATGTCGGACGGTACCGTTACCGTGGAAGAGACAAGACTGGACGGTATGCAAGATCATATCGAAGTGAAGCAAACGCATACGAGCCTGATTTACAACACCTTCGTGCCGCAGCAGATTGATCACTTTATTCGCACAGATTATTTCCGTCGATAGCACACTTTTCCATCATACAGATGGAATCGACTTTCCAAGCTATTCAGTTCGCAGTACTATCCTAGCTCCACTTCTTCACAACTTGGATGAAGTGGTACATTTTTAATTGTTCTCAGGGCGGGGCGAAATTCCCCACCGGCGGTATACTTTTTCAAGTGAGCCCGCGAGCGCTCGATTCGTCGAGGTCAGCAGATCTGGTGAGATGCCAGAGCCGACGGTTATAGTCCGGATGAAAGAGAATAAGAATACACCAGCATCGCGAGTCAGATCGCTAAGAATGCTGGTGCACTTCTTTTTGATCGTATTTTACGGCGATCTCTCATACCGCCCTGATTCTGGTGAAATTTAGGAGTTAACCATGAATCAGTCATCACTACTTGCCGAATTCGGCGACCCAATTACTCGCGTTGAAAACGCACTTATCGCTTTAAAAGAAGGCCGTGGCGTACTGCTTCTTGATGATGAAGATCGCGAAAACGAAGGCGATATCATTTATTCAGTCGAGCACCTCACTAACGAGCAAATGGCATTGATGATCCGCGAATGTAGCGGCATCGTTTGTTTGTGCTTAACAGATGCTCAAGCAGACAAACTGGAACTGCCTCCAATGGTGGTAAACAACAACAGCGCAAACCAAACCGCATTTACGGTTTCTATTGAAGCGAAAGTTGGTGTAACAACGGGTGTTTCAGCAGCAGACCGCGTAACGACCATTAAAACGGCGGCAAACCCGCACGCAAAACCGGAAGATCTTGCTCGCCCGGGTCACGTATTCCCTCTGCGCGCACGTCCAGGTGGTGTAATGACTCGCCGTGGTCACACAGAAGGTACGATTGATCTGATGCAAATGGCAGGGCTTCAACCCGCTGGCGTACTGTGTGAAGTGACCAATCCAGATGGCACGATGGCAAAGGCACCGGAGATCGTAGCATTCGGTCGCCTGCACAACATGCCGGTACTGACGATTGAAGACATGGTAATGTACCTGAACCAGTTCGAGTTGAAACTGGCATAGTCAGATCTCAGCTCTTGAAAAAAGCCGCGCATTTGTGCGGCTTTTTTGATCGATCCTCTTTGCACTTGAGTAGTTATACTTATTGAAAACAAGGGGAACAACACCATGAAAGGATTACTGAAACTCGCCGCTCTCGTTAGCTTTCTCTCCATGAATTCGCTTGCTCTTGCATCTGAGTGCCCTGATATTCTTCAAGGTAAGCAAAGGTTGTTAAACTCAACGGAAGAAGTCGATCTATGCGAAAGCTTTAAGGGAAAGACACTACTAGTCGTCAATACAGCAAGCCAGTGCGGCTTCACTCCTCAGTTCGAACAGTTAGAAACCCTCTATCAAACTTACAAAGACCAAAACTTCACCGTTATCGGTTTCCCGAGCAATGACTTTCGACAAGATAGAGGAAGCGAAACAAACACTGCGAAAGTCTGTTATCTCGATTACGGGGTAACCTTTCCAATGATGGCTCGCTCTTCAGTATTAGGTGTAGATGCGAACCCAGTCTTCAACCAAATTACTAACCAAGCAGGCATAAAACCAAAATGGAACTTCTACAAGTTTCTGATTAGCTCTGAAGGTAAAGTTATTGCTACTTTTCCAAGCTCCACATCACCGACAAGTACTACGCTTACCAATATGATAGAGCAACAATTGTAAGGTGACGACCATGACAACACGCTCAACCATGCTACAACTCGGTTACTTAGGCCTGGTTCCATTTGTGTTTAGTTTAGGGCTGATTTTCACTGACATCTCACTCTTCAATTTAAGTGGTCAGCAATTTTTCATCGCATATAGCGCCGTTATATTAAGTTTTTTATCTGGCATCCTTTGGGGTAATGGCATTGAGCATTACTACCACCGCCTTAGCCGAAATGTATTAATTCTCAGCAACCTTTTTGTCTTACTGGCTTGGGGCGCATTACTGCAGGGCCACAAACATTACGCGGTCGCTACCCTACTCTTAGCAATTGGGTATCTTGCTGTTTGGTATGCAGAAAAGCTCGTGAGGAAAGTCGAACAAGACGCCGAGCCCAAGGGATATCAAGGAATGAGGAGCAAACTGACCTTCGGCGTAATCGTAATGCACGGATTGGCTTTAGTTTCATAACCTGGTCTGTCCAGTACTAAGATCACAAAAAAACGTCTTTTTATAAAACAATGTTCATTTCGTGAATGCACACATATTTTGAACACTGTTTTGTTTCATTTATGAATCAATCCACATATAAGTAATTCAAAGCATTCACAAAGGATATGAATATGTTTTTTCGCAAACTTTTGTTTAGCACTGCGATGATCAATGCAACGACAGGTTGCGTGTCTTACCAGGCACAACAAGCCGCCGCTCAAACAGTAAATAATACAGGCGCTGTGCTTACCAATGTGATTAAAACCACGATTGCTCAGCCATGTAATGTTGCAATCACTGCTGCTAGCTTGTTTTATCCGCATGCCATATTTATGACTAGTGTTCCGGCTCAAGCATGTACAAGCGTTCTTAGATAATACGAAAGTGATAAGCATAAAAAATGGCGACTCTACCGTCGCCATTTTTAAGCTTCAATGCTATTTATAGTTACAGCGTCAATAAGTAATTAACTAATTGATTGTACTCGTCGTAAGTACGAATTTCGTTGGCCAAAACAATGTATTTATTGTTCACAACCACACCCGGAACCCCTCTCAACGTGCTAGCAGAGAATTGCTTATCAAAACCTTTCTGCATTGAGTTTACGGCGAAACTGTTGTAAGCCGCATCAAACTTCTTACCTTCTACGCCATTATCAACGAAGAGTTGTTTCAGCTCAGCTTCGTCTTTTGGCGCTTGTCGCTTTTGATGAATTTGGGCAAACATGGCAGGAATCATTGTATCTTCAACCCCGAGCGACACCATCGTCGCGTAGGACTTGGCCATCGGAATCGCCATATCTCCGCCCATGAACCCCACATGTACCTTTTCAAACTTTGCCTCTTTTGGCAGAGCAGGTTTTAAACGCTCAATAAGCGACTCAAACTTGTAGCAATGTGGGCAATAAAAAGAAAAGAATTCCGTCACAACAGGTTTCGATGCTTTCTTAACATCCAGAACTTTGTAGTGCTTCCCTTCTTCAAATTGCGCTGCATGAGCGGTAAAAGTCAGTAAAAGTGCACTACATAAGGCAAGTAGTTTTTTCATTGTTTATTTCCTTGTGGCATTCAAATGCCAAATCATTTCATTTGGTAAAAAGGGGTAAACCCCAAGTAATTTGAGATGAGGAATTAAACAATCGGAGGACGATAAAGCTTGGTGATCACAGTCACTACTTTTTCGACTAGAGGCCTACCAATCAAGGCAAGGCTATAAGGAAGAAGCAGTAAGTCGTTTTGAGATAAGTTGGCGGGAATTTTGACCATGCAGGAAGAGCTACAACTCGTGTGAGATTGTTGTGCCTTATTGATGGCTGACTCATCGTGATGTGATTCTACGCAGTCGTCGTTGACGCCAAGTTGTTTGTGCAGAGCAGCCTGTTGAACAATAAGATCGCGTACTTCAATTGTTTTCATCGGAGCGGAAGCCTGCGCCACAGGAGCGACACTACTCAAAAGCATAGCAACTAAGCAAACTATCGCAGTCAACAATGTACGGTTAAACTTCAACATAGCTACATCAAGGAAAATGGTGATTTAAGATAATACATGATAACGGTTTGACTTCAAGATACGGACTCTCGGCTCGCTAACAAACTCTGTTCTTTGACTATTTTAGGCTAGTGAATTTTCTCTCTAACGCTCCCTCAGTACACGAAACCAGCACAACGAGCTATTCACCGTTCGGATACTCCCCTCATCAGATACCAGCAACAATTCTATAAAACTTGAAATCATTATGAAACACGAGTAATAGTTAGAACAGTTTTTGTACGAACAAGGAAAGATCAATGCTTAAAAAAAGATTCTTTAAGACAAAAGATGAAGTCGAAGTCACGTTCGAGCTAGATAAAGATCAGTGGGACTCTGTCCAAATTGCTGGAGACTTCAACAACTGGCAGCCAGAACCGATGAAATTAGTGAAGAAAAGTCGTCAGTTTAAATTTAAAACCCGCTTACCTAAAGCGCAGAATGTTCAGTTCCGTTACTTGCTCGATGACGCGAAGTGGGAAAATGACCCACAAGCTGATGCTTACGTTCCAAATGCATTTGGCAGCGACAACAGCGTCGTGTGTACCACCGAATAAGCGGTAATTTCGCTTTAAGATTCCATACCTAGGCGCAAACGTTGCGCCTTTTTGCATCTCTCTAAATGTGATAGGTGATTAGATTTAAATTATTAATTGGCAATTTTATCCAATTAACTCATCCGATAACCTTATTCTGAGAAAGCTTTATTTGAAATAATTCGTAAATTTGTTTAAGTTCCATTGATATTAAATATTGTATACATCACTTAAATGAACGCACAACAAATCAAACCATCTCTAATCATTGTGGAAGACGATCCCAAATTACAAACTATGTTGGGAGAGTATTTTGTTGAACAAGGTTTTCAGGTCAAATGTATCGACAATGGGACGGACGCACCCAATGCGATTATTGACACACAACCAGACGTGGTGCTGTTAGATTTGATGCTACCCGGACAAGATGGTCTGAGTGTATGTCGTCAAATCCGAGAATGCTACAAAGGCAAAGTGTTGATGCTAACAGCAAGTGATGATGACTTCGATCATGTCGCCGCATTAGAAATAGGCGCAGATGACTTTGTTACTAAACCCATTAAACCTCGCGTATTGCTGGCCCGTATTCGCATGCTATTAAGAAGAAAAGAGGCGGCGCCTACCGAGTCCGAAAACGGCCTACAAATTGGTGTTCTGTGTTTAAACCGATTGCGTAAATCGTGCGTAATGAACCAAGAAGAAATTGCGCTGACAGACGGCGAGTTCGATTTGTTGTGGGTTCTTGCTACGCATGCTGAAAAAACACTATCACGTGAGTGGCTGACCAAAACACTACGTGGTATTGAATACGATGGAACAGACCGCACCATTGATAATCGCATAGTGACACTGAGAAAGAAGCTAGGCGATGCTTCTTGCTCACCACAAAAAATCATTACCGTTCGCGGCAAAGGCTACCTATTTATGCCTGATGCATGGAATGAATAATGAGACGGATTTATCTGGAAAGCTTTGTTGGCCTTATCATTCTGTTTATGGCTAGCTTGTGGGGATACGAGTTCTTAGTTTATGAGATCAACACAGATTATGACTACCTATTACAAGAGCATGAGGGTCAAGCTTTTCACGATCTGATCTACCCTATCTATAAAGAACACGGATTAGAATATACTCAACAACAGTTGGAACAATTTGCCACATCAAGCCATCGTTTGTTGGTGCCTCATACGCTTGAAGAGCTTCCAACAGACATCAAAAAGGCGTTTGAAAGTGATACCTCCGTTAACGTCGCTTACGATGAAGAAAGGGATATCTGGTTCCGCCTAGATGCGAGCACGCCTATCTTTAAAATGAGCGATAATCCGAATAGTCCTGTGGTTAAAGCAGCCAACTTTGATGACAATATCGTTTGGTTGTTCTTTTTAGCTGGATTTGCTCTGTATTGCATATTGTTGATCTGGTTCTTAAGCCGTCGGATTCGAGAGCTAGAGAGAGTGACCGTTGAGTTTGCCTCAGGTAACTTCAAGGCTCGAGCTAGTACCTCAAGCGCTAAGTCTGTTGGGACGTTAAACAAAAGCTTTAACACGATGGCCGATAAAGTATCTCGCTTGATCACTAGCAATAAAATGCTAACTAACGCCGTTGCACATGAATTGCGTACCCCAATCTTCCGCTTACAATGGCAAGCAGATTTGTTATCGGATTCAACCTTAACTGAACAACAGAAAAAGTATGTTTACAGTATCGTCGAAGACATTGACGAGATGGAAGAAATGGTTGAAGAATTGCTTTACTACGCAAAGATGGAGCGTCCTGACACAGCATTACAAACTCAAGAAGAAGTCGTCCTATTCAACTTAGTCAAAGAATTACGACAGAGATGGCAAAAAGAGACTACGCTCGCTATCTCGCTTCAAGAAGTAAACTCAGAAAACGTTCTCGCGTTTGCTGACCCAAAATTGTTAAAGCGAGCCTTAGATAACTTGCTGCGCAATGCAATGCGGTACGCGGATAAGCAGATTTTAGTAGAGATAAAACACGATCAGCACCGCTGCTTCATCAATGTTCATGATGATGGCATAGGTATTGAAGAAAAGCATTGGCCTCATCTATTCGAACCATTTTACAGTGCGGATGAATCTCGCAACAAAAAGACGAGCGGGTTTGGGCTCGGCTTGGCGATTGTCAGACAGATAATGGAGCTTCAACGTGGAGAAGTTTCGATTTGCCATAGCCCACTTGGAGGAGCTTGCTTCACACTTAGCCTCAAAAAATCAGACAGTTAACTTAACCTTCCTACCCCGTTTACAGAAGACGACACTTCAATACACTCAAGCGACAGAGCCCAACAATAAAACAGTGTACATTTAATCCATAAGATTCACACACTAAATGGATAGTACTCATGTATAAATCTTTTATCCTGATTATGGCGCTTACTTCTACGCTTACAGCTTGCGCCTACAACCAAAAACCTGTCGTCGACATGACCAATGTCGACCCTAGTACATATGAACAAGACTTTCTTTACTGCCAAGGCTATGCAGAAAATGTCGACAAATCAGAGGCAGCGAAATCTGAAGCCACTAATGGGGCAGTTACAGGCGCATTGATCGGCGCAGCTGCTGGTGCGCTAGAAGACGGATTAGGTGGAGCGGCTGTCGGTGCTGCGGCCGGCGGTGCTGTAGGAGCTGGAGCTGGTGCTTTGAGTGCAACAAATGATTCAACCAAAACTCAATCTCTCGTATTGCGTAAATGCCTCCAGCACAAAGGCTATACCGTCTACGATCTTGATTAAATAAGCACTTTTCTTAAATTATCGCGCGATGGATTCTATTCACAAATGTTTCACGCTGTAACGATTAATCTCGTTACCTCTCTGGGATATGTGTTCCATCCCAATGCTTAAATAGTAAGGTCATATTTTGAAGCCAGGTAAAACAGGTATACGCCGTGTCATGGATGCGACCGGCTATTCATTTCAAGGATTGAAAGCCGCATGGACACACGAAGCCGCTTTTAGACAAGAATTGATTCTCGCCTTGGTGCTTTCCGTCTGTGCTTTTTTCCTTCCTGTCACCACATACGAAAGAGTGCTGATGATCAGTAGCCTGTTCTTGGTATTGATCGTAGAACTCATTAATTCCGCCGTAGAAGCGGTTGTCGACCGTGTTAGCGATGACTGGCACGAGCTCAGTGGTAGAGCCAAAGATATTGGCTCAGCAGCAGTATTTGTTGCGTTAACTCTTGCCCTTTTTATTTGGGCTTCGTTCTTGCTCTAATTTTTATTCAAGACACTCATTATGAAGACACATGATTTACAACAGAGAGGTATCTCTTACGTTACCTTTACTTTCCTGTTGGCGCTGTATTTCGCTCTCGTCGTAAATATCCCTATTTATAAAGAACTGATCGGCATCTTTACACACTTAGATAATGTCAAGATTGGATTTATTATCACAATACCAATTTTCTTTCTTGCCGCGCTCAATTTCCTTTTTAATTTATTTAGTTGGCCTTGGATCGGCAAGCCGTTCTTTATAATTTTAATCATTGTTTCAAGTATGGTGAGCTACGCAAGCTATAACTATGGCACACTTTTCGATTCTGGAATGATTGCCAATATTGTTGAAACCGATTCGAGCGAGGCGAGTTCTTACCTGAGTGCTCACTCTGTAATTTGGACGCTGATTATGGGAGTTATCCCAGCGATAATTGTCTTTAAGGTCAAGCTGCAATCTCAACGTCACCAATTACTGTACTTCTCTGTTACCAAATTAGTATCGATGCTGTCGTCGCTAGCTGTCATCGCCGTCATTGCCAGCGTGTACTATCAAGACTACGCATCTGTAGGGCGCAACAATAGCCACCTAAAAAAAATCATCATACCCACCCAGTTCGTTTACAGCGCGACCGGGTATGTGAAGGAGAAATATTTCACCACGCCACAGCCATATCGAGAAATCGGCACAGATGCAAAGCAGTCAGATAGCGCCGTACAGCAAGCACAGCACAAACCAACACTACTGGTTTTTGTCGTAGGAGAAACCGCTCGAACGCAGAACTACCAACTCAATGGCTATACACGAGAGACAAACCCTTATACTAGTAAATTGGATGTTATCTCATTTCAAGACGTCGCATCTTGTGGCACCGCGACTGCTGTATCTGTGCCTTGTATGTTTTCACAGCTCACGCGAAACGAGTTTGAACGCACCAAAGCGGATAACCAGGACAATGCTCTCGATATAATGCTGCGCGCTGGGGTTGACCTCATTTGGAAAGAAAATGACGGTGGGGATAAAGAAGTAGCCCACAAGATCAAGAAAATCGAAGTGGATCGAAAGCAAGTAAGCCCTATGTGTAATGGCCAAACTTGTTACGACATGGCGCTATTAGATCATTTTGATCAGGAAGTCGCGGATATGCACGGTAACCGAGTGGTCGCCATGCACCTTATAGGAAGCCACGGTCCGACCTACTTTCAGCGTTACCCAAGAGACAACGCCTTCTTTAAACCAGACTGTCCACGTGCAGATATCGAAAACTGTAGCATCGAACAAATAGTGAACACATATGACAATACAATACGCTACACCGATCTTGTATTGGCAGAAACCATCAAAAAACTTAAAGCGTTAGAGTCTGAGTATAATACTGCGCTAATTTACATATCGGATCACGGTGAGTCACTAGGCGAAAACGGATTGTTCTTACATGGTATGCCTTATGGCCTTGCACCAGATTTCCAAAAACGCGTTCCTTTGATTATGTGGCTGTCTTCGGGCTTTAAACAAGCGAAGCAGATCAATACCGACTGTTTGTATAAACAAGCACAGAATGCAGGCCAATACTCACATGATAACGTGTTCCACTCTTTATTAGGCATTATGGATGTACAAACTCAAGCCTACGATAGCAAGTTAGATATATTCAAAGCCTGCCGAGCCGTTTCCTAAATCATTCAATAAAGCCTGGCTCAAAGTGTGAATCAGGCTTTTTCTAACAAGGTATTTAAACTCATCGCCGCGCCAAGCGTTATACTGACAGTCCGCGATCCATACATCGAGATAAGGACTAGGATGAAAATTGGTATTATTGGTCTAGGGGATATCGCTCAGAAAGCATACCTTCCTGTTATCACTCAGCTTCCAAATATCGAACTTGTATTTTGTACCCGCAACCCAAACACACTTGAGAGCCTGGCTAAGCAGTATCGAATCTCAGAGATCTGCCAGGACTACCAACAACTTCTGCACTTTGGCGTCGATGCCGTCATGATTCATGCGGCAACAAGCGTACACCCTCAAATAGCGGCATTTTTTCTGCAGCATGGAATTCCAACCTTTGTCGACAAACCATTAGCGAACAGTGCTGATGACGTGGAAAAGCTGTACGACATTGCCGCAAAAGAGAGACAGCCACTCTATGTGGGCTTTAACCGTCGTCACATTCCACTTTACAACCAACATATGCCACAAGTGCAGCAAGGCAACATATCTGACTTAAAGTCGCTACGCTGGGAAAAGAACCGTCACCAACTACCGGGGGATGTTCGTACCTTTATATTTGATGATTTTATTCACCCATTAGACAGCGTTAACGTCACAGCCAAAGCCGATCTAAAAGATGCTTATGTAACTCATCAACTTGAAGGTAGTCAGTTGGCGCGTTTAGATATTCAGTGGCAACATGGAGATACTTTGCTCCACGCCTCGATGAATCGCCACTTCGGTATCACTACAGAGCGCGTTCAAGCTTGTTATGCAAACAAGGCAGTTGAGTTCGACTCCTTCGTTGAAGGCAAACTATGGCAAGCTAACCAAGAGCAAAAAATCAATTTGAAAGACTGGACGCCAATGCTAACGAGTAAAGGTTTCCATTCGATGTTGCTCGACTGGTTTGGCGTCGTTGAGTCTGGAAATATTGCTAATGAAGTAGTAAAACGCAACATTGCCAGCCATCGATTGGCAGAGCAAATTTGTCAATATATCGAGAAAGTTGTCTCTAGATAATGCGATTCTTGGCTATATGCTTGATTGAGTATTACGCTCTATACTAAAAAGACTTGCCTTAGGGAAGGCATTCATTCTCTGTTAAGACTACAGCGATTATTCTATCAATCAGGTGAATGAGGGCACAAAAGCACACATCGACAAAACAGACGGTTTAGATTTGTTTTACGCTGCTCTCAGGTATCTGAATCATCACATTCAAGAATAAAGGAAATAGAATGAGAACACTTGGTAACATCATTTGGTTTGTATTTGGTGGCGTATTTATGGGGTTGCTATGGTGGTTTTTTGGTATTTTGGCCTTTATTAGCATCATCGGAATACCTTGGGGGCGTGCGTGTATCGTTATGGGTAATTTTTCCTTTTTCCCATTCGGTAAAGAGGCCATCTCACGCGATGAATTGACCAATGAAATGGACATTGGCACGAGTCCGCTCGGCGTTATTGGTAACGTCCTTTGGTTTGTATTTGCAGGCCTTTGGTTAGCTATCGGTCACGTACTTTCTGCAGCAGCATGCTTTGTCACCATAATCGGCATTCCGTTTGCGCTCCAACACCTCAAGCTAGCGGTTATTTCACTCGCACCAATTGGTAAAACGGTTGTATCGTCAGAAGAAGCTGCAATGGCTCGATACAACATCAATCGTTAGCAAAAAGCTAATGCGCTTTCTATCCTCTGGGCAGTCATGCTCAGAGGGTAACGCCCGTCAAAAGTAAGCCTATAATCGCTATCGCATATTCAATAATGGCTGATTGTATATTCATACCGTCACCTTTACGTTGAAGTTTATCCTAGCTCAGCACTGCTTTACTTTTATAATTAATCAATACACCCAAGTGAGTTCAAGATGCTAGACTCATAGCGTCGTCACTGATTCAAACTCCAAGAACGACGTAACGAAAAAGCGAGCTATCCTATGCTCGAAATATGGGTTCTTTCCCCCTCGAAGTAGAGTTCAACAACAAAAAAGACGAACTATAAGCATAGCCAAAATTAATGCTTTTCGACCTAAAATATCTCACATCAATCAAAGAAAGCTTCTAAGATTTTCTCTTTTTGAGTAAATATAGACAGTTACAGTAGCGAAATTCTTCTCGGTAAAAATCCCCACTCAATCTCATGATCAGTTTTTAAAAAAAACAACAAAAATTCGTTGTTATCTAGAGTAATTATTTTATTTGTCGCAGAGCAATTCCATCAATATCATTTGCGACATCGGAGTGCTAGAGCATTGAAATTTTTAGCATTTATCACAGGTATAGAACGTAAAAAACCTTTTATTACTTATTTTTCTTTTTTACATATGTTCTAACTCAACGTCTATTCAGACAGGAATATACCGTGGATAAATATCAAGCAGCTTATGCTAAACGTCTAGAGAAACTAAATGGGGATCCATCTCCTAAAACGATAGCCCGCCTTTCGGCTTGGGATGCGTTTTTTAACAAGGAGTACGAGCTCCAAGACTTGGAATACCAGCTATCGGACGCTGCGCACCAGCACTATGAACAGTCGCATGCGAAGAGCGACATTAGCTTCAAAGAATTCAAACGAGCGTTCTATAATGAATCCATCAAAATTTACAATTTAACTGATGGCGCTTCTATCCAGAAAGTATTCACCCCATTACTTTTGCTTACAACGCTCTGGATAGTGTTTGTATGCCTATTTAACAAGTGATCATCAAACTATTCCAACAACGATCAGTATGGGACTACAGGTATGGCTCTATGTAAGGGGGCTAATTGGCTCGGTCTCCTTCACTAAATTAGCGACTCAATTACCCGCAATTCCATAGGCTAAAAGTGACAAGGGCATCCGTTGATGCCCTTTTTATTCAAAGGAACGCAACCTAGACCTTTGGCCCACTTGGGTATAAAACCATTATGCGTTAAGCTGCACGCTATTATCCGATTGATAAAGAGTGGAGCGAAGTGATGGAAAAAGTAGGCTCTCGAGCATTGATTGTCGAAGGTGGAGCCATGCGAGGCGTATTTTCATGCGGCATACTCGATCATTTTCTTGCTAGCGAGTTCTCTCCATTTGATAGCTTTTGGGGAGTGTCTGCGGGTGCTAGCAACTTGGCTGCCTACTTAGCTAAAATGCCCGGACGTAACTTAAAAATCTACCTCGATTACAGCTTAAGAAAAGAATTTATCTCTCCATCTCAACTTCTACGTGGTGGTGATATGATGAACTTAGACTGGATGTGGAATGTCACCCTCGAAGAACTTGGCATCGATAAATCTGCGCTCAAAGCTGATTCACGACCTTTCTTTTTAGGCGTGACGCGTCAAGACAATGGGCAAGCGGAGTACCACCTTCCTGATGTCGACGACTTGGCAGAAACAATGAAAGCCAGCAGCGCACTGCCTGTACTTTACCGAAATGGCGTATCACTGAACGGAATTCAATACGTTGATGGTGGCGTCTCAGACGCACTTCCTGTTGCAGAAGCAATAAAGCGAGGAGCCAAAAAAATTATGGTTTTACGCAGCCAACCCGCAAGCTATCAAAAGCCAAGAGGAAGATTCAGCGCCCTAACTAGGAGGATGTTGAAAGAAACGCCCGGATTAATTGAACCGATGTTGACACGTGAAGTTCGCTACAATCAGACCTTAGCGCTGATCAACAACCCACCACCTGGTATCGAAATCATTCAAGTGTGTCCTCCTGAAACATTCAAGTTGAAACGGCTGAGTCGATCGCCAGCACCACTGCGTCATGCTTATGAGTTAGGAATTGAAGCAGGAAAGGAAGCCATCATACGATGGAGTCAGAAGTAGAAAAAAGCCACGTGGATTAAACGTGGCTAACGCAAATTCGATGGCAGTGGATTATCGTATTTGCTTCTGGTCGAGCCCAATATTCAGGCTCAAAACTGTTTTAATTTGCTCGCTAACTGAAAAAGCGAGTAGGCAGTCCAAACTAGTAAGTTTCAAACAACCCAGAGTTGTAATCTTGGATGGCTTGTTCTATCTCTTCCATGCTATTCATGACAAAAGGGCCATAATGCACCACGGGTTCATTAATTGGCTCACCAATAAAGATCAGTGCACCACTCTCTTTTTCGGCCTGCAATTCAACCCATTCACCTTTCGATAAAATGGCCATTTCGCCTTGATTGATCTCACGACCTTTTAATTGAATACGACCTTTATAGACATAGAGCATCATGTTGTTGTCTTGATCCGTGTTCAAATTCAAAGCTTGCCCCCCCATCGCTCTCCAATCGGCTACCGTGGCAGCAACACCTGTCTCTGTTAGCGGCCCCTGAATTCGTTCGTTGTTTATAGTCATATGACCCGCAATCAAACGTACAACCCCCGTATTCGGAGTATCAAACTCAGTGATCGTTTCAGGTTGAAAGTCATGATATTGAGCTGGCTGCATCTTATTTTTCGCAGGCTGGTTAATCCAAATTTGGAAACCATGCAATTCGCCTTCCTTCATAATAGGCATTTCGCTATGGATGACGCCTCTTCCTGCCGCCATCCACTGTGCACCACCGGAACGAAGCTCACCAACATTATCCATATGATCACGATGCTGGAAATGACCTTTCAACATATAAGTAAGCGTCTCAATACCTCGGTGCGGATGCGGAGGGAAACCGCCGATATAGTCAGCGCGGTCTTCTGATTTGAGTTCATCCATCATCAAAAATGGAGAAAAACTAGCATGATTGAAACCCGCTACTCGGCGAATTTTCACTCCATCACCATCAGCAGTAGGTTGCGCAGGAATAAGCTGACGAATTTCTCTGAATGTACTCATACTAGTTCTCCTAGTTTATCTTTGTGACCGCTTGCAAATCGCATGTTTAATCTATGGCTATCTATAAGGTTCTATTTTAGGTTGATGAGCTAAAATTATGAGCCATACTATTCGTTCTACTTATTCAACTTTTTCGAACAATACAATTTATCGAGTTAATAATGAGCACATTTAATTTATCTAAAATAAATGTAGCTATTTTCTAAACAAGGTGTATAGTGTGCCTTGGCTCTTAGAAGAGAGCTGTTAATGCAACATTTAGTTTAAGTTTCCTCTCAGTAAAATCTTGAATCCCCAATTCAGACACCTGCGTACAACTTCCTCTTGATTGAACATTCAATAGCTTAGAAAAGATCCACAAAACAAATCATAATTTTAATGTTTAATTCAAAGGTATTTTTATGTCGAAAGTAACTGGTTCAGTAAAATGGTTTAACGAAACTAAAGGCTTCGGTTTTCTATCTCAAGACAACGGCGGCCAAGATGTATTCGTACACTTTAACGCTATCGTTTCTGACGGTTTCAAAACACTGACTGAAGGTCAGAAAGTAAGCTTCAATGTAGAGCAAGGTAAAAAAGGTCCTCAAGCGACTGAAGTAACTCCTCTATAAGACTGCTTTTCTTGGTGTAGCATGCCCATGCTGCACCAAACCTCTCTCCTTCAAAAATATTCTTTCATCAATCACTCAGCCTAATTTTAGGCATTGCTTTGTGCTATCTAAAATAAACTGAATAGTACTGCTTAATTTATTATTTATAGGAAAAATCATGTCCTCAAAAAGAACTGGCCGTCAAAGGCATTGGTATCAATTACTTAACAAAGAGAAAATCACTAAAAAACAGGAGAATAAATGTTAGAAATTGAATTTAATTTAGAACAACCTCAAACCTCTTGGAACGCTAAAATACATCAATTAAATGGTGATATTTTACGAAGGCACGTATTACCGAAACTTCTTTCTCATAGCTTCATGATCGATTTTGAATATTGTGAGAAAACGCAATCTGGAACTATTCTCTGTGATTCAGGTTCAAAGTTAGGAAGTTTTACTGTTAACTGATTCAGTTTTCATGCATTAATGGATAATGCAACTAATTTGGAAGGTATCCAATGGCTAGAAAAAGTAAGAAGCAGTCAGAAAAAGACAAAAAAGAGTCTGAACAAAACGCGGCGGCGGTAAAGCAGAAAACTCGACGCCGCATAGAAGACATTATGGAACAAAGAGAATTTGATAAGTTATTCGATCTATAAATGCTCTCTAGTGCTTTCTCTGCCTTTATCGTTGTGCAAGGTACCGCCACCTACCTTTGCTCAAACGAATCTCCACTCTTTTAGACTACTCTTCTAATTACACGTGCCTCTCACACACGCAAAAACAACTGGCTCCTCTATACTCAAGTGACTTGCAAATAGTCGTTTCGCTCACAGGAAAACCCGTGACTAATGACAGTTAGGTTATTTGCGTATAGCCAAAGCGATATTTTTGCGTATAATCCCTCTCGTTTGCTTCGTATAACCCCAATGATATGGTTTGGGGGTCTCTACCAGTTCCCGCAAAGTGCTGATTACGAAGAGTTGAGATCATCGTGGGTCTTACTCTTTGTGATAGCGTTCGATTTATTTCTATCTATACCTATTCTTAGAGTAACTGCATCCACAATACACATAAGGTGGAATATGAACGCATTTATTCAAGGTCTTCCAAAAGTAGAGCTGCACTTACATATCGAAGGTTCACTTGAGCCGGAACTCTTATTCAAATTAGCAAAACGAAACGGCATCGAGATCCCTTACTCTTCTCCGAGTGAACTACGCAGCGCATATCAGTTTACAGACTTACAATCATTTCTCGACCTCTATTACCAAGGAGCGGGAGTTCTGCGTACGGAGCAAGATTTTTACGATCTCACTTGGGAATACTTACTGCACTGTAAAGAAGACAACGTTATTCATACCGAAATCTTTTTTGACCCTCAAACACACACAGAACGCGGCATAGACTTTGACACTGTTATCAATGGAATCGCTCGTGCGCTAAAAGATGGTCACGAAAAACTTGGCATTACCTCGCAAATTATTGCGTGTTTTCTCCGTCACCTTTCAGAAGAGAGCGCCATAGAGACCCTACAGGCTATTCTGAAACACCGTGATAAGATCATTGGTGTTGGACTAGATTCTTCAGAACAAGGTCATCCGCCAGCTAAATTCAAGCGCGTATTTAAACAAGCAGTAGAAGAAGGCTTACTTACCGTTGCTCACGCAGGTGAAGAAGGCCCCGCACAAAATATTAGCGATGCAATTGAAATGCTTTACGTGAGCCGCGTGGATCACGGTGTTCGCTGTGTTGATGATGAAGCATTAGTTGAATCCTTAATCGAAAGCCAAATGCCACTGACAGTGTGTCCGTTATCGAATCTTAAGCTATGTGTATTCGACGATATGAAAGATCACAATATTGTGGATTTGCTACGAAAAGGTGTCGCTGTAACGATTAACTCAGACGATCCTGTGTACTTTGGTGGCTACATGACGGATAACTTTCTGGCCGTCAACAACGCACATCCAATGAGTAAGAGTGAACTTGCCCAATTTACAATGAACGCGATTGATGCCAGCTTTATCGATAACGAGTTAAAGGCGAAATATCGTCACCTTGTTAGCCAATACGTAAACCAGCACGAAGCTTTGCAATAAAGGCATCAGTGCCACGCCTTAGGCCAAACGCGTAGGTATTAAAACCCTACAAAAACTCTGTGGTTAACCGCATTTATAAACGCTAGACTGAGAAAGCTAAACTAGCACACAAAAAGGAATAGAATCATGATTCAACAAGGCCAAGCTCTACCAGTTGCAACTCTAAGTGAGTTGACTGCCGATGGTATGGTGAACCACGACGTTACAGAACTGTTTGCGAACAAGAAAGTCGTACTCTTTGCTGTACCTGGCGCATTCACCCCTACCTGTTCAGAAGCCCATCTACCAGGCTATGTGGTATTAGCTGATGAGCTAAAGGCAAAAGGTGTTGATTTAATTGCGTGCGTTTCTGTAAACGATGCATTTGTGATGCAAGCGTGGGGCGAAGCTCAAAACGCTTCTGAGATTTTGATGTTGGGTGATGGCGACGCTAGCTTTACTAAAGCATTAGGTCTTGAAATGGATACAGGCGGCTTTGGTGGTATTCGCTCACAACGTTACGCAATGATCATTGAAAACGGCACAGTGACTAAGCTAAACGTTGAAGAGCCAAAAGAGTTTGAAGCAAGCAAAGCAGAAACGATTTTAGCGGCGCTTTAAGCTTACTCCTAAATACAAAAACGGAAGCCATCGCTTCCGTTTTTTGTTGGTTAACGCATTCTCACAACACTCGTTTGTTGCTTACGCTGCATTTCCGCAAAAGTCAGCACAAACGGGGATGACTGCTTTACACGGCTTGGTAATGAAGAAAGCGCATTGTAGGCATCCTGCTTCGTTTTAAAATCACCAACAGTTACCGTATACCAACGCGTGCCTCGGCTGTTTTTCCAGTTAACCCAAACCGGATGCTTAGGATCGATATAGCGAATATAATCTTTCACATCTTTTTCTTGCTTTAGCGCGAGTACCTGCATCGTGTAATGGTTTGGGTTTAAATAACCATATGCATCCTGAGAGGTCATGACTCCAACACATTGGCCGCTATCGACCTCCTGCTGGTAAGGCATAGCGCAGCCCATGAGCGATAAAATCAATGTCAAAGATAAAATCTTGTGCACGTGTCACTCCATTCTTGTTCTAGTTTCTTTTCTCTCGCACCCAAAAACACAAAACGCTCTTGGTCAGGTAAAAACACACCCTTACAAGAGGGCCTGTGTTTTAACGCAACGAGTATTCCAAAAACGTAAGGCGACCACGTTGGTCGCCTTAGTAAATTGATTTAATAGAACATTAACAAGATAGAGTGATATAGACAGAAGTTCGCTACTGTTTAGAACCAGCTAGCGACCAATTGCTTAAACCAGTCTAAAATTCGCTTGAATAAACTGCCTTCCTCCACGGACTCCAATGCAACGAGCTCGGCTTCATTTACGACCTTACCGTCGACTTTGTAAAGCACTTTACCAACCACTTGTTGCTCAGAAATTGGCGCAACTAAATCACCGTTGTATTCAACTTCCGCTTGCAGATTTTTTACATCTCCTTTTGGCAAAGTGAGATAAACATCGTTAGCTACGCCGACAGTAAGCTCGTCTTTTTCGCCCATCCAAACTCGAGCTTTCGCAAGTTCCGCACCCGCCTCAGTCGGCATTACCGTATCGTAAAAGCGGAAGCCATAACTCAACAGCTGCTTGCTTTCTGATTCACGAACATTCTCACTCTTCGCTCCCATCACTACGGCAATCAAACGCATATCACCTTGTGTTGCAGAAGTCGCTAGACTATAACCCGCGCCGCTTGTATAACCAGTTTTCATGCCATCGACATTCATACTACGATCACGAAGCAAGCCATTACGGTTGTATTGAGTGATGCCATTGTAAGTAAACGAGGTTTCGCTATACAGCGGATAGATATCAGGTAAGTCACGAATAATCGCTTGGCCCAACTTGGCAATATCATAAGGTGTCGAATATAAACCGTCACTGTCTAGGCCGTGAGGGTTGGTGAATGCCGTGTTAGACAATTCAAGCTTGGCGGCCCAACTATTCATCAAACTCACAAACCCTGATTCACTTCCCGCAACATGCTCAGCAATAGCGACACTGGCATCGTTACCAGATTGAACAATCAGACCACGGTATAAGTCAGACAAAGAAACGGAAGTATTGACTTCAATAAACATTTTTGAAGAATCTGGGAAATTTTTTGCCCAAGCATTTCGGCTGATGACAACCTCATCATTCAACGTAATATTGCCTGTATTAATTTCTTGACCAGCTACATAAGCAGTCATCAACTTCGTTAAACTCGCGGGGTTTAAACGTTTGTGGGCATCACGTTCAACCAGTACTTTCCCCGTATGGAAGTCCATCAAAACATAACCACGAGAACTGAGTTCCGGCGCATTTGGCACAACTGAAGGCGCAGCATAAGCCAACGAGGATACAGCAGCGAACCCTGTAATTAACACTGTGTGTAATATAGAACTTTTTCTCATCATGACATCTTATCTTAGTAGCATTTAAGGCTTACAAACGGTACCCGAATGAATTCAAAGCGCGGGATTACCTAGTTAAAAAACGAGTATATTGAAACGGCGCTCAGTTACAGCCACCTTGTTACGATTGGTTACTTTTACTCAATGTTTGTCGAAAATAATGAGAGGTAGGTAGAGCTTTCGCCTTGAAGAATGAAACAGGAGCGAAAATAATTCCGTAACGCTATGTTTTTTGAGAGGGGAGAAAAAGCGCGCAAGTCAATTCAGGGAGTAAGTTGGTATAGGAAAAGTAATTGAGCTTTTATCCATATCTAAATAGGAAACAACAAAAACAATCAACAATAAGCCCAGCTAATTATTTACCAAGAAAACATATTGAAAACGCATCATAAAATCGTAATTAATTATCGATAAATTTAAAAACCTAATATTATAATTTATGTAAATTTCATTTATTATTAAACTGGAGAAAAATACAGCTTTCCTTTTTTAAAACTAAGAGACGATTTTTTCGATGTTTTTAGGTTTATCTCATCAGAGAACTTGGTATAACAGTGAGGGATAAGGCATCCGGACTTAGCGCGAAAGGATAACCCACTGTTATTTAAGTTCACACGCTGCTTTTTAATGACTAGAGACTTTAAACTGCGGTTACCTTCGGTTTGTGCGGCTATTCTTTGACGTATCCCAACCCAGTACGACTCAAACGACGACATCATACATATCCTCTTTCATGATATAAGCATTAATAATTAAACATCGCTAAAAGCTAAGCTTGTCTTAAATAAAAGTACTAGAAATTAATTTTATTTCTTCAAAACAAATCAACCCGCATATTCCACATAAATTTAGTGGTTATGTCAAATATTAATTATCATTAATTTTATTTATAATGGATATAAGATCAGTTTATAATTTTTAAATAATTTAATTATTAGAAAGCAGTATGACCAGTCCATATTTAACATGGAAATATGAGCTTTGTTTTGCATCATAATATATAAATACATTAAAGATTCATCTACGAACTAAATGCTCTTCAAGAGGTGATATAAATTAGCATTTCGAGACTAAATGAGAATAAAAATAGCGCACCGTATATGGTGCGCTATAGATTTGATTAAGGTCACTGTATAAGCATAGATAAAACTAAACTCATTTGACGTAGCTAGGCCAAGATTGCTTATGGTTTAAGTTTCAATACTCTATCAATATCTTCTGCGCTGTGGCGCTCAGGTAACTGCTCCCATTCTTCACCCCATGAACGGTTCACAATTCGACCACGTTTTACCGCTTCACGCTCATCAATTACTTTTGCCCAACGCACAACGTTTTTGTAGCTTTCTACGTCTAAGAATTCAGCCGCATCGTAAGCACGACCCAACACAAGGTTGCCGTACCATGGCCATGTTGCGATATCAGCGATGCTGTACTCATCGCCACCTAGGAATTCATTGTTCGCAAGACGCTTGTCTAATACATCTAACTGACGTTTTGCTTCCATTGTAAAGCGGTTGATTGGGTACTCGAACTTCTCTGGTGCGTACGCGTAGAAGTGACCAAAACCACCGCCTAGGTATGGCGCAGAACCTTGCAGCCAGAATAACCAGTTCATTACCTCGGCACGTTTCGCGCCTTCTGTTGGTAGGAAGTGACCAAACTTCTCTGCTAGATAAAACAAGATGTTGCCAGATTCAAACACGTTCACTGGCTCAGAACCCGAACGGTCAACCAATGCCGGAATTTTAGAGTTTGGGTTAACAGCCACAAAGCCAGAGCCAAACTGGTCACCATCGCCAATCTTAATCAGGTACGCATCGTATTCTGCTGCCGTTACGCCTGCCGCTAAAAGCTCTTCAAACATGATCGTCACTTTCTGACCGTTTGGGGTACCCATTGAGTAAAGTTGGAATGGGTGCTCACCAACTGGAAGCTCTTGCTCATGACGTGCGCCAGAATCCGGACGGTTGATGCTCGCCCACTGACCGCCGTTTTCATTATCGTTTGTCCAAACTTTTGGTGGAATGTATTCGTTAGCCATTGTTTTCCCTTATTGTGTTTGAATGCATCTTCAAACTGACGGGTCTTACGCGCCAGCAAGCATTATTAACATCACCTCTTCGCCAACTGCGATTAGGCATACTCAAGATATTAGGTCGAATTCGCTAAATAAAAGTCCTGCAATCTCTTTTAGTTAGAACCTTTGGTTATGGGATTTTCTTTCACGCTATAAGTAAAAACGTCGCGATAATGTGAACTAGGTTCGAGATGCCAACGATGAGTAAGCTACACTCGGCGGCGCACCTCTATTTGGGGATTTAGAACAACCGCTAAACTTCAAAGTCACCAAGAATGAAGTTGTTCTGGATACCTTAGTTCAAACAACTTACGTGCGTGATAGGCAGTTAAGTTAGATAGTTAGAAAGAAAAACGCCCTTCACTAAATCAATGAAGGGCGTTTTAATGTATTCGAAACCGTTACTTAGCTGATTCAAACAAACCAGAAATACCTTTCAAAGGGAAAAGCCTTGCTTGCTCCAACCCTCTCAACGTTACCGTATTCAGGTCATCAATAAAGAAACGACTGGTCATCGTGTGTTTGCCACCATTAATGAAAATCTCGATGACAGAATTGTCGATATATATATCAATCGTCTGCTTAGCGTCCAATCTTGGTGCTTTTCGAATGCTACCAAATTCTTCTGCGTACAAATGAGACATGTGACGACGGTCCAGCATAAACTCGTGCTTTGTCGCACTAAAGACGATGTTGTCACCTTTGAGGTTACTCAGCTCAAGTTCAAAGCCATCGCCCTCAAGGTCTAATTGGATCAAACAACTTGTGCTTTCCAGTGTATGGGACTGTGCAAAGACTACCTCTTCTTTTCTTAAACTCTCCAATTCAGGGAGTGGAGTTTGAACAAGAAAACAATCTTTCAACGTTAGTTCTCTAGGAAGAGACAACATTCCTGCCCACTGGTGTGTGACCGATGGCGTGTCGATTTCTGGCAACCCTATCCATGCAATAAGAATGCGACGCCCATTCTCATCTAAATAGGTTTGTGGGGCGTAGAAATCAAACCCATAATCTGGCTGTAAAATATCTTGGTGGTTTTCTAAAGTCATCGACTCTAGGTTCAACTGATCACCCACGATATACGCGACAGAATAGATGTTTTTGAAATCATAAGGATTACTACTGCTCACGCCCTGTGGAGAAAACAGCATCACCGATTGACCATTAATCTCAAATAAATCAGGACACTCCCACATGTACCCAAGGTCAGAGAACTTGGTCTTGATAGGACCTTTATGCTGCCACGTTTTCAAATCTTTGCTTTGATAGAGCGCCATAGAACCATGCTCGGTTTTGGTTTGAGCACCCACCACCATCAAATAGTCGTCGCCTTTCTTCCAAACTTTTGGGTCACGAAAGTGCTCCGTGTAATGTTCGTTCTCAATGACTACACCGTGCTTTTCAATGCTGCCGTCTGAATCCATGGTGGCAAAACACTGTGTTGGGATTCGATTCCAGTTTTGGTCACGCTTGTTGCCAGTAAAAAACAGCAAAGCCTTGTTGTTTTCAACCAAAGCACCACCAGAATAAACACCATGTGAATCGTAGTCTTGGTCGGGATGAAGACCCACGCCATGATCAGTAAAATGGATGAAGTCTTTAGTAGAAAGGTGATACCAATACTTCATTCCATGGACTGGTCCCACAGGCGTCCACTGGTAAAAGATGTGGTGCTCACCATTGAAATAACACAACCCATTTGGGTCATTTAACAGCCCAAATCTAGGGGCGATATGAAAACTAGGAAAGCCTTTATCTTGCTGACGTGAAAGTGTCATTTCTTCGATATCACACTGAGGGATTTGCTCAAGTCGGCGATATCTTTGCTCTACAGTCCAACGGTTGTTTAAGCTCATAATTTTTCTCAACTGAAATTGGATCTGAAGATCATTGCCCAATAAATTGCAGCAACTCTGTCTGGGTCGGAAGCGCGGTCATTGCGCCTTTTTGCGTCGTCGCTAATGCACCACAGCCATTTGCCCATTGAATCGCAGAGCTAACAACAGGATGATTTTTCCAATCGTCATGCTGAGACAGACATGCCAGTAGCCCTCCGACAAAAGCATCACCCGCACCTGTGGTATCAATCGGACTAACGACTTGACCAGTGATCAGCTCACTCTGATTTTCAAAGACGCGCCAAACGCCTTTAGCACCTTGTGTCACCAAGACCAAAGCAATATTCAAAGCGGCTATTTGTTGTAAACCTTGCGCCATCGATGTTGAGTCAGTTAAGAACAAAAGCTCCTCTTCAGAGAACTTAACCACATCAGCCATCGCTACAGCCTTCATCACTACAGCTTGGATCTCTGATTGATCTTGCCACACTTCATCGCGCAAGTTAGGGTCAAAGCTAATGAAACCACCAGCGGCTTTTGCTCTTTTGATCGCCTCAAACGTGCTGCTTCTACTTGGCTCATTTGCCAGTGAAATTGAGCAAACGTGTAGCCAGTCACCTTGCTTAAAGTTTGGGATGTCTTCAACAGACATAAACTGATCAGCGCTCGGTTTTACCATAAACGTAAAGCTGCGCTCACCTTGCTCGTCTAAATCCACCACCACTGTTGATGTTCTTTGCTCAGGATCTTTAACGAGAAACTCCGTGCTCACGCCCTCTTGATCGAGCGTTGATTGCATGAAGCGACCAAATGGGTCATCACCTACACGTCCAAAAAACGCACTCTTACCAGATAGACGAGCAATAGCTACGGCGACATTCGCTGGTGCACCACCGGGACATTTGAGTAAAGAAGTCTCAGATTCCGGTATTAGATCGACAACAGCATCACCAGTTACCCACACTTGATTCATCTTGCTTACCTTGAAATTAAAGCCCTGATAGTCCAACGTGTTGAACACCTTCACTACCAAGTAAAAATTGAAAAAGGCTAGCCAAGCCATTAGTGCTTGGCTAGCATCCCAAACATTTAGGAAAAGAAGTGGATTTTGGGGGACTCCACCCCTAAGGAGTTCAGATTAAGCCGCTGCTTTTCTACCGACTTTAGCGCGGTCACGCATACCAAGAACAATGGTGAGAACAAATGCGGTCAAGAACGCGATCACCATACCCGCGATGTAGTACCCAATCTTCTCTGGCGTAATGGAAATGATGCCTGGAAGACCAGCTGCGCCCAATGCCTGAGCTTTCACATTAAACATTGTGATGAACGCACTTGATAACGCCGCAGCGCAAACTGCCGCAATAAATGGGTAACGTAGTTTTAAGTTAACACCAAACATAGCCGGTTCTGTAATACCCAGCAAACCCGTAACACCAGATGGAATCGCAATACCTTTCATCTTCTTATCTTTGCTCATCACGCCCACCGCCAACGCAGCCGCTCCTTGAGAAACGTTAGACATCGCCGCAATAGGAAAGATAAAGGTGCCGCCCGTCGTCGCAATATCCGCAAGAAGTTGAGTTTCAATAGCAATGAAGCTGTGATGCATACCAGTAATAACAAACGGAGCATAAATAAGACCAAATACCGCACCACCAACAAAGCCAGCAGTGTTGTATAGCCAGTTCAGACCATCACCCAATAGGAAACCGATATCACGCGTGAACGGACCGACGACAGTAAACGTCAGCAAACCCGCTATGAAAATCGCCAGTAATGGCGTTAAAAGGTTGTCTAAAACAGAAGGTATGACTTTACGTAAGCCTAGCTCAACCTTCGCAAGAATGAATGCCGATACCAAAACCGGTAACACCGAACCTTGGTAACCCACTTTTTGGATTTCAAAGCCAAGAATATTCCAAACCGGAATGTTGCCAGACACAGATGCGCCGCCGAATCCCCAACCATTCAGCAAGTCAGGGTGAACCATCAACATACCTAGCGCCGCCCCTAAATATGGGTTACCGCCAAACTTCTTACTGGCTGAAAATGCCAGCAGAATAGGCAGGTAAACAAACGGCGCGTTCGCAAACGTGTTGATCATGTTCGCCAAGTCTGTCAGTCCTGGGTTGGCATCAATCAAAGATTTGCCATCAATGAACAAGCCTTGAGCAGTCAATAGGTTATAGATACCCATCAACAAACCACCAGCGACGATTGCTGGAATGATTGGAACGAAAATATCAGACAGCCCTTTCACCGCGCGCTGAACGATGTTTTGTTTCTCTGCGCCAGCAGACGCAACGTCGTTGGTGGACATTTCACTCATCCCCGTCAACTTCGCCATTTCTGCATAAACTTGGTTTACGATGCCTGATCCAAAAATGATTTGGTACTGACCCGCAACTTTGAACTGCCCTTTTACTCCTTCAAGGCTATCAATCGCTTGTTCATCTATTTTTTGCTCATCTGCAACGGCAAGGCGTAAGCGTGTCGCACAATGCGCAAGTGCGGTGATGTTGCTTTTACCACCTAATAGAGTTAACAACTCTTTTGCTACTGCCGGATAATTCATTTCATACCCCATTGGATTATTATCTGAGCTTGCGAAATTTTCGGGAACGTTTGCAAAACAGATTTTTGCTCAATAAAACCAAATGATCAAAGATAAAGCAGAGAGAATGTGAGAATGATCGTCAAATTCTCTCCCTAAGAGCAGTATAGGAGGTTAGAATCGCTACTTATCAAAGAGCTTTTCATCTTCTCTTTGCAAACAATCCCAAAAACGAAAAACAGAATGGATAGGAACAATGGCGAGTCTGCATGATGTCGCCCGTCTGGCTGGCGTATCAAAATCAACAGTGTCACGGGTTATAAACGATGAATATGGCGTAAAAGAAGCGACAAAACTGAAGGTCCGCCAAGCAGTAGCGGAGTGTGGCTATGTGCCGAACCAAGTCGCTAAAGATCTAAAATCTCAAAAGACCAATCTGGTTGGTGTCATTGTTCCTCGGGTTTCCTCTCATGCCACATCCCAAGGTGTCGATGGATTAACCGATGTCCTTGAAAAAGCCGGGAAACATGTCTTACTTGCTAGCACTCACCAAGCCCACGAAAAAGAACTGGAATACATTCAGATCTTTAACCAAAAACGGGTTGAAGGGATCATTCTTTACGCCACCCACCTCGATTCCAAACTGGTAAAAGCAATTCAAAACTCAGCCGTTCCAGTTGTGCTCGTCGGTCAAGATGGTTCCATGTTTAATATTCCAAGCATCATTCATGATGACGCACGAGTAGGGTTTGAAGCGGGAAATAGACTGGTTGCAAAAGGTTGCCAAACCATGGGTTTTATTGGTGTGCAAGGTGACGATATCGCGGTAGATAAGCAACGCTCTGAAGGATTTGTTCAAGCGCTACAGCATCATGGTTTTGAGATCGCCTTCCATGCTCGTGGTGACTTTACCATCGATTCTGGCTATTCATTGGCAAAACAACACTTAACAAAGAACCCTAAGCTAGATGGCTTGTTCTGTGCGACAGACCGTATTGCTATCGGTGCGATGAGAGCGATTCAAGAGCTCGGGTTAACACCGGGTAAAGACGTTTTAGTGCTAGGAGTTGGTGATGATGAGCTCGCATCAGTGTGCACCCCAACCTTATCAACATTTAACTATGCATTTGATAAAGCGGGTGAAAATGGTGCGAAACTGCTACTAGATAGAATTGCCAACAGAAGTTTTGAAATGAGTAAGATGGTACTAACCTTCAAAACAATTGAGCGTCAGTCCTGTTAATGAAAAAGCGCCAACTGAAATCAGTTGGCGCTTTTCTTATTACTCTTTGTCGGTTAGATCCCTTTAGAACCAAGTTTCCATTTGCAGTGCAAACAGAACTTCACCACCATCACCCATCGTTGCAGCACCCGCATCCTGGCTAATCGAGTAGCCATTCAAGTCTTCGCTCCAATCAACGTAGCTAACTGCAAAACGTAGCTCCGGACGGTCAAAGAAACCTGCAGCGGTAGACATCTTAAGCGTTGGTGCAATTGTCGCTTTGTAAAAACTGCCACTTGCTTTATCAATCGCATTGTCTAGGTCCATGTATTGGTATGAGCCTTCATAAACCATCTCAAAGTTCTGCGTAAACTCTTGCGCTAAGCGGATGTTGAACGATGCCCACGTAAATTCATCATTTTCAGCAAAGCGATCTTGGCTGTGTTCTGCTAGCAACGCAGGTGCTACACGCCAGTTGTCGCCGATGCGTGTTACACCATAGCTGAACAAGCGTACGGCTTTTGCGTCTTCTAACAAATCTCCGTTTGAACCGATGCCTTTAAGTTCCGCACCCAGTCCATCACCCATCAAAATACCGGTTTTAGAGAAGCCTTCACTCATGCCAAAGAAGTTATCGCCATGGTAAGCAAACATCGCATGTAAACCTTTGTCCGCTGCGCCTTCTACGCGATCATTGTTATCAGCAGACGTCATGCCGCTCAGCATCAATTGCCAATTACCGAAGCGGTTGTTCATTGTCGCGATATAGTTTTCAACATCTGTTGACGAGCTATCAATCTCACCAAAATCACGACCATAGATCGAGAAGTTTGCTTTCCACGAATCGCTCATTTGGACGTCATACACACCAGCACCAGTACCAGATAAGAAAACAATATCCGAGTCAAAGAAGTGAATGTCAAAGTTATCACGGTCAAATCGTTTACCAGCCCAAAACGTCGCGTCAGCAAAAGCTCTTGATTCAGAGAACATACTCAACTTGTTTAGCTCAGCATATACCTGACGAACGTTTAATTGACTCTCGCTCGCCGTCCATTCGTTATTGGTTTCCGTACTATCTGCCAACATGATTCGGAACAATGCGCTGGAACCATCATCTGCAAAACGTTTGTGAATAAGGTTTGCTTCCACATAATGATCATCCTCTACCCCTAATCGCCCAACTGGAGCGCCAATAGCACCAGCTGCCGTCATGTAAGGACCAGTACCCACTGCACCATTCAGATCGTCATTAATCAGTAGCCCGGAACGAGCGTAGCCATGAAACTCAAAGCTTGAGGCTTTCTCATTTGCTTCTGTGGATGCTTTTTCTGTCTGCTCAAGTCTCTGTTCTAATTCATTAATTCGCTTTTCAAGAGCGTCAACATCTGTTGCTGCGAATGCAGGTGCAGTAACCAGTCCAAGCGCTACTGCCATCGTCAAAGTGTGTAGTTTCATTTCCATAGTCTCACGTAAATTTATACTTAGGCATATTGCAAACGTTCCCAAGAAAAATCGCAAACTTATGGTGACTTTAAATGTCCATCTAAAGCCTGAATTTCAGAGCGCTCGTACTCAGAGCGTCTCTACTACTTATATCAATGAGGGCGATAATATATAAACTTTTCGGGAACGTTACCGCAAAGAGGTGATTTTGTTACTTCTATCACGTTCAATTGTGTTACTTACAGAAAAATCATTAACCAGCGCACATTTGAATTAATTGTTAGCGCTAGAGGAAGTAGTTTGAAGGTGACAGGCTACAAAGAAGGGGTTTAGTGTTCATTTGAGAGAATAGTGCTCACGCGCTTCCCTATGCTACTTGATGGTAACTCATCTCTATTTGTTGATGAAAAGTAGCAGCTAAGGTTGAACGTAACTAAGAGCGAAGCGGATCTCGATACCTTGGTTCAAACAACATGAAAGGCTGTTAACGCCCTTAACTTTCGTGAAGAGCGCTTTGCTATTCTAATTCAAGCTAACGAAACTCATTTTTGGAAAATTGAGTTGTAGGTTTTGCTAAATTAGCATTTAATGGACAATTATAGATGTTACAAATCCTTTTGTCGGTTGGCCAAATCAACCCACTCACTACATATTAGAAAGGAATCTCGACTTAATAGTTCTTCTCGGGCTTTCTCAGCTTCTCATTTTCATTACGCTTATTAAAACTGCGCTAATTAGTGTATTCGATATAGTCGCCTGTAAAAAGCGGCTCCCCGTCCTCTTTGATACTAGAGATAAAGACTGCTTTGCAATCCCGCCACCTGACGCCTCGACTGCATGATTTCATATTCTACTGTTACTAAAGAAAAGACAGAACTAGCAATAAATGCAACTTCTAATTTGGCTCTACTGTGAAAAACCACGACCCGATTAACCCACTAACATTAGCTTAGGTATTGCAAATTTCTAGTGTAGTGGTTGGATTCATTAACCCCATTGGTCAACTACTAAAACGGATCCAGCAAATCTTCATCAAACTTAAGTCCTTCTAGTCCATGCTCTTCGCACAAAAGCTTGAAAGATTCTGTAGCATAGAGCACTGTACAGCCTTGTAAGCGAGATTTGAATACATAGCGTGGTTCGATATCCTCTTCATCAAATTCAATGGTTTCCAGACCATCTTCAAAACCATCGGTATGTTTCTTAAGGCACATAGACTCATCTTCAGCGCCAAAACTAAGGCAATTAAAAGCATATATGGTTTCGTCACCAACGTTTATAGGCAAGAACTCCCCCTCAGACGCTAGTACCGATTCTAGCTTATCGCATGCACCTGCAGTTAGCGCTAGATATGTGCTATACCATGTTGATATGTCCGGCATCGTAGAGTTTTTTCCTAAAACATCCTCAAAATCGCCAACCACACCATCTTTCCAAATTGGTAGTAAAGGCTCATTAGTAGAAGGCTGCAGTCGGAGTTGCCTTACTAGCTTTTTATTACCAAGCTGATTAGCAAGATTCATAATATCCAGAGTTAGAGTTTTAAACTCCTCAGGGCGTTGCTTTAACTGGTAGATTTTCATGATTGACCGCTCCAGCTAGTGTCTTTCTTTTCAATAATTTTCTGCGGATATCCACCATGCAGAAGTTTGTGCTTTACTCTTTGTAAGCGACTAATCATTGCCTGCTCAGGCAGCATTGGAGAACTAAACGTATTCACAATCCATGATTCATAGTTATACCGATGTATCTCTCGATGAGCTGGTGCTTCACTGCCTGCCCAGTGACCTTTGTCATTTTTATAGCGAGGTAGCCAAGCGCCATTCAACGGGTCATTGATTCCAATACCGTGAGCATGAAGAGCTAATCGTGTCACAACAAGTCTAACCTGCTGAAACCGCCCTTTACCCGGAATGATATGATGTGGGTCATGGATGCTACTCGGCTTAGGTTCACCAACTGCAGTGAGATTACGAGCCAGCACACAAGTCGGATGATGAGCCTCCTCGAACAACTCATCTTCATCTTTCAACTTGTTTTCAGCACGGCATGTTTCAAGATCCTGCTGTAGCATCACCTGAGAAGTGATCTTTTTTCGCTCATGCTGAAGGTGTGCCCAATCCTTTTCCAAAGCATCAGTACGCTGCTTGCAAGCTTCTTTAGATTCATTGTTAAGCGCAACACTATTCTTTTTGTCGTGATATTCAGGCCGCTTGACATTCGTAGTAATAAATAACCAACTCTAATGCAGATGGGTTGCTAGGTCGAATAGGCTTTGGCGTATACTTCACAATTCCTTCCTTGTATGTTTGGTCAATTAGATGTGACTGGCACAACAGCTTTAATAAGAGCTGTAAGCTACCAGAAAACAAGTGGCTACAAAACACTCAATACAATCAGTTTCTTCGCTAATAAAAGTAAGCAATTATACCTTCCATCACGTACTATTGACTGATTCCACTGAATCATTTAGGAGCAAAAAAATACCAGCAGGTCAATTAATGTTCCTCAAACAAAAACGCCCTTCACATAAATAAAGGGCGTTTGTTATTTGACGTTTTGATTAGCGAGCTATAACACCAGCCCACCGTCAATCTTGAGCACTTGGCCTGTGATGTAGGCGCTCTTATCTGAGGTTAGGAAAGAGACGCCATTGGCAATATCTTGAACTGAGCCCATGCGCCCTAATGGGGTTTTGCCTTCCATCATTTGAATGACTTTCTCTGGCAAGTTCTTGGTCATGTCGGTGGCGATAAAGCCTGGCGCGACACAGTTGACGCGTATCTGTGCACCCTTTCTTGAAAGTTCTTTCGCCCAGCCTTTGCTCATTGAGATGACGCCGCCTTTACTTGCGCCGTAGTTGCTCTGGCCGATATTACCATCCGTTCCCACTATAGAAGAAATGCTGACAATACTACCTGCACCCTGCTCTAGCATGACAGGAGCAACACGTTGGGTGAGTAAGAACACCGCTTTTAGGTTCACGTCGATCACGCTGTCCCAGTCTTGCTCTAACATGTCTGGCAACAGTGCATCTCGAGTGATGCCCGCGTTGTTAACCAGAGCATCGATTCTTCCGTGCTGCTCTACAACACTTTCTACTACTTCACTGACGGCTTCGGCATCACACAAGTTGACTTGATAACTGCTTAGCTGCGCCGACTGACTCCATTCCACGGGCGATATGTCTAGCCCGATTACGTGGAATCCATCCTCCAGTAATTGCTCACAAATCGCTTGGCCAATACCACGAGCCGCACCAGTGACTACTGCTACTTTTTCCGGTTTCATCTTGGTCTTCCTTAAATGTTGAGATTACAAATTCGCTTGTATCCCTAGCGTTTTTGTTTTTATGCCTAGTCGCGTTACAGCTGCGCTTCTCATACGCAGGGTCTTTTATATCTTATAAAAACTATAGAAACAGTCTGGGAGTCGGATGTGAACTAATCAAGGCAACTTGATGACTATGGCAAGATCAACGTAAGAAAGTGTGTTGGAAGGCGCAAAGTTACACGATTGGAGGACTTGGATAGAAAAGTATTGGTCTGATTACTCAAGTACTACGTCATCAGACCAATATTACTTGTCTCTTAATCTCTTACAAAAGCTGGTTTTGTTATTTTCACCAGAAAAGGCTGAAGCAAGAGATTAAACAACATGCCAGTAATAAACAGGGTGATCACAATACTCGCGCCACTTGGTGAGTCGTAGCGAGCCGATGCGGCAATACCCGATAAGATCCCAACAATACCGATGCTGATGCTGGCGACAAAGAATCGAGTTCCCTTCAATGCTGCCGCACATAACGCTGGAATCACCAACAAAGCAAATTCTAAATAAATACCGGTTAACTTGACCGTAATGGGCATCAGAATAGCAAAGATCAGATAAAAACCACTACCGCGCATAAACGCAGGTTTTAACCAAACCAATAGCAACATCGCAGCGGTAATGAGTGCCAAAGGCCAAACGTCTGCCCAAGTCGCCCATAACAGTTGCCCATTAAGAATGCCTTGAATAAAGTCTCCGCCGTGTGGGTCTTTACTCACCAGCAGGATCGCCAGCGATGCAGACACGACAAACAAGCTGCCAATCATGGGCTCTAAATGTTGCTGGTATCGTTTCTCCATTAAGGCAATCAAACCGCAAAGCATCAAAGACATCACCCAAGGGCCAATCATTTCGCCAAAGAATGAGCCTGAGAACAGCGCGTATTGGCTCAACCAGTAGTGGCTTAGTGCTGCCCCCAATGCCGCGACTTGCGCCACCGCCAAATCTATAAAGATGATCTGACGATTAAGAACTTGTTGCCCCAGAACGATGTTGCCAACTAACGCAATTAAACCACACAAAACCGCAGGTAAAAGCCATGTATAATCCGCCATGACTTAGATCTTCTCAGGAACGGGCGGCACTAACACATCCAGTAAATCATCAATGACCTGATCGTACATCTCATCCAAGCTTTCACCCTCAGAAACGGTCAATGGCAGTTGAATCACAGGTTTGTCAGTATGATCTTGCAACCAGTTCGCTGGACGCTGATCCTGATGAGAGGAGTAAACAACCGCATCAAAACTGTCAGCATCTAACTTGGTAAGCGATTGCAGGTGAGATGTGGTCGGTGAAATGCCCGGTTTAGGTTCGAGATCGGCAATCTGCTTCATTCCGAGCCAATCGTACAAATAACGATACGTCGCGTGATAACCGACAACTTGCTTACCTTTTAAAGCAGCCCCTTTCTCATTCCATTCTTTAAGCTTTTTACGCCAATGAGCACGAAACTTCATACCATTCACTTGGTAACTTTGTGCGTTGTCGGGATCAATCGCTTTTAGGCGCTCCGTGACTTTACGAGATAATGGAATCATGTCATTTGCCGCAAATTGAACATGTGGGTTACCGTGAGCGTGTATATCTCCCATGCTACGGTCAACGTGAGCATGAGTATCTAACATGCGCACGAAGTCCGTCGCGTAGATCATGCTCGGCGCACCATTTTGCACCGCCGCATTGCTGCTACGAACTTGCAGCATAGGTAACCACCCCACCTCTAGCTCTGCGCCCGAACACATTGCCATGTCCGCTTGGCGCATCTTCGCAATCAAAGAAGGACGAGCTTGTACGTAATGTGGGTCTTGCTTAGCCGTTGTCGCTGAATAAATACTGGCATCTGGCGCGTGGCTTTCAAGAAAGGCTTTCCATTCTGGCTCACAAACGAAAATGTTTAGAGCCGAAGCAGGCGAAGCAATGATGGCAGCTCCTGCCGCCATCATCACCAAACTACATTTATTTAATGTCAGCTTAGAACGCATGAGCACCGTGCGCTCCAAATGTCATCACGTATTGCAGAGTGAACACGTTGTCTGTCTCACTGTCTTGGTTATCAATGCGAGTGTATTGCGCACGGATAGTACCGAAATGAGAAGAATCCCATGCGATCATCGCATCCATTTCTTTATCATTCAGCTCAGTGAAATGCATGTGGTCGCCGTGTGCATGACCATCGTAGCTTTCTGCTTCGCCGTAACGTAGACCAGCTGACCAGCTTGGGTTGAAGCGATAAACACCCGAAACATAGTAAGCGCTTAAGTTGTCTGGTGACTCTGCATCGTTTTTATATTTGCTGTCTACCACACCGTCTAACAGCATGTATTCAGCCGATAGCGTGAAGTTGCTGTATTTGTAGTTACCATCTGGTGCCCACTTCCACACAAAATCTGCGCCGTATAGGTTCGCACCCGTTACAGCCGCAGCGTGGCTGTGGTCATGTTCTTCTTCGTGACCATGACCATGGTCATGATCTTCGAATTCTTTAACTTTGCCATTTTCGTTACGCAGGTAACTTAAACCAAACTGCCAACTTGAAGATTCAGAGAAATCATTACCAAGCTTCAGCGTCGTGGTGTACACGCCAACTTCAGAACCATCTTCGACAGAAGACATTTTGCTACCACTAAGCGCTTCTACACCAAATTTTACGTAAAGGTCGGTTGGCAACACGATGTTTGCACGTACACCATCATCGTAGTAGTGCGAGCCAAGGAAAGTACGATAAGCAATTGGACGCTCAACAAAGCTATCGGTGTGCATGTGTTGGTTATTCAGGTAACCAAAGTCAGATAGGAATCGGCCAGCGCGCACGTTTACACCATATGGCAATGCCAAAGTTTCGATGAATGCCTCTTCAAGCTCTAATTCTGTCTCATCACCATGACTTTCAAGAACCGCGGTCAATGCGCCGTAAAACTTGTCGTCGATATTTGATGAGAAGTTTAATTCCGTATGGCCTAGACCAAAGCCTTCTTCGCGCTCAGAATTATGACGTTGGCCATCTTGGTAGTAGCCATCAACAACAACACCAATCTGTGGGTTCGATAGTGTGTCGGCAAAAACAGGGGATGCAAAAATGCTACCGATCACGAGAGACACCAATTTCTTATTCACTACTTTTTCCTTTTTGTTGTGTTATAACATTTAATTTTGCGATGTTATAATATAACAATTCTCATTACACAAGCAGAAATTTAAATTAGGCTCCGATTTCATGTTCGTACTCAATCCATGAATTGGGCTATCAACAAATGAATCAATTGATGTTTTTTATACGTATACTAATGAGAATTAGTAATTAAATAAGTAACGGAATTTCAATATGTTGAATATGGATTTTTCAAAAAGAATCGTGATAGATACTGCTCAACAGGAATGGATCGCCAGCCCTTCCAAAGGTGTGTGGCGCAAACCTTTGGAACGAGAAGCCAAAGAATCAGGGCATACCACCAGCGTCGTTAAGTACGAGCCAAATTCGCAGTTTTCGACTCATCCTCACCCTCAAGGAGAAGAAATATTGGTGCTCGAGGGGGTATTCTCTGACGAATACGGTGACTACCCTGCCGGCACTTACCTTCGTAACCCTCCAGGAAGTCAACACGCACCATTTAGCAAAGAAGGCTGTGTGATTTTAGTTAAACTAAATCAGTTCGAATCTGAGGGTCTTGAAACAGTTCGCATTAATACAAACCAAGCGAGCTGGCAGAGTGGTGTCGGTGGGTTGCAAGTCATGCCTCTGCATCATTTTGAGCACGAACATGTCGCGTTGGTTAAATGGCCAAAAGGTGAGAAGTTTCAACCACACCGTCACTTTGGTGGTGAAGAAATTTTTGTGTTATCGGGGGAATTTAAAGACGAGCTAGGAACCTATCCTCCCTACTCTTGGATACGCAGTCCACATATGAGTGAGCACTTTCCTTTTGTAGAGCAAGAAACGGTCATTTGGGTAAAAACAGGCCACCTGCCACTCCAAGCTCCTGCTCAGCAATCCTAGTGTTTGCACACTTGGCATCGTCCATTGGAACTAAAATCGGCCCGCAATTTACGAGCCGATGATCATTTCGTCACTAAGAACCCATTATTCGCGAGTGGAGCCAGTCTTTGAGCTCAGCCCGGTTATGTTTTAACACGTTCATTTCGTGATCATCAATCGGGCTTCCTTGAAGTTCTAGTACGCGGATTTCCTTATCTAAAGCATTGTAGTTTTTAACGGTTTCAGCAAATGATGCATCGTTTTCGGTAAGCTGAGTAATGGTATCCAAATGTTCTGGGAATTCATGAGTTAATGAGTGATTTTCACCTAACATAGAGACCTCTTGGCTATTATTTGAGTACAAAATAGTGCCTAATTTTTGAGCACCACATGTATAACCGTAGCATCTAATGAGACGTTAATTCGTCGCACCGTCCACAAAAAGAACAACAAAGTTATTTTCAATTTTTCCTAGAAAGTGTTTTCTTTTTAGTCTCAATAGTCGAATGCAAAAGATGCCACTATGATCGTTCTATATTAACCCTCAACAATGAGAGCGATCATGCGAAAGACAATTCTAGTTACTGGATCTACTGACGGTATTGGTTTAGAAACCGCGAAAATGTTAATTAACCGTGAACAACACGTAATAATTCATGGCCGGAATATAGAGAAAGTTCAACAAGTTGAGCAAAGTTTGAGGGAGATGAAAAGTGGTAAAGTTGAAAGCCTTGTTGCTGATTTATCCTCTCCCAATGCGGTAAAACAGATAGTGATGGAGATAACAGAACGGTTCAATCATTTAGACGTCATCATTAACAATGCTGGTGTGTACGCAACACCAAATCCAAGAACTAAAGAGGGTCTTGATGTACGCTTCGCAGTCAACACCATTGCTCCCTACTTACTCACTAGAGAGCTATTGCCGTTGCTCGGAGATACGGGTCGTGTGGTTAATTTGTCTTCAGCTGCACAAACAACAGTAAACACTAGCGCTTTACTCGGTAACAAACCATTGTCAGATGGCGAAGCATATGCCCAAAGCAAATTGGCATTAACGATGTGGTCACGAGCAATCGGACTAAAGCTTAAGAACACTGGCCCTATGTTGGTATCAGTAAACCCAAAATCATTCCTAGGTAGTAAGATGGTTAAAGATGCTTATGGGGTTGCTGGTGGTGATATCCGCTTAGGAGCAGATATTCTAACTCGCGCTGCGCTATCAGAAGAGTTTGCTCAAGCGCATGGTATGTACTTCGATAATGACATTGAAGCATTCGCGCCCCCACACCCTGATGCATTAGATCAAAGCAAAACACAGCAGATAATTGATACTATTGAATTAATCTTAAGCAAACTCTATTAATAACAATTAAGAATTATCTTGAGGTTCGTTTTTATTCGGACCTTAAAAACAATGTATTCGATAAGTGAAACTTGTTATCACTTTTCCGCAAACTCCCAATAAGGTGGCGTGCCATAGTATTCAGCAAAGTAATCAATAAAGGCACGCACCTTAGGCGCAATTAAACGAGAGCTTGGGTACACAGCCCAAATCCCAGCATCCATCGCTAAAGGGTGATCTTCGAGTACTTCCACTAGCTGACCACTTTGTAATTCTTGATAAACACTCCAAACCGAGTTGATAGAAATACCTAACCCGTTTACCGTCGCGTCTCTCATCGCATCACCATTATCAGTTTTAAAACGACCAGAAGTTCTTACATTGACCATTCCATCTTTTGTATTGAATGACCAATTATTCATTCCAACTAAGTTAATACATTGATGATTCGTCAAGTCTTGGGGCTTGTTAGGTCTCCCAAATTGTTCAATATAATCTGGTGATGCAACGATAATACGACGATCTGGCGCAAGCTTTCTTGCGACCAATGAAGAATCTTTCAACTCAGCGACACGAATGGCGACATCGAAACCTCCCTCAACCAGATCAATAATGGAATCAGAAAATCGGCAGTCCACGGTTAACCCTGGGTAACGCGCCATAAAACCTTTTAATGCGGGCACAATATGCAAGCGACCAAAAGTTGCAGAGGCGGTTATACGTAATACTCCCGTTGGCGCACTCTGCCCTGATCCAACAGCTCCCCTTGCTGCCTCCACTGTTGCAAGGACCTCCTCCGCGTGAGGTAAAAAAGCCTGCCCTTCTTCAGTTAAGGAAACTTTGCGTGTGGTGCGATGAACTAAACGAACTCCTAAGCTGTCCTCAAGTTTGTTGATGTGCGCACTAGCGACAGCAGGAGAAAGTCCAAGCTCCTGACCAGCCATGCTGATGTTGTGTGTCGAAGCCAAACGGACAAATAGCTTTACATGATCGATGTTCATTTAATTTTCAATTATTTGTAAAAAATCACCATATAGAGCTTAGCATTCTCTTCCTTACGGATAGTAAATAAATACTCCAGTTAGAAAAAACTGATGGGCAGATAGAAGTCCAGCTCAAACGCCTCATCATGGCTAAGGAAATGGTTTTTATGATAGTGAACATAAGCGGGAGTAGAACGCTGCTTAAAGCCTGAATTCGGCAACCACTTTTCTAACACCATACTCAATTGAGGAAGAAGCTCTCCATATACCCCTGTTAAGCGAAAAACAGCATGCAAACCACCCGGAATCGTCATTTGATTCACGACACCGCGTACTTTAAGCGGCTTATCAATCGCCATACAAGCCACATAGCGACACTTATCGAGCTCGACCCAAGCGGGGTTGGAGTGATGCAAACCGTATTGAACCGAAAAGTCCCGATTCTCAGAGCTTGCCCACGCCTTCAAAATCAGCCACGCATTGCGAATGGAACGGCTATAACCCTCATGCCGCACATAAGCCGCAAAGCGTTGTGGAACCTCCATAATTTTAGGTTCTGGCAACTCGCGTTTAGCAACCCGATGATAACCCGCAGCCACTTCCGGATCTTTTAGATACGGCTTTTCTGCGACTTGTAAATCATGTTTTCGCCACGCGCCAGGAGACATAGCGAACGTTGCTCTAAACGCTCGGCTAAAAGAAGATACCGAGCTAAAGCCGCACTTGTTAGCAATGTCTAACACCGATGAGCTGGTATCAAACATCAGTTGATTGGCGGCGTATTCCATTCTTGTGCGACGGATATATTGATGGACAGACTCCCCTACCACATCTTTAAAAATACGATGGAAGTGCTGTTCAGAATAGGCTGCTACATCTGCTAGCTCTTTAGCCGATAAATCTCTGCTAATGTCTTGGTGAATGTAAAACAGCACGTCATTGATTCTGGAAACTTGTTGATGGCTCACGGAGTAAACTTTCGCTTAAATAGCATAAGTGGACATGTTTAACAGCATAAATGGACACACCAAGCTTGGCAATTTACCTATACTATTTCTGACATAAAAAAGACATTTACGAGAAGCACAGCACATGGAAATCGCACAGTCATTACAACAAACTAAGTCATCCTACATCCGAGAGATCCTCGCAGCAGCGAGCGATAAGAACGTCATTTCTCTTGCAGGTGGCTTGCCGGACGAAAAAACCTTCCCGATCGACTTAATGAAACCGACGCTCGAAAACCTCGCGAATATGCCAGAGGTGTTTCAATACGGCGCAACAGCAGGCTACGCCCCGCTACTTAACTTTTTGACCGATTATTACCAGCTGCCGGAATCTCATTTGGCTATGATCACAACGGGCTCTCAGCAAGGGCTAGATTTGATTGCGCGTGCGTACGTGAATCCGGGCGATAAAGTGGTGATGGAAGCACCGAGCTACCTTGGTGCTATGCAAGTATTCGGTCTAGTGCAAGCCAACATCGTGACCGTTTCACAAACCGAGTGTGGTCCAAACCTTGAAGAACTTGAACAATGCTTTGCTACACAGCAACCGAAAATGTTCTATGCTGTGCCCGATTTTCACAACCCAACGGGCGTGTGCTGGGCGCTAGAGACTCGCCAAAAAGTTGCCGAGCTTTGTATACAATACGACGTGGCATTCATTGAAGACGCACCATACCGCGAGCTACGTTTTTCTGGTGAAGCGCTTCCACTGGTTTCGGACTTCTGCCCACAGCACTCCATCGTATTGCGCTCTTTCTCCAAAATAGCTTCACCAGGCTTGCGTATTGGTGTAGTTACGGGCAAGAGTAGCTACCTTGAGCCACTCATCAAAATTAAACAAGGTGCCGATCTGCACTCTAGTATTCCTATGCAAGCTTTGCTGCATGGTCTACTGCAACATGACAACTTCGAAACGCACATTTCAACCATCTGTGCGCTTTACAAATCACGTTACGATGTCATGTTTGCTGAACTGCAAAAACAGCTGCCAGAAAGTTGCGTACTCAAACCCGTCGATGGTGGTATGTTCGTTTGGGTCGAAATTCCAGAATGCGACACCTTCGAACTGGCGAAAAACCTTCTCGCAAACTGGGTTGCTGTAGTGCCTAGCCCGGTCTTTTATCCAGAAGGTTCAAAGGTAAAAGCCGCTCTGCGTCTTAACTTTACCAATGCTACACCAGAAGAACTGACGACAGCTGTCTCTCGACTCGCGGATGTCCTCAACACGTTGTAATTGAGCGCGAGTGTAAGAACCTGCCTTTGAGATTCAAAAAAGTCTCAAAGGCAGCATCAAAAAAGTTCCCCAAAAAAATTTATATTTTTCCTTCAAATCAACTCTCTACAGTAAGTGCCTGTTTTCTCTTGAACCTCTCACTCATATAAAAATGAGAACTCAATCACGTATTTGATGGTTAGAAAAGTTACGTCTATCTTTCAGTCAAAGACATCAACTTCGCAGCGTTAATGCTCTCAATTTCAGACACTTTATCAATCGTGGCTTAGCGGTTGATAAACGACTAAAAAAGCATCTGTGGGCAGACCCACTACGAAGGGTTGACCAGAACCATTCTGAATGTCGCGAGCCAATCTTTTGATTGGCAATTACGTCAGTGAATCGCACCAAATGACAGAGGGGTTATCAGGATGAATACTCGAACCACGACAGGACTCGTCACCATCGGCTGGTCCGTTACACTTTCACTTTTTACCGCATTCGCCGTGTATGCCAATACGTCGCCAAACTGTAGTGACGTATTAGCGGGCAACACAACCGCCGCATCGCAAAAAATGATGGTTTTATTGGGCGAAGACATCACCAAATCCAACCGTATAACTACGGTGATTCCAGCCGAAAACAATCCATTTGTGACCGAAGAACTGGTTTCGGTTTCTAACGACGTATCGCCAAACGGTCGTCTTTCACAAAAGAGTTTGGAAGAGATTCGGAAAGTCCGCTCAAATCTAGAGAAAGCAGCACAGGAAGTAAGCCGATTACAGGGCACTTTTGAAGTGGCTTTCATCAGTTTGATTGATGGTTACTGCCAATTTTCTAATCATAAACGTACTCAACATGCCAAAATCGACTTTGACCATTTGGAAGGCCTCACTTTGTATTCAATCCCCGCTTTAATAGCAATGGTCGATCAGTCGTACTCCATGGCAAAGAATCGAATCGCTAATGAGCAGAAACAGTTAAGCGACATTGAAAAAGAGAAACAGCGGCAGAAACAACAAGCAACCGCGGCAGCAGCCGCTCGTTACCAAGACGGTAACGTACTCGTAAGAGTCGAGAACTTTGATGGCGCTAATGTGACATTTTCCGTTACTAACATTGGATCACAAGGATCATTACAACCAAATTTCAACACGTTTAATGCCTATCGCACCGAAAGTGGAGAATTAATCTACAAGTCAGAATCTTTATTACACCTGGCGGATACTGCAGGTAACACACTTGAAACAATGGGTATCGCTGAGCTCTCATCACAAGGTGGAAGTGACAAATCGATCTCTCCTGGAGAAACCCGAAAATTCGTTACTAGCATTGCTTCAGAAGTCGCGCCACATACGCAGTTGAGCTTAGAGTTTCCAGCCAAAGTGCTTAATACTGAGCGAGACTTTACATTGTCGTTTTCTGATACATCAGCGGTGGCGACAGCAAACGTCAATTAACGCAAGGTAGCCAGTATTTGTAGAGCGCATCAAAGACAGGCGAGCAACGCCTGTCTTTCAATTATGATCAAGCCAATAGCTACTGTTTGCACTTGTAAGCATTTGCAAACATCGTCACTGACGTAGAAAAGCTCAACGGTTGATATAAGTACAAGGTATCTGCGCCTAAATCTGCCGCCTTGATGCGCATTTGGTTTAGCGTCCCCCAAACCATGTCTTTATCGGCGTGAAGCCAATAGTCGTAAAAGTGTCCTTCTGAGCCGATCACGGTACCCATTAGTTCACAGTTTTCAATCGCATTCACATTGTCCCAAAGCACCTGTACTTGCTCAGATTCTTGAGTTGGGAACGTCACACATCCCGTTAATGATGCCGCTAACGCGAGAGTCATCACTCGCTTTTTCATACTTATATCGCCAAAATTTTTCATAGATGGCAGATTTTATGAATGGCTGATGTGATGACTAGCAAAAACTTTTTATCGCGTGTTCAAGTAGAATTAATGGACAACGGAAAAGATCCAAAAGGTGATCATGCAGCTAGCGAGCAAAAACCTAATAATCACAGACCTAGCAATAAAGCTGTATCTGAGATACAACAGTAATGATTAAATAGCCGCGAGGGATAGAGTTTGGTTGCTAAAAATAAGCTAATTCGCTACACAGCTACGGAAGTCGCTGATGCATTTGACAAAGAAGATGAGCTCATTAAACAAGTTCAGTCCAACCAACTCTCGCAAGTGCTATTACTTTGGCAAGTAAAAAGTCCAACGCTCGTGCTTCCCGCGGGTAAGAAATGGCCAGTGTCTAATGAGTTAGAACATGCGTTAAATACGTCTGGCTGGAAGCTCTTTTCTCGTAAAACCGGTGGTGCCCCAGTCCCTCAGGTGCCAGGTATTATCAATCTATCCCACATTTACCACTGGCCAGAAGGCGAGCCTTACAACATCAAAAAAGCGTATCTCGATTTATGTGCGATATTAACGGTTTTCTTTAAACAGCTCGGCGTGAAAGTGGATGTTCATGCTACGCCTTATTCCTACTGCGATGGCGAGTACAACCTCAACATTGGCGGGCAAAAAGTCGTGGGAACCGCGCAGCGTGTTTTACTTAAAAAAGGCGGCGGACAAGTGGTATTGTCACAAGCATGCATTCTGATTGATGCCGACGTCGAGAAGATTGTCGAACCAGTACGAATGTGTAATCAGCTTTGCGGTCACAGCGATGATATTCGTGGTGATGTCCACACACCGCTCTTCCATCATGTATCCGACCGCCCATCGGTAGATTCGCTCTTTCAGCAATTGACGAGTGCGTTTTTAACGCATGCAAAAGCGAAGTAATGAAAGGAGCAAGCCTCCCCCACACTCCGAACAGCATTTGATAAACTAAAACTGCATACCGTGATAACGATGTAAGAATGGGCATCGCCAACGTAAAACCATTCAATCGATCGACCAAACCAGTTATCAGTTTTGCCTGCCAAAAAGAAATGAGATCCAGTTCAAATATTTATCCATGACGGAATTAGTTGAAGCCTGCGCGTAAAAGCCTCAGAATGTCGCACTTTTCGCACCGATTTGTTTTCGGCGCGTTGTTATCTAACTCTACAATTGAGAATCATACATATGGGTTTTACCTCGTTAGGTCTATCTGCTCCAATCCTTAAAGCTATTCAAGAGAAAGGCTACGACACCCCTTCGCCAATTCAGGCAAAAGCAATTCCTGCTATTTTGGAAGGGAAAGACGTAATGGCAGCAGCGCAGACTGGTACAGGTAAAACTGCAGGCTTTACGCTACCGATTCTTGAGCGTTTATCGAACGGCCCTCGCGTTCGTGCTAACCAAGTTCGTGCACTTATCCTGACGCCAACGCGTGAACTTGCGGCTCAGGTGCAAGAAAACGTGTTTATGTACGGCCGTCATCTTCCACTAAGCAGTGCGGTGGTTTTTGGTGGTGTGAAGATCAACCCGCAAATGCTGCGTCTTCGCAAAGGTGCGGATGTGTTGGTCGCGACACCAGGGCGCCTGATGGATTTGTACAACCAAAATGCGGTGAAGTTCGACCAACTGGAAGTGCTAGTGCTGGATGAAGCAGACCGTATGTTGGATATGGGCTTTATCCGTGACATTCGTAAGATCCTAGCTCTGCTACCAAAACAGCGTCAGAACCTACTGTTCTCGGCGACTTTCTCGGATGAAATCCGCGACCTTGCGAAAGGCTTGGTGAACAACCCGGTTGAGATTTCAGTGAACCCGGCAAACTCGACGGCAAGAACGGTTGAGCAAAGCATCTACCCAGCAGACGTGAAAAAGAAAGCACCGATGTTGGTTAAATTGATCAAAGACGGCGATTGGAAGCAAGTGCTGGTGTTTACGAAAACGAAACACGGCGCAAACCGTCTAGCGAAGTTCCTGATCGAACAAAACCTACCGGCTGCTGCCATCCACGGCAACAAGAGCCAAGGCGCACGTACCAAAGCACTGGCGGATTTTAAATCGGGTGAAATTCGTGTGTTGGTCGCGACGGACATTGCTGCGCGCGGTATCGATATTCCTCAATTGCCGCAAGTGGTGAACTTTGAGCTACCTAAAGTGGCAGAAGACTACGTTCACCGTATTGGTCGTACTGGCCGCGCGGGCGAAGTAGGTAAAGCGATTTCACTCGTGTGTGCGCTAGAAGCATCTGAGTTGTTTGCGATTGAACGTTTGATTCAAGAAGTACTACCACGTAAAGAGCTGGAAGGTTTTGCGCCAACCAATGTGGTGCCAGAATCTAAACTGGATACTCGCCCAATCAAACCGAAAAAACCTAAGAAGCCGAAAAAACCAAAAGCGCCAAATGCTGCAAGTGAAAACGCCCCAGCAACCGATAAGAAAGCAGGCAATGGTGCAAACAAACCTAAGCGTCGCTTCAACGCTGGTAACAACGGCAACAAAAACAGCACCAACCAAGGCGGTGCAGGCAAGCCTAAAGGTAACCGTGAAGGCCAAGGTCGTGCACACAGCAAACCAGATGACCGTAAACCTAACGGCAACAAGCCAAATGGCAATAAACCGAGTGGAAATAAACCAAACGGTAATAAGAATGGCAACGCTGGTAAACCGTCTGGTAACCGCAAGCCAAACAATGCTAAGCCTGCAGGAAACAAACCGTCAGGTCAGCGCCGTAAACCTCGTCCGCAGGCTGCAAACTAACCTGTAAACGGCCACCGATAGCAAATACAACAAAGCCGCTGATAATCTCAGCGGCTTTTTTTCTTAAAACACAGTTTTTTTAGAATACAGCTTTGTTAAAACAGTCTACATTAAAGGTGTGATTCGAATATCTGCGATTTGCGCTTCGTTCTTTTCACCCTCAATACCACCAGCGTAGATGTAGGTTTCATTCGATTTGAGGTAACTCATATTGAAGTGGTCCTTCAGCGCGATCTGATAGGTTTTTCCCTGCTCCAACGCTACTTCAATTGGCGTTGAGTAACGCATACCTTGGTTTTCACCAATATGGCCCATCTGCAAGTAACCTTGGCCAACCACCTTACCTGCATCATCCAATACCTCTAACAATTTCACGGTGTTCGTGATGCCAGTATTAAGTTGCCCTAGGTTATTGTTGTACCAAGCATCGAACTGGTAAGTGCCCGTTACAGGGGCTGTAAACGACTCTGCACCTTTTACGATGCCACTGTCTTTACTCACCGTAACCACTGAGACATTGTCTTTGAGTGGCTGATATTCGCCATCGAGTTTGATGCGGATCTCTTCACCGACACAAACTGGTTGGCTTGGGTTAGAACGGAAGCCTTTATCGTTAATGCTTTCAGCCAAATAACAAGCAAAACCTGTTGGCGTATCGGAATAAGATTGAGCAATCACGTTCTTTTGAATCAGCTCGCCATTGCGATACAAGTTCACGTTGTACTTGCTCGTCACGTCAATCGAAACCGAATTATCAACGCTTTTTACTACCAGTTTTGGCTCTTGCGGAGAATAAACGCGGCTATCTTCACTCACATACGGTTTCACACCAGAAACTAAAGTAATGCTGCTATCTACGTTCACTAGCGCGCCCAGTGTCACGTGGAAATGCCCCTCTTCGTCCATTGTGACATTTTCAACTGGGTAGTAGCCCGTTTCATCTTTGCTTACTTCAGGCAAATCAATGGTTACCGAATAGTTATTTCCTTTAAAGGCAAAGTTTTCCAACGTGATTTGTTCAGACTGAGCCAACAAGTTATTGCGCACCCAACTTGTGATAAATGGCTTCACTTCCAACTTACCCGTTTCGGTATGGATGCCGAATAGGGTCTCTACCACCATGTTCAAGTAGCCACCCACAGACCAAAGCTGACGCTGAGAGTTAATCACTGGGCCATCCAAGCTCTGGTCTTCGCCATGATCACTATGGATGATGAATGACTTACCAGAAAGCCACTCTAAGTTTTCCATGTTGGATAAATTAGTTGCCGTGCCACGAACCAACGATTGAATCGCATTGTTCGCCGCAGCCACGTTTTGTGTTTGATGCGCGGCGCGCAAGCTGTACGCGGTAACAAATGGCCAAATTGCGCGATTATGGTACACAGGCACGTCCGGTTGTTGAGGGAAGTAAACCGGCACGCCAAACTCACTGTGTGGGTAATTGGCCAAGATTTGTTTCGCCTGCGCATCACTTGCCACGCCACTGATGATCGCCAACGCTTCGCCCAACATATCGTATTTGTCGACCGCAATGTCTTTGCCATTGTCAAACAAATAGCTTACGTACATACCGCGTTCGGCATTCCAAAACTGCTCGTTGATAGCGGTTTTTAACTGCTCAGCCCAATCGGTGTATTTGACCGCGCTGGTTGAGTCGTACTTCTCTGCCAACTTAGCCGCGAGATGAATCGCGCGGTAGTGAACCACGTTTGTCGATAACGCTTTGCTGCTCCCAATCGTATTGACATCGTTTGGCGTCCACGTTGAATACGTTTGCTCACGCCAATCGAGGAATGATTGTTCGCCAGTGTATAAACCAGATTTCGCATCAAAAGCCGCCAAGCGATCGGCTTCAAGTGTATTACTGATAGCGTTATATGCGCGCTCAGCAAATTGGTTGTACTCTTCCCCATCTAATGCCGAAAGTAAGCGTTCAGCACCAAGCGCCCAAGTCGTGCGATCGGTACTGATTGGCCAACTGCCGCCAGTGCCCGTGTCTTGCACAATCTGCTCGCCATCGTATTGCTGATCGGTCGTATCGCGGAAAGCGGACAATTTGAAATTCAAACCATTTTGCACCCGAGTTGGATTCATCAATGCAAGCGAAAGGTCTGCTGCGTACGCCAAATCACGCGTCCATACGTAATGCCACTTCGCGCCCGTCTCAAAAACTTCCGCTTTGATTGGGTTGTTGTAGTTGTAATTGCCGTCTTTGATTTCAGAAACGGCGAGCTGGTCTAGCTCTTTCATCGTCAATGCAAACAACGCGTCAAACGCGACATCACCCGACACCACTCGCGGTCCTGTTTGTTCATTAATCACTAAGCCTTGGTCGAGCGCATCACGCAATTCTGTCGTCGTTGAAATACCAAATTCACGCAGCTCAGCTTTAGGATCTTTCACCGAAAAAATCACGGTATCACTCGAGTCATCGTAATTGGCGAACAGTTTCACTTCTTTATTCTGATGCCCTTCATGCACCATTGCAGGGTCGAGAATCGCATCAGAGTAGTATTTTTCCGCTTCTTCTTGCGTTGCTTTCGTCACAGTCATTGTCGCGCGACTTTCATCGGCAAAGCTCACAGAAAACTTGTAATACCCTTTGTCTTCAAACGTGATCTCAGAGTTACAATCATCGTTCATACACGCTTCATTCGTGTCTGGTTTTGGCAGGTACTCTTGAGCTTTATCGAACGCCGCGGGCTCCTCAAAATAGGTGTATTGGATCTGCCAACCCGGATCAGCAATCTTGAACTGATTGCTACCTCGAGCGACGCGCAGTACGGTTTCGTACTCGTTATTACCCAAAGAGTTTAGCTTGGCATGCTCTGCCGTGCCCCAATCCCCATTTAAACCACGTAAATATAAGTCGGCTGAAATAATTGGTTTGTCGACTGACACTGGCGCATCAGAGGAATCTGACCCACATCCAGCAAGACCAATACAAGACGCGACAGCAAGCGCAATAAAACTCGGTTTCATGTTCATCCCTTAGATTGTTGTTTTGGCGACAGTCTAAAGAACACCTTTTTGAGGAGAAAATAGGAAGTCAGGAGCGAGCTATAGATAACATCTATACGTCAGACCCCAACAGTGATGTAGATCTATGAAATGCGCATAATTTCAATCAAATGAGATTACAGATTTGTGATTTATAAATGAAATTGTGCAAAATACCCCTCGTTCTTAGAGGGGAAAGAAAATGGACAAATCTCTGCAGCAATTTTTACTGGTTGCACGCTGCCAAAGCATCAGTGCTGCGGCAAGAATGGCAGGGTTAAGCCAGCCAACGGTAACAAGCAATTTAAAGAAGCTGGAAGAGAATCTCGGCGTGACGCTGTTTGAACGTCATCCTAATGGCATGGTGTTGACCGAATACGGACGCATCCTCTATCGCCATAGCAACGCGATGCAGCATGAATACAACCAAATGATGCAAAGCATTGATGAACGGAAACAGTATCAAGTCGGAAAAATTAAAATGGGTACTGGCGATGCGTGGTGGCCGCTGTTCGTCAAACAAGCACTCAATGAACATCTGACCAAGCAGCCATCGGCATCTACACACGTCGAATTTGGCAACCACTTAGGCTTGATGGATTCATTAATCAACGAACAGATTGAATTCTTCATCGGCCACGAGATTGTCGGCTTGTCGTCTAAATGCGATGTTACGTTTATTCCGTTATTTCAAACGGTTGATGCCTATTTTGTTTCCCCAAATCATCCACTGCTAGGTAAAACCGTCACCGAAGAAATGCTGCACGAATACCCCGCTCTTTCGGTCACTTATGACGCTAAGAAATTCGCTCACGTCATCGATAACCCAATCCCGAAACAAAATGAACGCGAAAGGCAGCAACTGGATGACAGACCGACTTACGAAGTGGATTCTCTGCTCGCCAGCATTGATGTACTGAAAGAAAGCGTCGCGGTGATGTCTTATACTCGCCATCTGCAACCGTATTTGGAATCCTTTGGCTTACGATGCTTAACCATGGAAAAAGAACCAAACCCTGGCACCGTCGGGATTTATCGCCACCGCCGAGAAACCTCCGAATCGCATCTAGAGCTGATTGCTGGCATCACTCAGCGCGCTAAATTGCTCAACTAGAAAGTCCAAAAACAGGCGAACTCGTTTCGGTTGATATTGGCGGCTTTGATAAATGACATGCAAATCCGCTTCAGCGCCTTGCGAAAAGGCGCTGAAGTTTTTCATATACCCATCCAAAACCGTTACTAAACGTTGTTGTTTTAGGTCTTGCTGAATATCTAAAATCGATTTCAACGCAATCCCCGCACCGTCCAACGCCCATTGTCGAATCACTTCACCATCATCAGAAAAGCGCTTTGGCGTGACCGTAATCGATTGGTGAGACTCTTCATCTTTAAAGTGCCACGTTTTTAATTCTTCATTACTGCGCACCATCGCTAAGCAGCGATGATCCGCGAGATCTTGTGGGCAGTTTGGGATACCTTGCTTCGACAAATAATCAGGTGACGCGCACAGCACACGTTGACTCGACGCCAGCTTGCGCGAAATGAGATTGCTGTCCGCTAACTCACCGTAACGAATCACTAAATCGAGCCCCGATTCAGCCAAGTTCGATAAATTATCATTAAGATAAAGATAAGGCGTCACATCCGGATATTGCTCAGAAAAAGCCGACACCATCGGCGAAATAATTTGTTTGCCAATATCTCGTGGAGCTGAAATTTTCAACGTTCCGCGCACTTCCGAAATACCCGTTTGCAGTAAGTTTTCCGTCTCTTTCACGCTATCAATGATGTTCAGACAAGCTTGATGGTACATTGCCCCTGCGTCTGTCAGTGATACGTGGCGTGTGCTTCGGTTGAGCAGCTTTACGCCATAGCGTTCTTCTATCGCTTGCAGCCTTGCCGTTACCGTCGCCGGAGACAAACCTAACTCCCTTCCCGCCGCTGCCAGACCTTGATGTTTAACGATGCTGACAAACAACGTCATATCCGAAAACTTATCCATCTTCGCGCCCTTGTTGTTTGGAAAAACTGAATAATCAATTCAGATATTACCCAATTATCAAATTAAATCGAATCCATATACTGACCCTATCGACATTGTTTAGACCCAGAACGTTATGTGACAGGGCAAAGTTAAACGCCGTAACGCTGTACAACGCACAACAACACGCCCTGCCCAGCCAGAGATAGGAAACAAAACATGAAACTGTACATTTATGAACATTGCCCCTTTAGCGCCCGCGTCCGTTTTGTTGCAGGCATGCTGAATATTCAGCTCGACGTCGTCAACATTGCTTATGACGACGAGAGCACCACCACAAACATCATCGGCGCCAAACAAGTTCCTCTTTTGATCAAAGACGATGGTGAAGCCATGGCGGAAAGCTTAGACATCATCAACTACTTCCTTGAATTGGCATCTTCCAATGAAAGCAGCCAACCCTCAACACCGGTTTTAGACTGGCAAAAACAAGCGTTTTTACCGCTACAAAAAGTCGGGTATCCGCGTTGGTCAAACATGACGTTACCGGAATTTGCAACAGAAACCGCGAAACAAGCATGGCGTGCAAAAAAAGAAACCGAAGCGTTAAATTTTGAAGCTTTGATTAACGATACACCTGCGATTGCGAAAGAAGTCGCCGCTTTGATAGAACAAACCAAACCCTTGCTCAACCTAAGTTCAGAAAAGCAAACATCACTGGTTGATCAAGCCATTATGTTCTCCATTTTGCGCGGTTTCTTCAGTGCTTCCGAAGTGCAATGGGATCCAGCCGTACTTCACTGGATGGCAAGCGCTCGTAAAGCGACCAACGTGCCAGTGCTTATCTGAGGAGCGCAACATGAAACAAAGAACAAATAAGCTGTTTGAACCAGCTCAACTGAAATCGTTGTCACTACAAAACCGTATTGTCATGGCACCAATGACTCGCGCACGCACCACTCAGCCGGGCAACATCCCGAATGAGATGATGGCAACGTATTATCAACAGCGCGCTTCTGCCGGGCTGATCATTTCCGAAGCCACACAAATTTCGGACGATTCTCAAGGCTACTCGTTCACCCCTGGCGTTTACACCGATGCGCAAGTGGCGGGCTGGCAGGGTGTGACCCAAGCGGTCAAATCACAAGGCGCAGCGATGTTTTGTCAGCTATGGCATGTGGGCAGAGTGTCTCACCCAACATTCCAAAATGGTGAACAGCCTATCGCGCCATCTGCGCTCGCTCCGGTAGAGACGCAAGTTTGGATTGCAGATGAACAAGGCAACGGCAATATGGTCGATTGTGTTGAGCCTCGCGCCATGACACAAGCAGATATCAACCGAGTTGTCGGTGATTTCGCGAACGCAGCCAAACGCGCCATTGAATCGGGTTTTGATGGTGTAGAAATCCACGGCGGGAATGGGTATCTGATAGACCAGTTCTTAAGAACCAATTCAAACCATCGAACAGACAACTACGGCGGTTCACGAGAAAATCGTATCCGTTTTCTTATCGAAGTAGTGGATGCAGTTATCGCCGCTGTTGGTGCGCATCGAGTTGGAGTGAGATTGGCACCATTCATTACGTTTAAAGATATGGACTGCCCAGATATCGTGCCAACGATCTTAGAGGCATCAAAACAGCTACAGGAGCGCGACATTGCCTACTTGCACTTGTCCGAGGCCGATTGGGCCGATGCACCAACGATTCCAGAGACGTTCCGAATCGAACTTAGAAAGCGCTTTCGCAACGCTATCATTGTCGCAGGTCGCTACAATCCTCAACGAGCAAACGAAGTGTTAGAGAAAGGTTACGCGGATCTTGTCGCATTCGGACGGCCGTTCGTAGCAAACCCAGACTTAGTCTCTCGCTTGCAACATCACCATCCGTTGGCAGAACTCGATGGCTCAACGTTGTTTGGCGGAAACGAACGAGGCTACACCGATTACCCTGCTCTGCAACATGAATGCGCAGAACAGGCCTAACAAAAAAAGCCCCAACCTAGCTGCTACGGTTGGGGCTGTCACCAAACTAAAATTGGTTTTAGCTAGCTAAATCTGGCTAAGAGTTAAATCACTTCTAACGCGCCGCTGCGCCAAGGTTCGATAACCACTTTGATGTGGTCGTTGGGAGTCATTAACTGTCTAAACGCATCTTCCACACCATCGATCCCTACTTTGGCAGTGAGCATTTTCTGCCAAGGCAACTTATGTTCGGCAATCGCTTGTAGGCATTGCTCAAACTCGTGCGGTTGGTAGTAGTAAGAGAATCTCAAGTCGAGCTCTTTTACCGTTGCGTACGCGTAGTTAATGATTGCGGGTGTCGTATGGATACCCGAGATGACGATTCGCGCTCGGGCAGGGGCGCGGCGCATAAAATCGTCAATCAAGGTATGCTTGCCCACACATTCATAAATGACCAGACGTGAGTTCATCGCGTACTGCTCACCAACGGCGATCTCGTCTTCCTTGGTCGGGTTGATCAATCGATTTGCGCCAAACTCGCTGGCAAGTTGCAGCTTTTCTTCCTGAAGATCGACCGCAAGAATATTGCTGACGCCACGTTGTTTCAGTGCAGCAATCACAGCCAGCCCTATAGGACCGCAACCGACAACCAGCGCTGTTTCTTCCGTCTCGATTTCACTGCGATTGACCGCGTGCAAACCGACCGCCAGTGGTTCAGTCAGTGCCGCCGCCTCAGATGGCATTCCGTCTGGCACAGGTAGCAATAACGCTTCATCAAGCAGGAAGTACTCAGAGTAAGCGCCATAAGTACCCGGAGTAACACCAACGCCCGCGCCATTTTGACTGAGCAACATCGGCACTGAGGTGACTCGGCTACCAACGGGTAATGTTTGTTGTGTATCAGCACCGTATTCGACAATTTCCGCGCAGAACTCATGCCCCAACATTACTTGAGCGTGCTCACCGGCTTCATCAGGTATCAACCCGAGCTGGTGGAATACATCAAATACCTCATCCGCGTGTCGAGTAATGTGAAGGTCGGAGCCACAAATGCCACAGGCAAGGCTGCGAACCAACACTTGTCCCGCTGCAGGTTTGGGGATTTCGACTTGCTGCAGGCGGACTCGGCCATCCTGCATTACAATACTGTTCATCTGTTGCATGGGGTTACTCCGCAAGAGCATCACTCAGGGCAGCAATCGCACCCGGTTTGATATAGCGCGCAGTGAAGCCTTGCGTTTTGGCAGCGGCAACCACCACTTGCTCAATCCAACCTGCATCCATAATGTTGATGAAGTTACCCTCTTCGTCAAAGTTAATGTTCGCACCTTGGATCACCATAAAGCCATCAGCACCACCCGACTCTTCTGGACAGTGAAAGGTATGAATCGAACCACCTGGCTCATACAAATAACTACCAGCGGTTTGGACTTGGTCTGGGTATTCAATGTAGTGCCAAGCGCCACTCAGTGTATAGAAATGCACCACACCAGTATGGAAGTGCTTAGGTAAAGTCACGCCCGGTTTGAATTTGGCGCGAATCACCCAAGTCCCGTTTTCTGGGTCAAGAAACAACGGGTAAACATCCACACCCGGTAGAGCGTCTTTGATGAGCGACTCCTCATTGGTATTAAGAGTTAATAAGAAATCTTGGTGCTGAATAACTTCTGGTAATGACATAACTTACATCCTCGCTATTGCTGTAATGTGGCGTACTCACCTATCCCATAAGTGGGTACTTAAAATTCTCGAAACCGTCAGATGCGCTGATGGTACAACCGTTGATACAGTTGGCTTTCTCGCTGACCAGAAACGCCACCACATCAGCAATCTCTTCTGGTTGTGTGAAGTTTTGACGCATCTGTTCTTTGCGGATGTGGTCCCACAGGCCAATCTCTTCGTATTGCCTTAACATCGGAGTATCAACGCGTCCCGGAGCGACAGCGCAAACACGAATACCCAATGGTGCGAGTTCTAATGCGGCGCATTTAGTCATCATGTCGACCGCTGCTTTGCTAACGTTGTAGGTAAAGGTCATTTCAGACGCCATTTGCGCGTAAACAGACGATGTATTGAGAATTACGCCCGGTGTACCTTGTGCTTGGAATTGTCGCCCAGCGGCGAGAATGCCGTAGTAGACACCGTTTTGATTGACCTTTGAGATCGGCTCAAAATCTGCAACTGGGTCGTGGTCAAGCAGAGGTTTCGGGGCGCCGATGCCCGCGTTGTTGATCATGATATCGAGCGAGCCAAACTGTTCGGCCGCATGCTTGACCATGGCTTCCACTTCTTGGTATTCGGTGACGTCTGCAACAAATGTTCGTAGCTGCTCTGCATCGAAGTCTTGATACACATTGAGTGATTGAGGGGAAATGTCGACAGCAAGTACTTTCGCGCCTTGTTCCAGCAGCTTGTGAATAATGGCTTGGCCAATTCCACCTGCAGCGCCGGTGACAATCGCGGTTTTATTGATAAGTTCCATACGGCTTCTCGTTCATGTGTTGTTGTTATCAAAATGTAACCTAGATCAACTCACTGACACTCACTTGACCTTTTGCGAAGTAAATTTGATACATTACGATTTACAACCTGTTAACATTTAAAAATCGAGACATGTATATCGTACGAAGTGGCGCTGCCGATAAATTTGATAGCTTGGTTTCCGAACTGGGGCAGAATCCGGTTGAGATTATGGCTGCCGTCGGGCTGTCTGCGGCGCAGTTTCGCAATCCCGATACGTATCTCGCCTACCCTAGGCTGGCTGAATTGCTGGAGGAAGCGGCTGCTCGTTGTCAGCAACCGCTGTTTGGCGTGTTGCTCGCCGAGCGTCAAAACCTACAGAGCTTGGGAGACTTGCCAATGCTGGTTTCCCGGGCGCAAACGGTCGGTGAAGCCTTGGCGCGGGTGAATGATTTTCTCTATCTGCATTCGTCAGGAGTCACTCTCAACATGACCCCACAAGATGATTGGGTACGGTTGTCGCTCAATATTGATGTGCACAGCGAACGAGGTATCGCACAGCTGATGCAGCTCAGTGTGTCGCACTTAGCCATGTTTGTTGCGAGCTTACTTGATATTGAAGCGAGCTACTTCACTTTACACCTTACCCAACACGCAAGCTTCGAGGCAGAACAGAGCGAATTTGCCCAGCAGAACAAACTGCGTTTCGGTGATAAGTTTGACGGTATCCTACTTAAAGCGAGTCTGCTTAACGCTAAGAACCACCAAGATGAAGACGCACTAGAGCGCCATTTTCAGCAGCACCTCAAAGAGCTGCAAACTCGTTACCCCAACAATCTCAGTGACCAAGCAGCAAACATGATTGGCCGTCTGCTCTCAACCGGAGAATGCAGCGTTGAGCGCGTTGCAAGAGCATTGGATCTGCATCCGAGAATGCTGCAAAACAAGCTGAAACAACAGGGCACAAATTATCGGCAGCTTTTACAACAAGTGCGTCAGGATTTCGCCGAACAGCGATTGCATGAGAATATTCAGAGTATTACCGATATCGCGTTGCAACTGGGCTATGCAGAAACTGCGGTCTTCAGCCGCCACTTTCGTCGCTGGACGGGAAAATCGCCAAGGCGATGGCGACAAGAAAAAACTCAGTTACAAACGTTTAAGCCCATCAGTTAAAAGCATAGATAACCTATCGCTCAGACCAAAAAGTGTGAGGTGGGAGGGTTGGTATCGAGAATTTCAGCAATCACAGATAACCCGTGTTTGATGTAGCCTCGATTAGTCTCTGCTCCCAAACTGATTCGCACGTAAGGCATTGGCTGATTAGTATCGAGAACAAACGGTTTGTATCCCGTGATCTGCACCCCTGAACGCTTAGCCGAAGCAACCAGGTCATCGCTATTCCACTGCTCGGGTAGTCTCAACCAAATATGCTGTCCATTCGGGTGCGAGCTATAAACATGCCCTTCTAAAGCGGCTTTTGCTATTCGCTGTCGCTTAGCAAACTCATTGACTTGAAAGCGAATAAGTCGATTTAACGTACCGTTTTCGATCCACAAATGAGCGACTTCAAATGGTAATGGAGTCGCAGACCAACTCGTAGCCGCTAAACGACCAATCGCGTGCTGCAGAAAATGACGTGGGACCGTCAGATAGCCAGTGCGCATGCCTGGCGCTACAACTTTGGTTAAACTGGTGACATAGAAAGCTTGTTCGGGTAACAATGTGGCAAGGGGTGGGACACGGTTAGGTTCTAGTGCTCCATACACGTCATCTTCAATGACATAGATGTCGTATTGCTGCGCAATATTCGCTATCGCCTCTCGGCGTGCAACATCCATATGCGCACTAGTCGGGTTAGCCATGCTCGGTGTGCAACACAATACCTTGATTGGTTTGTGTTTACATGCCCATTCAAATGCATCCGGCGTTATACCAAACTCATCCATTTCAAGTGGTTGCAACTTAAATCCAAGCATTCTCGAGCGAGAGATCAAGCCATGATCAACCAAGTGACCACAAGCAACTAAATCACCGTGTTCAACAACTGTGCTTAAAGCCAACGTTAAACCATGGCATGCACCATTTGTGAGTAATATTTGATCGGCACCCACATCCAGCCCTTGGCTACTTAGAAATCGTACTCCTGACTCAATATGATGAGGCTGACCTGTTACCGGCTTTGCTTTACTGATCAAACCACGATTGTTTGTTTGCCCAGCAATCTCCATTAACGCCTGATTAAAAAGCGTAATGTGGCGATCGGTCACCACTGGATGTGCAATCGACATATCAATTTCATCCGGCGTTTCTTTCATCTCTTGTGTCAGCATGAACTCCGTGTCCGTACTTTCATCCACAAAACCTGATTTGACAAAAGTACCATTCCCAACCCAAGACTCGATCGCCCCTTTTTTCTCTGCATAACCATATGCATGGCTCACCGTTTGTACGCTGACGCCAATTTGCTCTGCAAACTCACGATGTGTGGGTAATCGAGTTCCCGGTTTTAGATAACCACTGCGGACACATTCGACAAGATAGTTACCAATGGAGATGTATTTAGCGGTGCCTGGCCGAACGATCGGGTTCAAAGAAATTGTCATGACACAATATTTTAATTGATTCATTTTTAACGCTCATTGTAACTTCTATTTAACAAATGGCGAACTTTAACTCACAAAACGAGGTGAAATGCACAAAAATAAACCACAATTGTAATGATTGACATGAAATGTATGGGTTAAACAAACATGTTAAACAGCATCGTTCAATCCAAATACAACCCCAGAGGTAAATTGCAATCATTTTTAACGCAGATCTGGCTAGCTGGTAGAAGGTAGAAATACCTCAGCGTCTCCGAAGGCCCATAAGGCGTCGGATTTCTAACAAGGAGAAAATATGAGAGGCGTTGCTTTGCATTTTACACTGGATGAGTTCCAGGATCGGTTAACGAAAGTTCGGCAATCGATGGAAGAAAGAGAATTGGATGTCCTTATCATTCATGACCCTTCTAACATGGCGTGGCTGACAGGCTATGATGGGTGGTCTTTTTACGTGCCACAATGTGTCGTTGTTGGTCCATCTGATGAGCCAGTTTGGTTTGGACGCTGCCAAGATGCCAACGGAGCATACAGGACTGCGTATATGTCGGCAGAAAACATCACCTACTATCCAGACCATTATGTAATGAATCCGCCGCTACACCCGATGGATTTCCTGGTCGAAGCCGTACTGGCTCCGCGCCTTTGGGATCGTGGTCGCATCGGTGTAGAAAAAGATAACTATTACTTTAGCGCCACCGCTTACGAATCACTCACCACGCACCTACCGAATGCTCAACTTCTCGATGCAACTGGACTAGTCAACTGGTGCCGCGCCGTTAAATCCGATCAAGAACTGGCGTACATGTACCGTGCCGCTCGCATTGTTGAAAATATGCACCGTGTCGCGTTCGACATGATTGAACCAGGATTACCGAAACACCACCTTGTTGCCGAGATTAACCGCCAAGCCGTGCTCGGGCATGAAGACCACTTTGGCGATTACACCGCGATTGTGCCGCTTTTGCCATCAGGTTCTGATGCTTCCGCACCTCACCTGACTTGGGATGACAGACCCTTCAAGAAAGGCGAAGGGACGTTTTTTGAAATCGCAGGGGCGCACCGCCGTTACCATTGCCCACTCTCACGCACTATTTTTCTTGGCGAGCCTGACGACAAGTTTAAACGAGCCGACGAAGCCCTAACTCTAGGACTTGAAGCGGGCTTGAAAGTGGCAAAGCCCGGAAATACCTGCGCCGACATCGCCAATGCACTAAACCAGGTTCTCGATAAAGCGGGATTCTCACGCGAAGGCGCCCGTTGTGGCTATCCAATAGGTTTGAGCTACCCGCCAGATTGGGGGGAACGAACCATGAGTTTGCGAGACACCGATAAAACCATCTTGAGAGAAGGTATGACATTCCATTTTATGCCGGGGCTGTGGTTCAAAGATTGGGGGTTAGAAACAACGGAAAGTATCGTCATTACCCATGATGGAGCAAAAACATTGTGTGATTTTCCACGCCACTTATTTGTTAAACACTAATTTTCAAACCTTAAGCTCTGTTGAGCCAGGTCTGAGAACTAAAAGGACTTGATATGCAAAAAAGCTCGATCACAGCCACCATAGACTTTGACCGAGAAGGTGTACAGCACGGCTTTTTAACGCTGCCCTATTCACATGACGACTCCGCTTGGGGCAGTATTATGATACCTATCACCGTGATCAAAAATGGTCACGGACCAACCGCACTGCTTACTGGCGGTAATCACGGAGACGAATACGAAGGCATCACCAGCCTGCTAAAATTGACGAACTCGCTTCAGGCAGATCAAATCCAAGGTCGTGTCATTATTGTACCCATGATGAACTTACCTGCGGTACAAAATGCCTCACGTACGTCGTTTATCGATAAAGGGAATTTAAATCGCAGCTTTCCTGGCAACCCCATAGGCACAGTGACCGAGAAAATTGCGGATTATTTTACTCGTTACCTAGTTCCTAAGTGCGATTTTGCGTTAGACATTCACTCAGGTGGTAAAACGTTAGATATCGTGCCGTTCGCCGCTGCCCATCGTCTCGACAATCTCGATCAAGAAGAAGCCTGCATATTAGGTGCAAAACTGTTTGGCGCACCTTACACCATGATCTTGCTCGAAATGGACGCCACCAGCCTGTATGACACTGCCGTGGAGTCTCAGGGAAAAATCTTTGTTACCACCGAACTCAGAGGAGGCGGAACCAGCACTCCAGAAACCATCGCTTATTCCGACCGTGGCATTCGCAACTTCTTACGCTTCTCAGGCAACTTGCCCGGTGACTACGAACAACCAACCCAACCAACTAAGTTATTAGATATGCCTGATGCAAGTTGTTATGTGCAAAGCCAGCACCACGGCATCACAGAATACTTATTTGATCTTGGCGATACCGTCAAAAAGGGAGATGTATTAGTGAGAATCTTCTCGACCGAGCGCACAGGTACCGCCCCCGTTGAGTACAAGTCACAGCGCAATGGTATTTTCGCGGCGCGTCGTTTTCCTGCTATGGTGAATATCGGTGACACTATCGCAGTTATAGCCGAAGACTGCGGCGAGATAGGCTGATTGAAAAGCCAACTAAAGAAATCAAAACAAATGGCATACCAGAAGCAAACTGGAAAGCACCTTATAACAGCGACCAGTCATCAGCCTTTATGAAATGATTAGTATTCAACAGGGAGACTCATAATGCGCCTCGATCGCTACGACGTAAAAATTCTACAAATACTTCATGATAATGGTCGTATCACCAAATCTCACCTTGCCGAGGCCATCAACCTATCCGTGAGCCCTTGCTGGGAGCGCGTCAAAAAACTGGAAGAAGCAGGCATCATTGAAGGTTACGGAGCAAAAGTAAATACCGATATTTTGTTCAAACGAACGTCAGTTATGGTTGAAGTTACGCTCAAAGAACACAACGCCCAAGCGTTCAAACGCTTCGAGCAACTGGTTCAACATTCACCAGAAGTCACTGATTGCTATGCCACGGGCGGTGGTGTCGATTACATCCTTAAAATTCAGTCAGAAGATATCGACCAATATCAGCGGCTTATCGACAACTGGTTAGACTCAGATGTGGGCATTGAGCGCTACTTTACTTACATTGTGACAAAAACAATCAAACGTGATGCGGACACATTCGAAGTAAACCAAAACGCTTTGTTATAAAAGGGAAAATGCGCATCAGGCGTGAACAGAAAAAACACCATATTTAACGGCACTAAAAAGAAAGTTCTGACGTTTTAAACCTCGGTATCAGAAATTATTTCGGTCACTTCTCCATTACAGTTTCATTATGGACAACGATGCTGGGAGAAGGACTCATGACAGCACTGCACAGCTTACATGCAGAGGAATTAAAAGCCTCGCACGACATGATGGCGATAATGAAAGACGTACGTTTGGTGAGAGGTTTAGCGTACGTAAATGGCAAATGGGTAAGTGGTGATCAATTTCATCCGGTGGATAATCCAGCAGATGGCACGGTCATCGGTTACATCACTAAGCTTTCTCAGCAACAACTCTATCAAGCGATTGATGAAGCCGACCAAGCCTTTCGTCAATGGCGAAAAATGCAAGCAGAAGAGCGCGCTGAAATTCTCATGCGTTGGCACGACCTGATTCTAGAATCAAAGCAAGATCTTGCTCATTTGATGGTGATGGAGCAAGGAAAAATACTAGGTGATGCTGTAGGTGAGATTGACTATGGCGCATCCTTTGTTCGTTGGTTTGCCGAAGAATCACGCCGCTGTTATGGCGAAACCATCCCAAGTCATATTCCGAATGCGCAGCTATCAACGGTGCGCGAGCCAATTGGTGTCGCAGCACTGATTACGCCATGGAACTTTCCTAATGCCATGATCACACGCAAAGCCGCAGCCGCACTAGCAATAGGCTGTCCGGTGCTCATTAAGCCCGCCAGTGAAACGCCTTTTTCTGCGTTAGCGTTGGCAGAGTTAGCAGACCGAGCTGGCTTTCCACCTGGTGTATTTAACGTGATCACTGGCGATGCGGTGATGGTGTCACAAACCTTGTGTCACTCCGATAAAGTCAAAGCGCTCTCGTTCACAGGCTCAACTCGAGTAGGCAAACTATTGCTACGCGACGCGGCACAAACCGTGAAGAAGTGCAGTATGGAGCTCGGTGGTAACGCCCCTTTCATCGTGCTGCCAGATATGGATGTCGAGCAAGCAGCCAAAGCCGCCGTGGATGCGAAGTTTCAAACCGCAGGACAAGACTGCTTGGCCGCAAACCGTATTTTCGTCCCTGACGATAAGTACGAAGCGTTTTTGGAAGCGTTTGCCAAGGAAATGAGCCACATCGTTTTAGGTAATGGCTTAGACGAAAAAACCACCATGGGACCGCTTATTAATCGCACTGCGGTGGATAAAGCGCATGATTTGGTGCGTGACGCGCTCGACAAAGGCGCGCGATTGGTAGCGGGATACCACCAGCCCGTACCAGGCGAAAATTTCTTCGCGCCGACATTGCTAGCCGATGTAACCCCTGAAATGGCGGTGTATCGCGAAGAGAATTTTTGTCCTGTGGCAGGCGTATTGCCTTACCAAGACTTAGATACCGTGATTGAAATGAGCAACGACACTGAGTACGGCTTAGCTGCCTATGTTTATGGTCACGATATTCACCAAATTTGGCACTGCATGCGCGGTTTGGAGTTTGGCATGGTGAGCGTGAACTCCGTCAAAATGACAGGGCACCCTATCCCATTCGGCGGCGTGAAACAGTCCGGTCTTGGACGAGAAGGAAGCCGTCACGGATTTGAAGAATACAGCGAAATCAAATACTGCTGCTTAGGCGCTTTACCAACCGTCAGTGGCAGTTGAGGCACGAAATATGGATATCCAATTATTCGAGGAGAAGGATCATGAGTAACAAAACCCAACAACTTTTAGAGATCGATCGTCAGAGAGTATTTCATGCCTCAACCCACCTGAAGCAGTATTCGGCCGGGGAGCTTTCGGGAAGAATTATCTCGAGCGGAAACGGAATACGCATCACCGATTCAGAAGGCATCGAGCTGATAGACGGCTTTGCCGGGTTGTATTGTGTGAACATTGGCTATGGCAGGACCGAAATGGCCGATGCGATTTATGAGCAAGCCAAAGAACTGGCGTACTACCACACTTACGTCGGTCATACGAACGAAGCGCTCGTGACACTGTCAGATCGCATCATCAAAATGGCGCCTGAAGGCATGAGCAAAGTTTACTACGGCATGTCAGGCAGCGACGCGAACGAAACTCAACTTAAGTTGGTGTGGTATTACAACAATGCTCGTGGTCTACCAGAGAAGAAAAAAATCATTTCGCGTGACCGCGGCTACCATGGTTCAAGTATCGCGTCCGGTTCAATGACAGGTTTACCGTTGTTCCACGCCCATTTTGATTTACCACTTGAGCGTATCAAACACACCATCGCGCCATATTATTATCGCCGTGAAGACGAGAGTATGTCTGAGCTCGAATTCTCTCAATATTGCGCAGATCAACTCGAAACGATGATCTTGGAAGAAGGCCCAGAAACGGTGGCAGCAATGATTGCGGAACCAGTGCTCGGTACTGGCGGTATTGTGCCACCACCAGCAGGGTACTGGCAGGCGATTCGCAAAGTGCTCGACAAATACGATGTGCTCTTGATTGCGGATGAAGTGGTGTGTGGCTTTGGTCGCCTCGGCTCCGATTTTGGCTCACTCCATTACGACATGAAACCGGATCTCATCACGGTAGCGAAAGGGTTAACCTCAGCGTATCAACCGCTGTCTGGCGTGATCGTCGGTGAACGAGTTTGGAGTGTGCTAGAAAACGGCACGGACCAATGGGGCGCTATCGGACACGGTTATACCTACTCTGGTCACCCAATGGGAGCGGCAGCTGCGAACTGCAACCTCGATATCATTGAACGTGAAGGCTTAGTGCAAAACGCGGCCGAAGTCGGCGCTTACTTGCAGCAACGTATGGCAGAGACGTTTAACGATCATCCATTAGTCGGTGATACTCGTGGCGTTGGCTTGTTGCATGCGTTGGAGTTTTCTTCAGACAAGCTTCGCCGAGCACACTTTGATCCAAACTTGAAAGTAGGCCCGAAAATCGCGGCGGCCTGTTTAGAGCAAGGCTTAATCGCTCGCGCTATGCCACATGGTGACATCCTCGGTTTTGCTCCACCGCTTATCGCGAATCGTAACGATATAGACACCATTGTCGACAAAGCGCATCAAGCGGTAAACAAAGTGATGGATAACCTCGTCACATCTAAACAGTGGCAGCCATAACCCACCTAGATTTCAGTAATGCTCGCGGGCTTTGGAGAAGGCCCGCTTTGCACTTTCCATTAAAGAGACAACAAGCCAACCAAACATTTTAGACCCATAGAAAGCACTATTATTTACTACAAGTGGCAATAGTGGGTAAAATGCCCAAAATTGCGCACTAACTGGATGAAACATGGCAAAACTTACCCTTCAAGAACAAATGCTGAAAGCTGGCTTAGTTAATGAAAAGAAACTAAAGAAAGCGAAGAAAGGCTCAAAAAAATCACGCGTTCAAGCACGCGAAGTAAAAGCGGCGGTTGAAGAGAATAAACGCCAACAGTTAGAGCGTGATAAACAATTGAGCGAGCAGCAAAATGCTGAGCGATTAAACAAAGAGATCAAAGCGCAGATCAATCAATTGATTGAGATGAACAAGATCGACTTAAAAGATGGCGACATCAAATACAACTTCACTCACGGTACGCTAGTGAAATCACTTTATGTAGATTCACTTATCCGCGAGCAGTTGATCAAAGGTATTTTGGCAATCGCAATTTTTGGTGAAAGCTATGTTGTCATTCCACGTGGAGTAGCGAATAAAATTGCTCAACGTGATGAGTCCGTCATCATCGAACAAAAAGAACCTGAATCGGACATTCCAGCAGAAGACGATCCATACGCAGATTTCGTCGTGCCTGACGATTTGATGTGGTAACAATAAATAATCGATGCATCAACTAAAAGAGCCGCTGATGTAACATCAGCGGCTCTTTTTATAGAAAAATAATCTACGGAGATGATGTGTTGTTATTGCTTACTTAGTAGCAAATTCGCACCTGATGCGGCTAAAAACAACGAACATCCGCGATTGAAACGTTTCGCCATTTTTGGATTTGAAAACCAGTGCCTCAAGTACAAACCAAAGATGGCATAGATTGAAATGGCGACCATTTCTAATATCAAAAACGTCGAGCCAAGGGCAAAAAACTGCTCTTGAACGTTGGCATTGGCATCAACAAATTGCGGCAAGAATGCAGTAAAAATAAGTATCGCTTTCGGGTTGCCAGCAGCAAGCGTAAATTCTTGCTTCGCAAGTCCTACGTAATTGCGCGAATTGTCCAAGTCAGAGATCGGGCTGGACTCTGAACGCCAAAGGTTAAACGCAATCCACAGTAGATACAGCACTCCTACCAACTTTATTGCCAAAAATAGCATTTCTGACGTATACAAAATCACAGCCAGACCTGATGCAGACAACGCAATCATCGCTGAAAAAGCAGCAATTCTGCCTAAACTGGCCGTAAACGCGGCCCTAAAGCCGTAACAACGCGCATTATTCATTGCCAATAAATTGTTTGGGCCTGGAGCCATATTTAGAGCAAAGCAAGCAGGAATAAAAAGGAGAAGCTGCCAAATATCCATAATAAAATGGTCTTAGTGAGTGATTTTGATCGGTACCCTAACATCTGTTAATAAAGTGAGTAAACCACAAACCGATCTTAAAGCAACTCAGCATCAAATCGTGCCGTGCGAGCTTGAACTAACGTGCAGTTCGTTTCAGCCATCAGCTCCGCCAAGGTGATGTTTGGGTTTTGTCTCACCAAACGTACCAACTTCACGTCCAAAGGTTCCAATTTGTCTTGGTGAGCAAGTAGAGCTTGTTCGATTTTGTTGATCGCAAATCGCATCGTCTCTGCTTCTTCGTTTTTGAGATGCTCTAAAAACGCTTTTACATCCAAAGCCTCGCCTGAGATTTGCCAGTGACGAGATCGTCTAATTCTCTTAAGATCGCACTGTTTTTCTGCTGCGAGTGTTTTCGCTCGCTTGGCATGGTCGCCCCCAATACGGTGAATCAAGGATGGGAGCGAAATCGTAATCTTCGTTTCTTTCATGGCCTTTTCTTTCATCGTCTTAGCCCTCAACCACCGACACATTCTCGCCAACCCAAGCCAACAACTGTTTTGCCGCTTTGGATAACACCTGATTTTGACGCACGATGTAGCCGAAATCAGTGTTTGGAAAACTTGGCAAAGGCGTAACTTCTCGAGAAAGCTTTAATCTCGGATCGAGCGAAAAATCCGGCACAATAGCAGTCCCAAACCCCGCTTCCGCCCAGTCGATTTGTGCTTCCACACTGCCCACTTCCATCACGCGATGCTTAGGCAGATTTAGCTCAGGTAAAGACGCATCAATCAGCTCTCGGGTTCGAGTATCGTGCCCTAGCAGGATCAGCGTCTGGCTCTCTTTTCGATTGTCTTGCCACTCAAAAATGTTATCACCAAACGCACACCAGTGAATTTGCGTGAGAGGCGTAAAATGCAGCGGTTGACTCTCTTTTTGTGCGATAACAAAGCCGATATCGGCACGCGCACTCTTCACCAAATCCACCGCTTGAGAAGATGTGGTGTTGAACAATGCCAAGTCGATCCCCGGATATTCACTTTTGAATTGCTGAAATGGTTTGATAAGCAGTAAACGTGAAACAATATCGCTCGCCGCAATAGAAAGCGTCCCCTGCGTAAGATCGTTGATGGCATTGAGATCCGACTGACAAATTTGCAGCTCATTGAGCATCCGCTGCGCCGTAGCTAACAAACGCTTCCCTGCTTGCGTCAACTGCACAGGATTTCGCTCAATCAATTTCGTGCGCGTGGCTTGCTCCAACTGCTTGATATGCAAACTTACGTTCGGCTGCGTCATGTGCAGTTCCGTCGCTGTTTTACCAAAGTGTTTTACCTCTGCAAGAGTTACGAAGGTTCGCAGCCAGTTCAAATCTAACATTGCCAATTCCGATATGAGATTCTTATCAAGTTAATGAGTATAATTAATTTCTCTTATTATGGCGAACACCTTAAGATTTTTGCATCTGTTTTTGGAGATTAAATTATGTCGTCTATCGTTGTTGTGGGTGCAAACTGGGGTGATGAAGGCAAAGGCCGCATCGTTGACTTTTTGGCAGAGCAAGCTTCTGCGAGCATTCGTTTCCAAGGTGGTAACAACGCGGGTCACACCGTGGTTAACGATCTAGGTACGTTTAAGCTGCACCAGCTACCAAGTGGCGTATTCAACCCAGACTGTTTGGCAGTGTTAGGTCCGGGTATGGTTATCAGCCCTGCGTTGCTGTCTCAGGAGATTGCGGAAGTTGAAGAAGCGGGCGTAAAAGTGAATATGTGCATCTCTGATCGCGCAACACTGTGTCTACCTCTACACGCACTAGAAGATACGCTAGAAGAACAACGTTTAGGCGACAAAGCATACGGTTCAACTCGTCAAGGTATTGCACCTGCTTACGGTGACCGCGTAATGAAGAAAGGCATCCTAGTTGGTTGGTTGAAGCAACCAGAAGTATTGGTTGAACGCCTTCAATTCATGATGGATTGGAAACTGCCGCAACTGCGTGCACTTTACCCGACGTTCGAGTTTGAACAAACCGCTGAAGAACTGGCGAACTGGCTGCTAGAAGTCTCTGCACCTTGGCGCGATTCAATTTGCAACGTAACGCTTCCTCTAAAAGAACTACAAGCGAAAGACAAAACTCTATTGTTCGAAGCGCAGCTTGGCGCGGGTCGTGACCTTGTTTACGGTGAGTACCCTTGGACAACATCTTCTAACGTTGTATCAATGTACGCGGGTATCGGTAGTGGCCTTCCGGCACTTCGTCCTGAACGCGTTATTGCGGTTGCAAAAGCCTTCAGCTCATCAGTGGGTACTGGTACGTTGATCACTGCAATGGAAGAGCAAGACGCTTTCCGCGAACTTGCTGGCGAGTTCGGTGCAACTACGGGTCGTCCACGCGACATGGGCTACTTCGACGCAGTCGCTACGAAAAATGGCGTTGAACTGCAAGCCGCAACTGAAATTGCACTAACGAAAGTAGACTGTTTGACTGGCCTTAACGATCTGAAAATCTGTGTTGGCTACGAAGGCGACCACAGCGAAAACCCAATCTGGCCTCAAACTGCCTCTCTTGCGCCAATCTACGAGAAGATGGAAAGCTGGAGCGAGGACATCACAGGTTGTCGTAAGTTTGAAGAGCTTCCAGTAGCAGCACAGAAATACGTTCTACGCATTGAGGAACTCATGGGCGTACCAGTAAAAATGGTGTCTGTGGGTCCTGGTCGTGAACAAATGATTATGCGATAAGATGTGAATTAACACATCATTGGCAAGCGGCTTTTATCTGTTCCGGGGTAAAGCCGCTTTTTTTTACACTGTAAACTTTGGAAAATTGCACGGCTAAATTCATGTTTAATAACCTCATCACGAGACTCCTACCTCCTTCTATTTATAAATCAATAAATTATAGGACTTAACACGTTGTGCACGTTACTAGCACATCTCACTTGTTAAAGAAGCACGTCAATTAGGTTAACTGGTTGATTTGATATTCTTTAAGTGATTAGTTGATCACGATCTTCATCTGCAATTTGTTGAACTAGTACTCAAAAAATCTAACCCGCTGTTTTTAGGATAGATGAGTTCCCCAACATCCAACCTAACAGCAGGTGATTCCCATGACGAAAAATCTTTTCCGCCTCAGTACGATAACCCTTGGTTTGTGCCTTAGTTCTTTGTCTTTCGCGCAATCCGATCTTCCGAACATTAAAATTCTTGCCACTGGCGGCACCATAGCAGGCGCAGGTCAATCTACAACCGAGTCAAACTACACAGCAGGTAAAGTCGGCGTTGAATCATTGATTTCTGCGGTGCCGAGTATGACCAACATTGCCGATATTTCTGGAGAGCAAGTGGTCAGTATCGGTTCACAAGATATGAATGATGAAGTGTGGCTAAAATTATCGAAAAGAGTTAATGAGCTACTCGCTCAAGATGATGTTGACGGCATCGTCATTACTCATGGTACGGATACGTTAGAGGAAACCGCTTACTTCCTTGATCTGACCGTCAAGAGCAAAAAGCCTGTCGTGATCGTTGGTGCAATGCGTCCTTCCACCGCAATGAGTGCTGATGGACCAGTCAACTTATACAATGCAGTCGTAACAGCCACCGATGAAGATTCAGAAGGACGTGGCGTGCTAGTCGCAATGAATGACACGATTTTCGATGCGCGAGATGTGACAAAAACCAATACAACCTCCGTCAGCACTTTCCAGTCACCCAACTTTGGTGCTATCGGCTACATTCATAATAGCGATGCCAAATATCAACGAAGCCCAGAGCGTAAACATACGACAGAAACCCCATTCGATGTATCAAAGCTTACTAAGTTGCCTAAGGTCGGTATTGTTTATAACTATGCAAATGCCTCCAATTTGCCGGTGAAAGCCTTTGTGGATGCGAAGTTTGACGGCATCGTAAGTGCTGGTGTCGGTAATGGTAACTTGTACCACACTGTGTTTGATGAGCTAGAGAAAGCGAGTAAAGATGGCGTTGTTGTTGTAAGAAGCTCCCGAACGCCTAGCGGCTCAACCACTTTGGATGCTGAAATTGATGACGAAAAATACGGCTTTGTTGCCGCTGGTACATTGAACCCACAAAAAGCACGTATCTTACTGATGCTGTCACTGACTCAGACCAAAAACTATCAAGACATCCAAAAGATGTTCCAATACTATTAATTCTGTCTAAGGTTCATTCGATAGAGGAGGTACACACCTCACCTCCTCTTACACATAGCGACATGAGCGTCTCTTGTTAGCCAAACAAGCGACGCTTCATTCCTGCTTTTTCCAGAATACGCGTAGTAATTTCCTCAACAGACAGAGAGGACGTATTGATATATGGGATCGCCTCTCTTCTAAACAAAGCCTCAACAGTGTCTAGCTCCAGCTTGCACTGCTCTGTGCTAGCGTAATCACTTCCAGACAAACGATTCTCACGGATTTCAGTCAAGCGCTCGGGATCGATCGTCAGCCCAAACAACTTATGACGATGGATCTCAAATTCAGGCAACAAACGCATCATCTTCACATCTTCCGCAATGAACGGATAGTTCACAACACGTAAACCAAATTGCATCGCCATGTACAAGCTAGTCGGCGTTTTTCCGCTGCGCGATACTCCCAGCAGGATAATATCGGCTTGTTCCAACCCTTTTAGCGTGATGCCATCATCATGCGCCAATGTGTATTCAATAGCCGCAATACGGTCAAAATAGGTGTCGGAATCTTTCCCCACGCTGCGAGAACGCTGCAACTTAGGCTTTGGTGCCATCTGAATGTCGTCTTGCACTTTCTGCACAATACTCTCCAAAACATCGTAACTGTATGCCGGCGCTTCAAGCAGCATTTCACGTACTTCTGGAACGACAATTGAGAAAAAGACCAGAGGTTTGACGCCATTGCGCTGGTAGGAAGTTTCAATTTCTTTGACTACGTCAGTAGCTTTGTCCTGGCTTTCAACAAACGGAAAGGTTTTTTCGTTAGGAATGAACGGAAATTGACCGAGAACAACATGCCCTAATGTCTCACATGTTATCGCCGTACCGTCAGAAACATAGAACACATCACGACTTTGGTTATTTATTTGCATTTCTGTTTAATTTTTCAAAATCTTTTGAGTAGGATGGTACACATAATATTAATAAATCAGTTTGGCTTTCAGTTAGGTTCACCACAGCTTTAAAAATTCTTTTGAATTTTTTTCAGCCAGAACGTAATCGTTTGCCTTTGATATCAATCTAAATGAAGCAATGTATGGTCAACGTGTAATAACAGCCAACATGCGATTGTTTAGATCGATTTAAGTCCCCCTACTAAGCTGCAATGTTTCTGGAGAAAGACATGCAAAAGAACACCCTCTGGTTCAATGGCCTATCCATGGATGATGTCGACAAAGTCGGCGGTAAGAATGCTTCACTTGGCGAAATGGTTTCTAACCTAGCAAACGCAGGCGTTTCTGTACCAAATGGTTTTGCGACAACCTCATACGCGTTTAACCAATTCCTTGACCACGAAGGTTTGGATGAGCGTATTCACCAATTACTCGATGAACTAGACGTTGAAGATGTAGAAGCTCTGCGTAAGACAGGTGCAAACATTCGTCAATGGGTATTAGAGGCCCCTTTCCCTGCGGACCTTGAACAAGAAATTCGTGAAAACTACCAAGAACTGATCGAAGGCAATCCTGAGCTTTCAGTCGCAGTTCGTTCATCTGCTACGGCAGAAGACCTACCTGATGCTTCTTTTGCTGGTCAGCAAGAAACGTTTTTGAACGTGAAAGGCATCGACGCAGTACTAGAAGCAACTAAGCACGTTTACGCTTCTCTATTTAACGACCGTGCGATTTCTTACCGCGTTCACCAAGGGTTCGACCACCGTGGCATCTCGCTATCTGCGGGTATCCAACGAATGGTGCGTTCAGATAAAGCCTCGTCGGGTGTTATGTTTACACTAGACACTGAATCGGGTTTCGACCAAGTTGTCTTCATCACCTCTTCATGGGGTCTAGGCGAGATGGTCGTTCAAGGTGCAGTAAACCCTGACGAGTTCTACGTTCACAAGCCAATGCTTGAAGCAGGCGAACACCCAATCGTTAAGAAAACATTTGGTTCTAAGTTGATCAAAATGATCTACTCAGATAACCAAGAAATCGGCAAACAAGTTGATATCGTTGATACTTCTGATGAAGAGCGCAACACGTTCTCATTGAACGACGACGAGATCAAAGAGCTCGCAAAACAAGCAATGATCATCGAAAAGCACTATCAGCGTCCAATGGACATTGAATGGGCAAAAGATGGCATTGATGGCAAGCTGTACATTGTTCAAGCGCGTCCTGAAACCGTATGTTCACAAACGGAACAAAACGTGATTGAGCGCTACGAGTTACAAAACAAAGCGGATGTTTTGGTTGAAGGTCGTGCAATCGGTCAGCGCATCGGTAAAGGCGTGGTTCGCTTGGTTGACTCTCTGGACCAAATGTCTTTAGTCCAAGAAGGTGACGTGCTAGTTACAGACATGACTGACCCAGACTGGGAACCAGTGATGAAAAAAGCATCTGCAATCGTAACCAACCGTGGTGGCCGTACTTGCCACGCAGCCATCATCGCTCGTGAGCTTGGTATTCCTGCAATCGTTGGCTGTGGCGATGCGACAAGCAAGTTAACCGATGGTGCAACCGTGACCGTATCTTGTTCTGAAGGTGAAACGGGCTACGTTTACCAAGGTGAACTTGAGTTTGACGTAAAACGCTCTTCTGTTGATGAACTGCCACTGCTACCAACAAAAGTGATGATGAACGTGGGTAACCCTGATCGCGCGTTTGACTTCGCGCAAATTCCAAATGAAGGTGTTGGTCTTGCTCGTCTTGAATTCATCATCAATAAGATGATTGGTATCCACCCGAAAGCATTACTTAACTTTGATGCACAAAGCGATGAGCTAAAAGCAGAAATCACTCAGCGTATTCGTGGTTACAAAGATCCTATCGATTTCTACGTAAGCAAACTGACAGAAGGTATCGCAACCATTGCTGCGGCATTTTGGCCGAAACGCGTTATTGTTCGTATGTCTGACTTTAAGTCTAACGAATACAGCAACTTGGTTGGAGGTAAAGCATACGAACCGCATGAAGAAAACCCAATGCTTGGCTTCCGTGGCGCGTCTCGTTACATTTCTCCAGTGTTTGAAGACTGCTTCGAGCTAGAAACTCAAGCAATCAAACGCGTTCGTAACGAAATGGGTCTGAAAAACGTTGAAATCATGATCCCATTTGTGCGTACACCAAGCGAAGCAGCATCAGTGATTGATTTGCTAGCGAAGTTTGATCTGCGCCGTGGCGATCAGGGTCTTAAAGTCATCATGATGTGCGAACTGCCATCCAACGCGGTCCTTGCCGATGAGTTCTTGAAGTACTTTGATGGCTTCTCGATTGGCTCAAACGACATGACTCAGCTAACGCTTGGTCTTGACCGTGACTCTGGCGATGTCGCACATCTATTTGATGAGCGCAACCCAGCGGTTAAGGTTATGCTTCAGATGGCGATTGATGCGGCAACAAAAGCAGGCAAATACGTTGGTATTTGTGGTCAAGGCCCATCAGACCACGACGACCTAGCGGAATGGCTAATGGATCAAGGTATTAGCTCTGTATCACTAAACCCAGATACGGTTATCGATACTTGGTTAAAACTAGGTAAAGTTAGCAGCAAGTAACACACGATAAACTCTAGCCCTCACACTCCCCTTGTGAGGGCTTTGTTATTCACACGTCATTTCACAATCAGTTCGTGATTCCTCTCTCAAGTTCGTCATTTAGTCAATTTCATTATCAAAGTCTGATGACCTAAAATGAATGGTATATCGATAACTCCAGAGAGAATTTGATGAAAAAGCCTATCGCACTCCTTACTACATTGATGCTCCTGGCATCCCCTGCTTATGCCGATTGGGATGAAATTTCCAATAAAATGTCTGAGCTTGGCGACGCAGTTTCTGATACTGCCCAAGATGCTTGGGACGACACCAAAGCGTTTTCAAAACAAGCGTGGCAAGATTTCACGAATTGGTCCGAGGAAGCGATCAATACCGCAGGCGAATGGACAGAAGCCAGCATCGAGAAAAGCAAAGAATGGATAGATGCTGCCGACAAAAAAATTGATGAGCTGATGGAAGGCGATACGCCAGAAGAAGCTCGCCAAGCCGTGGACTTAATGGCAGATAGCGCTTTGCTCAAGTTATTTAATGAAAAGCCGGAGGCAAAAGCTATTTACGACAACGCGTACGGCTACGCGGTCTTTGATTCTCGTAAATTATCTTTGCTGTTTCACACCAACTCAGGGTCAGGAGTCGCAGTGAATAAGGAAACAGAAGAACGCACTTATATGAATATGTTTGGTTTGGGCGTTGCACTTGGGGCTGGCGGCAAATTTTACCAACAAGTGGTTCTGTTTGAGAGCAAAGAAGACTTTGATACGTTCGTCAACGAAGGATGGGAGGCCACAAGTGAAGCCTCTGCTGTTGCGGGCGAAGATTCAGAGCAACTTTCAAAACAACTTAACAGCGGCGTCGCCGTCTATCAGTTGAACGCTAAAGGTTTGCTCATCGATGCTAACGTGTCTGGTTCTAAATATTGGGTTAACGAAGAGCTCACTAACTCGCAGTAATGCATAGCAACTAATCGCTTAAATAAAACCGTTGTTCTGCACCCTTATCAATAAGTTAACGGGGATATGATTCCTCAAAACTGAGCACTTACGCAACTTTCTCTATGGAAGTCACCAGAAGATGGCGACTTCCCTTTCTCGTTGGATTGCTTTTGGTTATGCTTGCGCAAAACCACCTGCAATTCGGTATCCCATGCCTGACAATAACTTTAATAATCTGCTAGCAGAAGCAATTTCTGCTCTTAACACGCCTAACTTTACTCCTAAACTTATGCGTGTCATTCGCACTCTTTTTCATTTTGATTGCGCAGTTATTTTAGGTTACCGAGAAGGTAAACATCCTATTTATCTCTACGACTCAATTGAGAACGAGCGAGAGTTACTTTTTCAACGCTACCTTACTGACTCATTTCAAAATGACCCTTTTTTTCTCAAACTAAACGAGACAAAGCAACAAGGCGTATTTACGCTCAAAGACGTGGCGCGTAAAGGCGTTGACTTCACCTCATACTGCGAGCAGTTCTATCATCAAACAGGGTGGAAAGACGAGCTTAGCATGCTAGTCGAAGTTGAATCTGGCCGTTGGGTCATGCTGTACTTCGGATATATGACTGATGGAAAATACTTTTCTCAGCAACAAATCAATAAGCTAAAGCCCTATTTCCCGATAATTCAGTCGCTTTGTCAGCAGCATTGGAAACAAACGGAATTTACCTTTTCTGAGCCTGTTTTTGCACAGAGTGCTTATTCTGGCAGTATGCGAATAGCCATTGAGCAAGCTTTAGCAACGTTTGGCGTAGAATCACTCACCCGTCGCGAACAAGAGGTGGCTTCGCTTCTCGCTCAAGGGTTTGACACCAAAGAAATTGCCGCGCGGTTACACTTAGTTCAAGGCACGGTCAAAAATCATCGAAAGCGAATTTACTCGCAATTAAATGTGTCTTCATTGAGTGAGTTATTCCAGCTTTTCCTCAATCACCTCATTCTCCATTCAAGATAAAAAACTGTCCCTTAAGGGATATATCGAGAAAAGGTGTCGCGTTTTAGTCTGAATACAACAACCACTAAAACAGACAAAAAGAATGACGACACCATTACTGCAAGATTTACAAGATCGTGGCTTGATTGCACAAGCCAGCGATTTGGAAGAAATTCAGACACTTCTCTCACAGCCACAAACCGTTTACTGCGGCTTCGATCCTACAGCTGGCAGCTTGCATATCGGCCACCTCGTGCCTTTGATTATGCTTAAGCGCTTTCAAGATGCCGGACACCAAGCTGTTGCCTTGATTGGCGGTGCAACGGGCATGATTGGCGACCCAAGCTTTAAAGCGACTGAGCGCAGTCTGAACTCAGAGGAAATCGTCTCAGGCTGGGTTAACGATCTTTCTAATCAAATTCAGCAGTTGATGAATCACCAACTGGCCAAGCCGATGATCATGGTAAACAACGCTGACTGGATGAAGTCGATCAATGTGATCGACTTCTTCCGCGATGTGGGTAAGCACTTCTCAATCAATACTATGGTCAACCGAGAATCGGTAAAACAACGCCTGCAACGACCTGACCAAGGTATCTCCTTCACCGAATTTAGCTACGCCCTACTGCAATCGTACGATTTTGCCGAGCTAAACCGTCGATACGGTTGCCGTTTGCAAATCGGTGGCAATGACCAATGGGGAAACATCGTCAGCGGGATCGATTTAACTCGCCGTCAAAATGGTGAGCAAGTATTTGGCTTAACTCTGCCGCTGATCACCAAATCCGATGGCACCAAATTTGGCAAAACCGAAGGCGGTGCAGTATGGCTAGATCCTAGCAAAACCTCTCCTTACGCGTTCTACCAGTTCTGGCTTGGCGCAGAAGACGCCGACGTTTACCACTTCTTGCGTTACTACACATTCTTGAGCTGCGAAGAAATTGCCAGCATTGAAGCGCAAGACAAAGCAAGCCAAGGTAAGCCACAAGCACAACGTATTCTCGCTGAAGAAATGACGCGATTTGTTCATGGCGAAGAAGGCCTAGCCAGTGCCGAGCGTATCACTCAAGCTTTATTCAGCGGTAATGTGCAACAACTGAGTTTGGGTGAATTAAAACAGTTGGAGTTGGATGGTTTACCAAGCATTGAGAGCACACAACAAGATTTGGTTGAGCTGTTGATTGAGTCGGGCTTAGCAAGTTCGAAGCGTGTTGCACGCGAACACATCAGCAACAACGCCATCAGTGTAAACGGTGAAAAAGTGGCGGCTGATAACCCGAGTTTAAGCTTCCCACTGTTTGATCAATATTGGTTACTGCAACGCGGTAAAAAGCACTTCTGCCTCGTGAAGCGTGCCGCGTAGTAACACTCGAAGTACAAAGCCCATAAAAAATTCCCCTCACCGCTTTCGTGATGAGGGGAATTCAAATTTGAACGATTTTAAGCCTAACAATAGGCAAAGGCGTTGCTTATTGCGTTCTTAAACGTTGCCAGTACTTTTCGTAAATCGCTAACGTTTCTGCGCCAACATCATTAATAAACTCGCCTTTTTTCATGTCTTCTGATGAAGGGAAAATAGTACGGTTATTTTTCAACTCTTCTGGCAATTTGTCACGCCCAGCGTTCGTTGCCGACGCATAACCCAAACTGGTCACGATTTCCGCTTGGTTCTCTGATTGGTACATAAAGTTAATAAATTTATGCGCCAATGCTTTGTTTTTACTGCCAGACGGAATAGTGAAGTTGTCCATCCATAATACCGCGCCCTCTTCCGGCATCACGAACTTCAGCTCAGGCATTTCAACCTGTCCTTGGAATGCGTTGCCGTTCCATTGCATGCCGACCGATGTTTCACCGGACACGTAAGGGACTTGCGGCGCATCTGAGTTATACAGTAATACGTTGTTTTTCAGCGCAACTAGAGAATCGAAAGCCTGCTCGATTTCTGCTTCGTCTTTTGTGTTCACGCTATGGCCATTTTTCTTCAGCGCCATACCGAACACGTCGCGGACGTCATCAATCAACATAACTTGTTGTTCGTATTGCGGCTCCCATAAGTCAGCCCATTTTTTCACTGGTTGCTCAACCATGGATTCGTTGTAGCTGATCCCTGTAATGCCCCAAATATAAGGCAGAGAGTAATCATTTTTCGGATCGTGCGCTTGGCCAAGTAAACCGTCCATTGTGTCTTGCATGTTTGGCACTTGAGCGTGATCTATTTTCGAAAGCAGCCCTTCTCGACCCATTTTTTCAATGAAGTACGCAGAAGCAAAAACCACATCGTAACCAGAACCTTTTAGCAATTTTAGCTTGGTGTACATTGATTCATTATTCTCAAAGGTCGAATAATTAATCGTAACGCCTTCTTGTTTTTCAAACGCTTTTAACGATGCTTCCGGCAAATAGCCACCCCATGCATAAACGTTCAACGTTTTGCTATCTGCATGAGCAAACATGCTGAGCACAAGAGCACTCAGCCCCAATCCTTTGATGATTAATTTCATGGTATGCGATCCAACCAGTCCAGCGACGCGCTGGGATTCGGGTGCATAATTAGGTAATTGTTACCCAATTGAAAGAAAATTTAATTAATCTTTAACAGCAAAAATATTTATCGAATTTATAAAATTAACGCATGTTTTTAATATCGACTGTGCATACCAAAATGATGAGACATTCCATCTTCCATTCGGCCGCCTTTCCAGCCACCAGAGCCGAGTAAATTAAGCACATCTTGAGCGGTATAGTCGGCACCAGAAAAGAAATCATGCGCCACGTCTGAGCGTATTGCTTGCAACTCTGGTTGATTTTCCAAATCAAGATCTTGCGGATCCGCATATAATGCTAACGCAATTTTTTGTTGGCACGCGCTTAACTCGCTGGTGCTCGTCTTTACCTGACCAACCGAAAAGTACTCACGACTGCCGTATCCCACCACCAATCTGGTACTCATTAGTTTAATCACTTTCTTAATGCGGCGACGTTGTATAAATCTCAACATGTTGAAGTCCTTATTTATATTTTGATAATTAATAATAAGTTTTGTATACCACACATCAATACTCTAGAGTGTCAGGGTTTAGCACGGCGCTCAAAGAGTATGGAGTTCAAGAGTGAAAATTGACGATCTAAAACTGTTCACCAAAGTCGTCCAACTTGGCAGCTTTACAGCGGCAGCCAATGCTTTGGACTTGCCACGAGCAAATGTTAGTCGACGCATTGGAGAACTGGAACGTTACCTCGGAACGCAACTTTTTCACCGCACCACTCGCAGCCTTTCGCTGACAAACAAAGGCGATGCCTACTACCAAGATCTGCAAAAAGTACTCACCTTGCTTGATTCGGCAAACCAGCAAGCCAGTAACGAAAACATCGAGGTCAGCGGCAAAATCAAACTTGGCCTTCTGCCAGAAACCTATGAACATCTTCAACCCATTTTGTTTGAATTTCAGGATCAATACCCGCAGGTTGAACTCGACATTCGCAATATCAACAATGGCTTTATTGATATGTTTCAGCAAGGGTTGGACATCGCGCTGCACGGCGGCATGCTGTTTGACTCAGACATTGTCGCGAGAAAGATCTTAACGCTAGACCGATGTGTCGTTGCCTCACCGAACTATCTTCAAACTCACGGCACGCCCGCCACATTAGAAGAGTTGAGCGATCATCAGTGCATTTGTTTTCGTTGGCCAAATGGCAATGTCGACAACCTTTGGCATTTTCAGGAACAAAACGTAGCGCTCAAACCAAAACTCATTTCCAACAACATCGGCTTTATTAAAAGCTCCACAGTGCTTGACCGCGGCATCAGCTATATCCCAAAACTGTTGGTAAAAAATGAGCTCGAATCCGGTGCATTGGTGCAAGTATTGTCTCAATATGCTGTCACGGAAGAAATGGGGTGGTTACTCTATCCTCAACCGAAAACGCTGAACCAAGCTAGCCGGTTACTTATTGAACATTTGTGCAATAAAATCCCAAAACTTTTGTAGTTTGCATTTATTGTCATAAAATTTGTGACATTGAATCATGCGCACGCATGATTATCTGAACATCTGTGAATTATAAGATGGCGCCGAAATTATGGAGCCATCTTATGAATCATCAAATCAAAATCGCTGCGCTGAGCACTATCGCGCTCTCTCTACTCGGCTGTAATCAAGCCCAACCTCAGGTTGAGGAGCCAAGCGCATCCAGACCCGTTCAAGTGATTGAAGTCAACGAAAGGAATGAAGAACTCAACAAATCATTCAGCGGGATCGTAAAAGCAAAAGAAACCGCCTCACTCTCTTTTCGTGTACCCGGCACCGTGGAAAGCGTGTTCGTAAATAAAGGCAGCTTGGTAGAAAAAGGCCAAGTCATTGCCATGCTGGACAAGCACGACTACCAAGTCTCACTAGAAGAATTACAAGCACGCATGTTAGAAGCACAATCAGCCCACAAACTCGCGAAAGCCGAGTTAAAGCGCGTAAAACAAGCGACTTCTGATGATGCCATTGCCAGCGTAAACTTAGACCGAGCCATCAGCAGCTACGAACGTAGCCTCTCTGCCGTCAAAGTGGTTGAGAAAAACATCCAACGTGCAAAAGATGCCCTACGTTACACCACTCTACGTGCACCATTCACTGGCATTGTTGCCGACGTTTCTGTTGATCCACATGAACAAACCTTGCCGGGCGGCAGTGTTGTGTCAATTCAGCAAGAAGGCAGTTGGGAAGTCGACATCGACGTACCGGAAAATATGATTGCGCAATTCGCACTAGGTCAGCCAGCATCGTTGACTTGGTATGATTCGGAGCAATCCTACCGAGCAACCGTGGCAGAAATCGCGCCGAAGAAGCACCTGCTCAAACAAACCTATACCGTCACGCTAGACATCGATTCGATTTCCAGTGCGCTATTCAACGGTAAAGCAGTCACAGTAAATACCGCGCTCAACACCAGTCACTCAAGCCATTGCTTTCCTTACTCTGCAATTTTGGGTGAGAAACAGACTCTGCACGTGAATGTGGTTCGTGATGCGGTTATTCATTCAGAGCCTGTCAATCTTGACTCTATCGACGCATACCAAGCGTGTGTGACCGGAAGTTTTGAGCAAGGCGATTATGTGGTGATCAGCGGTAGCCATTATCTGAGCGAGGGCGATGCCGCCCCAAACCTGACCATCAAGACGTTGTAGGTGCGAATCCATGATCAATTTAGCTGAATTCGCGATTCGCCAACGTAAGTTCGTTCTGTTCTTTATCGTATTGAGCGTGATCGCTGGCATCTATTCTTACTTCGACTTAGGCAAGTTGGAAGACCCGAGCTTTACGGTAAAAACTGCGGTAGTCGTGACCCTTTATCCGGGTGCGTCTGCCGAAGAAGTCGAGCACCAAGTCACCGATACCGTGGAAACCAAATTGCAGGAAATGGCAGAGTTGGATCGCTTGCGCTCATTGTCTCGCCCAGGTTTGTCTATGGTCTTTGTTGACCTCAAAGAGAGCCTTAATTCCAAAGCACTTCCGCAGGAATGGGACTTATTGAGACGCAAAGTGGACGATGTAAAACTGCAGCTGCCTTCCAGTGCACAGATCAGCGTAGTGCAAGACGAGTTCTCTGAAGTCTACGGCATGCTTTTCTCTATCCACAGCACAGATGCTGCGCCAGAAGAGTTGCGTCGCTACGCCAAAGAGCTGCAACGCCAAATCAAAGCCGTCGACGGCATCAAAAAGATCGAGCTACACGGCATTCAACCTCGCGTTGTACATATCGATATGCCAGACGAGCGCTTGGCTCAATATGGTTTGTCGATAGCACAAGTTTGGAACCAACTGAGCACACAAAACAGCACGTTCGAAGCGGGAAAATTCGATGCAGGTACAGAGCGTATTCGTATTGCGCAAACCAGTGAGTTTCAGTCTCTAGAAGACATTCGCAATTTAATCATCAATGGTGGCACCGGCGAGTTTGGCTCGGGGTTGATTCGTCTTGGTGACATCGCCGACATCACCATGGGTTATCAAACACCAGCATTGGCAGAAAACCGCTACAACGGAGAGCCCGCTGTCACCTTGGCGGTGAGCCCAGTTCAAGGCATTAACGTGGTGTCACTTGGCGATACGATTCAAGACATCATCGCTAACTACCAGGCAACGCTGCCGCTGGGTGTCGACATCTCGACCGTTGCTTATCAACCTGAAGAAGTACAAAAGTCTATCGACGACTTTGTTGGCAACCTGCTTGAAAGTGTCGCGATTGTTTTTGTGGTGTTGTTGGTTTTCATGGGCTTTAAGAGTGCAACCATCGTTGGCGCAAGCTTGCTCCTGACGATTTTGCTCACGCTTGTATACATGAACATCGCCAGCATCGATTTGCACCGTGTCTCGCTAGGTACGTTTATTCTCGCACTGGGCATGTTGGTGGATAACGCCATTGTGATCACCGATATGATGATCGCCAAGCTCAACAAAGGTATCGAGCGAACTCGCGCCGCGATTGATTCCGTCAAAGAGACCGCCGTGCCACTTTTAGGCGCAACTATCATCGCGATTATGGGTGCAAGCCCAGTGTTGTTCTCCAAAACCGACTCCGCCGAGTTTGCGAGCTCTGTGTTCTACATTGTGGCATCGTCACTGTTGCTTTCATGGATCGTCGCGATGACGTTTACAGTATTAATGGCGTGGATGTTCATCAAGCCAAAAGCTAACAGCGAAGAGACCAAACCGAGCCGTTATAAACAGTTGGTATTCTGGACGGTGGACAACCCGCGTAAAGCTTTAGCCGCTTTGGTTCCGTTGATTTTAGTCACCGCCGTGGCAATCCCGTATGTGGCCGTGAACTTTATTCCTCAGTCGGATCGCTCAATTGTGTTTCTCGATTACTGGCTACCCAATGGTGCCAAGATTGAACAAACCTCGGCAGACATGCGCAAAGTTGAAGAATGGTTGGTCGCACAACCAGAAGTGGAAAGTATCTCTAGCTACGTCGGCACCAGTGCACCTCGCTTCTCGGTAACGGTAGAGCCTGAGCCGCTCGACCCTGCCTACGGCCAGATTCTGATCAACACCAAAGACTACGAGAGCATCAGCCACTTGGTAACGCGTGGGGATGATTGGCTGAAAGAGGCGTTTCCTGATGCCGAACCTCGCTTTCGAGCGCTGAAGCTGGCAACCAAAGATAAGTTCGCGGTTGAAGTGCGTTTTTCTGGTCCGGATGAAACCGTATTGCATCAACTAGCGGCGGAAACGAAAACGATTTTTGCTTCAAACCCTGATGCAAAATACATTCGCGATGATTGGCGCCAAGAAAGCAAAGTGCTCAAGCCGATTCTAAACCAAGACAAAATGCGTCAAGCAGGCATTAACTGCGCCGATGTCGCTTTCGCGCTAAAACGCGCATCAGACGGCATGCCGCTCGGACAAATGAACCTGAATGATGAGTTGATTCCAATTCAGCTACGTGGCACATCGCAAAACATGGCGTCACTAGAAACGCTACCTGTGCGCTCGCTACTTGGCTTTAACAGCGTTCCGCTTGGTCAAGTGGTGGATGGATTCGAACTGGTCACCGAAGAGAGCATGATTTGGCAACGCGACCGCGTGAAAACCATCACGGTTCAAGCGGGTGTGAGCCGAGACTCCACACCAGCGAACGTAAGAAATGCCATTAAAGATCAGGTTGAAGCTATCCAACTTCCGGCGGGTTACAGCATGGAATGGGGCGGCGAATATTACGATGAAGACAAAGCGGTCACCGACATCATGAAGCAGCAACCAAAAGCAATGCTGATCATGGTGATCATTTTAGTCGCGATGTTCAACGGCTTTAAGCAGCCAATCATCATCCTCGCAACGCTACCACTGGCAGCATCAGGGGCGGTGTTTGCTCTGCTTGGATTCGATAAACCATTTGGCTTTATGGCGCTAATCGGAGCTATTACACTGACCGGGATGATCATCAAAAATGGCATCGTACTAATGGATCAAATTGAGCTCGAACGCACAAATGGCAAGAGCTTGTCTGACGCGATCAAAGAAGCCACGATCAACCGTACTATGGCCATTTCTATGGGTGCGTTAACGACCGCGCTCGGCATGATCCCGCTGCTGTCAGACCTGCTGTTTGACCAAATGGCGGCAACCATCATCGGAGGCTTGGCAGCCGCAACCATATTGTCACTGTTTGTCATGCCTGCACTGTATCGCCTTGCTTACAAAGAAAAAGTACCATCCACACAAACCAACGCTGAGCTAGAGGAGGCGTCATCGTGAAAAAATTCATTCTAACGCCTGTCGTTCTAGCCCTAAGTTTAGCGGGCTGTGCGGTGGGACCAGACTACCAAGCACCGACCACCAGTATGGCAGAAACCTACTTGAACGCCGAAAATGCAGGGTTGAGTACCGATTTACAACACGTTGAGTTTTGGTGGACTAAGTTTCACGATCCGGTGTTGAATCAAATGGTTCAAGACATGCAGAACCAAAACATTCCGCTGAAAGTGGCGGCCGAGCGGGTGAAAATGGCCAACAACTATAAAACCATGGTGGAGTCATTCAAGGTACCGACAATTAATCTTAGTGCGGTTTACATGAACTATCAGTTCAGCAAAAATGACTCTTCACTCGGTCCGATATTGAATCCACTCAGTGATTCCATGCCGGGTCTGCCACCTCAAATTGGTAACGTCACCCTAATGGATAATCAGCACGATGGCGTATTTGCAGGCGCGAGTATGGCTTGGGAGGCTGATCTGTTTGGGCGTATCGACCGCCAAGCAAACGCGGCACAAATTCATCTCGAACAAGCTCAAATTTATCAAAACGGCTTGAACACGGTGATCACGGCGGATTTGATTCATAACTACTTGCAATACCAAGGCGCAAGCGAACGCCTTGAGTTGGCAAAGTCGAACTTAGAAGATCAACGACGTACACTTGATCTCGTCGAAAAAGTCGTGCGCAGCGGCTACGGTTCTGATCTCGATTTAGCCCAAACGAAGGCCACACTTGCGGCAATGGAATCGCTCGTTCCGCAGTTAGAGATTGCCCAACAAGCGCACAAACATCGTTTAGCAGTATTGCTTGGTGAGCCGCTAACACAAGTCGAAATCCGCCTATCTAAGCAGCATAGTGTACCTGTCATGCAGGACATGGTGCCGGTCGGTTTACCTTCCGATCTATTGAAACGTCGTACCGATATTCGCTTAGCCGAGCGTGAAATGGCCGCGCTCAATGAAGAGTTAGCAGCAAGCGTTGCTGATCAATATCCGAAGTTCTTTTTGACGGGCGCTCCGGGGTTGTCGGCGTCAAGCTTTGACGATCTCTTCAGTAGCGATTCTTTCGGTTGGATGGGTGCGGCTGGCGTAAGCTGGAACTTGTTCGATGGGGGGCGTGGCGAAGCGATTGAAGCCATCAACCAAGCGCGTTTTGATTCGGCGACATTGTCTTATCAACATACGGTCGAGGCGGCTTTAGCAGAAACCGAATCCACACTGTTTGCTTATGGTCGCAGCCAAGAAAGTCAGCGCCGAATCGATGATGCATTGAAAGCCACCAATAACGCCGTCAACAAAGCCAAGTCACTGTACCGCGCTGGCTTGATTGATCACTTATCGGTTTTAGATGCGCAACGTCAGCAACGCATGATGCAAGATCAGCAAGTCGCGGCAAAGTTACAAACCGCACAAGCTACGATTACGCTCTACAAATCGCTTGGTGGTGATTGGACGATACGACCAAAAGCACAACCCCAAACGAATGCCAAAGGTTAGGTTTCTTACAAGCCTCACACCTTTGCGTCATAACGGATGCCGTTAAATCGGTTAAAAAGAGGCCACTTAGATGGCCTCTTAGTTTGTGAGGCAAATATTTCTACCACCCATACCCTCTCTCGGTTGTATAATACGACTCTGAAATATTTTGTTACGTTACCTCGGTAACCCCTGAGACTGCAACATGAACAACAGCAGATGGGTCGGCTTTATAGGCGGCACGATTGTCTTACTTAGTACCTTTATCCTCTTCGGATCTTCCGTCCACGCTGCTTGGTACCGAATCCCTGCGGAAGCCATTCATGGTATCGCCTTCACTTTGGCTTTTGGTTTAGGGTTAAACAGCCTGCTGGCGTACGCGACGGCAGTGATTACTCTTGCTGCACTATTCTACATTGGCTTTGTCGTTAGCTATCGGGTCCATCAGAAACTTAAATAAACTTCTGTCTCAACCTGAGCTTAATAACGGATACTTGGTAACTAAAAAGGGAGCAAACGCTCCCTTTTTAGTTATCAGCATGTAGATGTTCTATGCCCGCTTTAATCATTAAGGTGGCATACCCTCAACGACTGCTGCATACCTGAAACATCATCACCTAAATACTCAACCGTCATTGGAACCTTGGCCAACAGAGTAAAACTAGAGTCACTGAACCTTCCATCAGCATCACTCTCCAAATGAACAAAAAACGCAGGCTTATCCGCAATCAATGTAATTTTCCTCCCTTCAATAGAGACACCTATATTGGCTTTCGCTATCGGCAAGGTTTTTAGCTCGTGAGTACTAAACCATGTGTTGCTTATTCTGTCTTCACCGATTTGCGCTTCAACATAGAAGAAGCCTGACGTAAGTTCGTCCTTCTCGATCGATTCATCCAATTGCCACAAAATCGTATTGCTGTCTGCTATGACTGTTTGTTCTAAGCTCCAACATTGCTTTTCTTCCCCTTGCCAATCTACCCACTTAAGCAGTGCGTTGACGCTTGCGGACTCTTTGGCATCATTGAGCAAATGTAGGCTCAACTTGCCTGTATGCTCGGAAAATACCAAATACTGTGGCGCAAAAAATCGCTTCGCATGGTAGTGCAACTGCTTCCATCGACCACTGTATTCCAAACTAGACCAAGAACTGACAGGCCAATTGTCGTTGAGTTGCCAGTACAGCATGCCGCGACAAACTGGAGAAATGGCACGCCAATGATCGCATGCAGTTTTGATCGCGATTGCCTGCTGAACTTGACTTAAATACAGCATGCTCTCGAATCCAGAGGGAAAACGAAAATAGCGCGTGAACATCTCTGTAATAATACTATGACCTCGAGGGTTCTTCTGATGTTGTTCGAAAGTTGGGGATGTAATATTCCAGTCTTGCTCAGGGACAAACCGCTTAACTTCAGCAAAAGATGGCCAAGATTGAAAACCAAACTCAGAGCAAAAACGAGGATTCACGTCAACGTAAGCACTGAATGATTTTCCTGAATGCCAAACGTCCCAAAAGTGCATATCGCCTTTACTATCATCATGCCACGCATCACCGAAATCCAGTTCACCATTACATGAGGAACTTGGCCAGAAACGGCGAGTGCTATCTTGCTCGGTAATCTCCTTCTCAATCATGCGGTTGAGGCGATCGTAGTTAACCGTGTATTTGACTTTGCTGCGCTTAGATTCGTCATACCAACCAATAGCTCCAATCACTTCATTGTCACCACACCAAAGTGCGATTGATGGGTGCTTCTTAAGCCTCGGGATTTGGAATCTAAGTTCTTCTTCTACGTCTTTTAAAAACTCGTCGTTTGATGGGTACAACGAGCAGGCGAACATCATGTCTTGCCACACCAACAAACCAAGTTCATCACAAAGGTTATAAAAGGTTTCACTCTCGTACTGACCACCGCCCCATACGCGAATCATGTTCATGTTGGCGTCAACCGCACTTTGCAAAAGGTTGCGATAACGTGTTTCGTACTCTCGCCCCGGCATTGCGTCAATAGGGATCCAGTTGGCACCTTTAGCATTAATCGGTACGCCATTGACGATAAATTCCATTGCAGAGCCGTGCTCATCAGCTTGGTTATTTAGGGTTAACTGACGCAAACCAATGTTGTGCGTTAACTTTTGCTCTCTGCAAGAAATGGTAATGGGATAGAGATACGCTTCGCCATAACCCGATGGCCACCAGCGTTGAGGCTCCAAAATGTGGAACTGGCAATGATAGTGACCACTTCCTTTTGTTTGAATACATTGACGCCCACCATTAAATTCAACCATCATTTCATGGCGTTGACTGTCCGTTTCCACTTCAACTACTACATCAAGAAACACACTCCCATCGGCTTGCCATTGCTGCTCTGTCGAGAAGCCTTTGAGCCAAAGCTCATTCACAATGTCGATTTGAATGGGGTCGTAAATACCCGATACCATCAAGCAAATGCCCCAGTCCCATCCGGAATGGCATTGTGTTTTGCGGATCAAGTTCATGTGTGGAATTTGGTTGTTGCCCATTGCCGATGGAATAGGAAATGGCAGTTTTTTTGCTCTTGCGATACCTTCTAAATCCGCCCGAGCAAACTCAACCCGAATCGTGTTAGTACCTTGCTTTAAATGCGGTTTAATATCCACACGTTGCTGGGTAAACATGTTGCTGCAAGTTAGTGCTAGCTCACCATTAACATAGAAGGTTGCCAATGTATCGACACGAGTTAGCGTCATCCAAATTTGCTTGGCAGACAACGTAAACGCGTCGACGTCAAACTCACGTGAGATATGCCACTCACACTCTTCAATCCATCGAACTTTGTTTTCATTATCGGCAAAATAAGGATCTGGAATCTGCTCTGCTTGTAAAAGCGCCGACACATTATCGCCCGGAATAAACATTGGAATTTCAAGATTGGGGCGCTGTGGCGAGGTAAGCATCCACTGCCCGTTAAGTTCGAAGTGAGCCATCGAGTTAAACCTTAGCTTGGGAAAAACATGTTTTCTCAATGTAATCCTGATAATCCCATGCAAAAACAAGGGAAATGTTAATTACATACGAAATGCGGTGCATTTCACGTAAAAACTCTTTCTTTTGATCTCTACCCAAAAATCAGCAACTTGGCTAACCTGTTAAAAATTAATCGAAATCTAAGGTTATATTTGCAACTTCGACATGTTAACATCATCGGCTTTTTGAACATCCTCACACTTTTCGTCGAAACGATGTGAGGGGAAATGCACGGCTTCATAGCCCTAAAAAGCGAAGTAATTATGTCAAATATGACGAATGCCGCCTCCCACACAGCGCCTATTCAGGATGCTGACTATTCTGCTATTCATCCCCCATCTTTACTCAAGCGCCTCGAACTCACCAATCCTGTCTTTTGGTTAAGTGGTAGCTTCCTCACTCTATTCGTTTTACTTGCTCTAACGAATACCGACTCTCTAACCGCAATGGTTAACACCGGCTTCGGCTTTGCTACTAAATATTTCGGAGCTTACTGGCAAGTACTGCTTCTTCTGAATTTCCTAATTGGTTTGGCTCTTGCGTTTGGTCGCACTGGTTATGTGCGCCTAGGTGGTCTAGCGAAACCTGATATTGATAACTTTAAGTGGTTGTCAATCGTACTCTGTACTCTACTTGCAGGTGGTGGTGTGTTCTGGGCCGCAGCTGAGCCTATCGCGCACTTTGTGACTGCTCCGCCTCTATACGGGGAAGCCTCACCGAAAACTGCCGCAATCAATGCCCTATCTCAGTCTTTTATGCACTGGGGCTTCTTAGCTTGGGCGATCCTTGGTGGTCTATCTTCCATTGTCTTAATGCACTTGCATTACGATAAAGGCCTGCCTCTTAAGCCGCGTACTCTGCTTTACCCTGTGTTTGGTGATAAAGCCATTAAAGGCTGGATTGGTGATGTTGCTGACGCATGTAGCATCATTGCAGTAGCAGCAGGAACCATCGGTCCTATCGGCTTCTTAGGTTTACAAATTAGCTACGCGCTAAACTCATTGTTTGGCCTGCCAGATACGTTCGTAACGCAAAGTATGGTTATTATGGCGGCGATCCTGATGTATACCCTTTCCGCACTGAGCGGATTGAGCAAGGGTATTCAAATCGTCAGTCGTTACAACATCATTTTGTCTGTACTATTAATTGGTTACATCCTGTTCTTCGGGCCGACAAGCTTTATCGTTGATGGCTACGTGCAAGGCGTTGGTCGTATGGTGGATAACTTCTTCCCTATGGCACTTTACCGTGGTGATACAGGCTGGCTAAGTTGGTGGACAGTATTCTTCTGGGGTTGGTTTATCGGTTATGGCCCAATGATGGCGATCTTTATTGCTCGTATCTCTCGTGGTCGTACAATTCGCCAATTAATCATGTCTATTAGCATCGCGGCACCGCTGATTACTTGCTTCTGGTTTAGTATCGTTGGTGGCAGTGGCCTTGCGTTTGAACTTGATAACCCTGGTTTGATTTCATCTGCGTTTGAAGGCTTTAACTTGCCTGCAGCACTGCTAGCGATTACTGGTGAATTACCTTACCCAATGATCATTTCGGTTCTTTTCCTGATCTTAACGACAACATTTATCGTGACGACGGGTGACTCGATGACTTACACAATAAGTGTAGTGATGACGGGCTCAACAGAACCAAACGCAGTGATTCGCTCGTTCTGGGGGCTGATTATGGGTATTGTCGCTATTGCGCTTATCTCAATGGGCTCTGGTGGTATTTCTGCATTGCAGTCTTTCATTGTGATTACCGCCGTACCTGTGTCTTTCATTTTGCTGCCAAGCATTTGGAAAGCACCCGGCATTGCAAGCAGAATGGCGAAAGAGCAAGGCCTCGTTTAAACCGCCTCTCTAACCAATATGCGAAAAAGAGCCCTTCATTGGGCTCTTTTTAATTCTGCGCTTTATCCTACGCTATCAATGCGAATCATCACTGCGTCTGGACGCCAATACTCGAATTCGCAGTCCATTAAATGCCCATCTTGTTTGTAGTTTACCCGCCGAATTTTCAGAACGGGTTGTCCTTCAACTAGGTTCAACGCCTTAGCGACATGAGCAGGAGCTGACGTGGGAATCACATCAAAACGAGAGCGCTTTGTCTCGTAACCATACTTCTCACGATAAATGCCCGTCAGGGACATGGTGAGGTTCTCAAACAATATACCCTCAAACAGTGCCGCTTTGAGCACGTTCTCAACAAACAATACCGCTCGCCCATCAATAAAACGTAACCGTTCAATTACATAAATTGGGGTAATTAGCTCCACCTCTAACGATTTGGCATACTCACCTGCGGCCATTTCACTTCGCACGTTGAGTAACTTAGTTTCTGCAATACGATGCTGCTCTCGAATCATCTGATGGAAGTGAGAACGAGACAACGGGTTGTAACAGATACGCTCAGGAGATACATACCAACCCCGGCGCTCTTCTCGATAAATAAGACCTTCAGTTTCTAAAGACACCAACGCATCTTTGATAGTGATTCGAGTTGTAGAAAACAGCTCACTGAGCTCTCTCTCTGACGGCAGTTTTTGTCCTTCCGACATGATGCCGGAAAGAATCTGCTGTTTTAAGCTGCTTCTAATTTTTCCTAATTGGGTACCAAATTGTCCGGTGCCTGTCGCTCTCATTCTGATCTAGTCCAACGATAATTTGACGAATAACATAAGGCGTTTACGTAACAAAAATATGACATTAATCAACAGAACACATACTGAACGTATGAAATATAAGTGCCATATAAAATCAGCAAAACTGTCAAATTACTTGCGCTAAATCGTCACATTCCATCCATAGCATACAAAGCGAACTTACTGACCTAGTCCAGAAGGATGGAGACAATGAAAACTTTGCTAAGTCGTTCAATTACCGCACCAGCGGCAATCATTGCGGTAACGCTCGCTACGCCAACAGTAGCGAAAGAAGCCGATATTGAATCTTTGGTAGCAGCAGCACAAAAAGAAGGGGCGGTTTACAGTGTGGGTATGCCTGACAGTTGGGCAAACTGGAAAGACACTTGGGCTGATTTAAAGTCAAATTACAACCTTAAGCACCAAGACACGGATATGAGCTCGGCTCAAGAAATCGCAAAATTCGAAGCTGAGAAGAAAAACGCGACCGCAGACATTGGTGACGTAGGCTTTGCCTTCGCACGTGTAGCGGTTAAAAAAGGCGTCACTCAGCCATATAAACCAACAACTTGGAATGACATCCCAGATTGGGCAAAAGACGAAGATGGTCATTGGGCACTTGCCTACACTGGCACTATTTCTTTTATCTCCAACAATAACCTCGTAAAAGACGCGCCAAAAACGTGGGATGACCTATTAAAAGGCGACTACAAAGTGACCGTAGGTGACGTAGGCGTAGCAGCACAGGCAAACAACGCGGTTCTCGCCGCAGCTTTCGCCAACGGTGGGGACGAATCCAACCTCAAGCCTGCGCTCAAATTCTTTTCTGAACTCGCGAAGCAAGGTCGTCTTTCATTTACCGATCCGAACATCGCCAACCTAGAAAAAGGCGAAGTTGAAGTGGCGATCATGTGGGACTTCAATGCATTGAACTACCGCGACAAAATTGACCGCGACCGCTTTACAGTGAGCATTCCTCAAGATGGCTCTGTGATTTCTGGTTATACAACCATAATCAATAAATACGCGAAGAACCCTAATGCAGCAAAGCTTGCTCGTGAATACATCTTCAGCGATCAAGGGCAAATCAACTTAGCAGAAGGTTATGCGCGTCCAATCCGCACCAACATCACACTGCCTCAAGCAGTGCAAGACAAGCTAATTGCTAATGACCAATACAGCAATGTTCACCCAGTGACTGACTTCTCAGCTTGGGAAAAGTCCGCACGTAAGCTGCCACGTCAATGGCAAGAAAGTGTCTTAATCCACCAGCAATAAGAGTAAGTCGTTATGAGCAATAAGGTCATCCTTGTTGTTCTAGATGGACTGAACTATCAGGTAGCCCGTGATTGCATGGGCTACCTCAATGGTCTTCTAGAACAAAGTCGTTCCCAACAAGAAACTCGCGCAACGCTTTATCCTGTGCAGTGTGAGCTGCCCTCTATGTCTCGCCCACTTTATGAGTGCATTTTAACGGGCGTTCGCCCTGTAGAAAGCGGCATCGTAAACAACAATATCGTTCGTCTATCCAAACACGATTCCATTTTCAGTTTGGCAAAAGCCCAAGGAAAAGTGACCGCTGCGGCTGCCTACCATTGGGTAAGTGAGCTTTATAATCGCGCGCCATTTGAACCTGTTCGCGATCGTTTCACGCATGATGAAACCCTGAATATCCAGCATGGCTGCTTTTACCATTGGGATCATTATCCTGATGAAGCCTTGTTCCTGGACGCAGAGTATTTACGTCGCAACTATCAACCTGATTTTTTATTGATCCATCCGATGAATATCGACGATACAGGACATAAGTTTGGCCTAGACTCTCGCCAATACCGCAATTGTGCGCGAGGTGCAGACATTATTCTTTCCAACTACATCGATCAATGGCTTGCTGATGGGTATCAAATCATTGTGACCAGCGATCATGGCATGAACAACGATCTTTCTCATGGTGGGATTTTACCTGAAGAGCGAGAAGTTCCCCTGTTTGTCATTGGTGATAAGTTTACCCATCAAGATTGTCATGTTAAGCAAACTGATATTTGTGGCACCGTTTGTCAATTGCTAAACCTTGACCACACGAAGCCATACACTCAGGAATTGTTAGCACTATGAGCAGTTCAGTCCTCTCCCCAAGCTCCAGCGAATCACGCTCAAATTTGGCAAGTACTTGGTTAAAGCGCTTTAAGCCAGCCATTTGGTTGGTGCCTTTCGCGCTGTTTTTCTACCTATTTCAACTCGCACCGATGATTTGGGTGCTGTTAAACAGCTTTATCTACGATGGCGAGTTTGCCTTCGATAACTACATTGAAGTGCTCGACTCCGCCTTTATGATGCAGGCGTTTGGCAACAGTTTGTGGTTAGCTATATGGTCGAGCATTTTTGGCTTAGCCATTGCGACTCTGTTGGTCTCTTCTCTGCGCAGAGTCGATTCTAAAGTCCGCGACGGTGTGATTGCGTTTACGAACATGAGCAGCAACTTTGCAGGCGTACCTCTGTCATTCGCTTTTATTATTATTTTGGGCACCAATGGGGCGATTACCCTTTTGCTCAAGCAGTATGGCTTACTCGGTGATTTCGACCTTTATGGTAAATGGGGCCTGCTGGCCATTTACATCTACTTCCAAATCCCGCTGGCGGTGTTGTTGCTCTACCCTGCGTTCGATGCGTTGAGTGATGATTGGCAAGCAGCTGCTGCGCTACTGGGAGCCAAAACATCACAGTATTGGGCGAAAATCGCTCTGCCAGTGCTCTCACCAGCCTTATTCGGTACCTTTATTATCTTAATAGCCAACGCAATTGGCGCATATGCGAGTGTTTATGCGTTGACCTCCGGTAACTATAACGTCATCACAATTCGAATTGCGAGTCTGGTATCGGGAGACCTGTTCCTTGAACCTAATCTCGCCGCTGCAATTTCGGTGATTCTAATGGCGTTACTTGCCTTTATCACAGTGATTAACCAATGGCTCATTTCGAAAAGCTATGCAGGTAGGAAGTAGTCATGCACAACGTTAATAATCGATTCCATAAAACGGTGGTTTATTCCATTGTTGGGATCATGCTCATCCCGATTTTAGCGACCTTTGTCTATTCGCTTTCATCACGCTGGGGCGCCACGGTGCTTCCAGATGGTTTCACTTTTGATTGGTACGTTAAATTGCTGACCGACCCACGCTTTTTGCAAGCGTTTGGGCGTTCGCTGTTTATTTGTATTGCTTCGCTAACCCTCAGTGTGATTCTGGTTCTGCCAGCGATATTCGTGGTGTTTTACTACTTTCCGAAGCTCGATAAGCTCATGAACGTATTGATTTTGCTACCATTCGCTGTACCACCAGTGGTGTCCTCCGTCGGCTTGCTTCAACTTTATGCTGACAGTGAAATCTCCCTTATCGGTACTCCTTGGATTCTAGTAGGTACTTACTTCACCATCGCGTTACCGTTCATGTATCGTGCGATTTCTAATAGCTTCGAAGCAATTAACCTTAACGATTTAATGGACGCTGCACACTTGCTAGGGGCAAGCACAACCAAAGCGTTTTTGATGGTCATTTTACCTAACCTCAAAAAAGGACTGATGGCATCGCTTTTCCTTTCATTTTCATTTCTATTGGGAGAGTTTGTGTTCGCCAATATTTTAGTCGGCACACGTTATGAAACCCTGCAAATCTACTTGTATAACATGCGTCAGACGAGCGGCCACTTTACGTCTGCCTTAGTGATGACCTACTTCCTATTTATTTTTTTACTGACTTGGTTGGCAAGTCGTTTCAGCCGAGGAGTCAAACAATGAGCTACGTAACAGCGAAAAATCTGACTAAACGTTTTGGTGATAACACCGTATTTGAGGACATTCACTTTAACATCGAGCAAGGTGAATTCATTACGCTTTTAGGCCCTAGCGGTTGTGGTAAATCGACACTACTTCGCAGCCTTGCTGGGCTTAACCCTGTCGATGGAGGCGAGATTTGGGTAAACGGAGAAGATATCACGCATCAAGTCCCGCAAGAGCGTGGTATTGGGATGGTCTTTCAATCGTATGCGCTGTTTCCCAATATGACCGTCGAAGGCAACATTGCATTTGGCTTAAAAATGAAAAAGCTTGCGAATGATGATATTCGACGTGAAGTGGCTAAAGTCATCAAACTGGTGGATCTGGCAGGTAAAGAAAAACACTATCCGCATCAACTTTCTGGCGGTCAGCGCCAGCGTGTCGCACTCGCTCGAGCGTTGGTGGTGAAACCTCGCATATTATTGCTTGATGAACCACTTTCTGCGCTTGATGCCAAAATCCGCAAACACCTTCGTCAGCAAATCCGAGATATTCAGAAAGAGATGAATCTCACCACTATCTTCGTAACTCATGACCAAGAAGAGGCGATGATTATGTCTGATCGTATCTTCCTAATGAGTAAAGGAGAAATTGTTCAAGCAGGAACACCTGAAGAAATCTATACTCATCCTGCTAACGAGTTTGTGGCCGGTTTCATGGGGCACTACAACCTTGTAGAGGCCAATAAAGCCAAGCAACTCTTCAACATTGATACCGAATGGAAAGTGGCGATTCGCCCAGAGTCTATATATGTAAAAGAGCAAGGTCGTCAATATGATAGCCACATCTCAGCGCCACAAGTAGGTACGATCACCAACCACCAGCTTCTAGGTAATGTTATTCGCTATCAAGTGAACGTTGAAGAGTGTGAGCTCACTGTTGACTTACTTAACCGCTCTTCAGAACGCTTACTAGCGAATGGCAGCCAACTAGAACTACTCTTTAACCTAAACGAAATTCAACCAGTGAGAGCCTAAACATGTCCAAACCTTTGTATGTTTTTGATATGGATGAAACCCTAATAAACGCTGACTGCGCAATGATTTGGAACGAGTTTATGGTTGAGAAAGGCATCGCGACTGATCCTTTATTTATTATGGAAGATCAGCGTCTAATGGCCTTGTACTCTGAAGGCAAAATGGACATGGAAGATTACCTAGCGTTCTCCATGAAGCCACTAGAAAACATGCCGATTGAAGAAGTAAACGCCTTGGTTGAAGAATGTGTTGAAAGCCATATTTTGCCTAAACAGTTCCCTCAAGCCAAAACCCTGATTGAGCAACTGTCTCGTGATGGTATAGATATGGTTATCATCTCTGCCAGCGTCACTTTTTTGGTGGAAGCCGTTGGTCGCCGTCTTAATATTCCAACCGCACTCGGAATTGATTTAATCGAGAAAAACAACCGTTATACTGCTGAAATCGACGGTATCCCGAGTTATCGTGAAGGCAAAGTCACGCGATTAAAACAGTGGCTAGAAAATCAGCCTGAGCCTTATTCCGAAATCCATTTCTATACCGATTCAATCAACGATTTACCGCTTTGTGAATACGCGAACTACGCTTATCTGGTAAATCCATGCCCACAACTAAAAGAACACGCCAACAGACCGAATTGGAGTGTGTTAAGTTGGGGGTGATATAGCCTCACAAGACCGTTCTTCCTAAGTAAATACTTTTCTATTTGTTCAAAGAGCAGTTCTTTCTGCTCTTTTTTACTTCTCTTCATCACAAATTAATCACTTGATTAAATACTGATTAATTTTTCACATGTCGCATGAGAAATCAGCGTCTTATAATTAATCAAATGTTTAATATTTTGAGAGAAGATTGTGACGGAAGCGCATCGAAGGGCGGGAAGACCCACAGATAATATCGACGCACGGGAAAAACTGATTTTCCACGCGCGCGAACTCTTCACCATTATGGCTTATGACAAGGTCTCTACTCGCCTAGTCGCGCAGAAAGCAGGCGTGAACGTTGCGATGATTCGCTACTACTTTGGCAACAAAGAAGGCCTGTTCGAGACCATGTTGCGCGAAACACTGTCACCGATGCAAAAGCAGATGCAGACGTTGGTATCCAACAGTAACGAGCAAAACTTTCTCGATCTAATGCGTACCTACTACCGCGAAATGATCAAGGTACCACAGTTCCCACGCTTAGTTGCCCAAGTTATGCATATGCCCCCATCGGAAACCCAACGCAAACTGCTCGAAAAAGTCTTCGCAGATATCAGCAAGCCAATGCAAGGCGTGATCTTTGATAAGTTGATTGACAGTGGCGTTTTACGAAAAGACGCCGACCCTCAACTTTGTCGCGTCTCTTACATCAGCTTGATGGTGTTTCCTTTTATGGCACCACCAGCACTGCTCGCCATTCATGGCATTGAACTTTCTGAAGCCTTCTTGAACCGATTATTCGAACACAACATACAACTGATGAAACATGGATTTTTAGACTCGGGCGACCAATATGAAGATAAATAAAAAGCTGCTGTTCTTTCCTGCTCTTGCGGTGGGGGTCGTCATTCTGTTTTTGGCGATTAGCCTCAAACCAGATTTGCCCGTAAAACCCGCTGGAGATCGTGCACGGTTGGTCGAGACGATTCCACTTGAGCTGAAAGCGATTGCACCTGTTGCTATTGGCTTTGGTAAAATCGCACCGAAAGTTGAATGGAAAGCGATAGCCGAAGTGACCGGTAAAGTGGTTTACCGTCATCCGCAACTGGAAAAAGGACAAGTGCTGCAAGCAGGAACGGAAATCTTGCGAATCGACCCACTCGATTACGAGTTGAAACTGGTTCAAGCTCAAGCCGATCTCAAATCTGCTCAAACCTCTCTGGCTAAGCTGAACCAAGAAGAAGCGAATCTCAAAAGCACACTCAAGATAGAAGCCAACCGTCTGGTTATCGCCAACAAAGAGTTAGACCGTAAACAAAACCTACGTAAGAAAGGCTTAACCTCGCAATCGGATGTAGATCAGCAAGAGCAAAGCGCGCTCTCTCAACGTAAGTTAGTACTGGATATTGAAAATCAAATTGGTTTGATGCCGGATGAGAAACGAGTCGCGGAAGCCCTAGTTAAAGTTAATGCATCAAAAGTGGATGAGGCCGAACGCTCGCTTGATAAAACCATCATCACGCTTCCTTACGATTTGCGTATTGCTGACGTAGAAATTGAGAAAAAGCAAGTGGTTAACCTCCAACAAACCATGGTGACAGGACATGGTATTGATGTCATGGAAGTGGAAGCTCAACTATCCATTCATGACATGCAAACTTTGGCGGCGAGCATCGGTGAGTTTGTCCGTGATGAATCTGGTATTCCACAACCTGATATGAATGCGATTCATGCCAACATTGAACTCAGCAGCGGTAACCTCTCTGCAAGCTGGCCTGCGAAAGTTGCACGCATCAGTGAAACGGTTGATCCAAGCCAAGCGACTGCCGGTGTGATTCTGGAAATTGAACAAGACTACCGTGCATTAAACCCAACGTCTGCGCCTCCATTGGTGAACGGCATGTTTGTGCGTGCCTTGATTGAGGGACAAGAGAACCCGAGTTGGGTCATCCCAGAGCGTGCGCTTCATGGCAATAAGATTTACCTGATGGGCGATGACAATCGTCTGCAAGTCGTCACGGTTGAAGTGTTATATCGTCGCAATAACCAAGTGGTGATCGATGGTGAACTAGAGCAAGGTCAGAAGCTGATCATCAACGATTTGCTGCCTGCGATTAACGGCATGCTATTGAAAGAGTCACCTGAACAGTCAGAAACGGCTATTGAGGAGTCTGATTCATGATCCGATTCTTCGCCAAGCATCCAACAGCAGCCAACTTGCTGATGCTAACGCTGCTGATATTGGGGATTTCTTCACTTTCCACGATTAAGCGTGAAACTTTTCCTGAGTTTGATCCGCCCTACATCCTAGCTGGTGTGGTTTACCCCGGCGCTTCCCCTCAAGAGGTAGAAGAGAGCATCTGTATCCGAATGGAAGATGCTGTCGATGGCCTTGCCAACATTAAAGAAACTCAGTGTGAAGCGATTGAGGGTTCTGCGCGTCTTATCTTAAAACTGAATGAAGAAGCCGACATTGGGCGCATGTTGGTTGATGTTCAAACCCAGATCAACTCGATAAACGACTTCCCACAAGAGATTGAATCTCCTGTGGTCCAAGAGCTCGATTGGAACGAGCCAGTTGTGGATGTCGCGATCACCGCAGATACCACATGGCCAGAGCTAAAAGCGTATGCCGAACAGCTTAAACGCACGTTAAAAATCGATTACGATGTCTCTTTGGTTGAAGTTGCTGGCTTCTCTGACCACCAATACCGAGTAGAGTTAGACACTCAAGCTATCCGACAACTTGGTTTGAGTGTTGGTGATATTGCGGACCAGATTGGTCGTCAAAACGTCAAGTTGCCAAGTGGTAATGTCGAAACGCCAGATAAGAACTTTCTGATCCGCTTTGACGAACGACGCGTGACGCCGGAAGAGCTTGAGACTATCGTCGTGGGCTCTGGTACAAATGGCTCAATCATCCGTCTAAGAGATATTGCGACGATTACCGACCGGTTTGAATTGGACGAACAGAAAGTCCTCTTCGATGGTCACCCTTCTGCCCTACTAAAAGTCAGCAAAAACAAAGAAGATGACGCACTGCGTATCAAGGAACGGGTTGCTCAATTTGTCGAAGAACAACAAGCTATCGCGCCAGACGGTGTGATGCTACAAATGACCAATGACCTTTCATCCGTGCTTTGGGATCGCCTGACCATGATGGTCAAAAACGGTTGGCAAGGTATCATTCTGGTCTTCGCCACCATGTGGTTGTTCTTTAGTTTTCGCTATTCCTTTTGGGTCGCAGCTGGTTTACCCGTTGCCTTCTTAGGTGGGTTATTTTTGATGGCGCAACTTGGCCTGTCCATCAACATCATGTCTTTGGTCGGGTTACTCATGGCCATCGGTATCATGATGGATGATGCCATCGTTATTGCCGAATCGATTGCCGCTCACCTCGACCGAGGAGAAGAGATCGATGATGCCGTTATCAAAGGAGTGAAAAAGGTACTGCCAGGGGTAATTTCTTCCTTCCTAACTACGGTGTGTATTTTTGGTAGCTTGTTATTCCTGCAAGGTGAAATGGGTGCGGTACTTAAAGCAGTTCCTCAAGTTCTGATCCTCGTTTTGAGTTTGAGTTTGGTGGAAGCCTTCTTGATCCTACCTAACCACCTTTCTCATTCGCTACATAAACAAAAGCAAGAGCGAAAGACACCGAAGTTTAAACAAAAGCTGCTCGCTTCTTTTGAAAACTTCCGTAACACCACCTTGGTCAACGCAGTGGATAAAGTGGTCGAGTATCGCTATGCCTTTATGGGTGGCGTAGTTGCATTACTTCTTATCTCCGCTGCCACGTTAGTAGGTGGTTTACTCAAGTTCCAACCCTTCCCTGAGTTGGATGGCGACATTGCAGAAGCGCGCATTATTCTTCCTCCGGGTTCTTCTCTGTCTCAAACGGAAGCTGTCGTCGATAAGATCGTCGCTTCCGCTCAAAAGCTAGATAAAGAATGGACAGAGAAAGTGGAAGACGGCAATCCATTGGTTCTACACATCACCAGTCAATTCAACGCTAACGCCGACGCGAATGAATCTGGCCCTCACATTGCCACGGTACGTCTGGATTTGCTGGGCGCCGAGAGTCGTAACACACTCATCGATGAATTTATCGACGCATGGCGTGAAGACATTGGTGAACTTGCGGATCCTATCTCACTGGTATTTAAACAACCGACCATGGGGCCGGGTGGACGAGCGATTGAAATTCGAGCGAAGCATGATGAACTGGATGCGCTCAAAGCCGCCTCTATCGACATTCAACAGTACTTAAATGAGTTTGACGGTGTCCATGGCGTGTTGGATGACATGCGTATGGGTAAAGAAGAAGTCTTGGTAAAACTGCGTCCGGGCGCAGAAGCTTACGGGATTAACGGCCAACTCATCGCCAATCAATTGCGTGCAGCTTTCTTTGGCCAAACCGCAGACGAGATCCAAGTTGGGGTAGAAAACATTTCCATCGAAGTTCGCCTCGATAAAGCACAAGCCGGTGACTTACAGCAATTGGCAAACTTTCCGATTATCTTGTCCGATGGCAGTCAAATCCCCCTCGCAACCATTGCGACTTTGGATTTCCAACGTAATTACGTAAGAATCCAGCGCATTGATGGCTTGAGGACTGTGAGCGTATTCGGCGATATCGACAATACGAAAGCCAACTCAACCGCCATTATTCGTCAGTTCCAACAGGATGAGGCGCCAAAGCTTATGCAAAAGTATCCTGGTCTTCGCTTTGATTTTGAAGGTGAAGCCAAAGATACCGCTGAAACTGGCTCATCAATGGGTAAAGGCTTCTTGCTTGGTTTATTTGGCGTGTTTGCGATTCTGAGTTACCAATTCCGCAGTTATTTGGAACCATTCGTCGTCATGCTTGCGATTCCCCTCGCCTTTATTGGCGTGGTATGGGGACACATCCTACTCGGTCACTCATTAAGTATGCCAAGTATGATGGGCTTCGTCTCATTAGCAGGGATTGTGGTGAATGACTCGATTCTGTTAGTTCAGTACATACGCCATCATGTGGATGAAGGGGATAATGTACATGACTCAGTAGTCAAAGCCAGTCGGGAACGCTTTAGAGCAGTATTCCTAACATCAATGACCACTGCAGCAGGTTTGCTTCCGTTACTGACTGAAACCAGTTTGCAAGCACAGGTTATCCAACCACTGGTTATCTCCATCGTGTTTGGTATTTTCGCATCCACTCTGCTGGTGTTGTTTATGATCCCTGCTGCGTATGCCATTTTAGCTGACTTCGGCCTAGTCCATAAGCACGAAGAAATCTAAAACGACTGATAAGTAAACTTATCAAAATGAACAAGAACGGCTTAGGTCGCTTTTTGTTCAATACCAATGCGTTAAAAAACACACAATCACTTAACAAACAGAGGGTTATTGTGTCTCATTAAGTGTAAATATGAACAGTTAAGGATTAAGTATGTTGAGCTTTATATAACCAAATCAAATAACCAACACAAGATTTATAATATGTTTTATTGTCAAAAACGGCATTTCACAGAGTAAAAATACACGCAGGCAACACATTCACAATTTAAACTCACGATAATGAAAACATTGATTGAAGAATTAACATTTTAACAATCATTACAACAATGTTAACTTTAGCCTCGTTGGTCGCGCTGGTGGTAAGCCTCTCACCAAGCCTATTGTCAGTTTTATATGGACGTTCGACCACCTCCAAAATGAATAGACACCCAATTTGGTGCCCTTTTTTCGCCCGTGAAAGCATTCTTCGCGGGCCTTTTTCTTTAAGTTAAGTATGAACGCTCTGGATCAACTTTTTTTTGCCAACCTTTCGGATTTGGAGGTAGTATGCGAATCAATAAGCGGAGACAGTGCTAGCAACTCTAAAACATTTTTTTCAAAGATTTCATCCGCGTGTCTTACCCAATCTAAAAACTTTTTTTGAGCAAACATAGGCTCGATTTCATATAAAAATTCAATACTAAAGTAAAACTCATTTTTGATAGGCAAATTGTACACTCTTCGATAGTCTTTTTTATACTCCAAATTTCCTTCTACATATTTTGAAAATGTATTTCCACCAATCTTGATATCTTGGCATTTGATTGGAGGGTAACCACGAAGAAACTCTCCTACAAGGAACTCTTCTTTCGCTCTCTTTTTTTCTTCGTTTATCGGGTCCATTCCCCAACGATGATTTGCATACGCAATGGCATCATTCATCAACTCTGTATGATCACCTTTTTGAGAACCGTCAGGTGACTCTACAGCATGATAAAAATCTACGTACTCTTTCTCTATAAATGAAGATAGTTGATTAACACTAGTAATATATTTATCTGCAGACTTAATCCTTAACCTAATATATAAACCACCTTGTTTATTGATTGGTAATAGTGGATTTATTATTTTATTTTGAAAAGAGAAATAAATCGTGGCCAAGTTTATAAACTTTTCATGCCGCTCTACTTTTGAATCAATATTGAATCGTTGTAATTCAATAAAATCTTGGTATACATGACCTTCATATATATTGTTCGGACATTCAAATGATAGTACTAAGTCATCTATCTGGAATACATTATGTAACAAGTGTGCAAAATCTGGTTTCCCTCTAAACCCATCTTTAAAGATTTTGATAAAATTCATATTTATATCTCTTGTTATTTAAATATGTATTGATATTTGTGATAGGCTCTATACTAAATCCATTGGCTTTATATGCGCCATGGCGTACAAAGGTAAATAGACATCCAATTTGATTCATTTTTCTCTCATGGCTACATACTTTGCTAGCTTTTCTTGACGCTGTGTTACTCTGCCTTAGTTTTTTCGTTCAATCCCTTTACCGCTTTGGCTGTATACGAGTCGATGAGCGGAGACAAATCCAGTAATTCCAATACTTTTTTTTCAAAGGTTTCATCCGCACTTCTCACCCAATCTAAAAACTTCTGCTTAGCAAACATCGATTCGTACTTATACCAAAACTCGATGCTCAGGTAGAATTCATTTTTTATGGGTAAATTGTATACTCTTCGTAATTCACTCTTATACTTAAGATTACCTTCTGAGTATTTTGAGTATTTGTTTTTTCCAACTTCAACTATCTCACACTTTATTGGTGGATAACCACTTAAGAAACCTCTAATTAAATATTCTTCTTTTTCTCTTTTTCGGTGTTCACTTTCTGGAATTTCTCCCCATTGTTTATTCGCACGCTTAGTCAATTCTTTCATCAAGTCTGTATGATACCCCCTCATAGAGCCTTCACTTTGCTCCGGGGCATGATAAAAATCATAATATTCTCTCTCTAAAAATGAGGACAATTGACTAATATTATCAATATCTTCTCCAGTAGATTTAACCCGTAGCCTAATATATAATCCACCTTGTTTGTTAATAGGAAGCAAAGGGTTTAATATTTTCTTCTGAAACAAAAAATATACCGTAGCTAACTTTACAAACCTTTCATGCCTCTCTATTTTTGATTCAACATCGAACTGTTCTAAATTAACAAGATCCTGGTATACATGTCCTTCATATATGTTGTTCGGACACTCAAATGACAGCACTAAGTCATCTATCTGGAACGCATTATGTAATAAGTCAGAGAAATCCGGCTTTCCTCTAAAACCATCTTTACACATTTTAATAAAACTCATATGTCTATCTCTTACTCTTCAAATATGCATCAATACCTTTAAACGAACGCCTGCAATATGAGTTCTAATTCAAGTAAAGGTAAGCCACATACTAAGGTATTATGAAGGTCAAAAAGGAGATCGGATCTTTTCAAAATTTTAAATATCTAACATCACCTCCACTTTACTGAAATCTACACTTTTAAAAGTTACATCCGCTCCATCCAGCAATAGCTCATCAAACACGCCAACTATTGATAATAGGCTTGAGGATCTGATCTCCACCCATAAAATGAGAAACAAAAAAGCCAGCCTTAAAAGGCTGGCAAGTAGAGCAACAAGGTCAGTGCTTACTGCTAACTAACACCGAACTCGTATTGGATTCATTTTCGTCTGTTAGTCTCTTTTATCGGCGTTTATGACTTGCTTGCTTTCTCTTTGTGGCACGTTACCTTTACTAACTGTTCTTGCTCATCTTTAATGTTTTTCACGATACGCTCATCACGTGCGTGAATGGCATCCATGTTCATTTGCTGAATATCTGCTATAGCTTCATGTTTCATTTCAGAAAAGTCCTGACGTAAATCTGAGCTCCACTCCTCTTTGTCTAAAGTGTTAGCAGCAGCGATTGGTGATGACATTACAGCAATAAGACTTAGAGTAGATAGAAATACGCTTTTCATAATAAGCTCCTTGAGGATTAGCAGTTAATTTTAATTACAATTTATATATTGCACATACGATGCCAACTTTTATTTTGTTATTTTTCAACAACTTAAATAAACCCTCATATTCAACGTTATCTTCGTCTGGTAAATTTCGCTAACCAAGTGTCAAATTAACCATACGAATTTAAAACATTAGAAACATACACATTGAAAATGCTTTGTCAGGCAGTTTTCTCATCAGATAATTACGTAACTGCCCACTAAAAAATCGCTTTGAATCAAAATGCGGAAACAAAAAAGCAGCCCGAAGGCTGCTCCTAATCGTTAACATCAAGCTTGTTAACTCGATACGCTTGCTTCAACGCTCGACGTCACTGGCGACTTTCTGAAACGATTAATCAAACGATGGATAAACCTCTTAATCGATCTGAAAATATTTTTAATATCTTCAAGCATTAAATACAAACAAGGCACCAACACTAAAGTCAGAACCGTTGCGTACAACACCGCAAAGCCCAAAGCGACAGCCATCGGTATGACAAAACGCGCCTGCAAACTCGTTTCAAACATTATCGGCAATACACCCGCAAACGTCGTTATTGAGGTGAGCGTGATAGCTCGAAAACGAGCACAACCCGCCTCAACAACCGCTTGTTTGATGTTCATACCCTTTTCTCTCACTTGGTTTACGTAATCTGTCATAACCAGAGAGTCGTTAATAACCACGCCAGCAGCGGCGATCAAACCAAATGTCGACATCATACTGATGTCTAAACCTAGCCAGAAATGGCCCCAAATCGCCCCCGTCAGACTAAACGGAATAACGGACATTACAATCAAAGGTTGGGTATAACTTTTTAACGGTACAGCTAACAAGATGTAGACGATGATCATGCCAGCAATAAAGAACAAAATCTGTTCATTACGCTGCGCAGCCTGCTCTTCAATATCACCGCCCAATTCTGTTTTCACAGTTGGGAAGGCTTGCTTCATGTCCGGTAAGATATTGTCGTCAATGACCTTAACGATTTCTTGAGGTTCAACCAATTCTTCGTCTATGGAACCATAGACATAAACGGTTTGATACCCGCCTTCACGTCGAATGCTACTCACGCCCGGCTGCTCATTGATCTTCACCACATCACCCAACATGACCTTCTTACCTGCTGGTGTGGTAATCACAGCGTAACGCAATGATGAGAATGCTTCACGCGTCAATTGCGGGTAACGCACCATAACTTTAATTTCTTCACCATCACGAATAATGCGCTGTGCTTCGCCACCATAAAAGCTGCCACCAACTTGCTCTGCGATCATGGTGAGATCCAGACCGAGATCGTACGCTACAGGCGCAAGAGACAGGAGTACTTCTTTGCTTCCAGAATCAATAGAAGATGAAATATCATATAACCCTTCTTCCTGCTGTAAACGCTCTATCAAGTAACGCCCAGCCTCGTTGAGCTCATTGATGTTAGAACCAAACAACAAGTAGCCAAACTCATCTCTGTCACCACCACCCGCACTCTGCTCGCGGATTTTGATGCTCTTCATACCGGGAATAACAGGCATAGCTTCACGCCAACGTCGAGCCAGTTCAAATGTATTGAACGGGCGTAACTCTTCATCAACCAGAGGTACTAATACACGACCTTCGGTGCGGCTTCTGTTGTACGACAGCACATCACGAATCATTCCTTGACCATGTTCTGCAATGGTCTCAGATTCGATCTTTTGCATGACACGTTCAATAGTCTTGAGTGCACTGATTGTCTGCTCACTTGAAACGGTATCATTCATTTCAATAGTGATCGCAGGATAGTCAGTCGGCACTTTAGGGTTGGGGATCACCCGAACATAATTCGCGTTGATCAAAGCCGCGCTGATCAGCAGTAAACCACAGAACACCGCAAACACTGTCCAGCGCCAATGGGTGCATGTTGTTACAAAGTTCCGATATGGACCATTTACAAAACCAAAAAAACGTTGGTTAAATCGGTCACGCCAACCACCTGGTTTAACTGGCTTAAAATGAGTATGCGCAAGGTGTGCAGGAAGGATCAGCTTCGATTCAATCAAACTGAAGATCAAACACAGAATCACGACCCCCGCGATACCATAAAAGAAGGCACTATCAATACCACTAGACAACAAGAATGGTGCGAATACAGCAATCGTTGTCAGAACACCAAATGTCGCTGGCGTAGCAACACGTTTGACACCGCGTACCACGTTATCGACACCGCCGCCCTTTTCTTCGATTTCACTGTACGCACTTTCTCCCATGACGATGGCGTCATCCACCACAATTCCGAGCACCATGATGAAAGCAAACAGCGAGACGATGTTCACTGTAATACCCAAAGCTGGCATCATCATTACAGCACCGAGGAAACAGACAGGTAGCCCAATCATTACCCACATAGCCAAGCGGAAACGTAGGAAAATGGTCAGCATAATCGCGACTAATGCAGCACCTTGCAGCAAGTTTTTCAACATCATGTCGAGACGCCCATTTAAATAATAAGTCGTATCAACTAAGACTTTGAGCTTAACATCCTGCGGCAATGTCTTGTTTTTTGCTTCAATATAATTACGAACGGACTGTGCAACAGGGATAATGTTCTGATCACGAGTTGCTTCAACAGACATGTAGATCGCATTTTGCCCTGAGTATTCAAAATAGCGCTCTTCTTCCGTAAAGCCATCTTTGATCGTGGCGATATCTTGCAGTAAAACCTTCGCACCATTTGCGCCAAGCTTTACAGGAATATTTCTAAACTCATCACCACGGTAGTATTGGTTTTCAATCCTTACTGCAATCATCCCTGAGTTTGTTTTTACTTCGCCCGCAGAAAAGTTGGCTGAGTAACGGCTGATCGCGCTGCTGATATCGCTCAACGTCAGGTCGTATTTACGAAGAACAAGTGGGTCTACTTCAATCGCTATTTCTTCTTCTGGCGCACTCAGATACACCAGCATGACGTTTTCTAACTGAAGTAATTCATCTTCGATTTGCTTAGCAAGCGGTTTAAGCTCCTCGAGCGGTCGGTCCCCAACTAACCCCATTTCGATTACATCTTGGCGCCATTCAACTTGGTAGACATTGATTGGTTCCATACCCGCTGGTAAGTTAGACAAGGTATCAATACGTTGGTTTACATCATCTAAGACACGCTTGATATCGGCATTAACGTCTACCTCGATGGAAACATACGCGCTACCTCTAGAGGCCGTTGAGACTGCTTTTTTAATCCCGGTGACGTCTTTAATCGATTCCTCGACCTTAACGAGAATACTCTCTTCTATCTCTTGAGGAGAAGCGCCAGGATAAGTCGCACGAACATCAATGTAGTTCACCTCAATATTCGGAAACATCTGCCTTTGAATAAAGAGAAAACTCACCACACCCATGATAATGATGAACACCATCAAAAGGTTGGCAGCGACGGGGTTATTCGCAAAATAGGCAATTAAGCCCTTTTGTTTAGTATCTTCCATGACAAACTCCTACTTACTGTACGACGGTTTCGGAGTCGTCACTCTTTTTTGCGATTTGTACCGCCATGCCTTTTTGAGGGTACTCTGGTAAGGTCAGTACCAACTTATCACTTTGCTCTAAGCCTTCGCCCACCAGCAAAAACTCACCTTCTGCTCTCAAAACCGTGACAGTTCTGGGTTGAAGTTGATTATCGCCATTCACCACCCACACGGTACGGTTTTTAACTAATTCCTGTGGCAAGCGGTAGATGTGCTTAAGTTCCTTACCAGTGAAGCTCACTTCAACGTAGGAGCCGAATTTAATTGGAGGCTGCTGGTTATCGACACCGTATGGGTCCGCGATTTGAATGACCATGTTAATCATTCGGGTAGCGCTATCAATCATGCCTAGATCACGAACTACTCGACCTTCTCTAGTGGTAGAAAACACACCTTGCTGCGTCACTGTCGCAGTGAGTTCACCAATGGATTCGGGTAAAAATGCACTATCAAAACCGGCAATGGGTACGTGCACCTCTGCCACTTCGATGTTGTTTAACGTGGCAACTCGAGAACCAGATGTAACAAATTGACCAACACCAATATCACGCTCAACAACCAGCGCATCGTAAGGTGCAACGACTTTGCAATTTTCTAACTCTCTTTTTGCTCGTTTGAGTGCCGCTTGAGCCGACTTCACTTGCGCTTGTGCGCTCAAAACGTGAGGCTTGCGTAAATACAGATCCGTCACTTGCTTATCGCTCAGTCTCTTTGCCTGACGTTTTGCCACTTCGGCTTTCGCTTGTTCCTCAATCAAGTTTGCGCGTGCACTAGCTAAATCGGCTTCAGCTTGTAAAACCGACGCTTCATAGTTGTCACTTTCAATTGTGAAAAGAACCTCTCCTCGTTTTACGATGCCACCCGTCACAAAATTCGGGTGCCAACTTGTAACTTCACCACTAACTTGCGCGGAAAGGTGTGTTTTTTCAAAAGGGACTAATTCACCGTGACTGGTAATCACCACTTTGTGATCGGTAGGAAAAAGAGAAGAAGCCTGAACAGTAGGCTCTGTAATTGCATCTTTGGTTGACTCTTTTTCCGGCGCAGTTGCGGCAATTGCAGCATATCCTGCATAAGAGCCTCCAACGACGACGAAGGGTAAAAGCCAACGTAATATGGGTTTTGCTAACATCGAAAATCCTTTTTTATTGTTGTTTTCAACACCACACTTTTATTCAGTCCATTGCTCCCGGTAAGCATGGTGGTGAGAGAATTGAATTTGAATAAACATCAAAGCGGCACTTGCCTAGTCTTTTAAGCAGCGAACTAGATAGTTATTGCCAATTCAAAGTTAATAAAATTAACAAAAAATTAACCAACTGCGCAAGTTGCTCTGACTTAACTTTTATTCTAAACAGCAAATGACATGCCAAGCATTTATTTATTAAAAATCATATGGTTATATAAAAACCATTATTTTATCCAGTGTGCTATTGGTCATAATCACCAGATATTAGTGATTATGACCAATACGGCCATAATGATAATTAAAATAAATGATTATCTGCGCTCTAAAAGTTGAACTTGGTGCAGGCTCTATGGCAATTCATTGATTAATCGCTCGTTATCAAACGGTTCTGGGTGCATGTGGCGTCAGCTTAAGTCTATAATTTGGAGTAGGTAACACTCTGTAAGACAAGGAAATGTGCTTTGTTACAAACGCTCGCCAAGTTGCTCTTCCCCTCGCTGCTCACTATTTTATCGGCATGCTCATCCGTATCGTTGAATGACGCCAGTGAAAAGTCCACCAGCTTTCAGCTCGGTTATCAAAAGGATTCTGTTCTTGCGCAGTACTTTGAAGCTTACGGGAGAGATCCTAAGTCCATAACTGGCTTTGCACCGTTAAATCAGGGACACGATGCCCTTCTTGCTCGAACCTCTTTGATCGAGTCCGCCCAGAAAAGCCTTGATCTTCAATACTATATTTACCGCGGTGACGAAACGAGTCAGCTAATAACGTGGCGCTTGTATGAAGCGGCAAAGCGTGGTGTTCGAGTAAGGCTGTTGCTTGACGATATGCAAAAGCGAAACGACGATGTGATGGCTGCCCTCAATGCACATCCTAATATAGAAATCCGCTTATTTAACCCGCATCAGTATCGCGACTCCCGTTGGTTCGCTCTTGCTAGCGATTTTGAACGTCTTAATCGTCGTATGCACAATAAGTCTCTGATTGCAGACAGTGTTTCCGCCATTGTCGGAGGTAGAAATATCGGCAATGAATACTTCTCTTTTGAATCGCAAGTTGAGTTTGGTGATTTTGATCTTCTGCTCTATGGTGAGGCGGTACAACAAACTGCCGATCAGTTCGACCTCTACTGGAATAGCGCCTATGCGATACCAATGGAATGGATTACACCGAATTCACAGCAAATTACCGACCAAGCGATTCAAAAGCAGGTCAATAAACTCCGGTTAGAGGAAAAGTTTTCAACCGGCCGCTATGACTTCACCCAACTGGATATGTACCAAGATCTAAAACAAGGCAAACTCAAGCTCTACTGGGGAGAAGCGAAAGTATGGTTTGATCTGCCCGGTAAAGTCGCAACCCGAGAGAGCCAACTTATTGATAATTTGTCGGAACTGGTTAAAAGTGTTGAGGATTCATTTGTGCTCATTTCTCCTTATTTCGTTCCAACTGAAGTAGGTACTCAAGCATTAAGTAACGCGGCCAAGCGAGGCGTTGATATCACGATTGTGACCAATAGCCTCGCGTCTAACGATGTGTTTGCCGTGCATGGTTGGTACGCAAAATATCGAAAAGATCTACTCGAAGCTGGAATAAAGCTTTGGGAAGTAAAAGCGAGCGCGAAACTCAAAAGTAAGTGGAGCCTCACGGGGAGTAGCAGAGCAAGTTTACACGCTAAAGCAATGACGATTGATAACAAAACACTTTTCGTTGGTTCGATGAACTGGGACCCACGTTCGGCCGCTTTGAATACCGAAATGGCCGTTGTTATCGAACAGCCAGAATATGTGCAAATGTTTCTAGAACAACTGCCGAGTCAACTGTCGAGTAACGCCTATGCCTTAACTCTGCGCGACGGGGACATTGTCTGGACCGACGTAAAAACAGGCGAAGAATACGACTCCGAACCAGAAGCAGGAGTATGGCGAAAAATGGGCGCTTGGTTCTCCGGAATATTACCGATTGAAGATCAGCTATAACAGCTGCCAATACTGCAAACCTCCCCAGTCAAGCAAAACAAAATGGACGCTAGTTTTGGGCAGGGGACACAACCAACATAAGGAAGTTCAATGCCAGCGCAATGGAATGAATACTATCAGAAAATTTTAAGCCAACCTCACCGCCCAAACGTGGAAAATGCCGTAAACCAACTTAAGATAGAAGGCAAAGTCGCTCTTGATATTGGCTGCGGAATAGGTCGAGACAGCCACTTTCTACTCGAACAGGGATTTAAGGTTCACGCATGTGATAGCAATGAAGATGCAGTAAAAACTTGTTTAACACGCTTTGAAGGTAATAAACGATTTTCGGTTTCGCAGTGCTGTTTTACTGAATTTAATTACCCTCAGTGCAGCTTGGTTATCGCAAATGCCAGTTTGTTCTTTTGCCCTGACACAGGCTTCAAACAAGTCTGGACAAAAATAGACAGCGCATTACAACCGGGCGGTATCTTCTGCGGCGATTTCTTGGGAGTGAAAGACTCCTGGGTTACCTCCGAAATGCACCCAAACATTACCGCATTAACAAAAAAGGAAGTGGAAAGCTTATTCGAAGGTTACGACCTCATTTCATTGCATGAAAGAGATGAAGACGGGACCACTGTAGTCGGAAGCCAAAAACATTGGCACATGTTTAGTGTGACCGCTCGAAAGCGCTAAAAATGGTCTCTCAGTAAAGAAAGCAGCACTTCAAATCAGTGCTGCTATCAGAGATTAATTGACGGGATACACCACTTCAAAACGCTCTAAAACCAGCGTACGTTTCTCATGCCAATCGATGTTCAACTCATCGCATTCAGCTTTAAAAAATGCAGTATGAGCATCACGCCACCAGTTTAAGGTTCTATCACCTTCGCCTTCTGCGTAGGCAAACTCTGCGGTTACATTCTCATATTTGCATGTACTTACGTCAGTAATTCGTATCACGCAAACCGGGTCCCCATCCCAATTCGTCACTACTTGTAAATGACCGACTTGGGGCATGATTTCACCATGCTCTCGATACCAAAGCTCCAAACTGCACGATGCAGTTTTCTGTCCAATACGAACCAAATCTGCGCATACATTCGCGTTGTATTCATCGGCACAATAATAGTCAGCACTGACTGATGGTACAGCTTCCCTTTGTTCTGGTGATAATAATTCTAGGAATTGTTCTAAGTAATCCTTAGCTCGCGCGTCCATGCTCACTCCATTAATCATAAATTCGCAAGGAGGATAAAAGATATCACAACAAATAACCACCAGGAACAAACTGAAAAACAACAAGAATATGACTTCTACGTAGACGACTGTTATTTCTTTTGTAATAACTTTGCTAAACGTTTGTGCTATTTGCTATTGTTGCATGGTCTATCTGTACTCTTCTCGTGAAAGGACGTTATATGCGCTTATTTATTGGTATTTTTTTCTCGCTGATACTTGCCTTGCCAACAATGGCATCGGAGGAAAAGTATTCAGAATCTGATCTGTTAGATAGACCATTAATGGAACGCTATATTTTAGATGAACTAAAAGCGCTACGTCAGGACTATCAAAGCCTAGAAAAGCGAATGATCACAGAGATCACCGATCGCGAGCTAACGGTCGCAGATAAATCGTTGAACTATGCCAACGTGACCGTTACATACTTCTTCTACATCATTGCTGGTGTCGCATCGCTGATTGCCTTTGTCGGATGGCAATCTCTGCGCGAGTTTAAACACAACACCAAAGAGATGGCTGATAAACGATTGGAGAAGATCGCCCAAGAATACGAGAAAAAGTTTGTCGCCCTTGAGCGAGATTTAAAACGCAAAACTCGCATTATCAGCGAAAACAACAAAGAGATTGAGAAAATCAACGAGATCCATAACTTATGGCTACGTGCACAAAGCTCTCAAACTCCAGAACAACGTATTGAGATCTATGATGAAATCTTATTAATTCGTCCAGGTGATTTAGAAGCGTTGACTTACAAAGCCGACGCAGCGATGGAAATCAACGAATACCATTGGGCACTTAGCATTTGTAACCGCGTACTTGAAGTCGATTACACCAACGGCCCTGCACTGTATCAACGCGCGTGTGCATACTCTCGCCTTGGTATCGAAGAGCAAGCTATTGAAGACTTGGAACGCGCAATTGAATACAGCCCATCCATTCGTGATTTACTTGCCGAAGAACGAGACCTCGAATTGCTGCACGGTAATGAGCGTTTTGAAAAGCTCTTACATCTAGCAAGCGAATAATGGAATAAACAGCATGAGCAGCCACTTTAATCTAGAAGACGCTAGCCAAGTATTGGTTGGCGCTTTTGCCCTAGCAGTCCCGATCTCATTTTCGGAGGAAGCGTGGCGATTGGGTGAGAGCCTACCAATGGCAAACTTGCTCATGCTGTTAAGTCTTTCTGTCATTTTCCTCAGTTTTTTCGCGTATCAAAGCGTGTTTCAAAGCCACATCAAGAATCGCGTATCCATCTTTATTTTTCGTGTGGTTATCGCGTACCTCATTGCGGCCGTTGTGGTAGCGTTAGTTCTTTTCTGTCTTGATAAACTGCCACTCATGAATGAGCCTTTGGTTGCGATAAAACGCGTTATCGTCATCACAATGCCTGCTTCGATGGGCGCGATCGTAGTCGACAGTTTCGACAAAGAATAGAGATAATCGCTACTCTTCTTCTAACGTTAAGTTCGACCCCGAGTGGTCTTTCCCTAATACATCTTCTGGGTTTCGAAGTGCGCAGGTTTCTAACGACAAGCACCCGCAGCCAATGCATCCGCCTAAATCGTTTTGCAACGCTTTAAGTTTTTGAATCTTTTGTTCTAACTGTTCATGCCAATGGCTTGCCATTTCTTCCCATTGCGCTTTGTTAGGGGCTTGGTGTTTCGGCAGTTCATCTAACGCATGTTTAATTTCTTCTAACGACAACCCAACTTGCTGCGCTGCTTTGATCACCGCAACACGGCGCAACACACTGCGATGGTAGCGACGCTGATTACCTTGATTTCTCCAGCTCGAAATCAGTCCTTTTTGCTCGTAAAAATGTAGGGCAGATACTTTCACTCCAGAACGTTTTGCCACTTCTCCTACGCTGATTTCCATCCTTGACTCCCTGCGTATCAATTTTGTTAAAAAAATGCTTTACCTCAAGTTTACTTGAGGTTTTAAAGTTGCACCATCTTAATTAACGCTAAACCCCGGCGATCTCAAGATAATGTATTCAGCGCGAACGACTTGGTTGTTAACCACAAGACAGTTGGACATCAACCTTTTGAAATCCATCGGGAGTTAGAGGCAAACATAATGAAAAATAAAACTCAGCCGTACTTAGCTGGCCGCTTCTTCGACAGTATCTCCTCTGGCTTATTCATGATGGCGCTGCCATGGGTCATGCTTTCCGAACCTAACATGGGCACTTTCGTAGCTTTAGTTTCTCTGAGCTGCACCGCGATTTCTTTTCTAGCAACGCCTTTCTTTTCCACTTTAATTGACCGACATTCACGCAAAGTACTACTCGTGCTCAATCAATGGATTCAATCGGGTATGGCTTTGGTGGTGTTCATTGCTTATTGGTTAGGGTTTGAGTCACACTGGTTGCTGGCTTTTGCGCAATTGGTGTATTGGGTTTCGAGTAATTTTGCATGGACGACCAACAACGCCTTCACCCAAGAAAATTATCAGCACCATGAGTATGCGAAAATTTCGGGTCAGCAAGAAATTGTAATGCAATCCACAACCCTCGGAGCTGGCGCGTTGGGTATTGTTTTGCTTGAAATGTGGGGTATGAAAGAGTTTGCTTTGTTTGCGGCCAGCGCCTCTGCGTTAGCAGCGATGTTCTATATTCTGACGCCTTATACCCAACAATTAAGGGCGTCAAAATCCGTTGCTTTCATCGCGCAACTCAAAGAGAGCAAACAAATATTCCGTCTCGAACCCCGATTTTATGGCTTTATTCTGCTCTCTTGCCTCTCTTATCCTGCATTGACGTATTTGAGCAAACTGGTGCCGATTTGGTTTTCTGAACAAGGCATCTCTGGCGATTGGTTTGCAGGGTTCAACATCAGTTTTGGCCTCGGTTCGTTGCTAACCGGCTTTATTGTCACCAAAGTGCTAAGCCGTGCCTCCCATAGCCACATTATGTTCGCTTCGATGGTTATGGTATCTTTTGCGCTTATCGGGATGAGTTTTGCGATGAGCCCGCTGACCATCTTATTGTTTACGGCGCTGTTTGGCGTATTTAACGCGCTAAATCGCATTGCGAGAGTCAACTGGATGCATCACACCGTAGCGGTTCATCAACGAGGTCGCGTCGATGGCGGCATCAGCATGTTTGCCACCACCATTCAATCTCTCAGTTACGTCCTGATTGCAATGTTGAGTCATTACGAACTAACACAATACGGTTTTGCAATCGCAGCTGCTGTCATGGTGTTAGCAGTGATTTTGATGGGATTACTCAGTCGAGACGTCGAGCCGTTTAACGACCTGCCCCTTCATGCAGCAGCAAAGTGAAGCATAGAAATTGAGAAGTTGAGAAATTGAAAAAGCGAGATAGGAAGGCAACCAACATCGTCTTCCTATTTTTTACGCCAGCACTTTTGCCTCTATCGCTTATCAGCAAGGTTGGGTATTCTGAAGTGACCAACATGAGCAGGGGGAAATCGCAGTGAACTTAAGGCAATTAGAAGTCTTTTACGCCATTATGCAAGCAGGAACGGTGTCAGGCGCGGCTCGCTTACTGCACGTTTCCCAACCTAATGTCACTCGAGTTCTCGCCCATACAGAACAACAACTGAGCTTCGCTTTATTTGAGCGTGTAAAGGGCCGTCTCGTTCCCACTCAAGAAGCCAAAGCCTTATTGCCAGAGGCTGAAAAAGTCTATCAACAACTCGGACAATTTCGCTCTCTGACCAACAAAGTCAAACAGGGAACTCAACATTTACGAGTCGGTGCCCCGCCTGTTTTGGCCGCGCACTTGTTAGCGCCGACTGTCGCGTTGTTGTCGAAAGAGCACGGCATCTCCTTTGAGCTATTAACGGCCAATCGCGATGAGCTGTGCTCAGGATTACTGAAACATGAACTGGATGTCGCCATTGCGTTCGGTGAAGAAACACCACCAGCGATCATGGGGCACGTGTTATTGAAAGAAAACTTAGCACTGATCGCTCCTAAAAGCGCAGCGATACCCGCAGAAAAAACCGTCATTTTAGAAGAACTCATCAGTCACGATTTACCCATTATCGGTTTAGATAGCCGAGACCCTCTGGGCTTGCTGTTACATCAAACCTTGTCAGCGCGTGACGAGCATTATCAACATGCCATTACCGTCCGCAGCTACTCCGCGGCGGCTGAACTGGTGAAAAACGAAGCAGGATTCGCGATTGTAGACCCTTGGACTGCAAAACAATATCGCCAAGATAATGCCGTTTCCGTGCATGCTTTGGAGCCAAATATGTCCTTCTCTGTCTCTATTTTATTCGCAGAGCACACACCTCAATCCATTGCGACAAAGCAATTTATCACCGCTCTAAAACAACAGATGGTTTAAAGGTATAACCTGAAGTTATACCTGCCTAACAAATAAGCATTCGGTTTCCTAAATCAGTCTGGCTACATTAATGAGCAATAACGATGACGAAGGGAACCATCATGCAAATTGCTCAACCTTACCTACTTTTTCTTGGCGATGTAACCGATCCACTTGCAGCAAAAACCGCGCGTGGCATTTACCAATGGCGACCTGAGATTTGCCTTGGCCAAATCCGCCTGACGCCAGAAACCGTATCGCTTGGTTTAACCGACATGACAATACAACAAGCGCAGCAGCAAGGAGCAAAAACGCTGGTGCTCGGCACGGCAAATCCAGGAGGCGTCATTCCCGAAGCTTGGCAAGCAACCTTACTTGAAGCGGCAGAGATGGGATTTGAAATTGCATCGGGCATGCATCAACGTTTGGCGGAATTTTCTCCTCTTGCCGATCTAGAACAACGCGGATTAACCAAACTGTATGATGTTCGCCATTATGATGCCCCGCTCAAGGTCGGCAATGGCAAAGCTCGTGCAGGCAAGCGAGTACTTACTGTAGGAACAGATTGCTCCGTTGGCAAAATGTACTCTGCCCTTGCCATTGAGTATGCATTGAAGCGTAAAAACTGTCGTGCAGAGTTCAAAGCAACGGGTCAAACCGGAATTCTCATCGCAGGCAGTGGCATTTCGATTGATGCCGTAGTTGCCGATTTTATCTCCGGCGCAGTAGAAGCGATCAGCCCTGAGTTCACCGATCACGATTGGGACATCATCGAAGGGCAAGGTTCATTGTTTAACCCTTCGTTTGCTGGCGTAAGTTTGGGCTTACTTCACGGCGCACAAGCTGACGCTCTGATACTGTGCCATGAGATTGGTCGCCCGCACATCCGCAACTTACCACATGCGAGCTTGCCAACCATTGAACAAACGATAGAAGCGAATCTGGCCGCTGCTCGCCTAACAAATCCAAACGCTCAATTAGTGGGTATTTGCTTGAACACTTCGGCGGTCAGCGAAGAAGATGCAGCCCAGTTATGCCAGGATTGGAGCGACAAATACCAAGTGCCCGTCACCGACCCTGTACGTTTTGGCGTTGATGCGGTTGCAGATAGGCTCCTTACGATTTAAGAAACATTTACGGTTTAGAAAATAACTGCGGTTTAGGGAAAACTAGTGAGATGAAAATTCATGTAGAACCTGTCACGATTGCCATGGCGACACCATTTCGCATCTCTCGCGGCAGTCGGACAGAGTGCCACGTAGTCCGCGTGACAATTGAACATCGAGGCATGACCGCCCAAGGTGAATGCACGCCATACCCTCGTTATGGTGAATCGGTTGAATCGGTGATTAAGGCGATTTCTCACGCCGCGCATGAACTGCAAAGTTTGTATGCCAAAGGCGAAGCTGATGTCATGGTTCTCAAAAGCCAGCTTCAATCGTTATTACCCGCAGGGGCGGCAAGAAATGCATTGGATTGCGCCCTTTGGCATCTTCACGCGCTTTTGAGCCAAAAGCAGCAGGTTCACGACCTCTTTACTTTACCCGAGGCGATTGTGACGGCGATGACGGTTTCTATCGACAAGCCGCAAGCGATGGCAAAACAGGCACAAGCTTACCTTAGCCAAGGCGCAAAACTGCTTAAGGTAAAACTGGATGGTGAAAACGTGATTGAGCGCGTTGCAGCAGTACGCGATGCCGCGCCGCACGCACAAATTGTCTTAGATGCGAATGAAGCGTGGCAAAACCTCGACCTCGCGACGGTATTTGCTCAACTCGAACCGCTAGACATCACCATGATCGAACAACCGTTGCCACAAGACTGCGATGACGTACTCGCCAGCATTCCGCACCCCATTCCACTTTGCGCCGATGAAAGTTGTCACACCAGAGAGCAATTACATCAGCTGGTTGGAAAATATGAAATGGTGAATATTAAGCTAGATAAAACTGGCGGGCTCACTGAAGCACTATTATTAGCCGACGACGCCCAAAAACTCGGTTTTAGCCTCATGTCCGGTTGTATGTTGGGGACGTCGCTTGCGATGCGTGCTGCCTTACCCATTGCTGCTCAGGCAAGCGTTGTCGATCTTGATGGCCCGGTGTTGCTCGGACAAGATGTAACGCCAAGCTTGGTTTATCGCGACGGCGAAATCGTTCTTTCCAAATAGCCTAAACAATCCAGAGGTTTTGCTCCAAAAGTCAGAACCTCTGAGTTTATGATCTCGATTAAAAAACAATCAGCCCCATCATGAAATAAATCACATAAATTATATGGTTATTGAGGCATGCTAAGATTCCAGTAGTCCAAGAAGGTGGTCTTATGCATCGAGTCATCCGGAAAATGACATGGAAGACGAATAGGCGGTAATCCCGCCCTACTCCAATGCAGTGCGTGGGTTTCTATAACAACCCACTTCCTAGCAATTCGTAGGTTTTTCACGCCATCTTGCAAGGAGGCTCTATGCCTATCAACAAAATACGCAATATCGCTTTTGTCGGTCAAACCGGGACCGGTAAAACCACACTGATAGAAAAACTGCTCTTCACCTGCGATGCCACCCACCATTTAGGCAGCGTAGAAAAAGGCGATACTGTTACCGACTTCGACCCTCAATCCATCCAATATCAACACAGTATTGAAGCAACGCCAGTCGCACTGCGCTGGAATAAACACCGGCTCAATATCATCGACACTCCGGGACAAAACGAGTTACTTGGCCGTACTATCAGCGTTTTTCCTGCCGTTGAAACATCTGCCCTTGTCATCGACCCTCAAACCCCACTAAACCAAACTTCCGATCGCTTATTCACCTTTGCTAAAGAGCAGCAAAAATGTCAGATGATCATCATCAATAAGCTCGATAACCACGGTAATCAGTTAGAAAGATTGATGGAGAACATCGTTGAGCATTTTGGTGACCACTGCTTGCCGATCAACTTACCTTCGGCTGACGGGGAATCTGTAGTTGACTGCTATTTCGAACCAGAATTGGGACGAGAAACCTTACTTGCAACGGTAGATGAAGCTCATGAGACCTTAATTGACCAAGTCATCGAAGTCGATGAAGAACTGATGGAACTGTATCTGGAACAAGGCTCCGAACTCACCGCAGAGCAACTGCATGATCCGTTTGAAGAAGCACTGAGAACTGGACATGTGATTCCTGTCTGTTTTGTCTCAGCACAAACCGGTGCGGGCGTCGAGCTGCTGCTACGCACCTTGGCGGAGATCATGCCCATGCCAAACGAGGGTAACCCTCCTCAACTGGAAAAGAACGGCAAAAAAATCAAAGTAAATTGCGAAACCTTAGAGCACACCGTCGCACACGTGTACAAAGTCAGCGTCGACCCATATATGGGAAAACTTGCCTACTTACGTGTATATCAGGGTGAAATCAATGCGGGCAGCCAGCTTTATATTGGCGAAAGCAACAAGGCATTCAAGGTTGGGCACTTATATCAACTGCAGGGCAAAGATAGAACCGAGATCCCTCGCGCGCTTACAGGCGACTTCTGCGTTTTAGCCAAAGTGGATGATCTCGAATTCGATTCAATCGTTCATGACTCTCACGAAGAAGATGGAGTTCAACTCAAAACGTTGGACCTTCCTGACTCCATGTATTCTTTGTGCTTGAAGCCTCTTAAGCGTGGAGATGAGCAAAAATTAGGAGATGTGCTGAATAAAATTGCCAGTGAAGACCCTTCTCTGCGCATCGAACATCGCGCTCGCACCAACGAAACCATCATCAGCGGCCAAGGGGAGTTTCACCTCAAAGTCGCATTAGAAAAGATGGCGAACGTGTACAAACTGGACGTCGAAACCTGCCAACCAAGCGTCGAATACTTTGAAACCATCACCAAACCTGCCGAAGGGCATTATCGACACAAAAAACAAAGTGGCGGTGCAGGCCAGTTTGGTGAAGTGCAATTGAAGGTTCGTCCACTCGAACGTGGTGCCGGATTTAAGTTCATCAACAAAGTAGTGGGTGGCGCCATTCCAACCGCGCTCATTCCTGCTGTTGAAAAAGGTATTTTGCAAGCGTTAGAGGAAGGCGCGATTTCTGGCAACCCAATTAAGGATGTGGAAGTCACCGTTTATGACGGTAAATATCACTCCGTCGATTCGAAAGAAATTGCGTTTGTCATCGCAGGTAAGAAAGCCTTTTTAGATGCGATTAACAACGCAGATCCTATTGTGCTAGAACCCATTGTCCAGATGGAACTGCACATCCCAACCGCGAACGTTGGCGATGTTTCTGGAGATTTATCTGGAAACCGAGGCTTAATCGAAGGCACCGAGCCAATCGACAGCAGCTTCACCTTACTCAGAGCCAAGTCACCTGTAAACGAGCTGCAAGATTACGCTCGTCGATTACGCTCTATCACTGGTGGTGAAGGCAGCTTTAGTATGACCTTAAGCCATTACGAGCCTGCGCCACCAGCAGTGCAAAAACAGGTCTGCCAAGGCAGTACACAACAAGGTTAATTCCCTAAGATTCAAATCAATCACATAAACAAAAAAGCGCCCTCATTTTGAGGGCGCTTTTAGGTAAAAGAAAAATTATTTATCGAGAGACAAACCTATCTGACTGATTTTGCTTTCAAACTCTTCGATGCTGTTCGCTTTGTAAGTCGGAGCACCGTTAAAGTAGCGCGGTTTCTCTGGCAGCATCGCATTTTTCAGCTCTTGTTCTTGGTCGATATTGTCATGGTAAACCGTTACACGATTTGGAATATCCTGCTTCATTACAGCCATTTTGGTTCTCCTTTATTAAGACGAATAGTAAGCGTAGAACGAATTTATCGGAGTACAGGCGTAACTGTGTAAAATTTAGACACCAACGACAAAATCATATTTAAACAGTTGCATTTAATATTTTTGAGGCACTTTGTCGTGGCTATTGGCAAACGTGAGTGCAGCGATTAAGGTGAGCTCTCTCTACATGAAGACAGGAAGTCCGGTGTCGCAACAAGAACTCAACCAAATGGGCAGTGCCAAAGTTTTTCTCATCGAAAAAGATGGCGTCCAAGTAATAGAAAAACGTAACCCTACTCAAATAGAAGTGGCGTTTTATCAACGCTATGCCGAGCAGTTTAACGCGCTTGGAATACACGTACCGCGCTTGATTCAACTCGACGACCAGAAAAACGTTCTGTACGTTGAATACGTTCCCCACGCAGTCGAGCAAGCATTCTTACTTGAAGATGATCGAGTCATTGAACAACTCGTCAAACTGCACCGACTTCCACCAACATCAGATGGTGTTTATCACCGCCACCAGTGGACACCACAAGCGACTCAACAAGCACTCGCAACACTTAAACTGGGCTCAGAGACAGAACAGTTCTTCCACCAGCTACAACAACGATCGGCGCACCTTTTCGATGGGCAGAACTTGATCTCCGGAGACACCAATGCAGGAAACTGGGGACAGCGCCAAAATGGCGAGCTGGTGCTGTTCGACTGGGAGCGCTTTTCTACAGGGCATGTCGCGATAGATTTAGCGCCGCTCATCGAGGGCATGGGCACATTTGATGATTACTTGAACGTAGCAGACAAATATATAAAGTGCGCAGAGAAAGGTGAAACAACAGAATTGGCGCGCGATATCGGACTAGCAAAAGCGTGGATCGTTGTCGAGGTAGTCAACATACTGGTCTCCAGAGAGAATCCGCAGACCAGCAAGTATTTGGACTGGTTTCGGCAAACCTTGCCGCAATGGGCCAAAAGCCTTAGCGCTCAGGTGATGAGTTAGGCTCTGAGATTTGATATAAACGCCTTTCAGGTTCTGCGCATGAGGTTTCGCAGTTGCATACTTTATCAACACCGACGTTGTTTAAACCGCCGCAACTTCCTTGAATGCGCTTGTTGTGAAAAATGACGCCAAGTGACATCAACAAAATGATTGCGAGAAAACCAAGAAAGGTAAATAACCAAACCATATTAACCTGCCTTATTAGCCATCGACTCTAGCTTAAGTATAGCAGGGCTAGATGTTGCTTTGAGTAGCGCCTTAGGTCTTGCCAACAAGGAGGGTTTTGATTTTTGGCCACCACAACCACAGGAGCCGCAGCCGCCTTTTTGTTTGTGAACACTTTTCTTATGATTGTTTGATGGGCGTCCTTGAGAGGGCTCAATCAAAGGCTCTCTTGGAACCGCAAGCACATCTTCCAAGGAACTACGAGTAGACAGCCTAAATACTGGCGTGCCACTGCTAAGTAGCTTTGCCAATACACGTTCACCGATATTTCGCACAAGAACAGCATCCACATTGTACCCTTGTAGAGACTGAATCAACTGAGACTTCGCATTACAACCCGCTTGTGGCATAGAAGCTATGTTCGCTAAGTTTTTTAGCATACCGTCAGTATCAGAATAAATAGCAATGTATGGTGCTTTTACAAAGTGGTTTGCCACCCGCTCACCATCATTAGGAATAGCATAAATCATAAGTTTGACTCCTCATTCGGAAAAACTAATGCATGACCTTCAACTAAACTTTTTGCGACTTTCAATCTTGCACTTTTTACTGTGTTACCAAAAGTTTGTCTAGAAACGCCCATCTGCTCCGCAGCTTGCTGCTGGCTAAGCCCCTCTAAGTCGGCTAAACGTAGCGCTTCTAACTCTTCTGGTAATATGGCGACTTGCTCCAACTGATTAAATGGAATGCCATTGGGCTTAAAGCAATGGTGAGCCGCACGTCCGCATATTCGTCTTTCTATCTTTGGTCTTGCCATCATTGTCCCTCAAAAACACAGAGTCAAATTACGCCTTAAACTGGCATATGCCAATAACATTTTTAGCATATGCCAATAAACTAAGTTTGCAAAAATCAACACGACAAATACGTAATACATCAGCATTAATTAGACATCTAATAATTTAGGGATTTTGATGACAAACGAACAAAAAGATCAATTCTAATTAACCGGATAATAAAAACGTTAGTTTGCGCAGATTTTTCATACAAATACACGCTAATGTGTTCATTTTATTGAAGAAGAAAAACTATAATCCAAGCAAATCATTAGTTTGAACACTAATGATTGTTTTATTTAAAAGGATGTATACCTAAGAAACGAAAAAGAGAAGTTTGACGACATTGGCCTGAGCTTAAAGGGTAATACTTTCGATACAGAACCTGTCGAACGAACATTACTTGGCCTAGGTGCCCTACTCTTCTTGCCAAATTAAGTTTCTTGAGAGCGCTTAGGTATATCAGAAAAAGGAAGTACATATGTCTGACTCAAATTGGCTCAGCGAATTCCCGGAAATGGATGCCTCTGATCTCAGGGCGATTCGCAAAACACTCGACGGCGCCTATAGAGATTTCTCTCGCGAGTATGGTGAACTCATTGAGTCTCTGTTTGATCCGCTCCTTGCGTTTCTTGTCTGGTTTGAAAAACTTCTGATTTCTACACCTTGGTTCATTATTTTAGGTGTCTGCACCACTCTCGTTTATGCCGCCAGCCGCTCTTGGAAACTGGCCGCTGCATGTTTTGGTTCGCTGATTCTGATTGGCTATTTTGGAATGTGGGAAGACACTATGCGCACGCTCAGTATCATCACTGTATGTACTATGCTTGCCATCGCACTTGGTATCCCTATCGGCATCGCTATGGCGCGCTCTAATCGCATTCAGTCGGTGGTAACACCATTACTCGACGTCATGCAAACCATGCCGGCATTTGTGTATCTCATTCCAGTTGTGATGTTATTGGGCATCGGGAAAATTCCTGGCCTTATCGCAGTAGTGATCTACGCGATTCCACCGGTTATTCGTTTAACCAATTTGGGCATTCGTCTAGTTGATAAAGAAGTATTGGAAGCCGCAACCGCATTTGGTGCCAGCACTCGGCAACGGCTTTTTGGGGTTCAGCTTCCGCTTGCAATGCCAACCATCATGGCGGGAATTAACCAAACGATCATGATGGCACTGTCAATGGTGGTCATCGCATCAATGATTGGGGTAAAAGGTTTAGGTCAGCCTGTTCTAAAGTCTATTACCAATCAATATTTCACTCTTGGTCTTCTCAATGGTTTAGCAATTGTCGCCCTAGCAATCCTTTTTGATCGTGCTTCACAAGCGTATGCGAAACGCACTCAAGCTCATTTAGGAGACTCAAAACATGACTAGTCCACTTATCGAAATCAGCGGTCTGTATAAAATCTTCGGCCCCAAGCCCAATAGCGTGATTGAGCGCGTTAAGTTGGGACATAGTAAAGAGCAGGTTTTAGCGGAAACGGGCCATACGGTCGGACTAAAAGACATCAACCTGCAAATTCAAAAGGGTGAAATTTTTGTCATTATGGGATTATCCGGTTCTGGAAAATCCACCATGATTCGCCACTTCAACCGATTAATCGATCCAACCATGGGGCAGATTTTGGTAGAAGGGGTGGATGTCATGCAACTTTCTAACAAAGAGCTTGAACAGTTTCGCCGTCACAAGATGTCTATGGTGTTCCAACGCTTTGGCTTGCTGCCTCATCGCACTGTTATCGACAACATCGCATATGGTTTAGAAGTTCAGGGAATAAATAAAGAGGCGCGCTTAGAAAAAGCAAATGAATGGTTAGAAACCGTTGGACTGACGGGTTATGAGCACCAGTATCCTGCTCAACTATCGGGTGGACAGCAACAGCGTGTGGGCCTTGCACGGGCACTGGCTACCGACGCCGAAATACTGTTGATGGACGAGGCTTTCTCAGCATTGGACCCTCTGATTCGGAGCGAAATGCAAGATCAGTTGGTAGAGCTGCAACAGAAGCTGCACAAAACCATTATTTTCATTACTCATGATTTAGATGAAGCGCTTCGACTTGGCGATCGCATCGCGATACTTAAAGACGGTGAACTTGTCCAACAAGGTTCACCGGACGAAATCTTACTGCATCCTGCCGATGAGTACGTTGAAGCCTTTGTAAAAGACGTCAATAGAGCGCGAGCACTGACGGTCGAAACGCTGATGCAGCCACCTTCGTACTGTGTTCGCGCTGAAACCATTGAAGATGCGCTGAGTGAAATGAAACGTGTTAAACGTGATTATGCCTACCATGAGACCAATGCAGGCTATCAAGGCGTGATAACACAGCAAGGATTGCTAAACGCAGCGAAGTTAACTCACCTATCAGATTGGCGTGATGATATCTATGAAGAGGTGCCTATCATCTCTCCACATTTAGCCATTGAGCAAGTGCTGACTGAAGTCATGTCGTGTGAATATTCACTGCCCGTCATCGATAAGCACGGCAATTTGAAAGGCGAATTAAATCGTCAGGTTATTGCGGAGCTGTTTTCTGATCAACGAAGCACAAAACGAGGCACTTCACGCTCAAGCTTCAATAACGTTTCTTAGATGATGTTGATAATACAACTCACAATAATGTGGGCTGTTATCAATTAACTCGCTCCCAATCCCCTTTTAGATATTTGTCTGTGGGCTCAAGCTTGATACCCAAAGCAACATTTACATTGTTCTGATTTTCCTGACAATTTCATGCTCATATCCGGTTTTATTGACATAGTCAGATCATTCTATTGCTTTTTGATGACGCAAATCCTCGATAAATGTCTACTATTACTCTCATACAAAATCTTGATTTAAAGAGGGATAAAATGAAAAAGACAATGTTGGCACTAACAGGCGCGGTAATCATTCTTGCAGGCTGTCAAGATGAGAAACCAGCCGAAACAAGCGCAGTTGAAGTACCTCAGGCAACGGAAACTGAAGTCACCACCAGTGCAGACGTTACGACTGAGACAATTGACACGTTACCAGTAGAAGAAGAACAGGTAATTACTGAAGAGACATTTGTAGACTCTGAACACAACGCACAAAGTGCTCTGGACTGGAACGGCACCTACAAAGGAACACTACCTTGCGCGGATTGTGCTGGTATCGATATGACCATCACACTAAATCAAGATGGCACTTACGTACTTGAAGAAAGCTACCAAGACAAAGAAGACGGTCAATCAAAATCTGAAGGTCAATTCACTTGGGACGCAAATGGCAGCATCGTAACGTTGACAAATGAAGATGCACCAAACCAATACTTTGTTGGTGAAAACGTACTTATGAAGCTAGACATGAATGGCGAAAAAGTAACGGGTGACCTAGCACCACTATACAACTTAACGAAACAGTAAGAAGTTAGTATCAATACCTGATAAATACCTCAAATCCGAGCCACCCCAGCTCGGATTTTTCGTTATTTTAACGAAAACTATTCCAGCAACCTTTCTATTCTGAAGCAACATTCTGCTTCTTACCCTGATTGTTCATTACATTTCCATACGCTTTGCCGATAGATGCTTACAACGTCATTTTGTACAGTGTTCAAAACAAAACAGAACAACTCGGAAAAATGATGAAAAAAACATTAATTGCACTACTTACTCTGACAGCTGCTGGCTCAGCTTTCGCTGGCGATACTTACATTCGTAACGGTAACATCTACAACAACGAAGGCGGTTGGAACGTAGAAGCTGGTGTGGCTCAAGGCAGCGATCTTTTCAAAGATCAAAAGCATAATACAGCACCAATTCTCAACGGTGGTTACCATGGTGACGACTTTAATGCCGACCTAAGTGGCATTAACTACCGCTTCTTCGGTAACACCAATGAGTTAATCAACATGAGTGCCTACCTTGTAGGTAGCGGTGTAATGCGCGACGGTGATACAGCGAAAAGCCTGAAAGGCACAGATAAACGCCGCTTCGCCGTCGATCTAGGTTTAAACGCAGACTTTACACTGGATCAAAACAACGTCATTTCTACGTACCTTCAGCACGATATCAGTGGTGCTTACAAAGGTTACTTAGCGGGTGCGACTTACTTCCACATCATGAAATTCGGTAGTGTTGATTTTGTTCCTTTTGCTAACCTAACTTATCAAAGTGAAGACTACGTAGATTACTACTTTGGTGTAAAACAACGCGAAGCAAACGCAAACCGCAAAGCATACAAAGGTGATTCAACGGTAAGCTATGGTGTGGGCTACAAACTTGTTATGCCAATCAACGACAACTGGCAAGTAAGCCAAATGACACAATACACGCGCCTAGGCAGCGGTATCAGCGACTCTTCTATCGTTGATAGTGCAAACCAATGGGTTGTTGGCGCAAGTGTGTCGTACAACTTCTAATCCGACACGCCCTTATAAAGCCATCATTTCGATGGCTTTATGCGTTGGACATTTGCATCATATTGCACACAGACGTTAGTGTGAATGAGCAATCCATAACCTATGTAAATCGCTATAGCCTGTATTCTTCACCTGCACACCTCGCACTTGCTGTGTTTTTGTCACTTCTTCGTAGCCAACAAACAAAGGCAAATATAGGTACTGATCGCGCAGCGCTTTCTCTAGGTTTAATAAAGACTGTAGCGAGTGATCATCTGCCATCGCCCTGCGAACCTTTTCTCTATGGCTTAGCATCTGGCTTTGATCAAAACTAAAACGCAGTCCAGTTGCTATCGACAGCCATTCGAAGATGCCATATTCAAATGGTGCTTCCATGACTTCCTCAATGAAGAGCAAGTCTGCTTGGTGAGACACTACCTCAGGAAAACTAATGTCATCAATAACAATGAGCTCCAACTCCAATCCCGTTGCACGAATCACACTGTGCAACCATTCGGAATGACGAATTAAACTCGGAATCGTCCAGACAGGTTCAGCTAATACCACTTTACCTTTCAGTTTAGGTATCACACCACCATCTGTTATTGATAAATCTTGCTCATGAGTCTCTAACTGAATGCTGTCAACGGCACTTGGCGCATCATAAATTCGCTTTTGCACATGGATGTAATCAGCAAGTTGATACCAAGTCTCTTTTGTGAGTTGGGATTCCACGCGTTCGCGGTAGGTCAGATATGAAAATGCGCTAATTTTTTCCACTTCAACGTGATCGGAGCTTTGGTTAAAGCTCAACATATTTAAGGTTTTAACATCACCATGAGACAGCGTTATTTGATCTAACAATGCGCGTGCTGAAAAATACTCTTTGTGTGCTTCAAGAGTCATACTCTCCTGGTTCCAGCCGCTAATTTTAAATGGCCCAGTCCCGATGTGGTAGGAATAACTAGAACCGAAAGAGACGACATCTCGACATAGAATAGACGCATGAGGAGTTGCTAGCATGTATGGAAACAACTTGTTCGGATACTTCAATATAATTTTTAAGCAGTTAGATGTTTCTGCAACCACGCTATCAATACACTGCCAGAGCTCGTGAACTGGTCCTTTTATCTCCCTAAGTCTTTCTATACTCCAAACCACATCCTGTATGTTAAGGGGCTCGCCATCATGGCGATATATGCCTGGCCGCAACCATAACGTCATTACCTTGCCTTCCATTTTCCATTCGTGTGCTAACGATGGCTCGATACCACCATTGGAATTTTGGGTCAGCAATACGTCATAAACGCTTTTCGCGACGTGTAATTCAGTGTGACGGTAAGTATTCGCAGGGTCGATTTTGGATACCCAAGGGTAAGAAGAAATCAAAATAGCGTTATTTGATTCATTCAATCGATTCACTTTTTCAGAAGCGATAGTTAGTGCTCTAACCGCGGTTTGACCGAACCAATCAATAAGTTTCGTTATTGAGTTCATTCTTCCTCTGCCAAGCTCCTCAACCAAAAACTCGGTCATCGCTTGTTGGAGGGAAATATTAATACTGAGACGGCTAGCGTTACTTCGGCCAATCGCAGGTTGCCAATCGACCCAATCGTAAGTGGCAAGCTTTTTCATCACAATAGAAACATTGCGCCTCGACGTGCAAATCACCGCTTCTAGCTCAGAAAGCGTAACAAGGTGATACTGGTGAGGTTCAAAGTGCTTTAACAGTAGATCCAGATACCTAAGATTGACATCGTTCACAAAGATTCCTAAGAGTTATTCCAAAGCAAAAAAATAGCACAGGACGCTTAGCAACTAAACTTCCTGTGCTATATCTAAACAAATTCAAAGCTTGGACTCAGCTCGACCAACAGAAGTCAAAAACGTTTACTAAGCCAAGAGGTAACTTGAATAAGTATTCTTAGAAACGGTAGCTCATACCTACAGAGAATACATTGATGTCTGCATCAACCGTTACTTTTTCATTGCCAAATTTCGCAATGTCTAGCTCAGGCATCATGTATTCCCATTCAACTTGTAGAGCAAAGTTTTCAGTAATAGCGAACTCTGCGCCTAAACCGTACATGCCTGTTACAGTGCTGTCAGAAATGGTGGTATGGCCTGCGCTACCGTCAATCACAGAGTTGCTAATTTTGAATTCAGCATTGAAGTAAGAAAGACCAGCTTTAGCAAAAAGGTTGAAACGATCGCCAATCGGTAGAGTCGCTTTTGGCTGAATCGATAGATACTTCATATCACCAACAGTAACAACTTTGCCGTCTAAAGCATCGTAGCCACCAATGGCTGCTTCTAGAGAAATGTATTCGTTGAATTTGTAACCACCGAATACTTTGCCTGAAAGGCTTGAGTCATCTTCAAGTTTAAGTTTAGTGCTAGCGTTAGTACCACCACCATTGATAGAGCCATTAACATCACCAAACGATGCTTGACCTACAGATGCACCAACGTAAGGAGCTGCGTTTGCAACAGAACATGTTGCTAGAAGGGCTGTCATTAGCCATGTTTTTTTAAACATTGTATTTCACTGCCTGTTAATTATTGAGGTTGTGTTTTGCCCATCCTTAAGCATGCCATGCTATCCATTTCACTTGGTTTCAAAACCAAGTGGATGTTAATGAATAAAAACTCAATAAAACATGAAATATTTAGACACAACTTTGCCACTTTCTTTCTTAATTTTGACAATTTAGTCATTTCACAAGCATTGCTGCTTCAACCAGTTAGTGAGCTTGATGATTTCCGCTTGCTTGGCTCGACTCTTTTTATGAATAAAATAAAAGCTGTCGCCGGTTTCCAATCCATGCGAAGGGATATACACCAAATCGTGCGCTTTATCTCTTTCATTAAGCATAAAATCATTCGCAAATGCGATGCCTTGGTCATAACGCGCCGCCTCTATTGCCAACAACATATGACTAAAATGTTGAACATCGACATCTTTCGGCAAGGTGTAACCGCCCGCTCTGCACCACTCAGCCCAGTCTTTTCCTCTCTCACGATAAATTGAGTCTGTCGACAAAATAGGGTATCGCCAAAGCGCTTCTGGAATCGGTTGATCTTGCAACTCTTTCCAAATTTTATGGCTGCAGACCGGATACAGCGTCTCCGCGTATAACTTTACCGACATGTAGTTTCGCTTTGGCTTTTCTACCGTGATAAAACAATCGCCAACGCTGTCTGTCTGTTCAGGATCACCAACGACCATATTGAGTGTCAGATCGATTTCTGGATGTAAGCGCTTAAAATCAGACAAACGAGGAATAAGCCACTTTACGGCAAGCGAGCTATAAATCGCCAACCGTATGCTGCCTTTGTCCCCTTCTCGCACCTTTTGGCTGGCCATCGCAATTGAGCTAATTGCTGGGCTAATATCCTCTAAATAGCGGGTGCCCGTATCGGACAAAGAGAGCTTTCTGCCTTGACGGATAAATAATGATTCACCCAAATAATCTTCTAATAGTCGTATCTGGTGACTAACGGCACTTTGCGTCACATTGAGTTCTTCAGCAGCAAGCGAAAAGCTAGAGTTTCTGGCAACAGATTCAAAACAGTGAACCGCTCTGAGTGGTGGCAATTTCATTATCTAAAAATCTCATACTTAAACTAATAAATATCACTTCACTTCATCCTATGACATCACCTACTCTTTGGCAAAGAAAGAGGAGAGGAAAAAGTGAAAGTTACATCGGTCGGAGCAGCGATGCTGCTATTAATTGTTGGAAATCTCATTGCGGTGCTTTCGGACTCTTTAATTAAAAGTGTCGGAAATGAAGTGCCTATTTTTCAATTTGTCTTTTTCCGACAAATTTCAGCGGTGCTTTTCCTGCTGCCAGTCTACTTGCTAACAAAAAATGCGCCTTTTCTTGAAGGGTTTAAGTGGCATGCTGTTCGCGCTCACGTATGGTTACTTGGTGCAATATTCATGGTTTTGGCGATCTCATCTTTACCGCTCGCAACTGCGAACGCGATCTTTTACGCCGCGCCATTGATCATGTTGCCGCTTGCAGCAATCTTTTTTGGCGAACAGCTATCTAAACAATCGGTCGCCGCAGCGATAATGGGCTTTGCCGGTGTATTGGTCATCATTCGTCCAGACCAAATCGATTGGGCAGCGATTTCAGCTTTAGTTGTTGCAATTACTTTAGCAATCAATAACTTGCTCATTCGAAAACTGCCAAAAAATCAGTCTGTGATGCAAACATTATTGATGACAAACTTGGCAGGTATTCCAGTAGCCTTCTTGCTTGTTCTGATCGAAGCAGAACCTTGGGACTGGAGTGCTTTCCCTGTTGCTGCTGGCTCAAGTCTGTTCATCATGATTTATGCAGCAACATGTGTCATCGCTTACCGCTCGATCGATAGCAACAAAATTGCCAGCGCTGAATACAGTGGCTTAATTGGTGCCGTGTTTGTGGGATTGATTTGGTTTGGAGAAGTGCCAGATATATTTATGGCAATAGGAACCATTATGATTGTTGTGCCTCTGGTTTGGCTTTCTAAACGAGAACGTCGTAAGAAAAAGTTGCAAGAGCAACAAGAAGCGCACGTTACTTAAAGTTGTGCTCTAACCCAAAGACTAAAAAACCGAGCCGTAAGTGCTCGGTTTTTTTATGTGGCTCTAATCGGTTTTTACGTAAGCGACTACGTGAGATAAAAACTGCCTTGCAAAGCGATCATTAAACCGGATGCGATATTCATGCTCGGCTTCCGACACTAGACGCCAGCCTTCAGCAAAGTATTCTTTGATATCATCAACCGCCTCTTCTTTATTTTTGATGTGTTTCGCGTTCCACTGATAAGTGCAAGAGACAACGATCAGCCCACCCACCTTGGTGGTTTTTTTTAGAGCATTGATCACGCTAAGTGGCGACTCACATTGATCAATCACATTTAAACATACGACTAAATCAAAGCGAGATTGGAGAGTATCGAGCTCAAAAGGCTGGTTAATTAGCGTCAAATCAACATGAGCACATTTCTGTACGATATCTCTATTCTCTACCTCTAAAGTGTTTAAGGTGTTCACATCGTGAAGGTAAGTAAGCTCGACGCGTTGTTCTTCTATTAATAGTTGCTTCAAGCCATCCATTAACCTATTTGAAGGCTCCACAAGCGTCGCTTCTTTAAGGTTAGGTAAGCGTTGCACTAACTCATAATAATTTCTTCCCAGCGCCGCCCCAACCTCAAGTAGGGAATACGGCTGAACGCTGCTTTCGATTACCGCCTGCGCAATAAAATCAGCAACTTGGGAGCAGTGAGGTGATGACAAAAAAGAAAGTGGGACTTGTTTTGAGCGACTGGTTATCATCTCAATCTGTTGCTCCTCAATGAACTTGTCGAACCATTGCGCCTCGAAATAACCAGCCAAACCGTGCTCGGTCAGGTAAAAATCTTCCATGTTTTTTCCGTTCGTACTTTAAGAAAAGTGATTGTATCGAACGCGGAAATTAACGGGTATTTCTGGCCGCACATTCCAATGGGAAAACAGATGAAAACGCCGCTTATGTGAAAAAGCCCTTTCATCTCAAAGATAAAAGGGCTTGTTAATCGCTTCGGTTAAGTCGCTAACTATTGTGGTAGAACAACGTTACCATCTTGAATTGGGAACGTTTTTGTCGCTGGCTTGCTCGCCAAACGAACCGTCGTTGGTGCACCTGAAACTTCGTAAGTGACGTCGTAACCCACTACTTTATCAGATGTCGTATATTCTGTATGACACTGTTTTTTCGTCGTTGTTACTACATCACCTTTTTGCACATTTTCCTGGATCTTACGACCTGTCAGTGCACCAGCAATCGTACCAGCTGCAGTTGCAATCACTTTACCTGAGCCACCACCGATTTGGTTGCCCAGCGCAGCTCCAGCTGCTGCGCCACCAACCGTACCAATAATTTTATTGTCATCCGCAGGGGCAACTTGCTCGGTTACTACCACATCTTTACATACTTGGTGCGGCTTTTTCACCGTTTCAGTCACCGCTTCAACCAAAGTAATGTTTGCTTGAGTTGGAGCTGGTGGCGTTTTGTCTTTACAGCCTGCTAGTACAGCAACAACTGCCGTTGCAATTGCGATAGATTTCATATTCATGATTTACATCCCAGTATGGTTTGCTTTGATGAGCGTTATGGTAAATCGCAAAAGGGAAATCACATCAGACGAAAACAAACCCTCTGTTATTAACAAGTAAAGAAACACTGTTTTATAAGAGATACGTCAAGAAACACTCAGCAGAATGTCAACAGAGCTAAAACTGTATCACTACTGATTATGATTGGACTGGACTAGTCTATGAGATTTATTTTTAAGCCAAGCTCAAAAATAGTTCGTCATCCGTTAAATACTTATGACGGTGGCTTAGATTACGCACGTGCATAAACATAAAATCAGGGAAACCAGGCGCTATAATGTTATTTGGTTCCCAGCATACACCGCCAACAAACACATATCGCCCCTGCTTGCCATCTTCGTGAAGGGGGTTATTAAGAGGAGAAGAAAACTCTGCTCGGCAACCTTCAACCACACAAACAATTTGTCCTTTAAAAAGGCCAATCACGCGCTTTACAAGATTTGCCTTGATACCACACTTCCATGCTTGGCGAGTGGCCATCTCATAGCCATATTTTCGGATCGCTTTCTTTTGCAAATGTACTACTAGGTTCATTTTGACTCCTGATTCAAGCAACTACGTGAAGCCCAAAGTCATAAAAGCAGATAGACGTCTATACCCGAGTGAGCTCATGGTACGTGGGAATAAACTACGTGATTAGACTGAGTTTAGTGTCGGATGAGATACACCGTCCACGATGCTGTAACGTATCGATTTACACCAATCAAAGGCAGATAACACATCAACTTTTGAGTGCTTTCCTGCGCTGTATCTGGTTACTTCTGTATATTACTATAACGAAATCACCCTCCACGTTTACCTATATAAATTTGTCGTAACGATAGAGGGTGCTTATCATGGAGAGAGGATAACGCCTACGCGTCGATGAGATAATTTTGACCTTCAGTTTCTAAACGATCAATCATTTTACGACACTCATTTAAATCAAGAGGTTGTTCAAAGCGGCGCTTGAGATTCATCAAAAAGAAGATATCTTCACACATGGCTTTCTCAGGTTCGTCACTGATTTTGGCGACCGGTGAACCATTGCACGTGACCATTTTTATCACGATAGAAAGTGGCTGGTAGGCTTCACCATCTTTATTGACATAATCACCCATATCATTGGCAAGAAAAGTACCGATACCAAAACTCACCTGAATACGTCCTTGGAAATACTCGCAAATATCTAACGCTTGTTCGAAGTTAAGTCCGTCGGTAAACACCAGTGTTTTTGTTAATGGGTCTATATTCAGCGACTGGTAGTGTGCAATCATTTTTTCACCCCAGCGATAAGGGCAACCACTATCGTGACGTACGCCGAAGTACGCGTTACTTAGTTCTTCATCAAAGTCTTTAAGGAAAGCATCGATACCAATCGTGTCGGTCAGTGCAATACCTAGTGCACCATTAAACATTTTTTGCCAACGTTGCAACGCCACTTTTTGCGAATCTCGCACATTCACCAGAGCTTGGTGTCCCATAAACCATTCATGAGCAACGGTGCCGATAGGCGTCAAGTTTAGCTCTTTTGCTAAGTGATAGTTGCTTGTTCCTGTCAAACATTCCGGCACTTCCTGGCACAAATATTCCAGCATAGTGCGCTGAGCTTGGAAGGAAAAACGTCGACGCGTCGACATGTCAGAAAATTTAAAGTTAGTAATGTTACGACGTTTTAGTTCCGACTTTAGGTGTCGAACTTTCTCTTCTAAAACAGTGGTAAATTGCGCAACAGGGATATCTGACCAACGCTGACGGCTACGAACTTCAGACACGATGCTCATGATGATCGTTTCGTACAAGATGGTATCTCGCCACAAACCGTTAATGGTAATTCTTAACTGGCTTGAGCCATCAGCCATGGCTTTATTATGGAAAGAGACATCACTTTGTGGGTTGAAACGGAAATGGCGCAGTGCATCAACAAAGTCAGGATTCAGGTAAGGCGCGACACGCTTAATATATTCAATTTCTTCTTGCGTAAATTGAATATCTTGCAGTTTAAGGACTTCGGCTTTTACCTCGGGCAAAAGCTCAGAGAGGTCTTCCTCACTGCGCACGATAAACTTATATGACACCATCGCATCAGGGTAAAGCGCTGTTACAGCGCTCATCATATTGACTTTGTAGACATCGAAATCCAAAGCGCTTTGAATGATGCGGGAAGAAAATAGTTTGGTGGTCATTAGGTGCCCTTCTACATGCCCTTCCTGGGTATATAACTTTTTGTTACTAACTAATTTGCGTAAACAATAAACACCCATCTATAGTTTGTCAACTTTTGTTACTAACCACTCATTTTTATAAGGTTTTTTTGTCTAGAATTCGAGCAAGCATTGTGAATAAGTCAGAGTCATCCGTAAATTTATGCTCAAACCGTATTAAGAACACTACCGAAAACGTTTCTAACAACTCGTTACTTACCCATTGATTGACCACTTGTTATGCGCTAGATTACTTACAAATCAATATTAGGACCCAACCATGATCGTATCTGTCGACATTATTCCATTCAGGCTATCTGGCTGTGCCGATAAGGGATTGGAAGTGTTGTTGATTAAACGTTCAAATCCAAATCGGCCATACCATGGAGTCTGGGCACTACCGGGCGGATTTGTCTTTGATAAAGACTTAACCAGTGAAGGCGGACGCCCGGCCGATGAAAACTTTGAAGCGGCGCGTCGCCGAATTTGCCGTGAGAAAATCCATACCTACCCTCGCCATTTTAGCGAAGCATTTATCGACGGTGATCCAAAGCGCGATCCAGAAGACTGGAGCTTAAACATTACGCACTACGCCTTAGTTGATCGTAACAATGTAGAGCAAATAAATAATGCAGGTGTACCGGAATGCCAACTTAAATGGTTTTCGCTACAGGCTATTCTCAATGGAGAAGAAACCCTCGCATTTGATCATCAAAAAACCATTGAAAAAGCGTGGCAAAAGCTTCGTGCATCCATTGAATACACATCGGTTCTTTTGTTTGCATTAGACAAAGAGTTTTTGGTTGCGGACATCATTTCTGCATATCAAGAGTTTGGTATTGATATCAGCCGAATGACGATTAAGCGCCGCTTGATAGATTCAGGCGTACTAAAACCCACTAATAAAGTCGCTTCAACCAACAAAGGCAAAGGTGGAAAACCCGCAATGGTATATACGCTGACTAGCGACGAAGTAACCTTTTTTCAAAACTGTTTGCGTGGATAAACGCAGACAATCAGACAGACAAGGAGTCTGCCATGACTGTTCGAGTAAACTATCAAACTACAGCAGTGATCGACGTTGATCCAGAGAAAGGCTTTAGTGAGTTATGTCCAAATGAACTGCCCGTTGCAGGTGCGTTGGAAATCGTACCGGAGCTTTTGAACAATCATGCCAAAGGCCGATTAAAACTGGTCAGTCGTGACTTGCACCCACCGAAAGCAAAATGGGATGCAGAATCGCCAGCCAATATGCTTGAGCCCGTTGGTTTACCGAATGTGGATATAAAGTGGAACCGTCACTGTGTGCTTGGCACAACAGGTTCTGAGCTGCTAGATGGCTTACCACCCGTGTTGGACTACGATTTTCAAGTTAATAAAGGTATGGATCCTGACGCGCACCCTTACGGTATTTTTTTCCATGATATTGCCGACACAAAAACGACAGGCGCGCATGAATTTCTAAAGTTCAACGGGATTGATACCTTAGTTATCGGTGGCCTTGCCTTAGACTTTTGTGTGAAAAAATCCGTCATGCAAGCGCTGGAACTTGGCTACAATGTGGTAGTTAATCTTGCTTCAACTCGTGCGGTGCTGCCTGATAATGTAGAGAATGTGCTGACAGAGCTCAGAGATAATGGCGCATTATTTGTCGAAAAAGCGGACGACATCATCGTAGAAAAGTTCGCCTAGAAACGATAGTAACCGAGAAGGATTTCACCATGCATCAACATGAAAAATTGAATTACGTTGAATTTGGTTCCACTAATGTCAGTGCGACTAAACAATTTTTTGAGCGTGCTTTTGACTGGAGCTTTACCGATTATGGTCCAGAATATTCTGCATTTTCAGGACAAGGATTGGATGGCGGATTCTTCAAATCTGAGTTTATAAACCAAATCGCAAATGGTGGCGCACTTTTAGTATTTTATAGCTCAGACATTCAGGCCACTCAGACAAAAGTAGAGCAGCATGGTGGAAAAATTATCCGCCCTATTTTCGAATTCCCCGGCGGCTGTCGATTCCACTTCACTGAACCGAGTGGAAATGAATTCGCAGTATGGTCAGAGAGCCATTAAGTGATCACAAATCAACAACACACCATCAACGTGAGCCCAAGCTAGCCAGATCCGGAACTGGCATTACATTTCTGGTTGACCTCATCCTTGGTTTAATTCACTGTTAGCGCAACAATTAATCGATGAGGCGCTAGCCCTCGACCAAGGATGTCAAATGACTGCCGTCAGTTTTTTTCGCTTACTCTGCCTCGCTGCTATTTGGGGTGGCTCGTTTCTGTTTATGCGAGTCGCCGCCAACACATTCGGGCCGGCTTACTTAATCGAATTTCGAGTTACATTTGCCGCCGTCGCTTTGTTATTGATCGCCGTATATTTGAAGAAGAAACTCACGTTAACTGCGCATACTAAACACTTCTTTATTATTGGCTTATTCAATAGCGCAGTTCCATTTTTACTCTTTGCGTACGCAGCCCAGACACTGAATGCATCAACTTTAGCAATATTGAACTCAACCGCCCCAATATGGGGAGCACTAGTTGGCTTTGTTTGGTACCGCAGCCCACTCACAGCGAAATCTGTTCTCGGTATGCTAATAGGCATTGGAGGCGTTGCAGTCTTGGTCGGCTTAGATACTTCAACCATAGGTGAAGAAGCCATGCTCCCTATTGCCGCCAGTTTGATGGCTTCTTTCAGCTATGGCATTGCTACCAACTACACTAAAAATGCGCCACAAGTACCTGCTTTTGATAATGCTCACGGCAGCATGTGGGCGGCGGTTATTTGGGTACTGCCGCTGCTACCATTCTTACCAATGCGTGCAGAACCAAGTCATTTCGAATGGAGCTCTGTTGTCACGCTCGGCGTTGTATGCACAGGGTTCGCTTATTTGCTCTATTTCCGCTTAGTTTCTGATATCGGCCCAGCGTCAGCACTGACTGTCACTTTTCTTGTTCCTGTTTTTGGTATCTTATGGGGCTACTTGGTGCTAGATGAGCCCGTCGGCTCTAACACCATCATAGGAACAATTCTAGTGCTTAGCGGCACTATGCTAGTCACCGGTTTCTCCCCAACAGCAATGCTCGCGAAGAGAAAACGAAGCGTGGCTTAATCAGCCTAATATAACTTCCACACCTCGCTTTTTGATTTGTTCAAGGTCGCTTTTCGGAGCGGCTTTGTCAGTCAGCAGCACTGATATTTCGTCAGTCTTACCAATTGATGAGGGATAAATTTGCCCAAATTTACTAGAATCCGTTAGAACAATATTGCGCCTTTTTTTCGCAATGATGGTTTCTGCAATCTCAGCGCGCATCATGTCGCGGCTAGTAAAGCCAGTGTCTTGATGGAAGCCGTCAATACCCAAGAAGGCCGTGCTGAAATGAATGTTCTCAATACACAACTTAGTCAGCGGTCCGACCAAGCTCTCGCCTTGGTGCTGATACACGCCACCAAGCAAGATAATGTTGGCAGAAGTGTTACGGATGAGATGGGCGATATACGCCGATGGCGTAATAATGGTCACATCGCCGCGCTCAGCCAATGTCCGAGCCAACAACGCATTGGCACTGCCTCCTTCAATCAGCACTGTCTCATTCGGTGCGACCAAATCCGCAGCTTGGTTTGCGAGCGATTGTTTAATATCGAAACGTACTTCTAGGCGGGCATCAATGTCATCACTTTGCAACGCGGTAGCTGCGCCGTGAACGCGCTTTAGGTAGCCCTGTTGCTCCAGAAAGTTCAAATCCTGTCTGATGGTCACGCCCGACACGCCAATGATGTCAGAAAGCTCCGTGACTTGAACGCGTTTACGGTCGTTCACTAATTGCAGGATTTCATTTTGTCTTGGGTTCACAGATTCGCTCCTTATTGATGAGCTTACAGTATACTCACCTGATGTTTCATATGAAAAGAACTTGAAAGTAAAAAGGAAAAAACGCGTGGTCTGATTAGCCAAGCTGCACCTTGCGAATATCGCTCCCATCAACAGATAATAGGGCAACGAAAATGGGATGGAAGAAGAGGGGTTAGCTCCCTACATCCCAACAACGGTAAAGACTAGGATAAAAGTAATGGAAGAAATTTACTTCGCAGGCGGTTGCCTTTGGGGCGTGCAAGAATTTATGCGCCACCTTCCGGGCGTAATCAACACAGAAGCCGGGCGAGCAAATGGCACAACGGATAACACTCAATCCGAATACGATGGCTACACAGAGTGCGTGAAAACCCAGTTCGACCCTGAGCAAGTTTCGGTTGAAACTTTAATGGGGTATTTGTTTGAGATAATCGACCCTTACAGCGTTAACAAGCAAGGTGAAGACGTAGGTGAGAAGTACCGTACTGGTGTTTATAGCCAAAACGAACAGCATCTCACCATCGCGAAAGCGTTTATCGCAGCACGACCGGACGCCGACAAGATCGCCGTAGAAGTACTGCCACTCACGAATTATGTACCAAGTGATGATGAGCACCAAGACAGACTCACAAACTTTCCGAATGATTACTGTCACATCCCATTAGATTTACTACATAAATACAGGGATAACTCGTAACCATTCAGTCAGCATCGCTTTAAAAGGCAAGATGCATATCAGTTTAAATCGATGCCTTCCACTAATGACAATGTCATTTCTGCCGCCGATATTTCCTTACAACCCGACGAGTTTTGTCCGCACCACAACGGTGTGAATTCATCTCGGTTTTGCTTTTCCATAAGCGCTCTTAGTTGAGCCATTTCAATGGAGGCGTATGGGAATTTCGGCGCAAACTCACTGATGTAGCCTAGCTCCGACATCGCGCGATTCACAATGCCTCTCGCTGGTCGGCCCGAGAAAACATTGGTCACTGCGGTATGTTGCGCGCGTTCACTGGCAATGGCATATCGATGTAAAGACGATGTTTTCGCCTCATCACACAACAAATAGACGCTGCCAACTTGAACGGCACTCGCTCCTAATCTCAACGCGGCTTCCACCCCACTTCTATCAGCGATTCCGCCTGCAGCAATAACGGGCAAATTCACCCGTTTGGCGATTTGTGGTAATAACGCCATCAAACTTAATTGAGTAGTTAAATCATCCGATAAAAACATACCTCGGTGTCCACCAGCCTCCAAGCCTTGGGCGATAATACCGTCAACGCCTTTTGCTTCTAGCCAAAGTGCTTCGTCCACCGTGGTCGCTGACGAAAGGATCTTCCCTCCCCACCCTCTAATTCGAGCTAACAGATCATCGTCTGGCAAACCAAAGTGGAAACTGATCACTGGCGGTGCAAATGGTTCAATCGCGTCAGCAATATCATGATTGAAAGGCATCCTTGTCGGAGCGTTTGGCTGAGCCTGAACGGTTGCATCAACCTCGGAAAAATACGGTTGCAGCGTTTTTTGCCACTTTTCGTGCTTGTTGGCGTCATACTCCGGCATTTCATGGCAAAAGAAATTGAGGTTAAACGGTCGGTTAGTTGCCTGCTTGATAAGTTGAAGTTCTTTTACGATGGCGTCTTTGTTCAGCATTCCACAAGGTAACGAGCCAAGCCCGCCAACATTACTGACGGCGATGGTCATTTGGCTGTCTTGCACACCGGCCATTGGCGCTTGAATAATCGGTAACTCTGTTCCCAAAAGTGTATTAAATACCTTGTTTATCATGATCTTTCCTTGAAAACTTAACCTTTACCTGTGATGGATCTGCGCCATCGTTATCCAGACTAGACTTTCACATGATTAAACACTTATAAAGTTAAAGTGATGCATTTGTGCGCTATGCACTTTTGATAGAAATGACAAAGGGAGCCTATGGCTCCCTTAATATGCTGAATAAAAAGAATCAAAGTGACTATCGTACGACATCTGATTCAAGCTCTAGCTCTGCCACAGACAGCATGGCAAACTCTTCCTCGGCGGTTGCTGCCACCAATTTGTTGCGGCTGTATAACCCATAATAAACACCACCGATAAGAAACAATCCCATTGTCATGAAAAAGGCTGAGGGATCAAAAGCATAAACACCTGTCATTGCGATCAAAGAAAGCACCAGAGAAATACTCGAAGTAATTATCCCACCAGGCGTTTTATATGGACGAGTTAATTCCGGCTGTTTAATTCGCAATAAAATATGGCTCAAGGACATTAATGCGTACGATACAGTCGCACCGACAACAGCCATCGCCAAGATTAAGTCCCCCTCACCCGTAAGTGAAACCAAGAACCCAAAAACGCCCGGAACCAAAAGCGCACGAGAAGGCACTTTTTTGTCACTGGTTAATGACAAAGTTTGCGGTAAATAACCCGCGCGGGAAAGCGCAAACACCAAGCGACTGTAACCATAAATGATTGAAAAGAAAGAAGCGATAAGGCCAGCCAATCCAAGTAAGTTCACGGCCATTGCTACCGTTGAATTGCCCGTAAGCTTTAGGGCGTCAACTAATGGCACCGCGCTATCGCCTATGACCTTTGAGCCAACCGCACCAGCCAAAAGGACGACTACGAGAGTTGCGGTTAGCAATAAAAACAGCATCGCACCAATGATGCCTTTGGGAACATCTTTTGCCGGATTTTTTGCCTCCTCTGCCGCTAAAGGCACACCTTCAACCGCAAGAAACAACCACATTGCAAATGGCAACGCAGCCCATACGCCATACCACCCAAACGGCAAGATTTCTGTTGCCTGAGCCGTCGCCGGAGCAATATCGAATAAGTTATTAACGTCAAAGTGACCAATAAGCACAGCAGCAGTAATGAGAATAGCTAGCACAGCCAAACCGCTGATGACCATCATTACTTTGAGAGCTTCGCCAACCCCTGCCATATGAATAGCGATAAAGACGGCGTAGAAAAGTGCGTAAACAACAGGGCCATCGATACCAACCAATTCATTCACTGCTGAGCCAATAAAAATCACTATCGCAGCAGGCGCGAGCGCATATTCAATCAAAACTGATAAGCCAGTGAAAAAGCCACCTGTCGGCCCCATCGCCTGTCTTGCGAAGCTGTAACCACCACCCGCAGCAGGAATAGCCGCAGACATTTCAGCTAAAGACAATACTAGCGTGAAATACATTACTGCCATCGCGATAGCAGCAATAAGAAAGCCTCCCCATCCTGCTTGAGCGATGCCAAAGTTCCAACCGGCGAAGTCACCAGATATAACATACGAGACACCTAAGCCAGCAAGTAAAATCCAACCTGCGGTGCCTCTTTTTAGCTGCCTTTTGGCCAAGTACTCCTGATGTTTAGACATAGTAAATCCTTCTACTTTGATGAAATTAAAAAGTTGTCGCTGTGTTTATCTTCAACGCTTGCGCCACTTGGCTCATTGATATCGGAGCGGTCTTTCAGGTTCACTCCTGACAGTTGTAATTTTCGAGCCTCCTTGAGCAAGTAAAATGCGCGTTCACAGGCATCGTCATAGTTGAGCCCCTGGGGACGCACATTGGAAATGCAGTTTCTTTGGGAATCTTTAGAGCCTCGTTTAGCCCCCCAAGTGAGATACATACCCATGCTATCCGGAGAAGTTAGACCGGGTCTCTCTCCAATTAAAACCAGCACGGCCTTGGCGTTAAAACATTCACCAACATCATCCCCTACCGCTACTCTTCCTTGCTTTACGATTGTGATAGGTGCGAATTTCCATTGATGTCCATCATCAGCGCTTAAAAGAGAAATCAATCGAGTAACAACAGGCACGGCATGGTTTTGAATTGCGACGGAAGAAAGTCCATCAGCAATAACAATCGCAAGATCAATGTCAGTGTTATCCTCATTTGCTATCGAGTTGAGCGTTTTCCAAGAAGATTCATCGAGCTGCCGTCCTAAATCGGGCCTTTGCAAGTACATAAGCCGATCACTCACTTGGCTTCTCACTACCACTGGAGGCTCTAAGGTATTTTCAAGAATCGAGTAAGAGTCCGACAAACCAGCAACGAGAGACTCAATATTCAAACTGCAATGCACTGCATCCATAGCTTGGGCATGATCCAGCTGAAATGAGAGTAACTCGTTGGTTGGTACACTGTTTCCGCTGCGACCCAGAGCGATCCGAGCAGAGGTGAAGTCGCGTAACTTGCCCCAAGGGTTGTGTGTGACAACTTCAGACTCATCTTGTGGGGACTGAGCAATGGTGATTACTTTACCCATGAGAATACCCCTTATTCAGTTGATTAATTGCTCCCGAAAACGAGCGAGAGATTTGCTCACTTAACCGAACGTCTTGCACGCTCTCGAAAATCTGCATCTCCATTAACCATTGTTCAAACTCTGGAGCTGGCTTCAGACCGAGTACTTTTCTTGCGTAAAGGGCATCGTGAAATGAGGTAGTTTGATAGTTGAGCATGATGTCATCAGACCCAGGAATACCCATGATGAACGAGCACTCGGCCACACCTAATAGTGTCAGCAAGTTATCCATGTCATTCTGATCGGCATAGGCATGATTGGTGTAACAGATGTCGCAACCCATAGGTAAACCAAGCAGCTTCCCACAGAAATGATCTTCAAGCCCAGCACGAATGATCTGTTTACCATCAAACAGATACTCAGGGCCAATAAACCCAACGACAGTATTAACCAACAAAGGATCAAACTGTTTCGCGACAGCATAAGCACGGGCTTCACAAGTCTGTTGATCGACCCCATGAAATGCATTCGCAGACAGCGCGGTACCTTGTCCGGTTTCAAAATACATCACATTGTTTCCTACGCTACCTCGATTCAAAGACAACGCGGCTTCATGGGCCTCTTTCAAAATCGACAAGTCGATTCCGAAGGTATCATTCGTCCCTTGCGTGCCACCTATCGACTGAAAAACGAGATCGACTGGTGCACCCATTTCAATGGCTTCGATCGTGTTCGTTACATGAGTTAACACACAAGACTGAGTCGGTATTTGATAGTGTTGAATCACCTCATCCATTAAGTTCATTAACTTGATAGCTTGAGGCACATTATCTGTTGCCGGATTGATACCGATAACCGCGTCGCCATTTCCGTACATCAGACCATCAAAAATGGTCGCTGCGATACCGTTGAGAGAATCAGTGGGATGATTCGGCTGTAAGCGAGTAGACAGGCGACTCGGCAAACCAATCGTATTCCGAAAAGCCGTGACAACTTGGCATTTTTTAGCAACGAGAATCAAATCCTGGTTGCGCATAATCTTACTGACTGCGGCCACCATTTCTGGTGTTAAACCTTGACGAATTTTAGCCAACGTTTCACCATCGGCTTCTTCACTCAGCAGCCAATTTCGAAAATCTCCGACCGTCAAGTGCTCAATCGGCTTAAAGGCTTCAAGGTCATGCGTATCGATAATTAGACGAGTGATATCGTCGCTTTCGTATGGAATAACCGCCTCGTTAAGAAACGTTTTAAGTGGTAACTCAGACAGCGCCATTTGTGCGACTACACGTTCTGCCGCTGACTGAGCACAAACCCCGGCTAACGCATCGCCTGAGCGCTCCGGTGTCGCTTTCGCCATCAAGTCAGCTAATGACTTAAAGGTATAGACTTTACTTCCTTGTTGCCGACGATAAGTTGCCGTCATTGCTCTTCCTCTTCACTATTTGGTTCGCTTTTTGCTGAACTATCAATAAGCTTTAAGAAAGTATTGCCAAATGTGTTCCGTAGCGTTATCAAAAACTGGCAACATTTATAAACCAATAATAAACAATGAGTTATGTAAATACTGCTCCAACATGACTCACAAAAAAGGAATGAGCATCACAAGGATGAGTAACCAAATACCCCAAACTGCACCAATGCTGTGCATCCATCACACTAAGGATGCAAACCAACAAGCTGCGAGTCTGATAAACTGGCAACAGGAATATGACCAACTCAGCGATGGTCGATTTTTAGGTCAAATTCGAGAACGACGATTTCCCAATTTCCATGTGTTTCGTGAAGACAGTAACCGCTCGCTAAGACAGCAATGCAGGGTTGAAGAGGGAGGTATTTGGTTGGGTTTGAGTGCGGAAAATAAGCCGCTACACCTAAATCACAGTCAGTTTAATTCAAGCCAACTTTTGCTTAGGCAAGGTGGCGCTGATTTTGAGTTAATGACACCGGAGCAGTTTTCTATCTATGGAATAGTGCTCGACAAAAACTTCGTTCACATCATAGAAAATCAACTTGAGCTTGGGAGTATCCAAAACAACACATTACACTTAACGGGTTTGACGGAAAAACACATTCAACAACTTAAATACTACTTAGGCACGTTACTTGGTTCCGCCGAGCCAAGATGGTCTGAAACCACACATCAAGCAATCTTAAAAGATATTGTGCTGGAGTTGTTCTCACTCAGTTCACTGCACACGAGCCATCCGATATCAAGCTCTCATCGTCAACACGTGATGCACCGTATAAAACAACAGCTACAGGATCTAGACTACCGTACACCGATAACCGTCAGTGAACTGTGTGACGCAGTACACGTCAGTCGTCGCACACTACAGTACACCTTTGAACATTGCTGTAATACTTCCCCAAAGCAGTTCATACATCGAATGCGCCTGAATCAAGTACGTAGAGTGCTACAAAGCCCTGAAGATAATCGAACAATTGCAGAAATTGCTTTTGACTTTGGTTTTTTCCATCTCGGGCAGTTCAGTCAAAGCTACAAGCGGCTATTTGGTGAGACGCCAACTGAAACGAGAAAATGGGAGTCCAGCAAATAAAATGACAGGCAGTATATTCTTTCAGATCCTGCGTTGGGGCCATGTTATGCAGTCGCAATGATTTGCTGAAACTTAGCATGAAACTCTTCAAGTGCCGCTTCAACATCCGGTTCTGCACGGCTCAAGTGCGAGATTAACGTCATAAAATAGCAGTCAAAAATCAGCGGTATTTTTCCCTCAAGGACGGAGCTTCCGTTTACAGATTGAAACAAAGCTTGGTTAAACGACTGATAATAATCCAAATCCCAAATCACTTCTTTCAACAAAGCTCGGCTCAGCTCAACGTTCGCAAAATAGTAGCGATAGTATTTCTCCGTCAGCGCCAAACCAATGTCGATATCGGTTTTACCTTCCACACTGACTAGCGTTTCTTGGCTGATCTGTTGCAGTTGCGCCAGCATCCCTTCGCGCAAAATCGACAGTTTAGTCGGGAAATGGCTAAACACTGTACCATCGGCTACTCCTGCTTCTCTCGCTATCTGCCTTGTGGTCGTCATGTCATAGCCATTTTGAGCAAAAGATGCCCATGCGGCTTTTAGAATTTTATCTCTGGTTTGTTGTCGCTTCGTCATTGATGTGTCTGCTTAATGAGCCTGAAAGGATCATACCTTGCGTGGTTGAGATTGACAAATTGAGCGCGCTCATTTATAAAATTGAGCATGCTCATTTTATATAAAAACAAAAGGAATCGCTCATGTACGTATTAAACAAACTAGGCCAAGGATTGATTTTCTTCCCGACCATCTTCTGCTTTTCGTATATTTTAAGACCGATATTAATGGTCATCCTTATTCCAGGAGGACTCGCACTTTTGGCGTTAATCGGTGGCGCAGAAGTCAGAGCGGAACTCAAAGCCATGCTGCTTGAGGAGTTTTTTGGCGTTAGCCCATCGCACACCACCTCGAAAAAGGCGTGAGTGCGCTACAAACGTTGGCAAGGCTAAGTAAAAAAGAAAACGCGCAGATATCGAGATCTCAATACCTGCGCGTAGATGCGGTGAAAATAAGACTGGCTTTAGTCAGTATTCATGTTCTGGCCAATTCGCCATAAAACGCCACTAGGGTCAAACAAACAACATTCGCGCATGCCCCAAGGTTGCTCGACTAGCTCTGTCAAACGCGAACCAAATTCCTCATGACCCACTTTGGATAAGTGCTGATGCCAACTTTCTGCGTCTTCTACGAGCAAGTGCATCATGAAGTTATTGCCGTGTTCTGGCTCATAAAAATTCTGTAAAAGAAACGCGCAGCTACCTTGAGAGAAGTATGCTACATCACCGAAGTCCGACGCCATTTCAAAGCCAATCGCCTCATAAAAGCGTTTTGATAGCGCGTAATCTTTCGCCGGAACAAATGATTTGATTTCAACAATATTGAGGTTTTCCATTTCCAATTTCCTAAGCCTTTTTCCATAAAACTGACTGACGTAATCTCGCTCTATGCCTTCTATTCGCCTTGCGTGATCTGCTGTGATGACAGTGGCACACACTCTGCCATTTGCGTTTGTAACCACGTGATAAATTTATGTTCGAGTTCTGTACGCTTTTTATCTTGACTCAATAAAACGTAATTGCAACTTGATGGAGAAAACCCAAATGGTGCGACCAAATTACCACGCTTAATATCGTCCATGACAAAAGGATACGATCCCATTGCGACGCCTAAGCCATCCACTGCGGCTTGTATGCAAAAATAAAAATGCGCGAATGATTGCTGAGTGTTGCCGTTGAAAGTTTCACAACGTGTTGATTGCTGCCAATCCGCCCAAGCATTCGGTCTGGTTTGGCTATTCAACAATCGAGCTGCTTTCAAATTGTCTTTAATGGATTGCCAATACTCAGGAGAAAATACCGGCCCCACCCACTCTTCCACAAGAATGGTTTTGTCGTAATCGTGATGCTGCGCAAAATCGTCTCGACGAATCGCCATCGAAAGCCCAGTTGATCCTAATGTTACCGGGCCACCAGCCGTCGACAAACGAACATCAGCACGGTGTTCATCATTAAACGCGGCCAACCTTGGCATCAACCAGCGCATGGTTAATGTCGGTTCACAAGACACTTCAAGATGCTGATGCTTCTCTTGAATAAGCGTATTCACGCCTGTTTCTAGCGTTTGGAATGCCGTTTCTGTGTATGTCTTGAGTAATTCGCCTTCTGCCGTCAACACGACTTTCCTGCCCTCTTTGAAGAACAAAGGTTGAGACAGATATTGCTCAAGTTGCTTGATCTGCTTACTCACGGCTCCGTGGGTAATGTTCAGTTTGTCAGCCGCTTCAGTGTAGCTTGAAGAACTCGCCGCAACGTGGAAGACATAAAAAGATTTCAGGTGACGCATCTGTGAGTTTTTCTCACCAATATGGGAATGTTTTTCGATTATAGTCAGTAATAAAGACGCCTACAATTTCGCTACATCCCAGACTTCATCATTCAAACAGGAAATCGATATGGAATTTGTAACTCTTGCGTTATTAGGTGTGCTTATTGTCATTAGCCCTGGCGCAGACTTTGTTTTGGTATTAAGAAATAGCTTAAATCAAGGACGAAAAGCAGGCGTATACAGTGCGATTGGTATCAGCATGGCGATCAGCATCCACATCGCTTACTCCATGCTGGGGATCAGTTACTTAATTTCACAAAATGAATGGTTGTTTAATCTCGTGCGCTATCTTGGGGCCGCTTATCTTGTCTACCTTGGGATTAAAGGAATATTCTCCTCGCAGCCTGCGTCAAACTCAGAAACCATTCAACAGAGCGAGTATTCAATGTGGCGATTTTTCATGCAGGGATTTCTGTGTAATTTACTCAATCCCAAGACGATGCTGTTTTTTCTGAGTATTTTTAGCCAAGTGATTTCTCCCGACTCTAGTCAGCAACACATCGCCTTTTTTTACGGGATTTATATGATTGCGCTGCATGGTATTTGGTTTTCTATCGTTGCTGTTTTATTCACGTCATCCCAGCTACAAGCTTTCTTGTTGAAGATTAAGCATCGACTCAATCAAGCATGTGGGGCGGGATTGATCATTTTCGGCGCGATGCTGGGCTTAAAGGTGTAGTACGCTTGCGGTCCGATTACCCCAATTCAAATTGATCATTGAACAAGTGGCAGTAATCAAATAAAAATCTACACTATCAATACTTTAAATTAGAAAAAGACAGCCAACGTACGCTGGCTGTTTCGATACAGTTAATGGATGACCCGAGCGTCCCCTTTAAATAACTGAGACAGATCGATAGTGAATATCGTCACTGTCGGACGTTTAGGCAGAGCATTTTCGATCGAAAACTCTGGCCCAGCTGGAACGAGGGGGAAGTGAATAGCAGTCGGCCACGTTGACGAAGCTTCATTACCGCCCGGCTCAGATATTGAGAAAGAAAACGCAGGTAAACGGGTCATAACACTTACCTCAAATGACTGATTAGCGGGCTCAAGCGAGCCCGCTTAGGTTTTGCAATGTTATTGTTGTTTTAACGCTTACTTAATCACTAACGATTAATGACGTTAGATATCAAGTTCTTTGTCTTCAACGTGGTTGGTGATCATCGCTTCAGTGGTGATCATCAAGCCAGCAACAGACGCAGCGAATTGAAGCGCTGAGCGTGTTACTTTCGCAGGGTCCAAGATGCCCATTTCGATCATGTTGCCGTATTCACCTGTTGCAGCGTTGTAACCGTAATCGGCATCACCCGCTTTAACAGCGTTCGCCACAACAGAAGCTTCGTCACCTGCGTTAGTTGCGATTTGACGAAGAGGCTCTTCCATTGCACGTAGCGCAACTCGGATACCCACGTTTTGGTCATCATTGTCGCCTTTTAGATCCGCCAATTCTTTCGCGATCTTAGTTAGGGCAACACCACCACCAGCAACAATACCTTCTTCAACCGCTGCGCGAGTAGCGTGTAGCGCATCGTCCACGCGGTCTTTCTTCTCTTTCATCTCAACTTCGGTTGCAGCGCCGATCTTGATCACCGCTACGCCGCCAGATAGCTTCGCAACACGTTGTTGAAGCTTATCTTTGTCGTATTGAGAAGTGGTTGTTTCTATTTGTTTTTCAATCGAAGCCACACGATCAGCAATCGCGCTTGCTTCTGCTGCGCCACCCACAATGGTTGTTGTGTCTTTGGTGATGGTCACTTTCTTCGCACTACCTAGTTGCTCTAACGTTGCTTTTTCGAGCTCTAGGCCGATTTCTTCAGAGATGACCGTACCAGCAGTTAGTACCGCAATGTCTTCCATCATCGCTTTACGGTTGTCACCAAAGCCAGGCGCTTTCACCGCGGTCGCACGCACGATGCCGCGCATGTTGTTCACAACCAATGTCGCTAACGCTTCACCTTCGATGTCTTCAGCAATGATCAATAGCGAGCGAGAAGATTTCGCCACTTCTTCTAGTACAGGCAATAGCTCGCGGATGCTGCTGACTTTTTTGTCCACCAATAGGATGTATGGGTTGTCTAGCTCGACGCTGCCATTTTCTTGGTTAGTGATGAAGTATGGCGACAAGTAACCGCGGTCGAATTGCATACCTTCAACCACAGACAATTCGTTGTTTAGACCTTGGCCTTCTTCAACCGTAATCACGCCATTGCGACCCACTTTTTCCATCGCTTCTGCAATGATTTCACCGATCGCGCGATCGCTGTTTGCAGAAATGCTACCCACTTGGGTAATGGATTCTTTGTCGCTGCATGGCTTAGACATTTCACGTAGTTTCTCAACCGCCGCTTCAGTGGCTTTGTCGATACCACGTTTTAGGTCCATTGGGTTCATGCCAGAGGCTACCGCTTTAAGACCTTCATTGATGAAAGATTGCGCCAGTACGGTAGCCGTCGTTGTACCGTCCCCCGCTTCATCATTCGCTTTGGACGCCACTTGTTTCACCATTTGTGCGCCCATGTTTTCGAACTTATCTTTCAGTTCGATTTCTTTCGCTACAGACACGCCATCTTTGGTGATGGTTGGCGCGCCGTAAGATTTATCAAGCACAACGTTGCGGCCTTTCGGGCCTAGTGTCACTTTTACTGCGTCCGCCAGTAAGTTCACACCTTTCAGCATTTTTTGACGTGCGTCATTAGCAAATAATACGTCTTTTGCAGCCATGGTTATCTCCTCAAAAAACTACTACAAAAATAATTACTCAACGATTGCTAACACATCAGATTCGGACAGAATTAAGTATTCTGCGCCGTCAATTTTCTCGGTTTTCACGCCGTAACCGTCATTGAAAATGATTTGGTCGCCCACTTTGACTTCCATCGCAGCGCGTTCGCCATTTTCAAGACGTTTACCTAAACCAACAGCAATGACTTTCCCGCGGTTTGATTTTTTCACCGACTGAGAAGTTAAAACGATTCCCCCTTCAGATTTATTTTCCACCTCTTGTCTTTCAACAATTAGCTTGTCATTTAAAGGACGAATTTTCATTTTTAAGTGCCTCCTACTTGGAACCAAAAATAAAAGACAAAATAAACATCAAGATGGATTTGCGAGTCGACAGCTCGCTTTCGATGAAAATAATAAGGTCGAAAAATGAGAGTTCAAGAGGTGAATTTGATAAAAATTTTTTATTAAATTAAATAAAATTTTCTATCGAATTATCGCATTCACAACCACTTAGCATCTCTTTATGATAGAAAATGTGCTCAATCAAATCTAGAGTGGTTACGTACTCTTAAAAAGGATAATCAAACAATGAAAAAGGCCGTATCTCTATTTCTTGCAACGTTATGCGTTGGCTTCCTCTCACCCAACGTGTCAGCTTCTGAACGCGCTGAACAAGGTTGGCAATTGATTGACGAGGGCGCGATGATTGTCGATGTGCGCACGCCGCAAGAGTTTTCTGAAGGGCATTTGGATAATGCCGTCAACTTCCCTTTATCTGAACTTGATAAACATTTTCAAGACGTCGATAAAGATCAAGCTATCGTGTTGTACTGTCGCAGTGGTAACCGCTCTGGCAAAGCGTATCAATACTTACAATCACAAGGCTTTACGAATCTGCACAATGCCGGTGGCTTAGAAGAACTACAAGACGCCAAATAGTCGTCTCCGTTCTAATATACAAAGTAAAAGCACAGAGCGTGTCGCAAGCGTATTGTAACGCGCTCTGTTTCTAAATACTTATCTACAACAACTCTACTATCTGGGCCCTGCATCAAATTGAGCCAGGTTATCCGATATCTCGATCCATGGCGCTTTCGACGCGACAAAAATATGGAAATCAGGCTTGTGAGAAGGTGTGTCATCCAAGATACCAAGGCGAATATTGACGATCCCATTGTTCTTTTTCGAATACAGACTTGATCCGCAGTGGCGACAAAAGCATAGCATGGTATTTTCGCTTTTCTGATAAGTTTGAATATCTTCTTTCCCTTGGATAATAAGCAGTTTATCCAACGCAATACCACCGGCAGATGAATAGTCAGAACCTGTGAACTTGCGGCATTCAGAGCAATGGCAATTTCCCATGTACTTGAATTCATCTGCCACTTCCAACTTTACCTTGCCGCACAGACATGAGCCTTTCAGTACTTCCATTTGAATTCCTTTTTGTTATGAATCTAATTGAATTAGATGGCTATCTCGACACCATGCCACTGCAATACGAAAAATTAAAGACAGGCAATACAGGTTTTCAAAAATGAAACGAAAATGTAAAACATTCCATTCAGAGGGAAGTGCGCTCGACACGTGAAAAATCGAGCTATTTTAGATACAAAAACACCAAGCAATAACGCTTGGTGTTTACCTCACAGAATGTCGCCTCAGAAAAGGCGCTTTCCGCTGTGCTTAAAAAATGCAGTGTTTAGTAAAGCTGGTCGCTTCGTTTGCAGTCCAGTCACCTTTCGGCTTATCTTTCAGGTTTTCACACCATTGCTCGCTGCCGACACCATCTTGCAGAACACAATGCTTTGCAAAGTCTACCGCGTTGTCTGCTGTCCATTCTGTTTTTGGCTTATCGCGCATGTCGTTACACCAGCCTTCAGTGCCCACTTCATCACTACAAGCGGTCAAAGCAGAAGCCGCCAACATCAGCATGACTAGTTTTTTCATAAATTTAAGGTTCCAGTTGCAAACAATAGTAAAATTAAACTCAATCTCTTCAACACATGCCCATTCAAGTGTCTGAATAAAGGCGTCACTAGCTGAAGTGACTTTTGTATCAACTATAACGAAATTATCAGTCTACGTGTTAAGACACCGAAAAATTATTGAGCGACTCTGTGTAAAGCGCGCCATTCTAAAAGCTATAGGCAGCGCGCTTTTGTTAGCTCACCAACCTTAAAAGAGCCAGTACCAAAGCACGCTAAACGCAGCTCTAATGCCATTTGTTCAAAGTGATCGACGACAGACTGCGTGCTGATCGTCGCAGCTTTTAATACCGCACCAGCTTGCCCAATGAGATTAGCACCCAAATGAATGGCTTTCGCCGCTTCAAGTCCGTTATGAACACCTCCCGAGGCGATCAACGGTAATGTAGGATGCAGTGCGCGGATTTGAGCCAAACATGTTGCTGTAGGGACACCCCAATCGCGGAAAAGCTCGGCTGCACGCTGCATTTTCGGATTATCTTGGCAATACCCTTCAACCGCACTCCAGCTTGTGCCACCCGCGCCCGCAACGTCAATTGCATCCACACCAGCATCAATTAATCGCTGCGCAACGTGTCCGCTAATACCAAAACCGACTTCTTTGATAATGATAGGAACCTTCACGCGAGATTTAAGCATCTCAATTGCCTGGAAAACACCAACCCAATTGTGGTCGCCATTTTTCTGAAACGCTTCCTGCATTGGATTAACGTGCACAAACAAGGCATCGGCTTGAATCGCCTCAACCGCACGTTGCGCATTATCGAGTTTACCTTTATCGAGCAATTGAGCGGCTCCAAGATTGGAATACAACGGTACTTCTTTCGCCAACTCACGAATGGTTTTACCCAAGCCCGAATGCTGACTTTCTTCTAAGCTAATCCGTTGCGAGCCCACACCCATGGCAATACCTAATTCACTTGCTGCTTCAGCTAGACGACAATTGATCGTTTCTGCGTCTTTTGCTCCGCCAGTCATCGAGCTAATCAAAAACGGTAGCGCTAATTGATGACCAAGAAACTCTGTCGATAAATCGATCGCGTGAAAGTCACATTCTGGCAGCGCACAGTGTTCAAACTCGACAGACTCAAAACCCGCCGTTTTATGCTTCATGCTCATATCATGATGTAAAACAGCATCTAGGTGTAAATCTTTTCGGTTAGTTTGCGGAGCCATAATGTCACCCTAAAGTAAAACAGTCGCGCAGTATTGCGATCCTTATCAGTAACGTCAATGCGAATTTTGTGAATTTGCCGGATTACTTTTCCGAAACGAGTAATGAGTCTCGACTGCCCCTGACATTATAAGAAAAGAAACTCGCTTTCCGTTTTAAACAAGCCGGCAAGTTTCTCTTCAAATTGAGATAATCAGCGTACGATACCCATGATGCAAATGGATCACATTGCTCTGTAGTTTACTTTACGCTGTCCGACAGAATTAGCGACACAACAGTGCTTGTCGTCGTTGGTTCAAACTGTTCGGGATCATCACAGAATTGAATTTTTCCTTTTTCTTCTACATGGAACAGCGGTACAACTGAACTACCTTTGTGATGCGCTAAATAATCTTGATACGTGAAGTTATCGCTCAATTTCGTGTGTTTAACCTCTGCACCACGACTTAACATACTGGCTAGCTGGGTATAGCTTACATTGCCGCCCATCAGCAATTTACCATGGTACTCCTGAGCCACGGAGTGCTTCTCGCTGCCATTGCTGTTGGTTTTCACTTTTTGTAAGCAGTGAACTTTATCTTCCCCGAACTCGTCGACGAATTGCATGCAAGCCATAATGTTGAAATGCTGATCGGGCGTTAATGCAACCACTTGACCTATTCCTATCAAGTTCAAGTTGTCGTCCGCGTGACTAGAAATAGGGTTGCCGTAATAGTAATCCAGTCCCAACATACGAACCTGACTGATGTACTCCCAGTTTGAGTCAGTCATTAATACGCGACGGTCATAACGCGACAACGCCTGCCCTATTTCTCTTGCTACTCGGTTAGCACCAATCAACAAGAAGCCGCGTGGTGCTGGCTCTGCGATGCCCAACGTCAGCGCTACAGGACGTGCCGTCGCACTTTGTAACACGACCGTTCCTATAATCACCATGAAGGTCATAGGGACCAGTAAAATCGCTTCATCAATGCCGTATCCAGTCAATTTGATCGCGAAAAGAGACGAAATCGAAGCAGCAACAATACCGCGCGGTGCAACCCAAGACAAAAACAGCTTATCTTTGAGACGCAAGTTGCTGCGGAAGGTTGAAAGAAAAATCGATAACGGACGCGACACTAACTGCATAAATACAAACAACAATAACGCACCGCTACCTAGCGCAGCAAAATCATCCAGACTGATTCGAGCCGCAAGGAAGATGAACAATCCGGTGATCAGTAAAATGGTTAAATGCTCTTTAAAATGCAGAATTTGCTGAATATTGATGTCTTTAGCGTTTGCGAGCCACATACCCATTACGGTGACGGTTAGTAACCCAGCTTCAGACTCAATGTGGTTAGAGACCGAAAATACACCTAGAACCACCATCAAAACCGCAAATGGCTGCAAATATTCCGGTAGCCAAGAACGACGCATGATCGTCGCAACTGCATAGCCTGAGGCCGCACCTAGCATGACACCGACAGCAATGATCGTCCCAAACACTTCGACGCTATTTATCGCACTGTGAGATACGATAAACTCGTAAACCATCACAACAAAAAGCGCACCGAGCGGGTCAATCAAAATCCCTTCCCATCGCAAAATGTTAGCAAGCGTACTGTTAGGTCTTACGGTTCGTAGAAGTGGCACGATGACCGTCGGCCCTGTTACTACGGTTAAGCTGCCGAACAACATGGCAAGCTCCCAAGTAAAGCCGAGGAAATAGTGTGTTGCGATACTGGTCGCTGCCCACGAAATGATCGCCCCGATGGAAACAATGCTCCATACCGAACCACTCACGCCACGAATTTCTTTAAAATTTAAGGTCAAACTGCCTTCAAATAAAATCACTGCCACCGCTAAAGAGACCAACGGAAAGAGCAAATTACCTAATATCTCATCAGGGTTTAACCACTGCATAAATGGCCCGACGATCAGCCCTGCCAACAACAAAAATAAAATCGCTGGCAAACGCAATCGCCAAGCTAACCATTGGCAACCTAAACCAATAACCCCAACCGCTGACAGCACCAGCGCTTCATTACCCACTTGCATCAATAATTACCTGTTTTTGTCTTTTTTCGCGTGAATGCGCTATACCCGAATACATTCAGCCTTACGGTCAAATAGAAACAACCGAACGTGCAAATCAAACGACTGACCTTCGATGACATCGCTACGAAACGCACATGTTTGAAGTCATTTGGCGATCGCATCAGAACTATGAATATAGTTGACCCCCAATGACTTAACGACTCATTTTTGTTCATCAGGTTTTAAAGTGGCACACAAGTGTGCGACTTTGTCGAATTCATCATTACGCATTGAGTTTCATTATGTAGAATGATTTCTAAAGAAAGCGCGGAACCTAGCACTATATGAGGCTAAGGCATAGAGCATGAACTAAGCTTTAGCGTAAGTGCTCAAAGTTAAGAATCGTGTGTCACGCGACGTACGCAAGGAGAAATGGATTGTACGTAATACTAGCACTGTTCATGGCGTGTCTCGCCATCCTCATCGGAGTGAAAGCCGCCAACCGAGCTGCACTTTTAGAAAAAGAACTAGCCAAACTTCGTGAGGAAGTCACATCACTACGAGCCAGTGTCCATGGGGGCTCAAACCAACAAGCGCACCAACAATTCAGCATCGAAAAAGACACACCATCTGTAGCGACGTCACCTCACATAGAATCACCACAGAAAGATGTCTCATCCTCTGGGGAACATGATCCAGCTACCAACCTAGACTTGGACCAGAGCGCTGCGAATCAAGGGTACGCCCAGACAAGAGAAGTGCAACTGGATGTTTTTAGTCAAGAAAATGAGTCATTCCTTCAGAGTAAAGTTCAGAGCCTGCTTAGCAACATTCAAGAAAATTGGTTGGTTTGGGTAGGCGCATTGGCCATGCTGATCGGTGGAGGTTATCTCGTACAGGTGATTGGTAGTCACATCCAGTTTTCGCCATTTATGCGAGTGTCCTTTGCCTTTGTGATCTCATTACTTATGGTGCTTGTTGGCGAGTGGTTTCACCGTAAAGAACAACAGAATCCGCAACGGGCAGCACGAGCCCAAGGCTTTACGTATGTTCCTGCTGCTGTTACCGGTACGGGATTAACGGGCATTTACTGCACCGTCATTTTTGCCTTTGTGGTTTATCAAATGCTAACACCGAGTATCTCGTTGATCATCTTGGCTTCAGCGGCATTTTTCAGTTTAGCATTATCATTGCGACAAGGGCCGTTAATGGCCGTGCTTGGCTTAATTGGTGGCTACACAGCACCACTGTGGATTGGGGGTAATGAACCCAACTACTTCTTGTTTGCCGGATACATCTGCGCAATTTCGTTCGCGGCGACCTTATTGATGCAAAAAGTGCGTAGGGCATGGATTACGCCAAGTATCGCGATTCCACATGTCATTTGGATGTTGCTGTTGATTGAGAGTGTACCAACAGAACGGTTGTTCTCGTGGCTCGCGATTTATCTCTCCATCACTTTGTATCTCATTTTCGCGGTTCCGAGAATGGGTTGGATGCTCAATCCTCGCTTTCGTCACTATCAAAGCAAGTGGACAAACTCGCCGACCGCTACCGCTCTCGCAACTGCTTTATTGACCTTTTCTGCCGTCACCAGAATGCCGGAGCTGAACACTCTACAAATGGCGTACTGTTATACGCTGCTTGTTGCGAGCATCTGGCTACCAGCACTTCGTACAGGCTGGTCATTACGTGTATTTTTGCCATCCATACTCGTCTCGGCAACCGCGCTGATAGTTCTTACCATCGCTTTTGATGCGCTGTATATGGTAGAGCGAGAAGCTAGCATCCTATTCGCATTGGCGGTGAGTATTGCGCTGATCTGCTATCGAACATATTGCCAATCACTTAGTGACCGTTCGCAACTCAGTGGGCTGCTTCTTCTGGTACTGGCTCCCGCGATGAGCTTAATTACGTTGTTTTATATTGACGAATTTATGCAGGGCTACCTGTGGTATTGGACTGCATTCTGCGCATTGATGGCCACTTACTACGTTGTGCTTGGTCAGCGTGCACGTTCGTTGGCATTAGAATGCTCTGCCGTTATGCATGCTTTAATCATAGGTATTGCTTTTGCTTGGTTGAGCGATACTTGGTTAACAACAGCAATCTCAATACAAGTTGCGATAATGGCCTTACAGGCTCAAGTCGGGTTATTTCGACCTGCGAGTTGGGCGATTAAAGTGGCAATGGGAATACTGGTTATCCGACTCACGCTGCTACCTTTCATCCCCGAATGGCAACCGGTAGAAGCTGGGCATTGGGCTTGGGTTCTTGTGAGTTATATGCCTTCTCTCTTCATCTTGTCTTATGCTCGTTCAACACTAAAACAAGTGGACCGAGAACTGACCAACTGGTTTGAAGGGGCGTTTTTACATGTATTCTTAATGGCATTGTTCACCCAAACTAACTACTGGTTAACGGGGCAATATGGTTACTTGGGGCACATCGACTTCACAAGTGCGGCAGTCTTTGCCAATCAAGCATTAGTTATGGGTTTGGTATACAGCTACCGCAGCCAATTTGCGCAACGCTTAAGCCGTATCTACGAAATCTATAGTTACTTGCTTTGGTGCGCGTTCGCTATATTGATTATTTTGCTTAATACGGCAGAATCGCCGTTGGTGACTGATAACGTCTCGGCACAAGCACTTCCCATCTTTAACATGCTGAGTATCGGCTGGCTGTTACCAGCTTGCATCCTGCTTATCGCAACCTTTAAACGCTGGAATACGTTGCAAGTTCATCGATTTGCGATTGCTAGTCTAGGCTTTTTACTTGCAGCCATTTGGTTGGGGATGTCTATCCGTCAATTCTGGCAAACCACATCGATGATGCTGTATCAGCCAACCAGCATGGCAGAGTTGTTCAGTTATTCAGTGGCTGGCTTGCTCGTAGGTGGATTGCTGACTTGGCGCGGCGTGACCCAACAGGGCCTGATGATGCAGCGTGTCGGTCTAGTGGTCCTTGCCTGTGTCGCACTGAAAGTATTCTTATGGGATGTGAGCTCTCTGGATGGGTTCTGGCGAGCAATAAGCTTCTTAGGCTTAGGTGCGTCTTTGATAGCACTTGGATGGCTATTCCAGAAATTGAATCGTTCGGTGGCAAAAGCACTCGAGCCCTAGACGAGTCAAAGAGAGATTCCCGACAGTGCGCTGTTTTCGTTATTGGGGGACGATAACAGTGTAAAGCCGGGAATCATTGGAGTGTTCGTTACTTCAGTAAAGCGACCACGGTATGACGACGCACGTTTGCTTGCGCATTCAATGCCTGAAAAGTTGAAGTAAACTCGCCAGACTTTTGCATGAATCCATCCAGTTTTGCATTCACTTCATTGACTGAAAGCTGTGCGGTTTTGGTTTGGATAGAACGCATTTGAGTATTCAGTTCACCATGAAAAGCTTTCGCTTCCTGCAAGCTCGTTTGAACTTGTTTCAGATGCTGATTTACTTTGGCAATCGTCTGCTTGATGCCGTCGCGTGGGCCTAGATCAAACCCGAGCTCCGCAATACCATCTGGCTCAGACTTTAAGTTCAAAACGTTAGGCTGTCCCGCAGGGAAGCGGTGCCCTTCCCCCGTTACCATCACCTTTTGCTGCATTTGTTGATAAGCGTTGTCTCTGGCTTCAAATAAAATGCTGCCATCATCGGCTAATGAGGCTCGCATTCCTAACGCAATCAAGCTGCGATCCAGCATTTTGACCGTTCGCTCACCGTCTGATTGTCCATCAAACTGAATCATCACCGCTTGACCTTGAGGAAAATCCAAACGGATTTGCTCGGCCTTGTCGCTTAAGCGATGAACATTCAAACCTGGAATAGAAAAGCGACGAATATCCGCTTTATCCAGTTTTAAGTGCAGTTCGTTATTTAGGACTTTCTGGCCATCGAAACGTGCTTGCTCAACGACTTTTTGGATGGTGGCTTTAGAACGAACCAATGTATCCTGCAAACCAGGAACATTTTGTACGCCTTGATTAATAGCTTGCGTCAAACCACGTTTAATTTGCGTGAGCTCTTTGCCAATCACCTGCAGCGATTTGGACGCGATCTGAACCGCCGTGGCTTGCTGCTGACCCTGCGTAAGCTGAATACCAGATACAGAGTAGGCTGACGCAGTGTCAGCCTGAATTTGCGCCGGGCGCGGTTTAATTGCCGTACTTGAGTCTGCAGAACGGGTCGGCATGATAGAGGCTTGTTCTTGTCCACCTAAGCGTATGCTATGGGGTCTAACCTCTACTGTACTCATTACCATAAAAAGAACTTCCTAACCTTATAAACGGTCAAACAGCGACAAACCATCGATCTTCACATAGCTTGCTTGCGTTGCTTGCAAAGCGGCCATGTAATTACTCAATCGTACCGACGCTTCACCATAGTCCAGAGCAGAGAGGTCTCCAGATACTTTGTCAACGAACAGCTTGTTTTCACTGTGCGCGCCACCAACAAGATCTAAGTTGTTGTGTCGACCACCAATCTCAGTCATGGTCCCCAGTACGTTTGAAAAAGTATCGTCGATAGCACTGATACTCGCCTCAACTTCAGCTCTGAAGTTGGCGGTAGGGCTCTCAAACTCTTTGATCAGCGCATCAATTTGGTTAAGCACGTTATGGCCTCCCCCAAGGTCCAATATTTCTTTTGCAGTCATATTGGAATCCATCGTGACACCTTTAGCAATTGTTACTACGCGCTTGTCACTATTACCTTCAATTACGTAGCTGCCGCTCGCTTTACTTACAGCCGCAGTATCCGTTTTAGTACCAGAGAAAAGGTAGTGCCCTTCTTCATCCTGCGCGTTAAAAGACGACTCAATAGAATCACGGTAACTCTTAAGCTCTGTAATCATACCGCCACGACTTTCGTCAGTAAGAGAGCCGTTCGCACCCCAAAGCGCGATGTCTCGCATGCTTTTTAAGCTTTCTTTGATCGAATCTAAATGGGTTTCTTGACTCGATAGCGTCGTTTTTACGTTTTCAATGTTGTTTTTGTACTGAGCAATCGCACTGGTTTCTCGGTCTAAGTTAAGCAACTTGATCGAAGCCATTGGATCATCAGACAGCTTGGTCAAGCGCTTGCCAGTAGACATCTGTTGCAGAGCTTCGCCTAGTCCCGCGCTATTGCTCTGCAAGCTGTGCAACATCATTTGACTAAATTGATTGTCACTAATTCGCATCTAAACTTTCCTCTTAGAATAACTGCAGAATAGAATCGAGCAGTTGATTTGCTGTGCTGATCACTTTCATGTTGGCATTGTGCGCATTAGCAAACATCATTAGGTTAGCCGCTTCTTCATCGCTGTTTACGGAACTAACATTATCGCGAGCTGCGTGCGCTTGCTTGTTCATGGCTAACTTCGCTTGATAATCAGCATTAGCTTGGCGTGCTTTAATTGCGGTTTGACCCACCATTGAACTAAAGGCATCGTTCAAGCTTACTGAGCCGTAACCTGATACCGCCACTGGCTTGTTGCTTAACTCGATCAATGATTGCAACGCATCTGCGTTACCAGGTGTTCCATCACTTGAGAACGCAAGCTCATCTGGAGTTAGCTTGGTAATATCCAAACTGGCTGCAGGGGTTGCTGGGTCATAGCTGAACAAAGGTTTACCTGGGTTGCCATTTAAGTCTTTGCCAGTCGCAAGCACGGCGTTGTATTCATCCGCGAGAGCTTTCGCCATGTCATTCAGAGCCAATTGGTTTGGTTTCAACACTTCGGTTTGATAGTCATTAATCGCACCTAATTTGCCACCAAGCGAGTCACCAATCGCAAAACTTTGATTCGAGAACGTGACGTGTAAGTCCGCCAAGTAAGGATCACTCGGGTCAGGAATGGCTTCCAGTTTGCCATGGTCCGTACCCATCACAAGCGGTTGACCAGAGGTTAGTGTGACCTGAACACTGCCGTCATGCTGCTGTGTTGTTTTGATTTCAATGGTTTGAGATAACTCACCGATTAACCTATCTCGTTCATCCATTAACTGTGATGGGTTACCACCTGTACCTTGCATCTCTACCAGTTGCTTGTTCACCTTCGCGATATTTTCCATAAGGCTATTCGCGTGGTTAAGCGCAGCATTACGTTGGTCGCTCATGTCTTTATGTTGATTGTATAAAGATTCGGTAAGCGTATTAAAACGGCGGGCCAAAGCTTCAGATTCGTTAATGATCTGCTGGCGGTAAGGTATGGATTCCGGCTTAACGGTCGCATCGTTAAGCGCAGCGTTTAGCGAGTCCAAGCCAGCCGATATACTGAAACCATCGGCACCAAGCGTATTCTCCAGCTGACTCATGTTACTGGTGTATCCAGATGCGTATGCCGCCATACTGTTAGTCGACCACGTTTGCTTAATCAGAAATTGATCAGTAACGCGGCGAATGCTAGTGACTTCTACCCCTAAACCTGGACTTAAGCGATTGGCTTTACCATCATCGACAGACGCCATCAACGCTTGTTGACGACTGTAACCCACGGTATTCACGTTTGCCACGTTTTGCGCGGTTACGTCTAGGGCCACACGGTTCGCGCCTAAACCTGAAAGGGCAATATTAACTAGGTTCATTTACAGCTCCATTTTTCTGATCAACGGCTGAGAAAACGCGGTAGTCATACCGGCCTCACCGAATACCTGTTTAACAGAGGCGACGGCTTGAGAAGCGGTATTAAATAGGCTTGAATTCTTCTCAACCTCTTTAGAATCTACTTGTGAGTTAGATTCAGAATTCGAACCTTTACCATCGTTAGCGGATGAGATGTTGCGCGCAGCATCGAAAGCAACCTCACGCATAGACGGGCTCAGCTGCTGGATGAGCATATTGGCAATGCCTGAGCTCTGTTTCTTTGCTAGTTCCATCGCCAGCTGTCCGTCATACATATCACGGAATACCCCTTGTTGCTGACTGGCAAACGGGCTGTCTTTATCAGCAAGAGCGTCACTACTGCTACGCATTTGGCGTAACACCATTTGTAGGAACATTGCCTCAAATTGACCTGCGACGACTTCAAGTGCGCCTTCTTGATCACGACTATGCTTGATGTTAGCCAATGCACTGTTGTCGTGATAAAGCATCGAATTTAACTGAGTTTGTTCATTGGTACTGTCTAGCTTCATCCTTAACTCCTTATATCACGACCAATTCAGCGTTCAATGCACCCGCTTCACTCAAAGCTTGCAGGATAGACATCAAGTCTGTAGGCGTGGCACCTAAACTATTTACCGCATTAACTATGGTGTTAAGTTCCGTGCCTGGAGGCCAAATCACCATCTGAGCGAGATCTTCATTCACATCAAGATCCGTTTGGTTAACGACTTTCGTATCGCCATTTGCAAACGCATTAGGCTGACTAACTTGTTGTGATTCAGAAATTCGCACGGTCAAGTTACCGTGACTTACTGCTGCTTCACTCACTTTGACACTCTTACCGATCACTACGGTGCCAGTGCGAGAGTTAAAGACAATACGAGCAGGTTTACGGCCTTCAACGACGCTCATTTCTTCAAGCATCGACATCATGACGACACGCTGCTGTGTATCTTTTGGTGCACGCATATCAATGCGCGCTTTATTGATCGCAACTGCAACGTTAGGCCCAAAAGTGTTGTTAATTTCACGCGCAATATTTTTTGCTGTAGTGAAGCTAGGCTTGCGCAGGTTTAGGGTGATTTCATCACGTTGGTTGAAATCGGTTTTGATTTCTCTCTCTAAAGTCGCACCATTCGGAACGCGACCCGCCGTTGGTGTGTTTACTTCTACTTTGGAGCCACTTCGCCCCTCTGCAGATAAGCCGCCCACAACCACGTTACCTTGCGCAATCGCGTACACTTCGCCATCAATACCACGTAAAGGCGTTAGCAATAACGTACCACCGCGAAGGCTCTTTGCATCACCGATTGAAGACACAACCACATCCAACGTTTGTCCTGGGCCTGCCATTGGATCAACGGACGCTGTCACACTCACAGAAGCCACATTTCGTAGCTTAGGGTTCATACTGTCATCAATTTGAACCCCAAACTGACGTAGCATGTTGGTAATAGATTGAGAGGTAAATTTCACTTGGTTTCGGTCACCTTGGCCGGCTAAGCCAACCACCAAACCATAACCAACCAGTTGGTTTTCTCGAATGCCGCGAACATCGACCAAGTCCATGATCGGAATTTCCGCTTCAGCACGTGAAGTGCCTGGTAGTCCCAAGGTCAACACCAATAGGAGAGACATAAAGAAAGATTGCATTGTCTTCATTAGAAAGGTACCCATGGGCTGTTGAAGAACTGAGTTAGCCACCCGGCTGCGTTGCTGTCAGCTAGGGCTCCGCGACCTGCGTAGGTAATTCTTGCATCAGCAATTCGTTGAGAAGAAACTTGGTTACTGCGGTTAATATCATCCACACGGACGATACCGGTTAGGCGAATAAACTCGTCGCCTTGATTAAGACGAAGCCATTTTTCACCGCTGATACGCAATACGCCATTAGGTAATACTTCGTGTACCGTTACCGTAATGGCACCTTGAAGCTTGTTGCCTTGTGAACTTGATGCACTGCCATCGAAGTTACGTTTGCCATCCACGCTAACCCCTAACTCATCGATAGTTTTCGTGCCTATGGTCGGCGCCACAAAGTTAATTGCTGAACTTTTACCGAACTTAGTACCCGCATTTTTACTCGATGAGGTTTCTTCTGATAGTTGAACCGTTAATACATCGCCAACTCGGTAAGCACGACGATCCTGAAACAGGGTCATCGTGTATTGGTGACGATAAAGGCTACCAGATTGGGTTTCCGGCAGCGTGTAATCGAGCGTTGGTGGTGCATATTCCTCAGCATTCGGCTCAGGCGGAATAAATTCCTGACGGCCAGCACATCCCACCAGCAACACGGCGGCTACTGCCCAACTCTTAGAAAGCCATTTCATTGCTTTTTCCTTCATCATCACCAATTTCATACTTACATTGATTGCGAAACAAACTTCAGCATGTCATCTGCAGCAGAGACCACTTTCGCATTCATCTCATACGCACGTTGAGTGGTGATCATGTCGACCATCTCTTCTACTACTTGTACGTTTGACCCTTCCAGTGCACCTTGCTTGATAATGCCGGCACCATCAGCTCCTGCAATCAGCTCATCAGCTGGACCGCTGGCTTCCGTTTCACGGAATAAGTTGCCACCCATGGCCTCTAAGCCGGCTGGATTGATGAATTTTGCAAGTGTAATTTGACCAAGCTGCTGAGGTGTTGGATCGTCTGCTGTTGTTGTAGTCACGGTGCCATCAACACCCACAGAGAAAGAGACCGCATTGTCAGGGATCTGGATTTGAGGCTCTAAAGGCAGGCCCTGACTGTTCACCATTAAGCCTTCTGAGTTTCGATGGAACTGACCATTACGTGTATACATGATCTGTCCGTCCGAGTTTTCTATTTGGAAGAAACCCTGACCCATTACAGCAAGATCCAACTCTTGCGTTGTGTTTTGGGTATTACCTTGCGTGAACACTTTTTGTGTGCCAACAACGCGAACACCGCTACCTAGCTGAATACCACTTGGTAGTTCGTTAACTTGGTCTACTTGAGCGCCTGGTTGACGCTGAATGCTGTAGAAAAGATCTTCAAATACGACTCGGTCACGCTTAAAGCCAACCGTGTTTACGTTTGCTAGGTTGTTAGAAATGGCAGTCATCTTCGTGTCTTGCGCTGCCATGCCTGTCTTACTTACCCATAATGCTGAATGCATTTTTTACTCCTTGCGGGGCGAGACTTAGCTCGCCGCCATTAATTTGTTACCAGCTTTTGCTAGAGTTTCCGCCGTTTTCATCATGCGAACTTGCATTTCAAAGTTGCGCGTCAGCGACATCACACTAACCAATTCATCAATAGCAGATACGTTACTGCCCTCAATGTGCTCAGGAGAGAGTTGCACGGTTTCATCTGCCGCAAATGGCACGCCATCTACGCTGTGCAGCAAGCTATCGCTCTCTTTTTGCAGTTGATTAATTTCCGGTTTAACCAACTTCAAAGTGCCTGCCACAATTTCTGCGCCGCCACCTGGTGGGATCACTGAGACTTGACCACGCTCGCTGATTTCAATCTTTTGATAATCCGGCACAACCAAAGGACCATTGTCACCGAGGACAGGGAACCCATTGATTGTTAGAGCGCCAAAAGTATCGACCTGAATATTGCCTGCACGGGTGTAAGCTTCGTTACCCGCTGGGGTTTCTACAGAGAGATATCCCTCCCCCATAACCGCAACGTCCAACGGACGTCCTGTTTTCACAATATCGCCAGCGTCGAAACGTGTTGAGGCAGAGTTGGTCACAACCATAGTGCGACCATCAAAACCTGGGCCTTGCATCTCTACACTACGCACACGCTCCATATCCGCTCGAAAACCCGCAGTATCAGCATTTGATAAGTTGTTTGAACGAACGTGCTGCGCTTTAAGAACTCGGCTGGCACCCGACGTTGCCGTAAATAACAAACTATCCATGCAAAACTCCCATTACACCGCGTTAAACAAAGCTTGAGTAAGCTTGTCGCTGGTAGAAATTGTCTTTGCGTTTGCTTGGTAGTTGCGTTGTGCAGTCATTAGAGCAACAAGCTCGCTGGTTAAGTCAACGTTAGAACCTTCTAATGCACCCGGAGTTAGGTCACCCATCGTACCTGAACCCGGAACACCCATAATTGGAGCACCTGAGCTAAAGCTTTGAGTCCATGATGTTCCACTCACTTTCGCTAAGCCTTGTGTGTTTGCAAAATCAGCAAGAACAACCTGACCTTGTAGCTGTGATTGGCCGTTAGTGTAAGTCGCGTAAACCATGCCGTTACCTTCAACGCGTACACCTGCAAGTTCACCTGATGTGTAACCGTTAGGACTATTAGTACTTACGCCAAAAGCTGCACCAAATTGCGTGCTGCCTTTCAGGTTAATGTCTACACTCATCGCGTTCGCGCCTGCTGCAGGGAATGAAACATTAAACGGCGCAGTCGGTGTTGAAAGCGATCCGTCTTTACCAAACGTTACAGGCACAGTTGCTACTGGCGTCGTACCGCCATCTACTTGAACGTTCACTTCCCACGAGTTAGAAGCAGTCTTAGTAAAGTACTGAGTTACCGTGTGCGAGTTACCCAATGAGTCGTAGACTTTTGTTGTGTAAGACGAGTTAAATGAGCTTGGATCTTTTGGATTGAATGGCGTTACGGCTTTATCAATAACAGACGCGCTTGCGTCGAAGTTCGCAACAAAATCTAAGCTGTCTGTTGCTTTAGCATTCAGTGAGGAAGTCGATACCTGAATATTACCCACAGAACCTGTCATTAGGTTGTTGTTGCTATCGACACTGTAACCTTGAAGCTTTGCACCGCTGTTAGCCGTAACAAAGTTGTTCTTATCCGTTGAGAACACACCTGAACGTGTGTACAACATTTGGCCCATATTATCTTTAGTAACAAAAAAGCCACCGCCATTAATAGCTAGGTCCATCGCACGGCCAGTTCCTGTGATACTGCCGTCTTTGTCGAAGTTCTGTGAAATTGACGCGACTTCCACACCACCAGGTTGCATGCCATTGTATACAGCGGAGAATTCTGTGCGGCCACCTTTAAAACCATACGTTGATGCGTTGGCAATGTTGTGGCTGATTGTGTTTAGCTCTGTGTTGGTCGCGTCCAGACCACTTAGTGCGATGTTAAAACTCATAAATAGACCTCTGATTTCCGTATTTGGTTAAGCACCAAACTGAGTGATTTGATAGAAAGGAACGTTGCCAACGCCATGGACATTGACTAATGCTGCGCCACCGGTATTAGGAATGCGCACTTGCTCAACAGTGCCTGCCATCAGCACATTTGGACTTGCTTGCCCTTCTTGCACTTCTACGGCCACTGAGTATTTGCCTGGTTTAAGACCAAGTTCTTCAGGATTAATTGAAAAGTCGACGTCACCTTTGCCGTGAGCACCTAGTGGCACTTTAGTTGATTGACCAAATTCATCTTTAACAACTAACGTGACTTGGTTTGAGCTATGAGCGAGTTCGATTTTTCCGTTTTGTACGTCTTCACCAAGCTGAAATTCATCCGCATTGACGTAAACCGTTTGCCCAACAAGGCCCGCTGTTGACAGCACTTGCATGTTGTCCAGTAACACCATGCTCTGTTGCATTGTCTTAGACATATTCTCGGTACTTTGTACCTGCGAGAACTGAGCCAATTGACCAACGTATTCCGTACCATCAAGGGGATTAAGTGGGTCTTGGTTTTGAATTTGAGCCACCATCAAAGAAATAAACTCATTCTCCAATGAAGAAGCGCTGTTCATGTCTTTAGGGTTTGGTGAGATACCGTTGCTGTCTTTTGCTTTTGTATTTACTGGAGCGTCAGACGATAAAGGGGTGTATTGCGCAATACTCATTAGCTGCCCTGCCCTAATCTAAGCAGACCTTGCTGCATACTTTTTACATTGGCTAATACTTCAACATTCGTTTCGAAGCTGCGTGTTGCGGACATCATGTCTGCCATTTCAGCAACTACATCAATATCTGGGTAAAACACATAGCCTTCATCATTAGCCAGTGGGTTGTTCGGCTCAAAACGCTTCTCTGCATCTCCAGCATTTTTAACAACGTCAACAATGCGAACTTCTGCATTGGGATAAGCTCCATTTTCTGTTGTCATTTGCGTTTTTTGGTACACAGTCGCAAATACTGGCTTAAGCGCTTTATAAGCATCTTCTGGATTTGCAGATACTGCATCTGCGTTTGCTAAGTTACTGGCTACCGTATTCAGACGCACAGTTTGTGCTGTCATCGCGGAACCAGTGATCGAGTAAATATCAGTGAATGACATAATTAACGTCCCTCAATCGCTTTCGCTAAGCCATTAAATTTCATGTTGAGAAACGTCAGGCTAGTTTGAAAGTCCATGTTGTTTTGCGTGAATTTTGCTTGTTCAACACCAAGCTCTACGGTGTTGCCATTTTTGCTATTCTGGTAAGGCACCGAGTATTGGGCCTGAACCTGGAACTTTGGCACCGGTTTGTTCACACCACCTGCCGTTACTTGGTTCATTACGGTGGTGAAACTTAGGTCTTTCGCCAAATACCCAGGGGTGTCAACATTTGCTAGGTTACTGGCGAGGACTTTGGTACGCTGAACGCGAAAATTAAGTGCCTCTGGATGTACTCCTAAAGCATTTTCAAATGTGATCGCCATGCATCTTCCTTACAGTTGGCTCGAATACGCCAACATACAAACAAGATACGTGCCATAAAAAATAGCTATATATATCAATGACTTACAAACAAGGATGGAAGCCAAACTTCCGGTTCTCGGAAAGCATTAAAAACAAGAGGAAAGTGTCCACTTCCTCAACAATAATGCTGACGTTACTCGCTTTGACATCAGAACAAGCATTCGCCAACACCAATGACAAAACCCTAAGCGTTGAAGAGATAAAATCCGTTGTAGCAACGGATTTCGAACAAGAGGTGGATCGCGTAGCGCTCTCCAATCAGTGGGGGAAGTACAAACTGGACTTCGACATGTGGGTGCCCGGTTCAGCCAATCACTTGCCAGAATGTGGATCGCCTTTAGTTATCACAGGTCGTGACAACAACACGTTGCCAGTCGGTAACCTCAAGCGCTCAGTCAGCTGCGACAATATCGCATCACCATGGCGAATTAACGTTACGATAAAGTCTTCGCTGACTCTGCCTGTTTTGGTCGCGACAACCACGGTTGGCCGAAATGAAGTCGTAACGGCTAAACACATAAAGCTTGAAACCCGAACCATCTCTCGCCAAGACGATTTTTATACTCGCCCCGAGCAAGCAGTAGGCTTAGAAACCTCTCGTCGTTTGCGGGCTGGACAAGTGGTTAATCCATCCAATTTGTCGGCCCCACCTCTAATCGAGAAAGGCAATGAAGTCATAGTCATTGCGAGCAAAAATGGATTTAGTGCCAGCACAAAAGGAGTCGCCTTAGAAGATGGAGCGAAAGGGCAACAAATTGACGTGGAAAACCCAAGTTCGGGCAAGGTCATAAGAGCAGTCGTAACTGGATTAAACCAGGTTCATACTCAATTTTGATTTTTTGACTCGGGGTAACATTTTTTAATTTTGGCTCTCGTCAGTAACACTGAACTTCGAGTACAAAAAAAATATTTAATGTTTATCACATTCTAACCGCCTACTTAATTTAGAACATGATGATGAGGACCACAGCATGAAAATCGACAAAGTCGCGGGCGGTCATGTCCCACAAACAAAATTACAGCAAGCAAGCAAACAGCCTGTCGACGTCGTCGAACAGAGCAAAGTACACGAGCCTGCATTTCAAGCGAATACCGTAGCGATAGATCGCGCTCAAGCTGAAATGGCATCACTACCTGATGTTGATATGGAAAAAGTAGAACAAGTACGCAACGCATTAGCGCGTGGTGAACTTAGCCTAGATACAAAAGTGTTATCCAAGGCAATCATGCAGTTCCATACAGGTCACGAGTAATAAAACGCTAGGAAGACATCATGGCAAGCGCAGTATCGCAGCGAATTCAACAATTTGTTCGCTCTATATCTGAGGATATTAAGCTTTATCAACAACTGCTTCCTTTGCTTCAGCAGCAAAAGGTATTGTACTTAAAGTTTGATGGAGAGGCACTGAACGACAATGTTCAAAAACAAATGCCGATACTCAATAAACTCAGCCGCTCCGCCAATGACAGAAGCCAGTGTATGCGAGCGCTGGGGTTAGCATGTAATGACGCCAGCGTAAAACGAATTTTCAACGCTTTGCCTGCCCAAATAGGTATGCAAGCTAGAAAACAATGGGCGCTATTGGAAACGTTGGTAAGTCAGTGCCAACAATACAATCAGAGCAATGGCCACAGCTCTGCGGCGTTCCATGAGTTGGTCAGTCAACTCAAACAACCTGTGCAACACACTTATGAAGATAAATCGTTCTAAACGATGTTCGTCTTGCCTACAGATTCAGTCGCCATCTCGGCTGAGTACTGTAGGCCTTTTTATTTTTATTGCCTTTCTGTCCTACCTTCCATTCACATGCCAGGCAAAACCAAATGCTGTCGATATTCAAACGCAGTATCAAGTATTAGCCCCATACAAGCCACAAATTGCCAAGCGTCTCGATTCATCCAAACCGGTAATTAACCACATTTTCAAACAGCTTCAAAACCACTCATTACCAAATAGCCTAGCCTTAGTGCCAATGTTAGAGTCTTCTTACAATCCCAAAGCCGTTTCTCATGCTAACGCCGCCGGACTTTGGCAATTGATACCAACCACAGCGAAACGATTCGGATTAACGATAAATACAAAACAAGACGATCGCTTTGACACAGAAGCCAGCACAACGGCCGCGCTCAAGTACCTGGCGTTTTTATACAACAAATTCGATCAAAATATGGCTCTGACCTTAGCTGCATACAATGCCGGAGAAGGACGCGTTGCACGTGCTATTCAGCAAGCAGGAAGTCGAGATTTCCAACAACTCACGCTGCCTAACGAGACTCGTCAATACGTCAGCCGCTTCTATGCATTGGAAAAGTTGATAGATATCGGTCAGTTACAATCCTCATCATTTCAACCTTTACTCTTGTTTGCTCCAGACACTCCTATGATTTCACAACCGCTGGTCGACTTTAGCCGACTGCCTCCGCTAGTTAATTTGTGATAAAAGCTACGACAGAGCCCAATGTCAGAGAAACGTAAAATTACAAGATCCTGTTCGGCGAATTTGAAAACTCGTGATCTCTATGCAAACGTGTGCAAAAAAGTTGAGGTAAGGTATCTCAAAGATAAGAAAGAGTAGTGGTTTACTAAAAAGCGCCCCAATTGCGCTTGGCAATTGGGTAGATATGCGTCACATTGCGTTTGCAAAAAACATGAAAACCAATGGTCAGACCTAATAATTATTTACACACTAAATGTAAAACAGCTATTGTTTTCATAGTTCGAAACAAATCTAACATATCAAGATGACGCTTCGCTTGCGCGTCTGGAATAAGTCCGGGTTCCGGGGGGGAGTCCGGACTTTTTATTGCTCTAAAATCTTTGCCCACAATAGAGCCAACAGAAGCTAAGTCGTAATAATGCAAGCTAGCTGCTTATAGTAATTCTTTAGAAATCAACTGAAGTAAAAACGTTTCGCGCTCAATGCTCATGCCTTTTTTCGGGCTTTCTGCCATCGTTTTTTCATTGTGTGCAATTGCTTCGTGTATGTTCATCCATACCGGGCGCATTCCATTTTTAACTTCGTAATCTTCATACGCCGTTTCGCCAAGCTCACGTTCGATTTTACATGTATAACAATACGACACCATGTGCATCACGTCAGCGTCATCCTTGTACCACGGACGAAACTCCTCAAAGATTCCGAAAGGCTTAATACCATGTATATTTTGGGCGCCCGTTTCTTCCTCTAATTCACGGACTAATCCAGCAATGACATCTTCACCATCATCAATACCACCGCCTGGTAACGTGTAGTCATGGTAACGTTCTGTATAGAGCAACAGCACATCTTCACCATCAAGTACAATGGCTCGCGCTGCATTGCGCTGAAAAACAATTTTGTCATCCAAATGCTCTATGTCTGGATGAACGGTCGATTTTAAATGTCTCATCGAAAATACCACGGTCAATGTTTTGTGCGCATATTACCGAATTTCACACTTTAAATCATTGTTGTAGGCCAGGTACGTTCGAGCGCTTGTCAGGAAGTGATTGATATGACCTTCACAACAATACGCCAAGAACAGAAGTGTGACGTGCTAATCAGCAATAAATGAGAATATCTAAATTCTTATACGTCCCTCTTACTTTTAACATCGATAAGACAATAATCTCTTAAAGTTGCCTATAATCAATACAATACTCGCCCACCCCATGCGGAGATAAAGAATGAAAAAGACAAATTTAATGATGGCTATGGCTGCAACATTGGTACTGGCTGGTTGTTCAACTTACGAGGGAGCGACCCGATCAACTGAGTATACCTCCGTTGCAAATCCCGCAGCCGTATACTGTGTTCAGCAAGGTGGTGAGCTGGATACCGTGTCGGAAAACGGCGAACGTGTCACTTACTGTGTGCTGTCGGACAATGAACGCGTCGAGCAATGGGAATACTATCGCGAGAATCACAAAGAAAATGAGGGTGACAACTACTAATTATTTTTATCGATACGTCACCTTCCCTCTATCACTTAGGAGCCTTTGGGCTCCTTTTTTATTTGATTTATCAAAGTGTTCTTACGTTGTTTTTACATATCTCTGACTTTACCGCACATCGACCCTATATCGAACAGTGTTCTATTCTTGACATTCCCCTGACATAACTTTCCACTTGGACAATAAAATTCCAAACACAGATCACACTAATTCACATTTCTTCCACATTTTCTGGGACAGGTGAGCAAGATGAAAACACAAATAGTAAAAGAAGCCGAGTCAGCCCCAAGCAACGTTGTTACTGAAAAATCAAAGCGCATTATTTATAAATCGAGTTTAAACGCCTTGATGATTGTCGCTATAAGTATTCTCGTTAACCTTAGTCTTCGTCTTGATTATGTCGTGTTGGGATCAAGCCTTGGCGAGCTTTCCGTTACAGAAACGCTCCAGCTTGTGATGCTTGCTATTGCATCATGGTCGTTTTTCAGCTTATCGAAACAACAGCCTCAGCTAAAGCATGCGGCTATTTTGATTGCAGGATTTTTTGCAGTACTGATTATTCGCGAAACGGACTATTGGACAGACATGATTCATCATGGCTCTTGGGTTTTCCCAGCACTTGCTGTCACCGCACTGGCTTGCGCCAAAGCTTACCAAGGTGGTAAAGGTACCATGAACGAAATGGCGACCATTTTAACGGTGCCACATATGAAGCTATTAGTTGGTGCTGTAATGCTATTATTAGTCTTCTCTCGTTTGTATGGTATGGGTAGTTTTTGGCAACAAGTGATGGACGAAAATTACATCCGTGATGTTAAAAATATCTCAGAAGAAGGTATAGAACTGCTTTGCTACTGTTTGATCGCATTAAGCGCCGTCCGTACAAAACGCGAGCTTAATGAATAGACTCAGGATCAAAGCGACGGTTCAATGCAGTCAGTATCGGATGGAAGATACTTAATGCCTTTTCCGCAGCACCTACAGATTCATCCAAGGCCGTCATTTCGACGGCCTTTTTCATTTCTTCAATATCTTGCAAAGCCTCTTTATCGAGCGGGAAAGAGAGCAATTTGTGAATAGCATCTCTTGCGATCATCAGTGGCTTTTTTCGGACAATTGATAAATCTCGGAAAAATACGCCATGCTTGACCCCTTCTAAATAAACTCGGTAGGTTGTGAGTTCATCGAGTAGCAAGAATGTCTCCGCCATAAGCCCTTTATGTGGGTATGGCACGCTAATATGTTTGCTGATATCCAGTGGAATATTGAGGGTCACCCCCATGGATTCGCAATCGGATTTAAGTACTCGTAATAAGCCTTGCTCATCCATCAAATTCTGGATATCAATGATTCGTTCGAGGTGGTAGTCATTAGACAGCAAGATAACCTCAACCGGATGCCCCGACCATAACTCGAACAACCCACTTTTGCACAAAACTTGGGAAACATAACGCATGTTTTGAAACGTGTTCAACGACTCCGTTTCTAAGAGTATATGACGTTCAGGGAACGGATTCACAGAGTCTGCGTTTAGGGTTCTAAAATACGCGTACATCGCCTCTGCTTCAGAAACACTTTGTCCTTGCGTTACTCCGCCACAAAAAATAATCGCCGTTCGCTCTGTCAGTAGTGATGCAGTCCTACAAGACAAAGCTTCGACTCTTGTTATGCCCTCAGAGGTCAACCTGTTATTGACGAGACGTTTACCTAAAACGATGGCGATGTTGTCTAACTTCATTTTAAAATCTCGCGCTTAGTTGGCAGTGTTACAAAAATCTTCTTTCACTCCCGACCCACAAGCTTTAACATCTAGTTAACAACACTGTTCTAGAGACCTTTATAAAGGTTCACTGCTAAAGGAAGTCAATTATGCTGTCGATTTTCGATATATTTAAAATTGGTGTCGGGCCATCCAGCTCCCATACTAATGGTCCTATGCTTGCCGGATTCCATTTCACTCAGCTAGTTAGCGACTCTATGGCGAAAGTGCATCGGGTGCAAGTGGACCTTTATGGCTCATTGTCACTGACAGGTCGAGGGCACCATACAGACCGAGCCACGGTCCTTGGTTTGATGGGAAATAAACCTGATACCATCAAAATGAGCAGTGCCAAAAGTGCGCTACAAAATACCATAGACAATAATACGCTCATGCTCGCCGGTACACACCAAATTGAGTTTAGCTACGACCATGACATCGTCTTTCATAGCGACAACCTTCCCTTGCATGAAAATGGCATGACGATTACGGCATTAGACGCTGCTGGAGATCAAGTAGCGTTTGAAATTTATTACTCCATTGGGGGCGGATTCATCGCCACCGCCGACGAACTAGAGAACGGCACGCAACAAGATGAGGTCGCAGTACCATTTCCGTTTACATCCGCAGATGAGATGCTGGAAAAAGCCGAGACGAACGGTTTCAGCTTGGGAGGCATGATCCTCCAAAACGAACTCGCATTTCGCTCAGACGAAGAAATCAACCAAAGAGCAGAGCAAATTTGGAAAGTGATGTCGCTCTGCATGCAACGTGGCTTCGACACGGAAGGGATTTTGGAAGGTGGTCTAAATGTCACTCGTCGAGCACCAAACCTTTTGAAAAAGCTCGAAGCCAACGCTGCAGTTGAAAACGATCCGATGGAGATCATGGATTGGATCAATCTCTTCGCCTTTGCGGTTAGTGAAGAAAATGCAGCAGGAGGGCAAGTCGTCACTTCTCCAACGAATGGTGCAGCAGGGGTGATTCCGGCGGTATTGATGTACTACCATCGCTTCATCAAAGAGCTCGATGTTAAACAGCTAAAAGACTTTCTCGCAGTCGCCGGCGCTATCGGCATCTTATATAAAACTAACGCGTCAATTTCTGGTGCAGAAGTGGGGTGTCAGGGAGAAGTTGGGGTTTCTTCATCCATGGCTGCCGCTGGCTTAACAGCGCTAAGAGGGGGCAGTAACGAGCAGATTTGTATTGCTGCGGAAATTGCGATGGAGCATTCATTGGGTATGACTTGTGACCCGATTGGCGGCTTGGTTCAAGTACCTTGTATTGAAAGAAATGCCATGGGAGCAATGAAAGCGATTAATGCATCGCGTATGGCATTAAAGCGCACAAGTAAATGCTTAATTTCGTTAGATAAAGTTATCGAAACCATGTATCAGACTGGTAAAGATATGAATAAAAAATACCGTGAAACCTCTTTGGGGGGCTTAGCTGTCATTCATATGGCACCGCCATGCGAATAATGGCAGGTGGTCATTGCGCTTAGCTTCTCACCATGCGCTTATCTGGTAATTGTGATCTGATGATATTACATATAGAAATGCCGCGTTCTTCGCGGCATTTTCTTAACAAGAAACTATTCGATTAATCACGTCGACCACGAAGTTCAATTTTTTGAGTTGCAGCATCCGAATGGATTGTTACACCGCCATAGGCCATTTCATTGCGACCCTTCAGCGTCAATTGAGAATCTGCACGCTCTACGTCAACCTGATTTTTCGTTGCCATCGTCATATCAATCGTGCCCGTGTATGACCCATCGCCAGCAAATGCTACGTTTGTTGAGCAAACCATCAAAACAAGTGCGATTAGTTTTTTCATACATCACCTCTATTATCGTTCTAACTTTCTTTCGGTGGAAAAACTGTAACAACAGAAACGCGCTCATACGAGGAAAGCCATTATTTACCAAATGGAAATCCATGCTAATAAACTGGTGTAACCAAGAATAACTTATCGTTACCTTCAATAAATCAGGGATAAGGCAGCAACTTAAATTGACCGAGCGTTGTCTTTTCTTAAGAAATTCAGCGATATGATTTGTCGACAAAAGCCAAGCGAGAGAATGTATGAGCGTTAATCTGGATATTCAAAACATTTTGGTATTAAAACGGATGTATGAGCTACGTAACGTCCGGTTAGTCGCAGAATCACTCGGTAAAACGTCAGGAGCAATCAGCAAAAATCTGACTAAGATGAAAACTCAGCTCAATGATCCGCTATTCGTTCAGACCAAAAATGGCTTTGAACCAACAGCTTTTGTGGAAGCGAACATTGCGCATTTTGAGCAAATAATCAACAGTATTGATTCCATCAAACCACAGCATTTTTCACCAGCTCATTTTGACGGTTCAATCACTATTTATGCCAACACATTGTTTTGGGAGTACTTTGGTGACAAGTTTTACTTGGAGTTACTAAAGCACGCCCCAAGCGCAAAATTCTCATGTTTGCGCTGGGGTAGCGAAGCAAAAAAACGATTAATTGACGGTGAAAACGCCACTGCGATTCATTACTTTGATGAAGATCTGCCACAGTCAATTGTTCAGACCGAACTAGGGCGAGGCAAAGCGGTATTTTTTGTTCGACAAGATCATCCCGCTCAAAACTCCCAAGAACTAGAAGAATACCCTTTTATACTTTTTAAAACGCCGGGATGGAACGACTACCGATACCCTGTGTTGGAAAGGCTCAAACATATGGGTTTTAGAACCACACCTAAAGTGGAAATTGAGCATCCAGCGATGATTCAAAAAGTGCTTCTGCAAACGAATCATTTTGGCATAACGATGAGTGGACATGTTCCTAAGGGTTGCCGAAGTATCGCGCTTCCTGCTGGGCTAGAGCTTGATGTTCGCTACGTGATGAGCTGCCGTCGCTCTCAACAGCAAGCTCCGGTAAATCAGTGGTTATTAGATGTCATTAAGCATGTCGCTCAGTCCTAGACTGATGACTTGCCATTGCTAATAAGAGCCAAACCACACATGCGCTCTACTCACTCGCTGAACGAACATTAAAGACTCTGTATTAACCATTGAGCAAAGGTGTTTACATGTGATTTTTCGGATGCTCGAACCATCATATAATGTGCACCAGAACTTGGCATATTCCAATTTCCAGCCTGGACTAATACGCCCTGTTGCAGCTCATCCTCAACAAGAAAGTCTCTTACCAACAACACGCCAAGTTGATTAATCGCAGCATGAATAGCAAGCAATGAGTGTTCAAACTCGGCGACGACTTTGCTCACCTTCCCTTGGTAACCTTGGTGCGTAAGCCACTCTTGCCAAGATTCATGATAACCGCTAGTACAGATTTTAGGCGCTTTAGTTAACTGCAAGAGGTCATTTATCGGGTTTAAATGCATAAAGCCCGGGCTTGCGACAACGATCCAGCTTTCTTGGGTTAATCGTATGGCTTCTTGCTCTTGCCAATCTCCATCTCCGTTAATAATTTCGATATCCGCAATCGCACTGGCGTTTGGAACCGTATTAGCAGTGGTCGAGATTTTAAAGGAAATGTCTGGGAATTGTCGCTGAAAATCAGCCAACCTTGGCATTAACCACTGAGAGCAAAAGCTGTGAGCGACATGTAAGTTAACTTGCGTATTTGTGGGACGAGTAAATAAATGCTGCGTCGTGGTCGATAATGTTTGAAGCACATGATTAACCACAGGCCAGTATTCTTGTGCTGAGCAGGTCAGCGTAAGGTGCGTGCCCTTGCGCTCGAATAACGTCGCATTGAGCTGTGACTCTAGCGATTTCACCTGTTGGCTTACGGCCGCACGAGTCACATTTAGCTCCTCTGCGGCTTTTGTAAAACTCTGTAGTCGCGCCGTGGCTTCAAAAGCTCGGAGCAAATTGAGCGGCGGTAAACTTTGCATATCATTCTCCCAAACACTTGGCTGTCATGCTATGAACTGGTGATGACAAATTGATGAAGGTGCTGAGTTTACGTATGTTGAGCACATGTCAAAGCGTCCCGATATAACTATGTTTCTACACAACTACTGAGTTAGTTAAGCGGGATCAAAAAAGCCAGCGTGATACACGCTGGCTTTTGGAACTTTATCTTAAGCAGGAATTATTCTGCTTTTTCAGTTGTTTGGTATTCAAACGCAGGAACAACCACTTCAACACGACGGTTCATTTGACGACCTTGACGTGTCTCGTTGCTTGCCACTGGGTTAGCTTCACCCATGCCTTTCACTGTCATACGCTCAGCCGCAATACCTTTTGCTTGGAACTCGTCAGCAACGGCTTTCGCACGTTTTTCTGTGAGTTGCTTGTTGTAAGCAGCAGAACCTGTCGTATCGCTGTAACCCGTGATCTCAACTTGAGCTTGTGGGTAAGTATTCATCAAATCAACGGTACCAGAAAGGTTCGACGCGTCTTTCACTTCTGCACTTTCTAAGTCGAATTGTACTGTCGCTGTTGTTTGAGCAGGGTAAACATGATCTACAATGCGTGTTGCAGGACGTGCTTCTACTACCTCTTCAACGGCTTTTTCTTGAACGACAGGCTCAGAACCAAACTTGTAGTTGAAACCAATACCGAAGAAATCTGAATCCATGTCTTCAATTACATCATCAGACATATCTTGGTAGCGTTGGTATTCAGCACGTAGGCTCCAGTTGTAGTTGATTTGGTATTCAGCACCCAGAGAGCCAGTTGGTACGAAATCTTTCTCGTCACCAGCCATCATGTATGCAGCACCAACTTTCGCGAATAGATTCCAAGAATCCGTTAGTGGTAGGTTAAATTTAGGAGCAAGCGTCAACGCCCAAAGATCACCATCAACAGTGTTTAGGCCAGGCTTTTTGAAGTTTGCAGTGAAGTCACCAAGGTAATCAACACCATACTCTGCTGCAACGTACTTGTTGAAGCTGTAGCCTAAATGCATAGATGCTGCAAAACTGTCGTCGTCACAAGGTTCGTTTAGGTAACACGCATCGTTTAGAGAGTTGTAACCTACTTTACCGCCCATGTAAGTGTCAGCAAGTGCAACGTTTGAGATCACACCACCAGCAAGTACAGTAGCCACTGCTATAGCGATTTTTTTCATTATTCTTTTCCTTTTTCTTGTACACAAAGCAACACACCGCGGCAGCATACTGCCGTAAAATATGAAGCCGTAACTTTCTCTTTTCTTCGAATAGAAATAGCTAAATAGCGTAGGAAAGAATCAAAAATGATATTCAAACGCCAATGACGTAAAACGGAAAAAGGTAACCTCAAGACCATCTATTCATGAGCTTCATCCGCATACCCAACCGAAAAATAAAGTTCGTTGCGTTGGTTTAGCCATAGTCAATTCGTTGCGGAGAATATCACAAAGAAGCCAACTTTCTGTGACGCAAATCACCATAAAAAGCCACTTTCTCAAATTTAAGAATCATCATTTAAGCTTGTGAATGGCAACAAATTTTTACAGGGGAGCGTGGATATGGAGAGCACAAAAAAACAGCTCATTTAAAATGAGCTGTTTTCGAAATAATGAAAAAGCGTTAACTCGTCGCGCTAAATTTTATCTGCTACGGTTAACGTTGCAGCTAATACATCTTGCCCAAACAAGACACTACGCTCAGGAGACCAACCGTAAAGTGGATCAGGGTGATTGTTGTTATCTTTAAATGGCATTTCGATTGTGTAAGACAAGCATTTGAACTGCTCTGCAACCCAATTTGAACCCACAGTCAAATTCGCTTTACCAGGCTCATCTTTATCGTAACCAATCTCATCTTGGAACTCTGGCGTAATTGTCAGTAACGCTTGCTTAAATGATGTCTCTAAAGCGGCAAGATTTTCATCGTAAGAAGGAATACCTTCTGAGCCAGCGACGAAGTTATAAGGAATCGCTTCATCGCCATGGATATCTAAAAACATGTCAACACCCGTTTCCAGCATGCGCTGACGCACAAGGTAGACTTCTGGGCTCTTTTCCATTGATGGCGTTTGCCATTCACGATTTAGGTTTACACCTACTGCGTTGGTACGCAAGTGACCGCGAATACCACCGTCTGGGTTCATGTTTGGTACGACGTAAAGCACCGCTTTTTCAAGCAATGCACGCGCAACCGTGTCGTTTTCATCTAACAGACGTTGGATCATACCTTCCATGAACCATTCCGCCATTGTCTCACCTGGGTGCTGACGTGCAATCATCCAGATTTTCTTTTTACCTTCTTCTGGCTCACCGAAAGTAAGCAGGCTCATATCATTGCCGTCTAATGTGTGGCCTAGTGTTTCAAGTTGGCAATGGTGCGCGCTTTGTGCCATGTGTAACAAGTCTAAATGACGATCGTACGTGTATGGCGCAAAGTACGCGAAGTAAATTGAACTGCGCTCAGGGATTACAGTGAAAGTCAGCGTGTCGCCATCGAACTCTGCCGGTACTCGGAACCATTCTTCACGATCGTAAGACGCAACCACATCGTAACCTTGCCATCCTTCTGGATAAGCCGATTTAGCCAAATCAAGCAATTTGATGGTGTGTGATTGCTCGGCTTCTGTCTCAAGACGGAAGTGGAACCACTGGTAGAATTCCGACATATTGTCGTTAGGAATTTTGAGTTGGATGTCGTTTTTGTCGTCCGCTTTCACTACGTGAATGCTGCCGCTATCGAAGTTGCTGAATACTTTCATTTTATGACTCACCTTTTAAATCTGAGCTTGAAAGACAGAGGCTAACACAAGGCTTCATCGCGCCCCAATGACTTTCACTGCAAACTGTCTCGTTTGTGGCTAAAGTCTTCAGTTTGGTCAAGCTTATCCGCTTTGCCTGCTGGTCCCGCGAGTTTTGCTAGCCACTTATCCCAGATGAATGGCGTTTTCTCGTTATCTTCTGCTTCCTCTTTTCGACGTACCGCGTTGCGCACTATCATAGCCCCGGTCCAGCGAAGCGGTTCTGGTGGGAAATGCCCCAACGGCCCTTTGGCTAAACCGCTTTTCGTCCACTCGTTATCGATTCCCAATATCAATGAAGATAAGATCTTTCCGCCCATTCGAGTCTGCGCTACACCATTGCCTGAATAACCAAATCCGTAAAAGATATTGCTCTGTTTATCTAGCTCGCCGAAAAAAGGGAAACCAGTAGCAGAACGATCAGAGCCCCCCGTCCATGAATAAGCAAACTCCTCTCCTCTCAAATGAGGAAACAACTTATCGAACGACTTGCGCAGTAGACCTTGGTAGCGTGTTGGCTTGTTAAACATTGCGTCAACTTGGTTATTGAAAGAAAACTGATTGCCGCCTTTCCCCAACATCAAACGGCCACCTGGCGTATCTCGGTAATAGTGGACGAAGATACGTGAATCCAACACGCTAGAACCTGCCTGCCAACCAGATAGAGGTAGTGCGTCACCAAGCGGCTTGGTGATCACCATGTCGGAAGAGACCACCACGATACTGTTTTTAAACTGTTTAAACTGCTCCACCATCCATGCATTTAATGCCAATACCACCTGCTGCGCTTGAATGTTTCCTTTAGGTGTACAGACAATGGCAGGTTTTCCATAATCTAGACGCGTCATCGGCGTGTTCTCATAAACTTCTACACCCAGATCAATAGCAACACGGCGTAACCCTCTCGCTAATAATGCAGGTTGAACGCTCGCTGCAACTGGAGAGTGAAAGCCTTCTATATTGCGCGGCGATCCCGCATTGGCAAGCAGTTCCTCCACCGAGCAACGACGCCAACTGTTCACTTCTAATCGCTTCAACTCGTCCACAACGGGCTGCATTCCCCCAGTTTGAGCCTGATTGGTTGCAGTGTAATAAACCCCTTTCAACGATAATTGCGCATCGATGTTGTGCTGCTGACAAAAGTCGTCAATCTCGAGCACTGCTTGTTCCGACTCTTTTACTAACCAAGCAGCATGTTCTTCACCGAATAACCGTTTCAATGTCGGGAACTTGGTAGACCAAGTCAACATACAACCGCCATTTGCGCCCGATGCACCACTGCCACAAAGGCCTTTTTCAATCACGACTACCTTTTTTTCCGGAGATTGCTGCTTAATCATAATCGCGGTCCAAAGTCCGGTGTATCCGCCACCAACAATCGCAACGTCAGTATTAATGTTCTGCTGTAACGGTTGTGGCGTTTCTGGTTGCTCAGCTTCAATTGCCTGCTTGAACCAATATGAATGATGTGTCATCGGGTATCCTCGTTAGTGCGTTACATCCATTTCCGCAAACACTTTACAAACGATGATGACAATCAACGAGCAAGAAAATCTAACGCTGAGCGATAGAAAATGTTGCACTGAGAGTGTGAAAATTTTCGCTTTCGACAAAAACAAAATGGGGAGCTCGTGGCTCCCCAAAACAAACAGCAAAAAATATTAGTGGTAAACAATTCAAGTCCGTCTTACTGGTTAGTATTTACCGGTATCACGCATGCGGTACTCGTATTGAACATTGAGAATAGGCTGGTAAACAACTTGCCCGTCACTTTGCAAGAACTCATTTACCATGACTTTTGAGTCAGTGATAGAAAACGATTGGCGATCAACATACGTTGTAAGGCTCGTAAACTCATCACGGAGTTGTCCAGATGATTTATTTTGGTAGCTTTGGATCATGTCTCGGCCCATTTCATAAGCCGCTTGTTTGCTATCCATTACGTCACCATGGATAGTTTCGGTATCGTTTGTCCACTGATAACCACCAGCAAGAGCCATAGAAGGTGCAGCAATCAGAGCAATCGTACTTGCTAAAGTTGTTAAGCGTTTCATAAACCTCTCCTTACTTACCTTTACATCGGGCCAAAATTGGCTCGATACTTATAAGGTACGTATAAAGACCTAAAACACGTCAAAACAATTTCAAATAATGTTCAATTTTCGTTCAACTTATTTCACATTAACTTAGCAACTCAACGTCATATTCAGCCGACATTCGCATTTTCTTCCTTTTGAACAATGGGTTTCAACCTGACACTTCCTTACCAAACCATACAATACCTAAGGTCAATTTTCTCTTAGAATTCCAGCAAAAGAACAGTGTTCAAAACCTTACACAAACGTCGGACACAGCAAAAATCACCTCTTTTCAGTCGTGCTTTGCATTCCTCCTTTTCGGGTTCTTCGCTGCTCGTCCGTCGGTTCTTAATTGTCGCTATTGAGCACAAGTTAATCTGGAGTGAAAATGACCGCGAACAAATCCATTTTTTACCATAGCAAATCGATTTACTCAGATGATTATGCTGATGTCTACAAGCCAATTTGGACCTACAGAGCTAAATTCATCTTACGTGCGCTTTATTACAAACGTGCATTTAAGCACCTTTCAGACAATATTGAATCGTCATTGTTAGAGTTGCTTTGTACACGTACGCATCGATTTTTAGAGAAGCCGTTTCGTCCGTATATCATCAAAAACAACTCAGCGTTCGATCGTTCTAACTTGGTGGTTGATCACTACAAAACGATTTCAGAACTGTTTTCTAAACAAACAATCGAAGAAATCTACACAGACTCGAAAGGCCTAACATTAGCCTCTTTTGAAATTGACGAAATACTGTACTCGGTGAGATTAGTATACGAAGCACGTTATCAAAAAGAAGGCGACATGAGCCTAGTGCTGCACAGCGCTGAAGATGGCAACTTCTACACGCTCTCTTTTACGCTAGGTCACATCGAATCTGGACGCAGCATTATGATTGGCGGCTTACAAGGACCGCGAAGCAGTGAAGAAAACAACGCGAAAATTAAAAAGCTAACTCGTAAGCTTTACGGACAGAGACCAAAAAGCTTGATGGTGAGCTTGCTCACTTTGCTCGCACAAATTTGGGAAGTAAATACGATTCTAGCGGTGAAAACGCAGTCCCATACTTACGCAGCTAAACGTTACAGCAAAGGGCGAATAAAAACGGATTACGATGCACTCTGGCAAGAATTGGGCGGCACCGAATACAATCGTCATTTTTACTCAATTGATGTAAATGCACCCCGTCGAGATATCGAAGGCATGTCGCGCTCTAAGCGTTCGATGTATCGTCGCCGTTATGAATGGCTAGACAACACCAAGGTCACTTTCGAACAAATATTAAAAGGCGAGCAAGCTAAAAGCTAAGGAGAAGCGTTCATGCGTTATTCATTCATTACTGCTTTAGTGTTGTCGGCTTTTTCTTTGTCAGCCAATGCAGAAACCAGTGAGCACATCATAGGTACAAACATTGGCTATGGCGATGTGAACTACGATGCTCCGACAAGCAAAGAATCAGGCGACATGTTCTTAGGTGAAATATATTACCGCTACATGCCAACACATAACTTTGGTATCGAAGCAGGTTATAAAGGCGCGTTTGACGGTATCGGCTCGATACTCGTGAGTCCGATTTCAGAAGTCACCGATACGAGCTTCTCCGGACCTCGCTTGAGTGGCTATGCTAGCTATCCTCTGGGTTCAGGTTTCGAACTGTACGGCAAGGCAGGTGTCACTCTCTACACTCTCGAATACACTTATAAAGTGAACGGTCAGAGCAAGAACATCGAACACTCAAGTGTCGGAGGGGAAGCCGCTGGCGGTATCGGCTGGAGCTATAAACACTTTGGTTTGAATGCAGAATATGTGTACTCAAAAAACAGCGATTTTGACTCTAGCGGCGTGATGTTTGGTGCGCAACTGCGTTTTTAAACAAGGCTTACAAGTTAATACAAAAGGCAGCGAGAGGCTCATTCGCTGCCTTTTTTCGTGAATATAGGTCAATACGCAAGCGCGAGAATGATCCCCGCCACGATAGAAGTAACGCCAAGCCCTCGGGTGAGATACCATTTCTCAGACAGAAACCAAATCCCCATAAACAATCCAAACACAATGCTGATTTGCCTTAGTGCTACGACCAAACTCACGTTGTCGGTCATGGTCATCGCAAACAGCACCAAACCGTAGGTGGATGCCATCATTACCCCCGCCATGCTGGCTGTTTTGCGGATCTGCCACGCAGTCTTAATCTCATCTGGCTTGCCTGTAACCAAGCACCAAACAAGAGCAGGAATACCAATTGCCCAAAACTGCACGCCTAAGTAAAAGATCGCACTGTACTGATCATTCAAGATCTCTGACGCTTGCCCTGTGAGTAAACTCAGCGCTTCTTTATCAACCACGGAGTAACCCGTTGTGCCTATTGCGGCAATCAATGCCCAGAACACACCAACGTTCAAATAAGAGCCCAATGTCATTTGACGAAAGTTCGTCAGTGGTACCAGCATACAACCAAGGGTAATCAGCAAGAATCCAAGCCACTGCTGACTGGATAATTCATGCCCCAATGCCACACTGATTGCGCCGACCATCATCACTGGCAGTGCCCGAGCAATTGGATAAACCACACCCACGTCCGCGTGCTTATAAGCGACAATCAAACCGATCAAATAAACCATTTGTGAAATGCCGCTAATGAGCAGCAATCCCCAAAACTCGCTCGGTAATGATGTCCAGCCAATGGTCGCCAAATACCAAATCAAATAAGGGGTAAGAATGAAACATGCAGAGAAGCTGGCGGCCATGGTAAACGCGAGTCCAGAACCTGAGTTGCTTTTACCAAGGATATTCCAACCCGCATGGAGAACAGCAGAGAAAACGACGAGACCAATCGCCAACATATCCATTTCAATGTTCCTGTCTGAATAAAATAAAGGCCCCGAGATGGAGCCTTAGATGATGGAAAAATCCACTTAACGATTGAGTTCCGCCAGAGATTCAATGCTGATGGCATCGTGTCGCCAATATTCGATATCGCAATCAATCAACTCACCGTGTTGGTTGTAGTTGATGCGCTCCACCACCATCGCGGGAGTGCCAGCTGTCGCGCGCAGTGCCTGAGCCATTTCACCCAACAAAGTGCTGGTTGAAATGCGGTAGCGAATCTTTTGATACGTCACGCCATAATGCTCGCGGTAAATGTCCGTCAGTGAATTTGATAAATCGTAATCCAGCAGGTTCGGAAACAGCTCTGGACGAATGTAGTTTGTTACAAACACCACAGGCCTGTCTTCAAGGTATCGCACTCGGTCGACTCGATACACGTCCGAGAAAGGTTGCAAGTCCAACAAGCGCGCGGCTTGTTTGTTTGCCAGCGTCCCTTTTGCTGCGACCAACTCCGTTTTTGGCACACGATTTTGCGCTTTCGCCATGTTCGGGAAGTTCAGCGTTTGGGTTGGGTCGTAACGCAATGGCTCAGGTGAGATAAACCAACCTCGGCGATCTTCGCGATAGATTCGACCTTCCGCTTCTAGCAGTGATAAAGCTTCACGCAGAGTGACGCGTGTAGTATCGAACGACTCCGCCAACTTACGCTCTGCTGGCAGTTTTTGACGCGGCGATAGCATGCCCGCTTCAATCTGTTCAACAATCGAATCTTTAATTTTTACGTATTGCACGAAGTGTCCTTATCTTTTGCGCCAAGCTTGTGTGCGATTTTCTAACAATTTACCCAAAGTCATCTGAACAATCTTCGCAATTGCGGCAGCCATCATAATCATCACAGCCATTGCCGCTGCAGCGCCAGTTTGACCTGCATCATCCATATTCAGAATCGAGACCGAAGCCGGAATCGTATCGGTTGAGTAAAGGAATACTACCGCAGAAGTGGTGGTCAATGCATTAACAAACAAGTAAGTCGCAATGTCCAAAATCGCAGGTAAGCACACAGGTAATGTCACTTTAAAGAACAACTTGTATTGAGGAAGCTTCACCGATGCCGCCGTGGCTTCAATCTCCGATGGCAACTGCTTTAGCGCTGTCAGTGCAGTCATGTGACCCACGGTGTAGTAATGCACTACCGTGTTAATCACCAAGAATGCCATGGTGCCATAAAGCACGTTCAGAGGATTGTTCGCATCATTGAAGTAAAAGATGTAACCCAAACCAAGCACCATACCCGGTACCGCCATTGGCACCACGCTAAGCATTTGCATCACCTGGCGAATTGGATCGAACGCACGCCCTTTCTCAATGCAGTAAGCACCGACAAAAATGATGGCTGTACCAATAACTGCCGTCCAACCTGCTAGCGTTAGCGAGTTGAAGAATGGGCTCCAACCGTAAGTGCTCATTTCGGCAAAGTTGTAGTTGTTTAGCGTCAGCGCTTTGTTCCAAGGCCAGAACGTAACTAACGAGCCATACACCGCCATACCAAGCACCGCCAGCACTGCGATAGAAATGATGCTGCAGTAAACCAAACAGATGCTGTCGCGCGCTTTATTAGGTTCTGGCTGATAAGGCACCGAGCGAGTGTCGAATAAGCTCTTTTGTTTTTTCTGTACCCAGCGGTCTGCGCCAAACGCCATTACCGCAGGGAATAACAACATAATGCTAGTCACCGCACCCATGGCAAAGTTTTGCTGCCCCACAACTTGCTTGAAGATATCAGTCGCCAGAACGTTGTAGCTGCCCCCAATCACTTTCGGCACACCAAAGTCCGTGATAACCAGCGTAAAGACGACGATAAGCGTACTGATCAAACCGTATTTCGCCGCAGGTAACGTCACCATAAAGAAGGTTTTGATGGGTGAAGTTTTCAGTGCGCGGGCTGCTTCATACAAACGGGCATCTGAAGTGCGCAGCGAAGTCGTCAAAATCATCAATGCATGAGGGAAGGTCCAGAAAATCAAACCCATCGAGATACCAATCACGCCGTAAATCGAGTTTCCTAACAGCATCTCTTTGGCAATGCCTTGATTACCGAAAAGGAAGATCAAACTGATCGCTGGTAGCAACGAAGGCGCAAGAATTGGCGCAGTACCTAGGATTTGGAACAAACCTTTAAACGGCATGCGTGAACGAGTCAGCGCGTAGGCATAGCCAAATGCAAGCACACCCACTACCGAGGTCACAATCACGCCCAAAGTGAAGGTGTTTCCCACCGACACCCATAAGCTTGAAGAAGAAAAGTACGTAGCAAAGTTGGCCAATCCAACAAATTCGCCATTGGCATTTTGCACACTCTTGGTCAACATTGCCCAAAGCGGCATTAAGATGAACAGCACCATCATGGTCGACAAACCAGCGAGCAAACCGAACAACACAAGGTTGTCACGGCTAACACGTCCGAGTAAGGATTTTGCTTTGTCTTGTGTGGTCAGGCTATTCATCGTCATTGTCTTCGCATCCATGTTTACACCTACGCTGCTAGCGCTTTATCAACCGAGGGCACGGCGTAACCATGTAGCCCTTCTTCAGCAAACTGGATGTAACGTACATCGCCCGCCTTGATATTGAGTTTTTGAACCGTTTCCACAGGCACATCCACGACGATGGTTTTCGTTGAGCTGTCGTTTTGCAATACGCAATCAATGCGGAAAAACGCCCCTAAAAACTCGGTTGCGGTAACTCGCACAGGTAAAGAGTTGTTGTAGTTTTCAACGAACTTGATGCTTTCAGGACGCACCGCAAGGTCAAAGCGGTCACCACGTTGGATCTTACGATTGGTCAAGCTTGGCGCTGGCATTAGGGTTTCTGCAATGCGTACTTGGGAGTCCGTTGCGACTGAGGTTTCAATAAAGTTCATGCTGCCGACAAACTCAGCGACAAAGCGCGTGGCTGGTTGTTGGTAGATCTCTTGAGGTGTGCCGACTTGCTCAATCACACCATGGTTCATTACCACGATACGATCCGCCATCGACAACGCTTCATCCTGATCGTGCGTAACCATGATGGTGGTAATGCCTAGCTTGCGTTGCAGCTTACAAATCTCATCACGTAAGTGAACACGTACTTTTGCATCCAGCGCCGATAATGGCTCATCAAGCAGCAGTAGACCCGGAGACAAAGCTAATGCACGAGCCAAAGCAACACGCTGTTGTTGACCACCGGAAAGTTGGTTCGGGAATTTCTCGCCAGAGGTTGGAAGACCAATGGTTTCTAACCAATAATCCACCTTCTCTAACGCTTCTTTGGTCGACATGCCTTGGTTCTTCAAACCCACCGCAATATTCTCTTGCACAGTTAAGTTCGGAAACAGCGCGTAAGATTGGAATACGATGCCGAAATCGCGCTTCTCTGGTGGTAGGAATGTGGTCTCTTGACCGTTTTGAAAAATCGCACCAGACGTTGGCAAGTCTAAACCTGCAATGGCACGTAGCAGAGTGGTTTTACCGCAGCCAGAAGGACCAAGAAAACAAACGAACTCGCCCTTTTCAATCGCTAGCGAGATTTTCTTTAATGCAGTGAATTGTCCGAATTGCTTCACTACATTTTCGATATTTAGGTAATGTTGGTTAGTTGACATAACACACGCTCCAAATGGTATATACCAACTTTAGTTTTGGAGTATTACGTTCCAATGACAAATTTATAGCCAGAAGATGACAAATAGATGAAGGGCGATGAGGTTTGTTTAGGTGACAATTAGAGATTCCCGACTCACTCCTTCGTCGCTCTCGAGAATGACGTTGTAAGTGCGGATAGAAGCTCCCAACTTTCTTAAGTCCGTCATTCCAGCGAACCTAGGTGAGACTAGGAATCTACTTTCAGCAAACTCTGAAATAACAGAGAAAACAAAAAATCCACCTCAACCGAGGTGGATTTCAGCATTCAACTCAAAGCAAATTCAATTAAGATTTTGGCTCTGATTTCGCATCGAACTTCTCAGACCATGCTGCTAGAATCTCTGCACGCTTACTGCCCATTTGCGCGAAGTCCATCTTCGCCATGTTCTCTTGAACATTAGGGAAGTTAGACACAGTCGCTTTCACTTCTTTATGTGCAACCACCGGATACATTTCTACGTAAAGCTCGTTTGCTGCTTTAGAGATTGACCAGTCGACAACGCGCTTCGCTGCATCCGACTCTTTTACAAGACCAACGGCTTCTGATTCCCAGCCGATACCTTTTGGTGTGATAACCGCTAGTGGTGCGCCTTGTGTTTTCAGCTTCGCGCCGCGGCTTGCCATCGAAATACCGATAGCCACTTCACCCATGCCCGCTTGAACACATGGCTTAGAGCCCGAGTGCGTGTAGTGTGCAATGTTCTTGTCTAGGTCACGCATGTAGTTCCATGCCTGATCTTCTCCCATGTTTTGTAGCCAAGCAGAAACCTGCATGTAGCCAGTGCCTGAAGAAGCTGGGTTCGGCATTGCAATGTGACCTTTGTAAACCGGCTTTGTGAGGTCTTCCCAAGACGTTGGTTTCGGTAGGTTAAGTTGTTTCGCTACCGCTTCGTTGAAACAAACTGCGTTAAAGAACGCATCGTTACCGAACCAAGCTTGGTTTGATTGAGGGTCGTTTAGGTTCGCGTGCAGCTCTTCCAAACCTTTTGGTGTGTAAGGCTTAAGAAGACTTTCATCTTTAAGCAGTGCCATTGACGAGCCAGCAAGACCCCAAACCACTTCCGCTTGAGGGTTGTTCTTTTCTGCCAGCAATTTCGCCGTCATGATACCGGTTGAATCGCGAACCCACTTAATCTTGATATCTGGGTTATCTTTCTCAAACGCAGACTTGTATTTAGCAAGAATGTCAGTTTCGAAAGCGGTGTAAACCGTGACTTCCTGTGCTGCCATTGCATTCGTAGCTAGCAGAGAGACAAGTGCAGCCAGCGATCCTTTCATCAAACGGTTTTTCATCATTTTCTCCAGTTAATTTGGCTAAGTTTTCATTTGGTCTGTACCAGTTGACGATATACACCCTACTGAGCCTTTATGACGAAATCATGACCATTAAATGGCAGTTTTACGAAAGTTTGCGATGAATAATCGTTCAATTGATCCGCCATTTTCTGGATATTAAAGTTTTATGAAATTGGAGATTCGCCTATTTACTGCCCTTTTCTTCCTCGATAGAGTGAGCTTGAAATTTGGTGTAGACCAACCAGCCTATTCTGATGGAAATCGAGATGAAAAACGAATACCTACTACTGACTCCAGGTCCTCTATCTACTTCTGAAACAGTACGTGAAGCCATGCTAAAAGACTGGTGTACTTGGGATGATGAATACAACAAAGACATCGTAGAAGTGATCCGCACTAAGCTTGTAAAACTGGCAACTCAACAAGACGGCTACACCAGCGTACTAATGCAAGGTAGCGGCACCGCATCAGTAGAAGCGACAATTGGCAGCGCCATTGGCAAAGATGGAAAGTTGTTGGTTGTCGACAACGGTGCTTACGGTGCACGTATCGCTCAGATCGCTGATTACCTAAATATTCCATGCCATGTAGTTTCCCCAGGCGAAACATCACAGCCACACTTGAACGAGGTGGAAACTGCATTGGCATCGGATCCTGCGATCACACACGTGGCCATTGTTCACTGTGAGACAACCTCTGGCATGCTGAATCCAATTGAGGCATTTGCTTCTGCGGCAAAAGCGCACGGTAAAGTGGTGATTCTCGATGCCATGTCGAGCTTTGGTGGCATTCCTATCGATATCGCAGAGCTAGGCATCGATTTTATGATCAGCTCTGCAAACAAATGTATTCAAGGCGTGCCGGGCTTTGGCTTTGTGATTGCGAAACAAACTGAGATCGAAAAGTGCCAAGGTCAGGCACGTTCTTTGAGCCTTGATCTTTACGACCAGTGGCACTGCATGGAAGTGAACCACGGTAAATGGCGTTTCACGTCTCCAACGCACACGGTTCGCGCTTTCTACCAAGCCTTGTTAGAGCTGGAACAAGAAGGCGGCATTGAGGCTCGTCATCACCGTTACCAAACTAACCAGAAAACACTGGTTGCAGGTATGCGTTCTCTGGGATTTGAGCCACTACTGAGTGATGACCTTCACTCGCCAATCATCACTTCTTTCTACTCTCCGACGCACAGTGATTACCAGTTCAAAGCGTTCTACACGCGTTTGAAAGAGCAAGGTTTTGTGATTTATCCGGGTAAGGTATCGAACGCAGATTGCTTCCGTATCGGCAACATTGGCGAAGTTTACCCAGCAGATATCGAGCGCTTAATCGGTGCGATTGAAAAAGCAATGTACTGGCAAGTTGCGTAAAGCAGCCTTCTGATTGAGAGAGCGTTATGACTCAGAATATCAAACCGACCCATTTCCGCAGCGAAGGCGATGTCAACACGACACCAGCGCGCCAAGCATGGAATGCATCGATGGACGATGAACGCACGCAAGCATTACTCAAGCGTGATTCGGAGGTCTTTCTTCATCAAGCCATGTCAACGCCTTGCTTAGATACCTTGGAAGCAGCAGAAGGCATCTACATCCAAGATGCTACCGGTAAAAAGTACATGGACTTCCATGGCAATAACGTCCATCAGCTAGGCTACGGTCATCCGCATGTGATTAAACGTGTGCAAGAGCAAATTGCCAAACTGCCGTTTTCACCACGTCGTTTTACCAATGAAACCGCGGTTGAATGTGCCGAAAAACTCACCCAAATCTGTGGCGGCGAGTTGAATCGAGTGTTGTTTGCTCCGGGTGGCACATCTGCGGTTGGCATGGCTCTTAAATTAGCACGCCACATCACGGGCAACTACAAGGTGGTGTCGTTGTGGGACTCCTTCCACGGCGCATCGTTGGATGCCATCTCAGTGGGTGGCGAAGCGTGTTTCCGCCAAGGCATGGGACCATTAATGGCAGGTGTTGAGCGAATCCCACCAGCCGTATCTTACCGTGGTGCTTTCCCAGTCGCGGACGGCAGCGATGTGCATTACGCCGATTACCTCGAATACGTGATTGAGAAAGAAGGTGGCGTGGGCGCGTTTATCGCAGAAGCAGTTCGTAATACCGACGTACAAGTGCCGAGTAAAGCCTATTGGAAACGCATCCGCGAAATCTGTGACAAACAAAATGTCATGCTGATCATCGACGACATCCCTAACGGCATGGGTCGCAGTGGTGAATGGTTTACCTACCAAGCCTACGACATCGAGCCAGATATGCTCTGCATCGGTAAAGGTTTGGGTGGTGGCTTAGTGCCTATCGCAGCCATGGTAACCAAAGACAAATACAACACCGCCGAGCAAATCTCCATGGGCCATTACACTCATGAGAAAAGCCCTATCGGTTGTGCTGCAGCACTGGCAACCATGGAAGCTATTGAGCAAGACGGCTTGCTAGATAAAGCCAAAGCTGACAGCCAGTTCATGCGTGAAAAGTTGCTAGAGATGAAAGCTAAGTACCCAGTGATTGGTGATGTGCGTGGCATCGGCATGTTATGGGGCATTGAACTGGTCACTGACCACGAAAGCAAAGCACGCGCGTATGACGAAGCGGAAGCTGTGCTGTACCAATGCCTCAACAACGGAGTGAGTTTCAAGGTATCGCAAGGTAACGTGATTCAACTCAGCCCACCGCTGATCATCACTCGCGAACAACTGACAGAAGCGTTGGCAATTTTCGAAGAAGCCATCGCCAAAGTGTGCAAAGACTTTAACTACTTTTAGGGTCGACTGACCTCAACAAAAACCAATTTATCCAGAGCGCGGTTCCAATGTGTAGGCAGCGCTCTGGCAAGCAAGAAAAAGGATTGAACATGAGCAACTCACCAATTCAAGCAGTGATCTTTGACTGGGCTGGCACTATCGTCGATTTCGGCTCTTTTGCGCCAACTAGCATCTTTGTGGAAGCATTCAAACAAGGCTTTGATTTTGAAATCGACCTTGAAGAAGCGCGCGAACCAATGGGTCTTGGCAAGTGGGATCACATCCAAGCAGTGGGTCGTATTCCTGCCGTTGATAAGCGCTGGAATGAGAAGTTTGGTCGCTCAATGACCAGCGAAGATATCGACGCTATCTACGCAGCATTCATGCCGCTACAAAAAGCAAAAGTGGCGGACCATGCAGACCCAATCCTTAATGCGATTGAAGTTGTGAACGGTCTGAAAGACAAAGGCATCAAGATCGGTTCTTGTTCTGGTTACCCCCGCGAAGTGATGGATGTGCTGATTCCTGTGGCTGCGGATTACGGCTACAAACCGGATTACGTAGTAGCAACGGATGACCTGTCGCAAGGTGGTCGCCCAGCACCATTTATGGCACTGAAAAACGTGATTGAGCTGAATGTTACCGACGTTAATGCGTGTATCAAAGTGGATGACGCCGCACCGGGCATCGATGAAGGTCATAACGCTGGTATGTGGACCGTTGGTTTGCTGCTTTCTGGTAACGAAGCAGGTCTAACTTTTGAAGAATACCAAGCCGCGGACGAAGCAACGCTTGATGCCGCTCGTGAAAAAGCGCGTGCAAAACTGCTCAAGAACTCGCCGCACTACCTTATCGATACGATCGCTGACTTCCCAGAAGTGGTTGCAGATATCGAACGTCGCCTAGCAGCAGGTGAGCGTCCTTAGTCTTCATCTTCCACAAATAAATGAAACAAACGCCCCTTACGTGAGGGGCGCTTTTCTTTTTGGCACTATCTTAAGGAGGTTTGGCTTATTGAAGCGTAGTTCCGTTAGATAGCAGCTTCCTTGTCGGCTCTTGCTCGGTGTATTCGACCGCATCGTGAGCGGCGAGCTTCTCGACTTCCGCCTGTTCACCCACCACAACCAACACGTGTTGTTTCACCAGAGCGTCGACCACTTCAATGTTGTGCTGACGAAGAAGCGCTCTCACCTCGCTCTCTTTTCTTTCATGATACTTAACAAAGTAGCGTGCAGGTTGCTGCTCGGCTTGATCTTGGCGTTCATCCACGAGAGGAAATCCTTGATTGTTTGCCAAGCTGCTTGAGCTCAGTCCGATTGCCAATAGTGCGGTAGCGCCTACCACAGACAAAGAAAGTAAGGTCAACTTCTTCATAGTCACTCCTTATTGAAAGGTCAGAGTCCAACTGTTGATGGTGCCTGTGTCTCTTCTGGCACTGTCCACCGCTTTTAGTTCCCATGTGCCTTGCGATTCAAAACCAGAAAAATCCGCTTGGAACGTGTTTTTTATATCGTTAGCGCTGCCGCCAGTATTATTGTGAAGTACAACTTCTCCACCAGTCGGTGACGTTAAAGTCACTCGTAGATCACCGATGTAAGTGTGGCTAATATCAACGTCAATACTTACTGTGCCTGAATCACCAGAGCGATCGACTTCTACTGCACTGATTACGCCAGAAGATTTATTATCTGGAATCGCAACAGGGCTGGTATTTGAGAAGCTAGAGTCCGAAGAGCTACCACCATCAGGTCCATTACAGCCAGCGTCCAAGAACAGCTTCGCCGCTTCAGCATTAACTAGGCCGTGGCCAGTACGGTTGTCTCGACCAGCAACATCAATATCTGTTGCAGTTTTCACTAGGGCATTACGTACTTGCGCTGCTGTACAGGTTGGGTGGTAACTCCACACCAAGCCAGCTACGCCCGTTACGTGCGGTGTCGCCATTGATGTACCATTGTAGTACTCGTAATCTTCACCAGAGGTTGTTGCAACAGTAATTTCCTGACCAACATACCCCAACAGCTCTTGACCAAATGCACGATCAACCGTTACCGAAACCATACGATAAGCGTTGTTTGTGTCTACCAAGAAAGGGTTTTGTAAACCAGGTAGTTCAGAGTTGCTGTATACGATTGCAGCTCGCGCACCCGCATTGTAACAAGCCTGAACCGCATCCACTTCAGGGTAGTTTCCTGAAGACTGGTTGCCGATACGCTCAGTCAAACAAATTTTGCCCGACATATCACCACAGTTAACGTTACCGCCAGATACATCACAGCTATCTAGCGTTGCCGTTACTGAACCCGCGATTGGATCCGGAACATACGAAGAACCGTTATTGATCAAACGATTGTGAGGAACAATCCCACGATCAAACTGGCTTACACCATTCAAGGTAATATCAGAAAGTTTACCTTCACCTACCGTAACCGTTGATAAGATCGCCACACCCGGGCCTGAGATCTCAACTTGATTAGTAGATTGTGAGAACGCCGCATGATCATTTTGATTATCAACAGCCGCAACAGACATCACTGAGTCATAAGAAGCTGGATAGCTGTGCGCTGTATTGCCATCATTACCCGCAGCGGCGATCAATAGAACGCCTTGATCGTAAATATTTTGCAGTGCATTTTGCTCAGTTCGGCTTGATTGACTACCACCAAGGCTCATGTTCACAACGTTAGCACCATTATCGGCACAGGTCTGGATTGCTTTAACAAGCCCAGATGAGTAACCCCAACCCGATTCGTTAAATACTTTCACGATGTGCAAATTAACATTCTGGTTTGGCATCACACCCTTTACACCTTCGGTGTTGGCAATCGCAGCAATCGTACCCGCGACGTGAGTACCGTGGGCATTGTTGTTACCCGGATCACTCCATGATCCCGTACCACTATCGTTAGTACCAGCAACGCGGTTACCGCTTAGGTCGTTGTGCGAAATGTCGTACCCTGAATCGATAATACATACAGTGCGATTACCCGCATTGAAGTCAGCTAGCAGTTGAGCATTAACCGCTTCATATCCCCATGGGGTCGTTTCGCTGAGCAAATAGCGAGGTGGATCGACTTCCACGTATTCCACATCACTACGATTGCGAAGCGGCTCTAAGTCATCGCCATCCAGTTCAACGCTGTAAATGGCGCGATTGCCCAGTTTTTCCACCTTACGTGCCTTCACCTGTTCTAGAACAGACTCCTGCGCGATTCGTGGCCCCCAGAATGAGTTACCACCCATTGAAGAACGGCTGACTGCATCTTCTTTGAATTTGACGATGTACTTCGTCGGTAACTTAGATTCATCAAATCCCATTGGTGGAGCCGCAAACGCTGACATCGAAGTGGTCAGTGCTATTGCTACAGCAGACAACGAAAATAAGCCTTGTTTTTTACTTGTTGTGTAGTGCATTTGCCCTATTCCTTATTTGAGCTAATTTTTATTCACTATATTCTCATGAAAAGTCATCATCATGATGTTTGCATGAGAGCTTCAGCTATAGTTTACAGAGCAAAAATGCCAAACAATTTGTTTCATGAATATACAAATTTGTACAAAAGATCATTCAATAAACACTTTAAGTTAACATTAAAAATCATCAACAAAACCTTATAAAGCAATTACTTAATTAACAAAAAGTGAATGTTAAATTAATGTTAGTGAGTAATTATTCTAAATATCACCCATTTAATCGATTGCTATGCTGAATGGATTTTTTGACCGTGGTGCCAAAACTGAAATATTGAATATTTAGTTGTTGACTGTCTTGAGCATTTACTCAGAATTAGAAGGTTTAGTGAGAAAAATTCTCATCTAAATACTGTTATAGCCGAGCGTATTCACGCATTCGGAACAATAACCATTACAAGAAGAGTGAATGATGAAAAAAACAATCACACTATTAACTGCATTACTTCCGCTTGCCTCCGCCATTGCAGAGGAGCCAACTTTATCACCAGCAATGGTTTCTGCGGCTGAAGTGGTTAGCGCGCAAGAAAATCAAACTTATACGTACGTTCGATGCTGGTATCGTACGAGCCACTCCAAGGACGATGCGGCTACCGATTGGAAATGGGCAAAAAACCAAGATGGTAGTGACTTCACTATCGATGGTTATTGGTGGAGCTCTGTTTCATTTAAAAACATGTTCTACACCAATACCTCACAAAACGTAATTCGCCAGCGTTGTGAGGAAACACTAGATCTAGCGAACGAGAACGCAGACATTACATTTTTTGCTGCCGACAATCGTTATTCTTATAACCACACGATCTGGAGCAATGATGCTGCAATGCAACCAGATCAAATCAACAAGGTAGTGGCTTTGGGTGATAGCTTGTCTGATACAGGCAACATCTTTAACGCGTCCCAATGGCGCTTTCCTAACCCGAATAGCTGGTTCTTGGGTCACTTCTCAAACGGTTTTGTTTGGACGGAATACGTTGCTAAAGCCAAAAACTTACCGCTATACAACTGGGCAGTTGGTGGCGCAGCAGGTGAAAACCAATACATCGCGCTAACTGGTGTCGGCGAACAAGTTTCTTCTTACTTAACCTACACAAAGCTGGCGAAGAACTACAACCCTGCTAACACATTGTTTACGTTAGAGTTTGGTTTAAATGACTTCATGAACTACAACCGTAGCGTGCCGGAAGTAAAAGCGGATTACGCTGAAGCTCTGATTCGTTTAACAGACGCTGGCGCGAAGAACTTCATGTTGATGACACTGCCTGATGCAACCAAAGCACCACAGTTCAAATACTCAACACAGGAAGAAATTGAAACGATTCGTGCGAAAGTATTGAAGATGAACGAGTTCATCAAAGCACAAGCGATGTACTACAAAGCCCAAGGCTACAACATCGCATTGTTTGATACACACGCACTGTTTGAGAAGTTAACCTCGGCACCAGAAGAACACGGTTTCGTAAATGCAAGCGACCCTTGCTTAGACATCAACCGTTCATCCTCTGTTGACTACATGTACACTCACTCATTACGTTCTGAATGTGCAGCATCTGGCGCAGATAAGTTCGTGTTCTGGGATGTGACTCACCCAACCACAGCAACGCATCGTTATGTGGCTGAAAAAATGTTAGAAAGCAGCAATAACTTAGAAGAGTTTCGCTTTTAATGAGCCGTTGTTGTTCATTGCAAGTTAATCTGCATAAAAATGACCACGATGCTTCGTGGTCATTTTTTATCGATATCGAACCCCGATAACGGGTTTATTTGAGCTCGCTTACTTCAAGCCGTTGATTTAGAGACGTTGACTTTGAGCAGCCTCATTCAGCTTTCTGTTTTTGGTACGTTACCGCGGAAACTGTCCACCATAATAGAGATCAACGTCTTTAAGGTTACATCATCACTGCGGTATGAGTAGGCTCGTATACCCGTAAACTGAACCTGGAACAACTGAGCAAGAAGCAATGTATCCTGAGCTTCAATTTCGCCATTCTCGATTGCTCGCTCAAACAGCTTTGCAAGAAAAGATTCAAATTGGTTTGCTAAGCTGTTTGTTTGATTGCGCAGAGCATTAAAATCCTCAGCAAATTCACTTGCTGATTTGACTAACATGCACACTTCACTGGGATTGGAGTCTCGCTGATTGATAACCACATCAATCGCGAAAGCTTCTATTGCATCTAGAACCGTTGTGTTCTGAGTTAAATGCAACTCAAACAGGGCTTGTAAGTTCGCAACGTACATTTTTAGCGCTTCACAATATAGCCCCTCTTTTGACCCAAACGTCGCATAAATACTTCCAGGACGCAGATTAACGCTATCTTGTAAATCACGTGTAGATGTTGCATGAAAACCTTTCTTCCAGAATAGATCCGAGGCAGCTTTCACCACTTCATCACGTTGGAATTTCTTTGTATTCGCCATGAGCAATTATCAATTTTGAACATATGCTCAATTTTATATTGAGCGACCGCTCAAAATCAACTATCCTGTTCTTGCCTAATCCGCTCATATCCAATTACAGGAGATTTAAACATGGCAGAATTTAAACTGTATACCGCAGAAAACGCACCCGAAGGATCAAAGCACCTGATTGAAAATTCAGTCAAAGCGTTTGGCATGCTACCAAATCTTCATGCTGTTATGGCTGAAGCGCCAACCTTGCTTGAGGGTTATCAAGTCGTGCATGAGCTCTTTCAACAAACATCATTTAACGCAGAAGAATTGACCGTCGTATGGCAAACCATCAACGTTGAACATGGTTGTCACTACTGCGTTCCTGCTCATAGTGCGATCGCGGCGTCAATGAAAGTGGATCAGGAGATTGTTGATGCTCTCGTCAACCAAACACCATTGGCAGACGAAAAACTTGAAACACTACGAGAAACAACGCTTCAAATGGTGCGTCAACGTGGTGTAGTGGAAGAGTCTCAGATAGAGAAATTCTTTGCGGCAGGTTACGGACAGCAGCAACTGCTTGAAATTGTTCTTGGTCTAGCGCAAAAAGTGATGAGTAACTACACCAATCACCTAGCTGACACCCCGGTTGATGCACCTTTCAAGAAGTTCGCCAAGTAACTTAAGCTTTTATTACTGGTCCCATTCATGGGACCAGTAATACCTTCAAAAAAGGCTTTGTTGCATGGCGCTTCGCTAGTGTGAGCTGACACCTAATTACAACGGCGCAACGTCGGTTCCTCCTAAAGACTGGTAAAGCGTAACCTGAGTGAGAAACTGGTTGTAGCGGTTCTCCAACAAAGAAGCTTGTGCGTTTCTGGTGTCTTCTTGGGCATTCAAATAGTCCATGATCGATGTCGAGCCATACTGATACCGCGCAGCATATATGGACTCAGCGGCACTTGCGGCATCATATTGCTCTTGTAAACGCGCCGCCTGATACGTCAATTTCTCGCGTGCTGACAAGGCATTTTCGACATCTTGGAATGCGGCGTACAACACTTGGCGATAACTCACAATAGCCGATTGATAGTCTAAATCGGCAATGGCTTGGCTATTTTTCATCTCATTCCACTGCAAAAACGGCAACGTCATATCCGCACCTAAACTGCCGATCGGGTTGGAAAGCAGGTCTTTGAGCGCTTGTGACGATCCACCCAAAGCCCCAGTGAGCGTCAGCTTGGGCAAGTAGTCTAAATCTGCTGCGTCTTTATTTGCTAGCGCGGCTTTGACTTCATAAAGCGCTGCTTTAATGTCGGGTCTGCGGATCAATAAATCAGACGGAGCACCAACACTCAACGATGGCATATCGCCTTCAGGCAGCATTTGGATGTTTGCACTGATGCTCTTCGGCGGTTGATTGAACAAAATCGCAAAGGCGTTGTTTGCCTCAAGTAAACTCTGTTCAAACTCACTTTGCTGCGCTTGTAAGCTTGCCAACGTACGTTTGGCTTCAAGCACATCTAACTGATCCACAGCGCCAAGTTGGTACTGTTTTTCAATCAATTGTAGCGTTTGAGCTGCGTCTACCACATTACGCTGGCTGAGGTTTAAGCGCTGTTGCAGATAGCCGATTTGCCAATATAGCGATGCCGTCGTTGCTACCAAACTTTGTGCGGTCGCCTCGCGATCTTGTTGACTTGCCATCGCCGACCACTTGGCTTGGTCAACGTCTGCCGAGATTTTTCCCCATAAATCCAACTCGTAATTGACGGATAAGTTAGTGCTGTAACTATCTGCCGATTCCCCGCTATCAAGAGATTTTTGAACTTGTCCTGATGTGGAAGAACTCAACGTAGGGAAAAGGTCATCTTGCGCTAAACCCAGCTGTAAACGCGCTTTCTTTAGCGTTAGCGTTGCCAGCGTCAAATCGTTATTTTGAGCCAACACCTGAGTAATGTATTGATTAAGAGTTGGATCGTTAAACGCCAACCACCAAGGATCCATACTGACATCACCCGCAACATGCATCTGTTGCCAATTTGCAGGCACTTGCACCTCAGGAGCTTGATAGTCGCTACGCATAAGCGAACCACAACCTGACAACCACACTGCGCTTAAGGCAGCCGCGACCAATCGAGTCTTGAATTTCATTGTGTTACTCATTTTTAGTCTCTCGCTAGCGCTTCTATCGGATCGAGTTTGGCTGCATTGCGAGCGGGTAAAAAGCCGAAAGCGATGCCAATCAACGTTGAGCAAATAAACGCCCAGATGATCGAGTTCATTGAGTAAATCATTTGGAAGCTGCTGCCAGATGTACTGAATGCAAAACCAATCAAAAACGCCAAGCCAATACCAGCAATGCCACCACACAAACACACTAGTACCGCTTCAATCAAAAACTGACGCAAAATATCCGCTTGCCGCGCACCCACAGCCATTCGTACACCGATCTCTTTCGTGCGCTCTGTCACCGACACCAACATGATGTTCATTACGCCAATTCCGCCGACAATTAGGGAGATCACCGCAATCGCTGAGATCAGTAACGTCATGGTGGCGGTGGTTTTCTCGATGCTCTGACGAATGGTGTCAGTGTTAATCGTGAAGAAATCTTCTGTACCGTGACGCATTTTTAACAAGTTGATGATGCTCTGTTCTACCGCTGCGCTTGGGGCGTTCTCATCAATCCGTACAGTAATGCCGTTGAGGTAGCGTTGTCCCATCATTCGTCCCGACATGGTGGTGTATGGCACCCAAATTTTCAGCGCGTCGCTGTTGCCAAACGCGTCTTCTTTTTTCTGCGTGACACCCACAATACGCACTGGCAATGAACCTAGAAAAATCACTTCACCAATCGGATTTCTATCCGCAAACATTTCCTTTCTGGTGTTGTCATCAATCACTGCTTCTTGGGCGAGCGAATTCACACTCTCTTCATCCCAAAACTGACCTTTGGCGATCTCATAACCGCGCACACGGAAATAATCTTCCCCAACCCCTTCCACAGACGCGGTTGCATCCTGATTGGCGTAACGCACGGTTAAGCTGTTGGATAAAGACGGCGTGACACTGTCGACAAAAGGTAGACTCTCCAACGATTTAGCATCGTCGGCGGTTAGCGTTTTCACTCGTCCGGAGCGGCGGTCACCAAACCCTTTGCCCGGCCTGACATCAATGGTGTTTGTTCCCATGGATGAAATATTCGACAAAATTTGCTGTTGTGAACCATTACCTAGTGCCACCACGGAAACCACCGAGGCTATACCAATAATGATGCCGAGCATGGTCAAAAACGTGCGCATTCTGTGGCTAGACATCGCCAGCAGCGCCATTTTGAGCGCGTCAATAAAACTGTCCCACTTCCACCACTTACTGGCGGCTTGCGCTGGGCGATGAAAAGACGCGCTCGGTGTATTTGCTGCTTGCTCATTGATTACAACTTGTGTATTTGGCGTATCTGCAATGATTTCACCATCTTTGATTTCAATGATGCGATCCGCAAAGTTCGCCACGTTCATATCATGAGTCACTAAGATGATCGTATGCCCAAGTTGATGCAATTCTTTAAGCAGTGCCATCATCTCTTGCCCACTGTGACTGTCTAATGCGCCAGTGGGCTCATCGGCGAGAATCACCTCACCACCGTTCATCAGTGCACGAGCAACACTCACGCGCTGTTGCTGGCCACCACTCAGTTGGCTGGGCTTGTGAGTCAAACGATCTTCCAGCCCCAAGCGAGCCAATAGTGACTGCGCTCGCTCCGTTCTTTGACGATGAGGAACTCCCGCGTAAACCGCAGGTACTTCCACGTTTGCCACCGCGGTTAAATCCCCCAGCAGATGGTAACGCTGGAATATAAAGCCAAAATACTCGCGGCGCAGCTCCGCCAGTTGGTCGGATTCCAACGTCGATACATCTTGCCCATTAATGAAGTATCGACCGCTGGACGGTTTATCCAAGCAGCCGAGCACATTCATCAGCGTCGATTTACCTGAGCCCGAAGCCCCCACGATCGCGACCATTTCACCGCGTTTTATCTCTAAATTAATGTGGTTCAACACAGTAAGCGACTCGTCGCCAGAGACAAAACGTCGAGTTAAATCCTCAACTTTTAAAAGCACGTTACTCATCTTAGAACCTCATTGGAGGTCGACGACGATCACCTCGGCTTGATGATTCTCCATCCATAGCATTGCCAAGAACAACCTGGTCACCCTCCTTCAAACCTGAGAGAATTTCTGCGTTCACTTTGTTGTTAATACCCACTGTCACGGGCTTTTCCACCACTTGGCCCTGTTCAAGCACTGGCACGGTATAGTTGCCTTTGCCGCCAGATTTTTGCAGCACTTGTGAAGGGACAATCAAGGTATTTTCCGATTGCTCAAGGACAATCGAAACTTGCGCAGTCATGCCAATACGCAAAATACCTTGCGGGTTCTTCACATCAAATACAGCGTTGTAGTAAATGGCGTCGCTATCTGAAATGCTCAAATCGCTGTCATCGCCATCCATGATGGTTGGCCCCGGCTCAATGGCGCGCAATGTACCTTTAAACTGCTGATTCGGTTTGCCTAAAATGGTGAACAGCGCCGTTTGGCCTGGGTGAACAAAAATCACATCGGCTTCCGAAATTTCGGCTTTCACCGTCATCGTATCTAACTTGGCTAACTCGATAATCGTTGGCGTGGTTTGATTGGCGTTTACGGTTTGTCCTTCTTCCACCGCGGTGTAGACCACCGTGCCATCCATCGGTGCGTTGATGGTGGTGTAACCGAGATCTAACTGCGCATTGTCGACGTTGATTTTGGCTTTCTCGATTTCGGCATCCAGTTGCGCTAACTCGGCTTTGTAGATGGCGAGCGTCGCTTCGGCATTCTCGTAATCAGCTCGTGAGCTCGCTTTCGCTGCCAACATGCCTTTTTGGCGCACGTATTCATAGTTTGCTTGTTTAATCTGCGCTTGCTTAGCCTGGTACTGAGCGTTGAGACTATTAAGAGACGCTTGGGCTTCTTTGAGGCTATTTTGCTGAGTCAGGCTGTCAATCTGTGCAATCAAGTCTCCCTGTTTTATCTCATCCCCTAAGTTCACAGCGAGGCGTTGAATTTGCCCAGATACTTGCGCACCTACATTCACCAATTTGGACGCTTGCAACATGCCGTTGGCTAATACCGCCTTTTCAATATTGCCTTTGCGAACGACTTCTGTCGCGTAAGGAGAAATGGGTTCTGGACGTTGCAGATAATGATAACCACCAGCACCAATAGCAAGTAGGCCACACAAAACGAGCCATTTTTTATTGAGTTTCATAGCAGGAGTGAAGTAAATAATCGTTTTGATTTTATACTGCTATTTGTCTTAGCCGTACAGGGTACGAGACGTAAAGATAGGTAAATTAACGTCAAGAAACTGAATGAATAACTTCACTAACGTGAAAAATCAGAGATATTATAGTCACTTCAAAACTTTATTATTCAATACGTATAGCAAAGACCATTTTTAATATAGAAATTCAAGTTATAAGTATTATAAACAAAACTTTTAAATACCAACAAACCAGTAAAATCCAAAATTATTCAACATTCCATCAATTTAAATTTCATTATGGCCATTTTTAATTATTGAATTTCAAGAGGAGTTAAGTGATAAGTTAAATAAAAAATACCCACATAACACAGGTAAGACCGAGAGGAGTGTGTCATGTGGGTTTAAACGATAGTTCTCTTGCTGATTCGAACTACCAACGTTGGGATGCAATGGAAATACAAATGACTCAGAGTTTCCATCACGGACACTTTATCGCTGGATTTCCCTCTATTTGTTAGGGAACAGTCAGTACAATAAAAATAGAGAAGTAATACCGCAAAAATAAAAATAGAGGTTCAGGATTTAATTTACACGTAAAATAACCACTATATTCACGCCATGAAGCATTAATAAATTCAACAATAAATATTTATTAAGTTAAATTTACTTATTGTCAGCACACTGTTAGTTTTACTCTTAAATGCACTGGTCAGATTTGTTTATTTTACTGATTTTCGTTGCAATACAACTTCTAATTAATTCATGAGAAAAACATGCAGCGACAATTAACTCTTTCACCGATTTATTTATTAATCGGGTTAGCCTCCTCGACGGCGTATGCCGGTGGTTTTCAAATTAACGAACATTCGGCGACGGGTCTTGGTCGTGCTTTTGCTGGTGATGCCGTCATTGGTGATAATGCGTCTGTAGTCAGCCGTAACGCCGCAGCGATGACGCTGTTTAAACAAAATGCCTTATCGTTCGGTGTCACTTACGTCAAACCTGACGTTACCGTTAAAAATGCGCAATATCATCGAGCTAACATTAATGCGGATGTCAATGTTGGTATGGGTGGTTTTCCTCCGTCCCCTCAAGCTGACATTACCCCGTCCTTCTCTCAAACCGTGACCGACATTGATGACGTCGATGGCGTTGGTCAACCAGCCGTTGTACCCAATTTTTACTTTATTCACCCTATCAACGACGACTGGTATCTAGGCTTATCGGCATACTCCAACTTCGGAACCGACATGGAGTTTAAACCAAACTATGGCGCACCTGTTTTTGGCGGTGTCACCAGCGTAGCGAGTGTCAACCTTGGCGCAAGCTTGGCATACAAGGTGAACGATCGTTTTAGTATCGGTGGTGGTATTGATGTGATTTACGGCTCTGGTGAGCTGTACCGCGATATGGACGTGGGTGTTTGCGTTGGTGGGAACATACTTGGAAACGAACTAGAACAACGCTGTGGATCCGTAAAAGGCAACGCACTTGATGTGGAAGCTGGCGGCATTGGGCTTGGCGCGAACATTGGCATGATGTACGAGTTTAACGAACGTCATCGCTTAGGTTTAAGCTACAAGCACAGCCCTAACATTGATGCCAAGGGTGACATCCACTTTGCTGGCGAATCGTACGACTCGCTTGCTATGCCGCTACCGGATATTGCGGAGTTTTCCGGTTATCACCGCGTCTTACCTAAATTTGCCCTGCACTATTCTGTGCAGTGGATTGGTTGGTCAGCATTTGACAGCTTGAAAGCTGATGATCAGTTGCTAAAAGATTTTCAGTGGCAAGACTCCGCGCACTACTCCATCGGTGCGACTTGGTACGCCAATGAACGTTGGACACTACGCACGGGTTACATGTTCGACAAAACACCTGTCGATGAGCTGACTTCGCTTTCTATCCCAGATTCGAACCGTCACTGGTTATCTGCGGGGGCCTCTTACCAATGGTCATCAGATACCACGGTTGACATCGGCATGACGTACTTGATTGGTGAAGATGTCAACGTAGAAGAGTACGCGTATGAAGGTGTTCCTGCACCGATGGTGACGGGCGTTACCCATTCAAATGCGTTCCTAATTGGTACCCAGCTCTGCCACCGTTTCTAATTTGTCAGGCAGTGATCAGACCTCTAGGTCATTGCCTTGTAACAACGCTTATCAAGGCGACCGAACAGAGACATTATTATGAACAAAACACTACTTGCTTTTTCACTCTCACTTCTCACTCTAAGCGCGGCTCAGGCTTCTGAATGGGACTATGGCAATGACAAACACGGGCCAGAACACTGGGGAGAAATCGCCAAAGACTGCGCAACCACGAAAAACCAAAGCCCAATCAACATCGACAACCCAGCCGATGCAAAACTGGAAGCACTGAACCTTTCGTACACTGGTCAGGTCATTGGTTTAACCAACAATGGTCATACGCTGCAAGCGCAAGTGAACGGACGTAACAGCTTCACCATCGATGGCGAGACGTTCGAGCTGCAACAGTTCCATTTCCACACACCTTCAGAAAACCAAATCAAAGGCCGCCAATATCCACTTGAAGCGCACTTTGTGCACGCCAACGCAAATGGCGAGTTGGCGGTAATTTCGGTGATGTTTGATGCTGGCGATCAAAACGCAGCACTGTCTAAACTGATCAACGCAATCCCACAAGAGAATCAAACCACTTTCTTTAAAGATACGTTTGAGATTAAAGACTTACTGCCAAAAACTGCAAACTACTATCGATTTAACGGCTCTTTAACCACACCGCCATGTTCAGAAGGTGTGCGCTGGTTTGTGCTTAAAGACACTCAAACCTTATCCAAAGATCAAGCCGCGAAACTGATGGAAGTCATGGGACAAAACAATCGTCCGCTGCAACCGTTAAATGCGCGCGTTGTACTTTCTAACTAATCGCCAAATCCGATAAGGGGCATCGTATTTGCCCCTTATTTTGATTCGCTCTAACCTCACTTAGTTACAGGAACCCCCAATGAAAACTCCATCTGTTCTGTCACTCTTACTCGCACTCGCCCCGACACTCGCCTTCTCTCATAACCTTTCTGTCGGTCAAACTACCCCATCCGTCAGCATTGATACCTATGGCGAAATGACGCTGCAAGGAGACGATGTGGCTTATCAACCTTGGGCAACTCAGCAGATGTTAGGCAAAGTCCGTGTGATACAAGCCATTGCAGGTCGTAGTATAGCTAAAGAGATGAACGCGCCGCTGATGTCAGCAATCACTGCCGCTCACTTTCCTGAAGATCAGTATCAGACCACGACCGTGATCAACCAAGAAGACGCCATTTGGGGAACCGGTACATTTGTAAAATCGTCGGCAGAGGACAGCAAAAAGACATTCTCTTGGTCTTCCATGGTGTTAGACAAAAATGGCGTATTAGCAACAACTTGGGATCTGCAGCAAGAAAGTTCTGCGATTATCGTACAAAATAAACAAGGCGAAATTTTATTCGTGAAAGAAGGGGCTTTAACTCAAGACGAAGTCACACACGTCATCGAACTGATTAAACAGAATATCTAAACCTAAGGTAAGGAAAAGCTATGAAACTGTTCAACACCATCGCACTCTGTCTTTTAGCGACTGTAGCCTCTTTCCAATCGGTTGCTGGAGACAACGATTGGGACAAGATTGCAGATAAAACCGTCAGTTTTAAATCGGAAACCGACACAGTCAATCCACTGTCACCATTTGCTAACACTCGTTTCAGCCACATAAAAATCAAATGTACGCAAGGTACGGTCGATCTGAAAAGCGTTAAAGTAATCATGAAAGATGGTCAGGAAAAGACGTTCGACAGTTTAGGTGTTCTGACTAAAGGCATGTCATCAAGAAGCTTAAGCCTACCAACAAAAGATAGCGCGAAATTAGACAAGATCGAGTTGAACTATGAATCGGTTGGCAGCACTGCGCTGCAAGTCGCGGGGGTGACCAAAAAAGCGCAAGTGGAAATCTTAGGTAAGAAAATCGACGAGTAAGCGATGGCTCAACGAGCTCACCCAAACTAAAAACAGCGGCACTAGGCCGCTGTTTTCATTAAAAAATCATCATGGATAACTAAATGAATTTCTTCAGCTTCGCCAAACCATAAGCGGCGATGGTGACACAATCTTTGATCGTGCCGTCGATCATCATCTGTTCGAACTCCTCAACAGAAAAAGCACGAGTGATCAAATCCTCTTCTTCACTGTCGAGTTGATTGCCCGCGTCCGTTAAGTCACTGGCGAAGTAGACGTGACATGTCTGATTCAAAAAGCCGTATGCGATAAACTGCGCGCCGACATACGCCATGGCGCTCGCCTGCATGCCCGTTTCTTCACGCAGCTCGCCTTTGGCAAGCTCAAGATGATCCGCATTTGGGTTTGATTCCCACGCCCCTTGTGGGATCTCCCAACAACGTTGACCTACGGTGTAACGGTACTGCTGAACCAAGTGAATCATCCCGTTATCGATAGCCAGAATCGCAGCACAATCAGGTTTGTCGACCACACCATAGATGCCCTCTGCGCCGCTCGGACGTAAAATTTTGTCCTCACGCACCGTCATCCACTTATTCTGGTAAACGACTTTGCTGTCTAGCTGTTTGATGTCTGACATGGTTATTCCTTGATTTTTCTGAGGGTTACTGCGGAATAATACCGGATTCGGTTACGCCACCAAAATGTTCTTTAGTTCACTCAAAGACTCAACGGTGTAATTTGGTGCGATACGCTCATCGACGCTTGCGCCTGTGGTATTTAACCAGCAAGTTTCAATACCAAAATTATTACCACCCAGAATATCGGAATGCAGGTTGTCACCCACCATCAGTACGCGCGTTTTGCATGGGTTGCCCATTTGCTGCATCGCGTATTCAAAAATACCTAAGTCCGGTTTTGCTACGCCCACTTGTTCAGAGATCACCACTTTATCGAAGTACTCAGTCATCCCTGTGCGCTCAAGGCGAATTGCTTGCAACTCTGTAAAACCGTTGGTGATGATGCCCATTTTAGCTTTGCCTTGCAGCGCTTCCATCAGCTCTTTTGCACCTGGCAACAAGCTGCAAATATCGGCCATTGCTTCTAAAAATGCGCTATTGAGATCTGCTGTTGTGGTATTCAACTTCTCAGCCCACTCGGTAAAACGCTTATGTTTTAGCTCATCTGCCGTTACTTTGCCGTCTTGGTAATCCACCCAAAGCGGTTTGTTTACGGTTTGGTAATGAGCAAAATCTTGTTCAGTAAAATCTACGCCTTTGCGAGAAAACATAAGCTGTAAACCTTTGAAAGCATCAAAGTGGAATAAGGTTTCGTCAGCGTCAAACAGGATCCAATCGTACTTCATTTTCTTCTTCCCAAAATCAAGGTCGTAATACTGGTGCATAGTCTAGATTGTTTTCTTCTTGAAGATAATCTCTATAATTGGAAATTAATTGTATCCTTGTGCTCAACAATAAATGCTTCACGATAATAGGAGATTGATGTGAACGCGATTGCCTCCCTGCCCGTTTTTGTTGCTGTTGTCGAATGCGGCAGCTTTTCCCTTGCTGCCAAACAGCTGAATCTGACGAAATCGGCGATCAGCAAACGCATCAACCAACTAGAAGACGATTTGGGCATTCGTCTCCTTAACCGAACTACGCGTAAGCTGAGCCTGACCGAAGCGGGAGAACGCTATTTTGAGTACGCCTCTCAAGCGCTCAACCTAGCCCAGCAAGGCGTGGACGCGGTATCGGAACTGCAAGGCTCGCCACAAGGTCGGCTCAAAATTACCGTGCCGATGTCTTTCGGTGTACTGCATATCGCGCCTTTGATCAGCGAGTTTCTCGCTCGTTACCCGAAAATTGAAGTGGATTTAAACCTCGAAGACAAAATGGTCGATTTGGTTAAAGACGGTTTTGATTTGGGGATCCGTATTGGTGAACTCACCTCTTCCAATCTAATCGCAAAACGTCTCGCCCCTTGTAAAAGTGTGCTTTGTGCCTCGCCAGATTACTTAGCGGAGTTTGGAACACCACAAAAACCAAGTGATTTAGTCAGTCACAACTGCCTGCGCTACTCCTATTTCCGTGGCGGCGTCGAATGGATGTTCATCAACAACGGCAGCGAATACAAGGTACTTCCAAAAGGAAACTTTATCGTCAATAACAGCGAAGCCATTCGCCAGTTGCTGTTAAGAGGTTCGGGCATTGCGCAACTGCCAACGTTTATTGCAGGAAGAGACTTTGCCGCAGGAAATCTAAAACCGGTAATGGAAGAGTATTCTCTACCAGAACACGCCATTTATGCGGTTTTCCCTGAGCGCAAGCACATGCCGTTGAAAGTAAGAGCCTTTATCGATTTTATCAGCGAAAAACTCGGTACAGATTTACCTTACTGGGATCGTTACAGCAGCCCAGAAAAATAACCATATTGATGATAAGTGAGTGAGATTTCACTACTGACACGTTCTGACATTCCATCCGCGTAACCTTATTTGGAAATCAACAGGCAATCCGCCAAAACCAATAAGGAATCACAATATGGAAACCGTTATCGAAACTGTGCAATTTCGTCTAACCGCAGGCACAACAGAGCAAGACGTGATCGCCGCTGCCAAACAGTCACAAACGTTTGTGAAGAATCTGCCGGGCTTTTTGTATCGCTCACTCAGTCACGAAGCGACGGACGATGTGTGGACAGACATCATTTACTGGCGTTCAATGTACGATGCAAAACAGGCGGGAAAACAGATTAAGCAAGCCGTTGAATTTCAGCCTCTGTTATCGATGATTGACTGCGAAAGTTTCGAGCTTAAACATCACAACTTAAAAATGTGCAGTGAGCTAGAGAAGTAATCAGCCACACTATCACTAACAACCAGTAGGTCTAGATAAGGAACATCATGAGCAAATCAGAACGACTGTTTGAGCTACTGACGCTTCTGCGCGCAAAGCGTTACGCCATGACAGCGAAAGAGCTCGCAGAAAGAATGGAAGTTAGCGAACGTACGATTTATCGCGATATTCAGTCGTTGCTCAGTTCTGGTGTTCCGATTCAAGGTGAAGCAGGTGTCGGCTACCTGTTGCAAGCTGGCTCTCATCTGCCGCCTTTGATGTTCTCAGAAAAGGAGATGATGGCGCTTGAACTGGGTATGCGGATGGTTCGAGCCTGGTCGGATGTTGAACTCGCCGAAGCGTCTCACTCTGCGTCCACCAAAATACTTTCGGTATTGCCCGATAAGCTCAAACAACAAGTGGAAGATTGTCCGCTGATTGTGCCCGATTATCACACCCAATCCGAGACTGCCAAACGAGGGCAGCTTCTGCGCCACGCGATTGATCATCAGTTTAAGGTCAGTTTAGATTACCAAGATGAAAGCGGACAGGTGACCGAGAGAAAAATCCAACCGTTAGGCCAGTTCTTTTGGGGCAAAGTCTGGACGCTGGTCGCCTGGTGCAAATTGCGCGATGACTACCGCCAGTTCCGCCTCGACCGTATCCAAGCACTGCGTATGCACGATGAAGAGTTTCAGAGTGCGGAAACCAAATCTCTCAAACATTATATTGCGCAGTATGAATCGAAAGATTGAGTGTTTTTCATCCCTTCATCACAAGGATTCTAAATTGCTCTGCTCAATGCGCGATATTTGGAAAGGCACATTTGGTTAAACTAATGTTTCATTTTTAACAGATGCGCAACCAACCTAAGATCGTTAACTTAAGTAGCACGTCAACCACACCGGAGCGTGAAGCTATGAAAGTACTGATTCAATACACCCAAGCAGGGAAATATCGAGATCAAGCGTGGGAGTCTTTAACTCTTCGATCTAAAGGTGACATGCAGGCAGTTACCCCTTCTTATGCTGCCCAACTTATCGAACAAAGCAAAGCGACACTTGTGATGACAGAGGAGCAACAAATCGTTATTCATCCATAACCGATTATTAGCCTTGTTTAACCAACCTTTGTTAGTTGTGCAAGGCTTACATCTCGCCATTTCACGTTATCAATTTTATACACGACCAACTATATTTACATAAAAATCAATAAAATAGTTCTTATTTTCGTTCTCGACACTCCTTCAAAACGGCCTTACATTCATAGCTAAGATATAGGTTATCTGTTAGTCTCTTTATTTCTTCATGATAAAAATTAGGATAAAACCTTTGAAAAAGCATCGGTTTATTATAAGGATAGGTGCAATATGCAATTGATCTGGAACATTATTGGATACTTAATGTTCTCTGGTGTATTAGTTATTTTTTTTCAAACATTCTTTATAGGTATCATGCACCTTTTAATGCCAAAAGACATTGTCAATAGCTACTTTAAAGAACCTTATTTTAACACTTTCGAACTAGCTCTATTTACAGGTTGGCCTTACGCATTTTTCCGAACATTGATGTTTGTTCGTTTAATCGTTCAACCTAACTCAGGTAAAAAACGAAAGTTACCCGATGTATCCCAAGAGGTGCCTAGGTGGTACCGCCTATTATCCTTCATAATAATATGGGTAATTATCATAAACTCTACAATATTAGCACTTGTATTTTTTATCGCAGGTTTTTTATCACTAGCAAATCATGTATGACCTTTACTTATCCAACCAAGTTTAATATCACACTTTAAATGTAAAAAATCACATTAACAATTTCATGCAAATAATAAATACATCAGCTAATTTGTAACTTTTTAAAATGAAAGTCTAGAATGCAAAAAATAAACCTTTTTAAATATAGTTTTTTGTTAGTATCTGCACAAACAAATTATTAGCTAGAGGTGCTCTGTGTCGGGATTATTTGAGTATAAAATAAAAACTCATGATAACTTATCATCAATTATATTAAACATGTATGGTACTCCATATGAAAGGCTAAATTTATCACTTGATAATAAAAAGCTTACGAGTCTATCCGCATCGCTCGAAGTGGAGGGTTACCTGCGAATGCTCATATAGTTAAACAAGCCGAAAAACTGAATAAAATAGCTCAAGCATCTAAAGTGGGCGGACATGTTTTAGTCGGTGTTGGTCTGACGGCTTCCTGCATTCAGATTGCGAATACACAAGACCAACATGAGAAGAATGAAATTTTTGTTGAGTCAATAACTAGCACAGCTGTAGGAATGGGTACCAGCGCGTTAGTCGGTCTATTTTTAGTATCAAACCCTATTGGCTGGGTGACTGCCATTGTACTCGCTGCCGGTTCAACGGCTGTAGGTTATGCATCCGGTAAAGTGGCAAAAAGCTTTTATAATTCAATTGAAAGCAAGCCAAACTTAGTCGCTAGTACTGGAATAGAGTCTATATGCAGCAAGTAATCACATTTCTTTTTTACACTTTAATGACTGGTGTGATTATTATTTTCTTACAAACCATTTTTATCGGTGTCATGCACTTTCTGATGCCGAAGGAGATTGTTGGGAACTATTTTAAAAAACCATATTTTAATGAATTTGAGCTTTCTTTATTCACAGGGTGGCCTTACGCATTTTTCCGAACATTGATGTTTGTTCGTTTAATCGTTCAACCTAGCTCAGGTGAAAAGCGAAAATTACCTAATATTTCTAGAGAAGTACCAAAATGGTATCGTTATTTGTCGATTCTATTACTGGGTATTATCATTGTTAACTCTGTTGTCGTTGCCCTGACTTTATCAATTGGTGCCGTTCTTTTAGCAATTGAATGAGAAATTAACATTAAAATATAACGATGTACTCGACGAAGAGAGCTCAGTCAGAACTCTCTAATCGCCAGTGTTATTGCATACTGATCTCTACTCTTCTTCGTTGAGACGACGAATCAACTTAGCTGGCGTGCCTCCGTATAGACAATCTGGCGGCACATCATGGTTAACGACCGAGTTCGCCGCAATCACCGAGCGAGCGCCAACTGTTACACCTTGGTTGATGACGGAATTTCCGCCAATCCACACATCATCTTCAATCGTGATAGGTTTACAAAACGTTTCCCAACGTCGACGACTTCGGTAATCAACAGAATGAGAAGCGGTATAGAATTGCACGCTCGGTCCAATGAGCACGTGGTTCCCGATGGTAATTTTGGCACCATCGAGCATGACCACGTTCATGTTGATAAAGGTTTCTTCACCTATTTCGATGGTCTTACCAAATTCACAATGAAAAGGGGACTGGACAATACAACGGCCTACCTTGCCAAATAGCTGCTTTTGCAATTCGTCGCGCTGACTTTCGTCGGTGTTATTATTAAGTGCTCTAAGTGCTTGAAGAGCATGGCTTCTAATGGCGTCAATTTCTTTGTCCATGCCATCAAAGACCTGGCCAGACATCATTTTTTCTAGTTCTGTCACTGGAAGACTCCTACAACCTGCAATTACTGCTTTCAGATTCTTCACAAGGTACGTGAACTGTGAAATAAAAAAAGAGAAAAGCCCGGACTTTTCTCTTTCCTGTTTTTATATTTTGTGGAGTCTGTCAACTCACACAATTTCCCAACTGTGGGTCATCTCAACACCTTCGCCTAGCATTAAGCAAACCGAGCAGTATTTTTCTAGCGAGTCAGCCGCCACTTTTGCTACGACTTCTGGGTCAAGCTCGTCACCTGACACTTCAAAGTGGATATTCACTTGCGTAAAGATACGCGGTGCGGTTTCACGACGCTCTGTGGTTAGCTTGGCATTAACTGACGAAACCTTTTGGCCTGCTGTTTTCAAACCATCAACAACATCGACAGAGCTACAGCCACCAGCAGCCATTAGTACCATTTCCATTGGTGAAACAATTGTACTGTCGCCACTTCCAAAGATAATCTCTTGATTTTTATCTGTTTTACCAACAAATTTTAAATCTTCAATCCACGTTACTTCTGCTTTCATCTTTCCTAAACCTATAACACATAATGATAGTTATCATTTTAACATTAGAAGCAAATTCATGACTTCTTTAAATTAATCAGAGTGTCTAATTTCTATTATTTTTTGATAATGAACGAAGCTCTACACACCTATGATACTCAATCAGATAACAGATCTTCTTACCATTGATTATAAAAAATATAGGGATGTAGTATTGCCCCTTACGCACTGAACTACTCCTTTGCTGCTGTCGCTATCAATCAACAAGACATTTACATTCTGCACCTTTTCAACAAACTTGGAAGATAACAGGGCAACGAAAATTTTTTACTATGTTGTGATACATCACAAAATCCACTCATGTTCATTTAGACAGTATCTCTTTATTGCATAATAACTTGCAATCAAAGTCTTTGGAGTTGTTGAGTATGAGAAACATGACTTCTGTATTTTTAACACAGGAAGATAAAGTAATAGATGCTAATGAGTTCTTAGATTCTTGTGAAGAACAGGAATACTTCCAATTCAGAACCGCAATCGCCAAAAACAGAAAAACAAACCCACTGGCACTTTGTAATGTTTGTTTTCAACCAGTAGTTTTAAGAGCCACACCGCAAAGAACTACATTCTTTGCTCACGTAAAAGACTCAGAAGACTGCCCAATCAAAACTACCACGAATCTCACAATGGAAGAGATTCAAGCAATGAAATACAACGGTCAAAAAGAGGGACGACAACACAAAGAGGGTAAGCAAAGGTTAGCGGAACTACTCAGTTCAGATCCCCTATTCTCTAATGAAATCCATATAGAAAAAACATTCCGAGAAAAGAACCCTGTCGGTATAGCCAAACGCTGGCGTAGACCTGATATTTCAGCTCGTTTTGCCTCAGATAACCGAGAAGTCGTATTCGAACTTCAAGTATCAACAACGTTTCTTGACGTTATCATTAGTCGAGAAGAATTCTACAAAAACAACGATGCCTATATCACTTGGGTTTTTCTCGACTTTGACTCTGAAAAATTCACTACTCTCGACATAGCCTATGCCAATAAAGCCAACGTATTCGTTTTGGACAATGAGGCAACCCATGAATCCGAGCTTAACGGTAAACTGGTAATGAAATGCTATTACCGACAGCCTTATATGAGCGAAGAATTGACTATCGCTCACAAGTGGGTTTCAGAAATCGTGGACTTCTCTATGCTTAGTTTTGATGAGGCGACTAAAAAAACGTACTTCGTAGATACTGAACAATTAAGAATGCAAGTAATCGAACAAATTAATGATGAAAAGCTTAGACAACAGATCGAACAGAAAGAAAGAGAGCGAGCCAGAGAAATGGCCTTACAACAGGAAAGAGATGCACAAGAGCGACTTGATAAGTTAGAACGCTCGTATTCAAGTTTTCATGCTCCCAAAAACTACAAAGAGAAAACTCATCGAAGCCAGAAACTATCCGCCTTACCAATGTCGGTCAAATCTGTTGGTAGCACCTCAATTTGCCGAAAGTGTATTAACATAGGAAAACCTCGAAAAATGGGCAGATTGACCGTTTGCAGCAGATGTGGACATGAAATCATTTAAGATAAGCCTGCGGATATTTTCGCCATGTAAATGCACAAATACCTAAAGCAACTTAAGTTGTAGAAGCCGAAGCCATTAAACTCTTTTTAACTTTATTTAATTCATTTAAAGCCTCAGAAACATAGGTGTTTTGGGGTTCTACTTTTTTAATATAACTACCAATACCGATTAATTCATCAACTTCCAAAAGTTCAAATAGCCTCTCATTACCTAAGTTATCATAACCATTCTTAATTAAGTAGTATGAGTCTTTCCTGAATTTCCTTCTCATTTTTTTAGGTACTCTAATAGAATCAGATTGAACTACGAGACCAGTAACAACTTTTCTTTGATTGTCTTTCACAAGTCTTGATTTATCATCATTAATACTGAAACCATGATTTCTTAAATGAGAGAAGATATCATCTATAACATCTTTTGTAATATTATCGCCCGAAAAAAATAGATCATCAGCATATCGAGTATAAGTTAAACCATTTAATTGCGAAATATCATAAAAAATACAATCTAAGTCATAAAAAATAATATTGCTTAATGCAGGGCTTGTCGGAGCACCTTGAGGAAGGTGGTCATAACATGTGCAAATCTTAGCTAATTTATTACTTAAATCTTCAGTGTACCCACAATCAATAAAAACCTTCTCAATTTGACTTATAGTTATATGACCAAAAAAGTTCACTAAATCCAACTTTAGCATTTGCTTGCAGCCTATATGCATTTTTGCGTTATCAATATGAGATTTACCTTGCAAATAGGAATATACATTATCGTGGACGGTCAGAACAGAAAGGATATTATCATTTATCCATCTCTGAATATATTTTAGCTTAGGGTAAGGTGATTCGATGTGGCGAAAACCTTCATGTTTTTTTTCTAAACTAAATAATCTATAAAACCGTTCATTTAGAGTGCAAATTCGGCTTAGTAATGATAGTTCAACACCCAGAAGTTTGGATAAGTGTTCAAGCTCAAAGATTACAGGGAGTGATTTTAACTCCAGTATTTGGGCATACTTAGTTAGAAGCTGTGCCTGTGATTTGTTTAAATCATTTTCTATAAAAAACTTAAACCAACGACTTTGTTCCATCATCAATGTAGCTTCTCTATAGACGTGTGATATGTAAAGCCGCCCACCGTCACGAAATCCGGTAGAGAATCAATGAGGTTAAAGTGAGCCTTATTGATGGCGGGCGAATCACCCGCTCTAACTAACGGTGAGCAGCCAGTGAACAGTATCATATTTTTCTCACGAGTCAACAAGTAAAGAACCATCAATCCTATTTAGATTTGGCATATATAAATCAGATATTCCCAGTGCTGATTCTTTGTAGCCTTCTATTATTTCGTGTTCAAGACTAAAGCTTCTAAACCTGATCGAATTATATAAATTCGATATATTTTCAATAGAAACATCATCGTTTAAAGAAAAGTTATACCCGTCAAAACTAACAATATTTTGATCATTGAGATAGCTGATAACATTAACTGACTCGGTATAAGTAAGACGAAACTTATTATGCAGATCAAATAATGAGGCTTGATTTTTTTCTTTCAAAAAATCAATAGCAACTTTCACATGTGACGGATTCATTTATCTTAACCTACCAAACATTGGGTTTCTGAAAATTTTATTTTCATCATATTTCCACCAAAAAATAGGAAGAACATTATTAGAACAGTTTGACATATATAACTGATAGAGTGCTTCTGATTCTTTGTAACCTAAACTAAAATCTGAGATATTTAACTTATTCCACTTCGGTAATAGCGACGCTTCCATATTTAGAACTACTCCTCTAATTATCTCAGAATTAGGGTGGTCTACAATTCCCTTTGTTAGTTCTGTGTGACAATAAATATCTATGCCAAGTTCGTTCCTTGCATAGTCAACACCAAACCGCATTCCAACAAACGAAAATACAAAATACTTCCTTTGTTTCTGACCTCGGCTATTCATCTCAGTTTTCAAAGTGCGAACTTTGTTCACTATTGTCTTTCCACTTCCAATAAAGTCATCAAAAACAACTATATTCTTCATACCAGCCTGATGAATCCTATCATAACTATCATCCAATACTGGCAGGAAGTTACGTTCTTTCCAATCAGCCTCCTGCCTGCCAAGTAGAGACTTTATTTGATATAAGCCAGTTTGAGAGCCATCGGACTCTTTACCATCGGATGTAGCGACAAATACAGTATCATTGGGCTGAAATTTATGTTCCTTTATGATCTTGATCAGTAGATCATTTGCTTCTAAACGATCATCGTTTTCATGATGAGTGAATCGGCGAAATAGTTCTTTTAACACTACTCTTTCTGGCTCAGTGTTATATGTATTCAATAACGCAGGAAGCGAAGATTCATAGTCTTTTTTAGCCAACCATGGTATTTCTTTTATCAGTTTACCGAGTTCAATGAAATCTTCTTCACTATTGGATTTTGAGGATAAAATTGACATTGATCTTTACACCTAAATTTCGGGTTAAATCTAACGGTAAGTTAGGGCTTGCTGATTATACCTAATAAGCGATAGATGTCTTGTGCTCTATAACAAAGAGGTGCATCAATTTTCAGGCTTAAGTATATGCTGTATCAGTGTCTCACTTAAAGGTTAAGATGGGTGCATTGAGTATTCGAAGCTAACTTAAGAAATGCAAAAGAGACTTAAAAGGGACTAACGAAAAGCAAACCCTACAACACTTAAGTGGTTGATTTAAAAAAACATGTATAACCTTAAGCAAAGCCAAGATGTAAACTCCCATCTCTAAATGTTAAATTTTGGTCCTACTCGCCAATTTCCATTGGGCTTGGTGCGGTTGCACCACCATTGCCATCCATCACTACGGAGTGGCCCGACTGAGATTGCCCAAGGAATTTAAAATCTTCTATCCATTTAACTTCAGCTTGCATGATTTACCTCATTTAGCATCGCTTATTCAAGGCATCGTTGCCCTTACTAGCGGTGTGTTTCTTGTCGATACTTTAGCTCTATCGCATAAAAGGGCAACGGAATTTTCAACATTACTGTAATTTTTTCGCTCGGTTACCTTTCTCTATACGTAACACTTTTTATTTAAGTAACACTTTCTACAAAAATAACGATGAGGTAGCTATGAAGAATATGTCTAAGTTATTGGCCGGTTTCTCCTTCGCACTTCCAGTCTTGTTTCTACTATTGAGTAAAACAGGTACCGCCGATACGATGGATAAGCTGAAGGCTTCAGAGAATACAAGAATCGCAACGCTAGCTGGCGGTTGTTTCTGGTGTACAGAATCGGATTTAGAGCAACTGCCCGGCGTAATCGATGTTGTATCAGGTTATTCAGGTGGTCATATTGAAAACCCGACTTACCGCCAAGTCTCTTCTGGTAAATCTGGTCATATTGAAGTGATTGAGGTGGAGTACGATCCTGCTGTCGTGAACTACGAACAAGTGCTGGACTACTTCTTCCGTCATATCGACCCTACCGACGATAAAGGTTCATTTGTTGACCGTGGCCCTCAATACCGTCCAGCGATCTTCTACCATAATGCGGAGCAAAAACAGATTGCTAAGCAGTTTATGATGGAAATCGACAAGGCGATGATCTATCCAAAGCCGTTGAAAACAGAGCTGATCGAGTTTGAAAAGTTTTACCCTGCGGAGTCGTACCATCAGGATTACTACAAGAAGAGTAGCCTAAAGTACAAATACTACCGCTACGCATCAGGTCGCGATAAATACCTCGACGAAGTGTTTGGTGAAGATCGAAAAGAAAGTCCTAAAACACTTCGACAGTTGATTGAAGAAAAAAAGCTGCTTTCGAAAGTGAAAGCGTACAGTAAGCCTGCTCAGTCTGAAATCAAATCAAACTTAACAGAGCTACAGTATTACGTGACGCAAGAAGAAGGCACGGAGCGTCCGTTTGATAATGAATACTGGGACAACAAAGAAGCGGGAATTTATGTTGATATTGTGACCGGTGAACCGCTATTTTCTTCTACTGATAAATACAAATCTGGCACAGGTTGGCCAAGCTTTACTCGACCAATTAACCCGGGTTACATCGTGGAGAAAACCGATTATAAACTACTCTACCCTAGAACGGAGATCCGCAGTAAGTTTGGTGATTCACACCTAGGTCATGTGTTTAAAGATGGTCCGAAGCCGACGGGATTACGCTATTGCATGAACTCTGCTGCGATGAAATTTGTACCTGTGAACAAGATGGCGAGTTTAGGCTACGGCGATTACCTGTACCTATTTGATAAGTAATTTTAACCAAATTAGGAGTGAACATTCAGCGCGATGAAAGGTTTTAAATCCAACCTTCCCATGAAAGTCTGTCCGGTCTGTCAGCGCCCGTTTTCTTGGAGAAAGAAGTGGGCGCGAAATTGGGAGGAAATCGTTTATTGTTCTGAGCGTTGCCGAAGAAATAAACCAACGAAAACGTAGGTCACTCCGACCCTCTCTGGAGCATGTTATTCCCTTTGTATTAACGTTTGTACGCGTTCTCTTACCAAGGTAATAACGTCCCATCATAAGCCCAAAACGCCCCGCTATCTTGCGGGGTTGCTTTTTCTATCAAGCCTAATAAATCCTTAGCAACTCGCTCTGGCGTGAACAACTTTCCCTCTGGGACATTGGTTTGAAAAGGTGCCGACAAAGCGGTATCTGTGGTGCCAGGGTGAAGTGAAAGCACCGTGCCATGTTTGACCACTCTTTGCCATTCGATCGACATGGTTTTTAGGAACATGTTTAATGCGGCTTTCGATGCTCGATAGCTGTACCAACCACCTAACTGATTATCGCTAATGCTGCCAACTTTGGCCGAAATGGTCGCAAACTTGGGTGCAGTACTGCGCTTTAGCTTGGGCGTGAAGTATTTCGCCAACAGCAAACTTGGCAAAGTATTAACCGTGATGGTTTGCTGAAAGAAGTCTGCGTCGAGCGAGCTAAGATTCTTCTCAGGACCTTTCTCTTGGGTGTGCAACATACCAACACAGTTCACCAACCAATCGACGTGTTCAATCTGCTCACTGAACGCTTTTACCTGCTCGTCTTGCGATACATCCACTTGATGCCAAACGACATTTGGGTGTTGCCAATCTGGTTGCTGCTTACGATAAGTGGCATGCACGCGAGCTTGAGGAAACCGAGCTGCGGCTTCTCTCATCATCGCCAAACCAATTCCACCATTGCCACCGACGATGAGTATTTCCATCACAAGTTCTCCACGTTTTCTATGTAGTGCTCTGCGGTATCAAGAATCGCTTGGCGTTGTTGTTCTTCCATGTTGTCCCAAGAGCGGAAAATCATCCCGATTCGTGGATTGGCTGCGAGGCGCTTGTCGTGTTTGTTCATAAAGCGCCAATAAAGGCTGTTAAACGGACACGATCCTTCCCCACTCCTCGCCTTATTGTCGTAATAGCAACCCTTACAGTAGTCGCTCATTTTGTTGATGTAAGAACCACTCGCCGCGTAAGGTTTGGTGCCAACAATGCCGCCATCCGCAAACAATGCCATGCCACGTGTGTTCGGCATTTCGACCCATTCAATCGCATCAACATAGATACCGAGATACCACTCATCCACTTGATCTGGGTCGATCTCGGTTAGCAAGCAAAAGTTACCAGTGACCATCAATCGTTGGATGTGGTGTGCGTAGGCGTAATCGAGGGACTGCCCAATCGCATTGCGCATACAAGCCATTTTAGTTTCACCATTCCAGAAGAAATCTGGCAGCTTTCTTTCTGCGCCCAACTCGTTCTTGTTCGGGTAATTAGGCATATTCGCCCAGTAGACGCCTCGGATGTATTCTCGCCATCCCAAGATTTGGCGAATAAACCCTTCGACTTGAGAAATGTCGATGCCTGCGTTGGAATGAAATGCCTTGAGTGATGCATCAATGACTTCTCTCGGGTGCAGCAATTTGCTGTTGAGCGAGAAGGAAATTCGGCTGTGATACAAGCTCCACTTAGCATCGTGCTGGCCTGTCATGGCGTCTTGAAAACGGCCGAACAACGGCAGACAGACTTGGCAGAAATGCGCGAGTAAAGACAAGCTCTGCGCGCGATTGATCGGCCACAACAAATCTCCTTCAAGATTTCCGATGGTTTCGATGTCATGTTTTGCCAACCGCTCAGTAATATCGCGCACGTCGGTACTGAACATCAACGGTTGTGGCAGTTGTTCAATGTCTTTGGCTTTGAGCTTGTTACGGTTGTTGGCATCGTAATTCCATTTTCCGCCGACGGGTTTTCCGTCTTGCATCAAGATGTCGAAGCGCTTTCGCATCCGGCGGTAGAAGTGCTCCATCATGATGTGTTTGCCTTGAGGAAACTGCGATTCTATTTCCTCAAACGGCAACAAAAAGTGTTCCGAATCGACACAACGTGTCACGACCCCATCAAGCTTTAGTTTGGCTAACTGTTCTAGTAAACGGTATTCATCGGGGCGTTGATATTCAAACTTGCTTGCACCACCTTCGCTCACATAATGTTGCAAAACTTGCTCAAGATCGTCGAAGGATTGTGTGTCATCCAACGTGAGGTGCAGAACTTGGTGACCTTCACTCTGACGCTCTTTCGCAAACTGTTCCATTGCAGAAAAGAACGCACACACTTTCTGAATATGATGCGTGACGTAAGTATTCTCTTGCTTGAGCTCTGCAATCAAATAAAGCACTTGCTCATCCGGTTGCTGAAACCAAGAGTGCTCACTGTTAAGTTGATCGCCCAAGATCAATCGTACGGTTTCAAATTGCATTACGGTTTCTCCGGTGACGAAGCTTTGTCACTGCTGCCCATTACGATAGGCCAATCGACCATGTCTACACTATCCAAATGCGCGCCAGCACAACGACCTTGCCACCTATCAATGAACTCCATGTGCGGATCGTACATTTCGGTTTGCTTTTCGAGGTTGAATTGTCGTGAACCACGCGGATCAGCACCAACGCCTGCTAAGTATTGCCAGTTTCCCCAGTTCGATGCCACATCGTAATCAACCAGTTGTGACTCAAAGTACGCCGCGCCATAACGCCAATCGAGGCCAAGCTCATGCACTAAACAACTGGCGACTAACTGTCTGCCACGATTCGACATATAACCGGTTTCATTAAGCTGGTGCATACACGCGTTCACGATAGGAAATGGCGTTTCACCTTTCTTCCATTGTTGAAAACGGTGCGCATAAAAGCTGGTGAGTGGTGCTTGATTTTGGATGCCACCGAATCGGAACAGCTGTCGCTTGTGTCGACGGGCATACCAATAAAAGTATTCACGCCAAAGCAGTTCGAAGTAAATCCAGTAGGTTGAATCATTTGCACCATTCTCCGCTTCATAACGTTTCAACATGGCATAAATAGTTTTCGGAGAAACGCACCCATGAGCTAGCCAAGGAGAGAACTTGGTGGAGTAATCCATGCCATCTAAACCGTTGCGTGTTTGTTTGTATTCACTGGCTAGTGTGGAAGCAAAATACTGGCGACAATGTTCAAGCCCGCGGCTTTCTCCACCATGAAACGTAGCTTTTGTGTCAAAGTAATATGCAGTAACGGAAGGCAGATTCACACCTAAAGGAATTGGAGGTAACGAACGGATACTCTCGTGGGGCCGAGAGATGTCTAAACTTTCAACTTGCTTTCTAAACTGCGTGAAAGTCGTAGGCAGTTTGCTCAAGTCAAATGGCAGTTGTTCTTCCCTTAACAGGGTCCGGATTGTTTGCTGTTTTATTTTTACATGAGAAGCGCCTTCAACTGCTAGATCTAACGCTTGTTGCTCATCCGAACCGGGAAAGGCTTCAGCATATATATGTGTGACGCCGAAGCGATTAACAGCATACTTGATTGCTTGATCGGGCGTCAGTTCAACTGCCCACAATCGCTGACCAAGGTGATTCAAAGATTGATTGAGTTCACTAAGCGATGCGTCGAGAAACTGCAATTTCGCACGCCCGAAAGAGGCTTCCTGCGCAAAGTGATGCAAGTAAGGCGTCATTGAAGGGTAGCAATACAAGCAAATTAACTCGTCCATTTCTACACTGGCGCTTTTCAACAGTGGGTTGTCGTGCAATCGCAAGTCGTTCGTGAACCAATAAAGTCCTATTTTCTTTTTCAATTCGCACCCTCAGATGTTAATTCTTCGTCTACGAGTTCTTTTCACGGAGACCCTGACGTTAAGCCTTTTGATTTACTTGCTTTTATACGAAAACGAGAGTTTGACGATCATTAGGTTACTAACGTTCACACGGAATCCATTTGCTGGATATCTCAAAACACGCAATACCACCAAATGCCTGTACATGTTTCATACTGATATTTTATAAAATTTGAATCCAACGGTATTGATCACGATCTTAATCACTCATTTTCTATATAAACCATGCAAAAGTGATAAAAATTAAAGCGACATTAGTTAATATCCGTTAATCTAAGCCCAATCCCATTTTGCTAGTACCATCGCAGAAATGACCGACGAGTTTAAGAAATCAACCGCTAATTTAAAAAAAGCGGTCCCACTGATGATCAAAAACCATGTTGCTGCCACGCCAGCCAACTACGCGCTTTGGTATACCTACGTTGACAAGACCATTCCAGAACTCAACTTTGAGTTAGACATGGTGTTAGAAAACTACGGTATTTGCCCGCCAGCAACCAATAAACAGCTTTACAACAACTATGTGGCCAGCAAAGCAGAAACCAGCCTTGAAGATCTTAGAACCAATGTAGAAGTTCTGCTACACGAAGTATCCAGTTCAATGAGCGATACGATTTCAGATACTTCCTCCTTTTCTGAGATGGTAGACAAAAGCTTTAATAAACTGGAAAAAGTTGAGGACAATAGCCTAAGCATCGAAGAAGTGATGGTGGTGATTCGTCAACTTGTCGCAGAGTCACACGAAATTCGTCACTCAACAAAGTTTTTGAATAGCCAATTGACTAACGCGAGTGAAGAAATTTCTCGCCTCAAAAACCAACTGGCTGAAGTACAGCAAGATGCGTTGTTCGATGGTTTGTCAAACCTATACAACCGCCGAGCATTTGACAAAGATCTCTCTTCACTTATTGCATCAAATCAGGCAATGACCTTGATCATGCTTGATATCGATCATTTCAAATCATTTAACGACAATTACGGGCACCTTTTTGGCGATACAGTATTAAAAGCCATTGCCCGCCGGCTACAACAAAGTTGTCGAGATGGGATATGTGCGTACCGTTTTGGTGGTGAAGAATTCGCGTTAATTGTACCTAACAAATCTCTGCGAATTGCTCGCCAATATGCAGACACACTACGCCGGATGATAGAAAAACTGCGTATCAGAGATAAGCGCTCAGGCACACAAGTTCACAGCATTACCGCTTCTTTTGGGGTAGCAGAATTTGAGCTGGGTGATACGCCTGAAGCCTTAATCAATAAAGCCGATAAACAGCTTTATGAAGCAAAACAACTCGGTCGTAACCGCGTGATGCCAATTTAAATAAACTGGCTAAGCGAAAACGACTTTTATGATAAAAAAGAAAACCCCGCGCTGTAAAGTGCGGGGTTTTTGTATCCAATCATGAGTATCTTAATCGACGCTGTAGCAGTAACTTAGAATGTAGTCGTCACCATTTTTTGCGGTATATTCTTTATCTTCACTGCATGCCATCGGCTTACCTTTTTTGTCGCCTTTGATTAGACTTATCCAATGGCGCATCGCGGTTGGTGCATTGCCAGTTAGTTCAGGACGAAACGTCGTGCGAGTTTCCAATTGAATATCATCAATGTCCACTAATTCCACGCAACCAGTGCCTTTATGACAGCCAAACAGCACTTCTACATGATTGCCCGAATCATCTTTGAACAAAATAGACTTTGGATCTTCCTTTTCACCAGTGTACGCCACGAAGTGTTTTGGGCTTTTCAGGCCGCTGTGTGTACCGTCTTTGAAATAAGCCAAAACATGGCGGTAATCAATCACGTAACTTGATACGTCTTGGTGCGACCCGTTCTCCAATGGGAACATGCGGTCAAGCAGTTGCTTCGCTTTTACTTGTTTCTCACTCTGCTGCTCAGCACTTACCGCTTCGACGGCAAATACGGCTTCAGCGATAAATGGGCGTTGTTGTTGCATCTCTTTTTTATCGAAGTTCAGCATATTCATCGTCATATCCTCGCACTTAAAAACTCGTCCTAGAGTAAAAACTTAAATCCTTTATTTAAGTTTCAGGCAATTCTGTGAAGTGGATGGTTAATTTCCTTGCCTGCTCATTATGTAGACTAGCGAAATATTGACTACAATTTCACAACAAAAATTTTACAATGTGAATTTTACAAAATGTCTGTGTCAAAAAGCCTTATTCGTCAGTCTCATTTTCTTGGTACGAAAATTCGTAACCTAAGAAAAAACAACCATTTAACGATGGAAGATTTGTCTGCCCGTTGTGTAAGAATTAATCCAGAGTACGCTCCGTCGGTTTCTTACCTTTCAATGATTGAGCGCGGAAAACGCGTACCGAGTATCGATATGCTCGAAGTGATCGCGGAAGTTTTTCAAAAAGATCCGGCGTGGTTTTTAGATGATGAACCCGAATTAGAAGCCATCACACCCAACAAAGGAAATCGTGGCGGGATTAGTGGCATGGCGTTGGAGCCGAGCTTCCTGTTTTCCAATGATATTCTTCAAATCGCGATACCAGAAATGCTCTCCCAAACAGGTATCACGGGGCGTCAATTCGCCCACTTACTGATCCGCGCACACCAAGAAAACCATCAAAACCATTTTCCTGATTTAGAGCGCGCCGCCGAAGAGGTCGGCTTGAAGCGGCTGAATCTATCTGTAGAAGATCTCGTAGACATTGCAAAGAGTATGGGATTGGATATCCGCTGGGTAGATCGAGCGCCACAAGATGTGATTGATGAACTGGGCGTCAGCGCCAAACAGTTGATTACGTCTTTCATGGAGCCACCTGGGACTATTTATCTCAATAAACGAATGCGTGACTATCCAACCCGATTGAAGTATGACTTGGCGGTATATATCGGCCATCGAGTGCTCCATAGCAGCGATGCAATGAATAACGTTTTATCTATCGGGCATCAAAACAATTGGGAGCAAATGGACAGCCCTGTGTCGAACTCTGAACTCAATTCGCAAGATATCCTGCAAGCTTGGCGTGATTTTGAGTCCAGCTTTTTTGCTGGTGCCTTGCTTTGCCCCAAAGTACCATTTCGTCAGTTGCTTGACCGCTCCGGTTACGAAATTGATGTTCACAAAAAGGCCGGCGTTTCTCCTTCCGTTGCAATGCGTCGCATGACGGTGGTCTCGCCTTACCCTCATTGGCACTATTTTGATGCCTATGGCCCCGGCAAGTTAAAAGCAGTGTATCGAGGAAATGGTATTCCATTGCCTTGGGGCAACATGCGCAAAGTAAACGACCCTTGCCAGCACTGGGCGGTATTCCGACGCCTTTCCCAGCCTTTGGATACCAGTTCAGCGCAAATTTCGATTTTAAATGTTGGCGACGAGCCACGTATCTACTGCTGCGAATCGGTCAACGTATTTGACCCTGCGGGAAATAATCGCGTGCTATGTGCCGGTATTGATCTTAACCCTGCTATTTCTGCACAAGGTGGCGATGCCGTTTCCATAGCGGAAGAACTTAAGTCCCTTTGTGTCGCTTCCGGCGGAAGTAGTGTTATTCCTCCCCACATCAAAAAAGACTTAACGACTATCGCTAAGATATTAAACATCAACTGGATAGAGCGCGGGATTCAAACCCAAGCAAGGTTGATCTGCTCCAGAGGGGCGGTTTGTCCAAGACAACCTAGTTGTTACAGCAAGTGCGGAGAAGCTGATGAGACGGGCAGCGACGTGAATATCATCGGGCTTTAGAAAGAAAAAACGCCAATCACAATAAACGTGATTGGCGGTATATACTTGTGAACAATTTGTATTCACTAACAACGTCAGTTGGCTAGGTGACCCTCGGCTTAATAAGGGTCACTCTAAGTAAAGCACGATGCGTGCCAACTTTAAAAAAGCCGTTTTTTAGTAGATCCAGATGCATATCGTTGCTTTATTAACCATTAATTTCGCAAACTGCATTTGCAAAATGCAACATTATGCAAATATGCCACTGAATGCACTGCTAATAACGACTCTCTCAGCAAAGTGTCTGTGAACATATGAAGTCACATATTCTTGTACCCAAATGATGATGAGATTTCGGGCTCCCAACTTTACCATTCTTCTAACCCCTTATTGAAACTGGGTTCAGGCTCATCCGCCATGCTTTTGTTGATACATTCTCTCATCGGCTAGTTTCATCATTTGCTCAGAAGATGACATTTGCGGGTCAAATATCGCGTACCCAATACTGGCTTTCAAATAGATAAGCGTTTCATCGTAAATGACGGGCGTCGAGCATAGCGCTAATCGAAGTTTTTGTAGAAGGGACTGAACATTTTCTTCCGTTCCTGGGTGATGAACTACAACTAAGAACTCATCACCGCCCATTCTGGCCACGATGTCTGATTTACGCAGAGAGCTTTTTACCCTTTCAGCCGTAGCGATTAAAACTTTGTCACCTGCGTCGTGACCATAGGTGTCGTTAATGTGTTTAAACCTATCTAGGTCAATATTAATTAAGGCGAAGCTATAACGCTTTTTATAACGTTTCGCTATTTCAAACTGCTGCTTGTAAAACTTCATAAAATAGCGACGGTTTGGTAAACGCGTGAGTTCATCGTGTAAAGCTCTGTCATCTGCAATGGTATACAGTCGATAAATGGCGAACAGCGCGAGGCTAAGTGCGAATATAATGGGATAGCCGATTACTCTAGCTAAATGCAACTGATGCCAAGAGATTTGGCGATCAGCTTTGCCTCCAGAGAAAACCACCATACTCCACCCACCATAAGGAAAATGAACCATCTCTTTTGCATATACCATGCTATTTATACTTTGCGCGCCAAAGAAAGCATCACCAAATGAGCCACCGCTATCGTAACCACGGATCATTAAAGGGTAACGATACGAGAAATCAATTACGCCGGTTTCTCTCATCAGAGCATCGAAATCAATCACCGCACTGATCACTCCCCAGTAGTCCTGATTCATTGGAGGATCAAGAAAAACAGGCACACGCACGATCAAACCTCGGCCACCTTGGATCAATGTAACGGGCCCTGCGATGAAAATTTCTTGTACATCCTTGGCTTTTTGCACCTGTACCCACTGCTGTGGCACTGCGCGGTAATCAAGGCCGATTAGGCGCTCATTACCTTGGCGTGGAAATACGTGACTAATTACATCATTTTTCGCGATACCGATGATTGTAATATGTTTACTTTTATTTAGGATTCGGTGAGCGGCGATACTCAATTCTTTTTCTTGATTTTTAGGAAGTAACGTAATGAGTGTCGCTAAAGTACTGGCTTTGTAGATATCCGCCATAAGTACCGCTTCCAAATTGGAACGGAGAATGGAAAGTTGTTCTTTGGCCTCAACTTGAACTCGCTCTTTGTGAAGCTCTTGCTGGTTTCGATTTAACAGCTCGATAACCCCAATACACAAAGCGAAAAAGGTGAGGAAGAACAATGCAAAATAGCATCGCTTTCTGGGTAAATAACGCATTTTCTCCCCACAACTCGTATACAACTACGAGATTTTTTATTTATTGTTAAAATTCTTATTATCACAAGAATAACCAATCATAATCAGAAAGGTAACAGTGATTGACAACTTTTATGTTTTAGGTGTGAGATGATGCATCAACAAGGCGATTTATTTGGCGGCGATCTATGGCAAGAAGTAGAAAGAGGAAAACTTTATTATGATCCTCATTTTCTTAGCCATCTTGAGGCGGATAATTACTTTGACCAACTTCGAAAGACACTGCCATGGCACCAAGAACACATTACTATGTTCGGCAAGTCAGTACTTCAACCTCGCTTACAAGCGTGGCACGGTGATGCAGCATATACTTACTCAGGCTTAACCATGCAGCCTCACCCTTGGGCTCCTGAGTTAACTCAGCTGAAAGTACGTTGTGAATCAGTTGCTGATGTCACTTTTAATTCTGTTCTCGCTAACTTATATCGACACGGTCAAGACTCAATGGGCTGGCACCAAGATAATGAACCAGAGTTAGGTAGAAACCCTGTTATCGCATCTTTGAACTTAGGTGAAACACGTCGATTTTTGCTTAGAAATTTACATTGTAAAACTGAGATTGAATATGAGCTTTCTCACGGCTCCTTACTGATTATGGCTGGCGAGCTACAGCATCACTGGAAGCACTGCGTACCAAAAACCGCGAAAACCAAAGATGAACGTATCAACCTGACTTTTAGGCAAATTTTTAACTATTGACTCAGCTTTTACATTCTCAATTAATATTGATGGTAGGTTTAGGTTCAGGACTTCATAGGGAATGGATTTATGCGTATTAAACCTCTTAGCTTAGCGGTCTTACTCTCTTGCTCACTTACCTTTGCTGCTCAGGCATCACAGGAAGAGGTACCGCTTCTCGATAATACTCAATCAGCGCAGTTGATTCGTAGTACCTACGAACAGGAACTGTTCACTTTCCCGGCGTTTAAAGAGGGCCATTTTGGCTTACGCATGTACCGCCAAACATTAGATGAGAAATATCACGCTGCCATTTGGACCGACATGGCACAAGTAGCCAGCCGGTTAAACCAATTTGCTAATGAAGTTGTTGAACCAGAAGACATCATTCTCTATTCATCTCAAAGGCTGACCACGTATCAAGAGAAAGAAACCGAACGAGGGCAGCGACGCTATACCGTGACTAAACACCATCCTGAGTACCTTTATCTTGGTGTGGATTTGCTTGGCGCAATGGCAAGAGCAAACGAATACGGCCTAAAGCATAAACAAGACAAAACGCTGAGAAAAATTATTAGGCGCTACGATTTCTCGCGTTACGTTACGGACAAAGAGATGATAGAAGCATGGGCAGCTCAGCTTGCAAACCAAGTCTACTGGCTTCGTCAGTTAGGAGAGCAAGATGTGGTCGAGGAATTCACTCAAACCTTCCGTGACACCTACCCCGACGATAAAGATAAGATGCTTTCAGCTCAGCAGTATTGGAACAAACTCTATGGTATGACGCACATCATCTTTGCCGATTCACAGTATTATCAGGAGCGAGTAAGCGAGAAGAAACACCAATGGATTTATGATTACTTTCGCAACAATATCGATACTATCCTACTGCGCGCCAAAGAAGACGTGATTGCGGAAGTCGGCATTTCGTTTTTGTTAGCAGGCTTGGACCATGATCCGGTCGTAAAGAAAACCCGCCAAGCCATTCGTCACGCAATCAACGCAGAAAAAGGGATGATTCCGTCGGTCGACGGTAACTTTGATCTCAAGTACGGCGAACACCGTAACGTACTAGCCATCATGCTGCTCGATTGGAAAGGGGTACATAAAGCGCCAACTTATCAAGAGCACCCAGAGGCTTTTAAATCGATACCTTACGGCTTAATGCCCAAGCCTTAGAAATAACAAAACCCGCCATTTAGGCGGGTTTTTAGTGTGTATCTTCAATCTAAATTAGAGAGAGATAAAAATGCCCGCTAAGCACGCACTCATCAGGTTAGCGAGTGTACCAGCAGCAACCGCTTTTAGGCCTAGACTTGCAACATCTTTGCGGCGCTCAGGTGCCATCACGCCGATAGAACCCAACTGAATCGCAATTGAGCCAATGTTCGCAAAACCACACAACGCAAAAGTGATAATAATTTGAGTATGCTCAGACAGTGTCGCTTTGTGCTGCACAAAATCGATAAACGCAACAAACTCATTCATCACCACTTTCTGACCAATGTATGAACCCGCAGCTAGAATTTCGTGGCTTGGCACACCAATCAACCACGCTAGAGGTGCAAACAAATAACCAAAAATCGCTTGTAGCGTTACGCCAGAGAAACCAAGTATCTCGCCCAAGTTTTCTAGCCCCGTGTTCACCATCGCGATAACACTCACGAAAGCGATAAGCATGGTACCAACAGCAACGGCAACTTTCATACCGCCCATGGCACCGCTTGCTAGCGCATCAATAACGTTACTTTCTTCTGATTTATCTAGCTCAATATTGTTGTAATCGCTTGGCGTTTGACGCTCAGGAACGATGATTTTTGCCATCATCAAACTACCTGGTGCTGCCATAAAGCTTGCCGCGATCAAGTATTTGAGGTCGACACCCAAACCAGCATAACCACCAAGCACACTGCCCGCCACTGAAGCCATACCACCAGCCATCACGGCAAACAGTTCAGAGCGAGTCATGTTAGAAAGAAATGGACGAATAAGAAGTGGTGACTCGCCTTGAGATAAGAAAATGTTCCCTGTTGCAACCAAAGACTCTGCTTTACTCGTACCCAAGAACTTCTGGATAGCGCCGCCAATAAATTGAATCACTTTTTGCATAATGCCCAAATAGTAAAGGGCGGAGATAAGAGCACTGAAGAAGATGATGATAGGAAGGACACGGATAGCGAAGATAAAGCCAGAAGAAGCGAGGTCACCAAAGAGGAATTTAATCCCCTCATCAGCAAAGCTGAGTAGCCCCGCGACACCATTACTTAAACTCGCCAGCGCCGCTTGACCCAACGGGAAATAGAGCACCAAAGCAGCAAACCCCATTTGTAGCATCAAGGCGCGAGATACAGTTTTCCAATTGATGGAAGAACGACCCTCAGAAAGTAGGAAAGCACAACCTAGCAGTGCAACAATACCAAATAGACTAAATAGAACACTCATGAGCTGGACCTACTAAACGTTGAAAAAGAAAAAAGAGCCAAAGGAATTGGCAGAAGAAAGGGACAACGCAGCGAGTGATAACTCACTTTTAGATCCAGAATGTAGACAGAACGAATAGTTCGACATCTTATTTTTACCTTATACAAGCAATTGAACGTAGCTGGTCCGGTCCGTGGGGTCATTCACTGCTGGCGAGCATGTTGCTTGGCCTGCTCCATGTGACGGCTTGTATGGGTAAGGGTCCTGAACAACTAAACCCTAATTCCCGCTTAAACGGGACGCAAGTATAGCCAACAAAAAGAGATATTCATCACATTTATTTACGCAAACGTTCAAGCGTTCAAAATTTAGGCAAAAGTACTCTTTTGTCGTCATACCATTAATAAAAGTAAGGGCATAAGGATAGGCGTTGATGGTAAAAAACATAAAAGTGACCAATAAATATGCAATCAAACTCGAAAGAGCCAAAATTCGTCATTTTGCTCTCGCCAACAGGTGGATTTTGGTTATAATTCGCGTTGCTTCTTTCGAGGCCTCTGAGTATTCAGAGCATCATGATGCCGAGATGGTGAAATTGGTAGACACGCTAGCATGAGGTGCTAGTGCCTTTGGTGTGAGGGTTCGAGTCCCTCTCTCGGCACCATTATCCTTCTTCCCTAATTTTGTTCGAGTGTAATGCAAAGTTCTAAGCAGGCAAGACAGTCTACAGATGCTAACCAACTTCTGAGTGAGCTTGCGGTTCACGCTTTATTACACCTGCACTTTAAAATTCACGCGTCCTCGCATGGCCTCTCCCTTAAAGAACGTAATGACTTACTTCAGAAATGGCTGAAACCAAAACTGAAGAGTAATCGCTATAAGCTGATTAAAAAGCCGTTAAAATCTTTGACTCAGCAGGCAAAAGGTGAGAACGGAAATCTGGAAGAATTACTCGAGCGCTGCGTCGGTGCAGACAAACCTAGAAATCCTCAACCCGATCTAGATAGCTACTTGCTGCTGATCAACGAGATTGAGAAGAAACTGGGGACTACCGTGTTATTATCGCGACCGGAAGACGTCGACTTATCTCACGACCAACACGGCTGTTTGCTGTGTGTGCTTTCTGAGAACTTAAATCAGCACTTCGATGATAATAACGCCCTAATCGCTCCTATTTCGATGCTGTTCCGCGGACCAATGAGTCAACGCTCACTTTTCCTTGGCAGCATTTACGCCAGTGGTACCTTCAATTATGAAGTGCAGTATCAAGACGACCAGTTCGTTCGCATCACATTAGAGTTAGCGTAACTGTAACGCTAAGAAATAAACGAATCGAAAAAGGCCGTGAAACTCGCGGCCTTTTGCTTATCTAGATTTAAACTTGAGTTAATCGATCTCTTTAAATCGAGCAGTAAAGTGGCGCAGCACTGGTGGCTCGTACTCGAAAGTGAGCCCTTTTAACTCATGTGCACGATTTTTCAGTTCGATAATCGCATCCGCAATGTAATCCATATGATCGTTTGTGTAGACACGACGTGGAATGGTCAAACGCATCAACTCAAGCTCTGACGCTTTTTGTTTACCCGTTTCCGGATCTCGACCAAGCAGCAACGATCCTATCTCTACTGCTCGAATACCCGCTTCCAAGTACAAAGCATTACACAATACCTGCGCAGGAAACTGATCAGCTGGAATATGTGGCAAAATCTTAGCGGCATCCACAAACACCGCATGACCACCCGTTGGGTATTGAATCGGAATACCGCCTTCACGTAAGCGCTCACCTAAGTATTGAACTTGGCTAATTCTATAGTGAAGAAAATCCTCATCCGCGGCTTCATACAAACCGCGAGCGAGCGCTTCCATATCACGCCCAGCCATGCCGCCGTATGTTACAAATCCTTCCATGGGTACGCAGCGCGTCTGCACCGCCTGGAACAACTCCTTATGATCACGAATACAACACATGCCACCAATGTTTACCATCGGGTCTTTCTTAGCTGACATGGTGAGCATATCACCGTACTGGTACATCTCACGGATGATTTCCAGAATCGATTTATTCTCGTAACCCGCTTCACGCTGCTTGATAAAGTAGGCGTTCTCACAGTAACGAGCCGAGTCAATCACCACTGGAATATCGTACTTGGTTGCAATCTCGTACACACTGCGCATGTTTTCCATCGACACAGGCTGACCACCGGAGCTATTACAAGTAATCGTGGTGATAATTGCACAGATGTTATGCGAACCGTGCGCTTCAATTGTTGCCACCAGTTTATCGATATCAAAATTGCCCTTCCAATCATAAGACGTAGTGGTGTCGAATGCTTCTTCCGTTACCACGTTAATCGCTTTACCGCCATTGAGTTCAATGTGACCCGCAGTGGTATCAAAATGGTAGTTCGAGATAAATACTGGCGTTTCACCACCACGCACCTGACGCATACGCTCAATCAAAGCGGGGAACAAAATTTGCTCGGCACCACGCCCTTGGTGTGCAGGCACGGTGAGCTTATAACCGAAGAAGTGCTCCACTGCATCACACAGGTTGTAGTAATTTCGACTCCCCGCATAGGATTCATCCCCCATCATGATGCCAGCCCACTGATTATCACTCATGGCACCAGTGCCAGAGTCAGTCAGCAAATCGATATAAACATCATCACTACGAAGAAGAAATGGATTATAGCCCGCTTCTTTTAACGCGACTTCACGGTCTGACAAAGTCGTCATTTTGATTGGCTCAACCATTTTGATACGAAAAGGTTCTGGAATACGTTTCATTGTTAATTTCCTTATACGCATTGCCCTACGCAGTTTCACGTAAGACTAAAAAACAAATAGATAGAATGCTTTTCAATGCGATTGCATTGAGGAAATCAACGAGAAGAGATTTTACTAAGAAGAGACAAGCAGTAGTCTAGGTTATACCAGAACGACAGCACCAAACGGCTATCGAGAATATCCTTTATTCTCATCGTCTTCGTCCTCCTGATAAAAATAAAAAGTCAGAAACCCCATGTCTCTGACCTTTTCAATATAGTGCAGTTTTCAATCAACTTTCAGTGAGGTTACCCTCATTTTAAGAAGGTCTCGCCCTTTTCATTCTGCGTTTGATATTACTTTCTTTGACTAGGTAATCGAAAAGTGGCGCGAATAAGTTAGCAAATAGAATCGCTAACATGATGCCTTCTGGATAAGCCGGGTTCAGCACTCGGATAAAAATCGTCATCACGCCGATTAATACTCCGTATGCCCATTTCCCGTTATTGGTAAAAGCTGCCGAGACAGGGTCTGTCGCCATAAAGAAGGTACCAAACGCAACCCCACCAATCACGAAGTGCCAGTAGAACGGCATGGAAAACATGGGGTTAGAGTCTGAACCGATCGCATTCAATAGTAATGAAGCTCCGATTAAACCGACCAACACGCCCGCAACAATTCTCCACGACGCAATCTTCATAAAGATGAGAACCAAGCCTGTTAGTGCGATCAACAACGTGGAGACTTCACCCATTGAGCCTGGTAAATTACCAACAAAAGCATCTCCCCATGAAATTGTTTGTCCTGTCATATTATTTATCAAAGCACTTTGCCCGCCTTCATACCATTGACTAAGTGGAGTAGCGCCAGAGTAACCATCAGCCGCGACCCACACAGCACCACCGGACATGTTGGCAGGATAGGCAAAGTATAAGAACGCGCGCCCTGCCAGAGCTGGGTTTAGGAAGTTTCGTCCAGTACCACCGAAAATCTCCTTCGCCACAACAATACCGAAAGTGATACCTAAAGCCGCTTGCCATAGTGGAATTGTCGGAGGAAGGATCAGCGCAAAGAGTATAGAGCTGACAAAAAAGCCTTCATTTACCTCATGCTTTCGCACAATAGCAAACAGAACTTCCCAGAAACCACCAACGATAAACACCGTCGCATAAACCGGGAGAAAGTAAGTAGCACCAAGCCACATTTTACTTCCCCACCCCGCTTGTGAAACCGCATCTAACGAGCCCCATACCCAACTCAGTTGCCATGAAGAAACAAGCGCTTGCTGAGCTGAGGCTTGATCCATTCCATACAACAAGGCATCACTCGCTTGCTGGCCTATGTTGTACATACCCCAGAACATGGCAGGGAAGACCGCCAACCACACCATGATCATAATACGTTTTAAATCGATGCTATCTCGAACGTGAGTCATGCCCTGGTTTACCTTACCAGGCGTGTAAAAAATGGTTTCGACAGCTTCGAAAAGTGGGTAGAACTTGTGATACTTCCCACCTGGACCAAACTTAGGTGTCGCTTTCTCAAAGTAATCTTTAAGGCTCATAACACTCCTCCTTTATCTAAAAGATGGTACGCACATGTGTAAAAAGCGATCGTTTTTTAATCTCTTCGTCTTCCTTCTTCGTATTTCACCTTGTTCGCCACTCTTCTGTCTCCTCTTTAAATCCGGCGAACAGTTTATCCAACGAAAAAGGGACCGCTCATGGACACACTCGCCATTGACCTAGCTAGATTCCAATTTGCCTTTACTGTCTCTTTCCACATTATTTTTCCAGCGTTTACGATTGGTTTGGCAAGTTATCTCGCTGTATTAGAGGGCTTGTACTTAAAAACGGGCAACAAACAGTACATGCAAATCTATAAGTACTGGCTCAAAATCTTTGCCATCAGTTTTGGTATGGGTGTGGTGAGTGGCATCGTGTTGAGCTATCAATTCGGTACTAACTGGAGCGTGTTTGCCGACAAAACAGGCCCAATCCTAGGCCCACTAATGGGTTATGAAGTTTTTACTGCGTTTTTCCTCGAAGCGGGGTTTCTAGGCGTGATGCTTTTCGGTATGGATAAGGTGGGTAAGAAGCTTCACTTCGCCGCGACTTGTATTGTTGCATTCGGGACGTTTTTGTCTGCGTTTTGGATACTTTCGGTTAATAGTTGGATGCAAACACCAGCGGGCTATAGTATCAACGAAGCCGGACAGTTTATCCCAGAAGACTGGTGGGCGATTGTCTTCAACCCTTCCTTCCCTTACCGGCTCGTTCATATGTTGCTCGCCGCTTACCTTACTACTGCTTTTGTTGTAGCCGGCGTTGCCGCTTATCACTTGCTAAAAGCAAACCATAACCCTCTAGCCAGAATTATGTTCTCGATGGCAATGTGGATGGCTGCTATCGTGACACCAATTCAAATCGTTGCTGGAGACATGCATGGATTAAACACCCTTGAACATCAACCCGCCAAAGTCGCCGCGATGGAAGGGCACTATGAGTCTCACCAAGGCGCGCCATTGCTCCTCTTCGGTATCCCTAACGATGAAGAAAAACGTATGGAATACGCACTGGAAATCCCCAAACTCGGTAGTTTGATTTTAACTCATGACCTCAACGGTGAAGTGAAGGGATTAGATGCTTTTCCAGAGGAGGAACACCCTCCTGTATCTATCGTTTTCTGGTCTTTCCGAGTCATGGTCGCACTTGGTTTTGGCATGCTTGTTATTGGTTTGTGGAGCCTTTGGCTAAGAAAACGTCGCAAACTTTTTGATTCGAGGGCACTTCAACGTATTTGTGTGCTGTTTGCCCCAGCGGGGTTCATTGCAGTTTTAGCAGGCTGGATAACTACCGAAGTCGGTCGACAGCCTTACACCGTATACGGTCTTTTAACCACAGCCAATTCGGCATCGCCTATTGATGCCGCCGCGGTGAGCGTCTCCCTGACGGCGTTCATCGTGGTTTACTTTGTGGTTTTTGGAGCTGGCTTCTTCTATCTCCTACGTTTGATGCGCAAGTCTCCAACTCGATATGAAGAAGGTCTAGATAGCCGACTTCCTGATGGCACGAAAACCGATGCCATCACACATTCTAACCATCTAACCTAGGAGCTTACTCATGGATTACGCATTAATTTGGTACGCTTTGATTGGGCTCGCCGTTCTGATTTATGTCGCGTTAGATGGCTTTGATCTCGGTATTGGTATCCTATTCCTCAGCGCTAATGACGATGAAGAGCGCGACATGATGATGAACAGCATCGCTCCTGTTTGGGATGGGAATGAAACTTGGCTAGTTCTTGGCGGAGGTGGGCTTTTTGCCGTGTTCCCCCTCGCCTACGCGGTCATTATGCCAGCACTCTATGCTCCCCTGATTTTAATGCTGCTCGGGTTAATTCTGCGTGGGGTTTCTTTTGAGTATCGCTTCCGAACACAACGCGGAAAGTTTTTATGGGATAGCGCTTTTTTCATTGGTTCACTCACCGCGGCATTGATGCAAGGCATTATGCTCGGAACCCTGCTCCAAGGTATAGAGGTTAGTGAACGAGCATACGCAGGTGGATGGTTTGATTGGCTTTCACCATTTAGCGTATTTTGTGGCCTGGCGCTTGTTTGTGCTTATATTCTGCTCGGTTCATGCTGGTTATTAATCAAGCTTCCAAAAGAGCTGATGGGGCGCTATTACGTGGCCGCGCGACGATGGGGACTAGCGATGGTAGCCTGTATATTCATCGCCAGTTTGTGGCTGCCATTGAGCCAAAATATCGTATTTGAACGTTGGTTCTCATTACCAAACTCGCTACTGTTTTTCATTTTACCAATTATTGCAGCGGCACTTATTTGGCAGCTATTCAAAGCCTTACTCGACCACAAAGCCGTCCGAGCCTACGTTCTTGCGATCGGCCTGTTTCTTGTGTCCGCGATGGGTTTCGGTGTCAGTACATTCCCTTACTTGGTCCCATTCGCACTCACTTATCAAGACGTCGCTGCGCCAGATAAGAGTTTGGCATTTTTACTTGCCGGTGCGGTGGTATTACTTCCTCTGATCATAGCCTACACGGCTTATTCGTACTGGGTGTTCCGCGGCAAGATGAAACGTGGAGAAGGATATCACTGATGAAACTAAAGCCCATTTTGTGGTTCATTGGCATTTGGCTGGCAAGCGTGGTCGCCTTGTTTATCATCAGTTCGTTGATACGAACTGCGATATTGTAGGCCCAGAGTCGACTGCACCACATCTGAAGCCATTGAGGTCTATACTCAAGCAAGAGTAAAACAACGGAGTGTTTTTATGACCTTAAAGCGGTTTCTGGTAACTTTGATTCCTTTGACGGTTCCACTGTTTTCACCAAATGCATTGGCCGTAGACAAGCAGATGTCATCCGCCATGAAAAGTAAAATGCGGTCTATTTGCTCCGCAACAAACGAGCAGGGTCATTGGCAACTTGCTGAAGCAACTCCTGACGCCAGACGCTCACTCAACATGGTGCTTTATCAAATGAATGCCGATGATAAATTGAAAGCAATTCATGAGGTGAGAACGAAAATGGTCGGCGGCACCCATTATGCGTTTGAGTTCGAGTTGCAAGATGGTCAAGTCTGGAATGCAATTGTATTGCACAGTGCCCGAGGCGATTACATGATCGAAAGACACGCAAAGAAAGGCGAACTCTGCCCTAAATAGCAATAGACACTACGACTCTACAGCCGACACAATAAAGTCGACTGATTCAGTCGCCTTTATTGTTGGTATGTTTAGGTATCGCTTCAAAAGCTTGGGAAAAGTAATAGCTTTCAACCTGAGGCCTAACTAAATCACAAGCTAACCCAAGGTCATCATTTTTTGTGAAAGGTAAATGTTCTGATAGAACCTCTTTTGACTTTTTATCAACCGTTTTAAAAGATTCAATAATTCTTAGAGGAACGTGAAACTGATGATCTCTCACGAGAAAGAAATAGTATTGGAGATGCTCGCCATATGTCGCAGCGTTATTAATCTCGCTACCAATTTTCACAGCTTCAACACGACTGCCTTCACAATCAAATTTAAACACATTGGTAATTTCTGCTTCCATAGAGCCTGGTACATAAACGATATAGCCAGCACTGAGCTCATGACCAATTAATACATAGCTCTCGTCGCGCTCATGCAGTTGATACGCAAAAGAATGAAATGCACTACAAAGTAAAATGAATCCAAGCCGTTTCTTCATTTTGTCTTCAACTCATCTATGACTTTACGTACGAAGTTTGCCTTAGCATCCGTATATTTTTCGATGGTAATTTCAGCTTGTTCCATCAAAGAAAGTTTTAGAGAAACATGAGGAAAGTGCGCAATACCTAGTACCATATCGATAATAGGTTTGGCAGGCATATCCAAAATGGCAGTACTGCCAATATGCTCGATTTGAGTTGACATCATCTCCGTCACTAACGCCAGTTCAGATCGGCTGCGTGCAAAATCCTGTCGACATGCAGGATCATGCTTAACAACACCTACGTTGTAGTTGGCTAAACCTAGTTTCATCCATCCCTCTCCTAATAAATCCAAATATCATAAGAAGGAAATTATCCAATCACCAAAGTAAAAGCCAAACTTCCGGCACACCCGACACTAATTACTCAACAAATAGAGTCATCTCTGGTGTACTTTTGGTTTGGCTTTCTACTGTTAAACCGTCTCGGTTTTCGCCTCTATCTTCTCATTCACTTTATCGCAAATGTACTCTCCAATAGGCATTGCAGATGTCGCTGCAGGAGAGGGGGCGTTGCAAACGTGTAAGCTTCTTGCGCTCTCGGCAAACAAGAAGTCATGAACCAAGGTTCCGTCGGATAACACTGCTTGCGCACGAATACCCGCAGGATATGGTTTGAGATCTTCTACCTTGATGCTTGGGCAATATTTGTTGACCAACTTGAGATAGCCCGGCTTCCACCACGAGTTCTTAAACTCAGCCAATCCGGTTTTTAGATGCTTTTGTGTCACCTTCCAAAAGCCGGAGAAACTGAGCATTTGCATGGTATCTTGCAAGCTGAAGTTAACCTTGTCATACCCTTCTCGCTTCCAGCCTTGCACCGCATTTGGACCTACGGTCACACTGCCATCAATCATGCGAGTCAGATGGACGCCCAAGAATGGCAAGTCAGGGTCGGGAATTGGATAAATAAGATGATTCACCACTTGGTCGTGTTTGCTATCTAAGCGGTAGTATTCACCACGATAAGGGATGACCTGAAAGTCAGTTGGAATACCCATCATCTTAGTCATGCGATCCGCCATCAAGCCGCTGCAAGTAACCAAGAACTTGGTATTAAGTTGCATGGTTTGCCCGTCTGAAATGCAGGTCAGTTGAACTTCTTCATCCTTCTCTTCGGCAGCCACCACTTTGGTTCTCAGACTGATTTGACCGCCAAGCTTTTTAAACTCTTCCGCCATCTGCTCTGTGACCAAACGATAATCGACAATACTGGTGGTTTTGACATAAATCGCACCCAAGCCTGTGATGTTTGGCTCAGCCAGCTTGAGTTGGACTTCATCGAGTAGCTTTACGTCGATGCCGTTGACATGGCAGCGCTCATAGAGGGCATTCATGCGTTCGATTTCTTGCTCATTGGTCGCAACCAGTAACTTGCCACAGTTCTCCACCGGAATATCGTGCTCGGCACAAAACGAAATGGTTCGCTCTACCCCACGCTTACAAAAATCCGCTTTTAAGCTGCCCGGTGCGTAGTACACCCCGGCATGAATCACGCCGCTATTGTGTCCGGTTTGGTGCTGGGCAAAACCGGACTCTTTCTCAACCAATAAAATGGATTTGTCTGGATGACGTTGCTGTAGTTGCCATGCTGTCGACACACCAACGATACCGCCACCAACAATGATGTAGTCATAGACTGATTTCATACGACCTCTTATAAAACCGATAGTTGAGATTGTTGCAATTTGAACTTGCGACCACTGTAAATGAACACCGCGACAAATACCGCACAGCTTGCCACACGAACCAACATTGGGATGTCGTGCCAAACCAGCAATGTACCCACCACTAACAACAAGAGACGCGTCAGAATGTTTAGAGGACCTTCCAAGTAGCCTTCAATCGCACCAATCAATGCATAGGTACCGATGATGGCAAAGAAGCCTACGGTAATTACCGACGTCACATCCCAACTGACCAAGCCTGTATAGGCAATAAGTAGCGGTACAAGATACAAACCTTTGGCGATTTTCCACGCCATCAAACCAGTGCGCATCGGTGGTGTTTTGGCGATGGTTGCTGCTGCAAAAGCGGTCAAACACACTGGTGGCGTAACGTTACTGTCTTGCGATAACCAGAAGATGATGAGGTGAGCAGCCAGCAATGCCAAGCCTACCGCTTCCATACCCAAACTTTGCTCTAGTAGGGTTTCCATAAAGTCCGCAGGCACTAGCGCCACCATTTCTTTCGCGGTTTCCAACGCCATTGGTGCATTAAGCAGTTCCAGCTTTTCTGGCGCCGCCAACATAAAGATGGCTTTTGCTTGTTCAGGCAATTGACCCGATACCATCAATTCAAGCAATTGGTTTTCTGCAATCAACTTGTAAAGCGCAGGGGCAGACAGTGTGCCCAATACAATATACGCCGCTGTTACAGGTAAACCCATACCCAAAACAAGAGAAGCGAGCGCAATCAGAACGATCATGATGAACAAGTCGCCATTCGCCCAACCGTCGATCATCAGTGAGAACGTGTTGCCGATGCCTGTTGTACTGATCACGTTGATCACCAAACCAATACCCACCAGCAATACGGCTGTTGTCGCCATGTTCTTCGCACCTTGCGATAGCGCTTCGATGATCGCTTTTGGTCCCATCTTGTGATCTTTCGAGAACCAAGAAGCCACCACTACTGAAATGATCGACAAGCCCGCAGCGTAAGTTGGCGTAAAGCCTTGAACCAACAAAGTAACCAAAACCGCCAGAGGGATAAGGTTGTGCCAACCGCTGATTAACACTTTTAATAGAGATTCATCGCTGGTCGTGATTTTTTGAACGCCGCTGCGTTTGGCTTCAATACGCACAAAGAACGCAACAGACAAGAAATAGATAAGGGCCGGAATGAAAGAAACAGCAATGATATCAACATACGGAATTTGCGTGTAAGACGCCATGATGAAAGCACCCGCGCCCATCACTGGCGGCATCAACTGACCACCTGTCGATGCCGCAGCTTCAACCCCCGCCGCGAAGCGCGAAGGAAAACCTGCTTTTTGCATCAAAGGAATACTGATAACACCGGTTGAAACCGTATTTGCCACACTAGATCCAGATACTGAGCCCATCAATCCCGAGCCAATCACTGCGATAAAACCGGGACCACCGATGATTTTACCAGCCGCAGCACGTGCCACATTGATGATGTAATCACCGACACCAGAGCGCACAAGAAACGCACCAAACAGAATGAACATGAATACGAAAGTCCAACTGATGCGCGAGATAGAGCCAAACATGCCCTCAGAAGAATAGAAGCTGCGGTAGAGCAATGTTTCCATACTCAAACCCGGGAAGTGGAAAATACCGGTTGCCCATTTACCCCAAAGCACAACGTAGCTTAAACACACCACAATCAGCACTGGAATAAACCAGCCCATGGTGCGTCGAATCAGTTCGATAACAATCAAAATTGCCATGATGGCGAAGACCCAATCGCTGGTCACGAACTTCACACCGCGTTCATATAGCGCATCTTCGGCATAGGGAATGTAGAGCAAACACGCGACCGCGCCCATGGCAATCAACACATCGATGCCGAGTGCAATCTTACTCTGCTTGAGAGAGATATGAGCCGGATACCAAAGCGCACAAATCACCGCAAAGCCAGCAAAGTGGGTCGCGGAAATCCATAACTCTGGTAACGTCGATAAGGTATTAAACCAAATGTGCAAAGCAGACAACACCACGCCAAACACTGTGATTGTGGTGGTTACCCACGGAAAATCAGTGCGCGTGGGCAGCTCAAACTTCTGCAATTCCTTTTCTATTGAGTCGCTCATCTCATACTCCAAGCTCTGGCGGCTTTTTCCATCTTAGAAATCGGTAGGGATAAAATTCCCCGAGCCAAAACTCGGGGCGAAGTTGGCGTTATTTCGCCATTAGGTCTGATGGGATTTCGATGCCCATTTCTTTGTAGTAACGCACCGCACCTGGATGAAGAGGCACTGGCAAGCCAGCGATCGCTTTCTCAATCGCCATTGCTTTTGTTGCTTTGTGGATGCCTTGTAGGAAAGGCAGGTTCTCGTAGATCGCTTTGGTTAGCTGGTAAACGTCTTCTTCCGAGATATCTTCACGAACTGCCAAGAAGTTAGGCTGTGCAATGGTAGTGATCGGCTTATCTAGACCCGGGTACGTGTTCGCTGGGATCTCGTACTTCGTCCATAGGTTGTAATTGCCGTTCGCCTCTTTGATTTGTTCGTCAGTAAACGAAAGAATCGAAATGTCTTTACCCAACGCAGCAAAAGCTTGAGTGACCGCACCAACAGGTACACCCGCAGGCGTGTTCATGCCGTCAATGGTGCCGTTTTGAAGTGCGCTCGCACTGCCGCCGTAACCCATGTAAGCAAGATTGAATTTATCAGGGTCGACCTTCAGACCTTTCATGATTTGGCGACCAGAGTTCTCAGTACCTGAGTTCTTCTTACCGATAGAGAACTTCTTGCCATCTAGGTTGTTCAGATCAGTCACTGTGCCCGTTTTTGCTAGGTCAGAGCGAACAATAAAGTGCTCAACGTTTTGCCACAGCATAGAGACTGAACGCAGTTGTTCTTGACGACCGCTCTTCTCATAAGGACCTTCACCAGACCAAGCCCACGCACCATAAAGACCTTGTAGAATCGCGAACTGTGCTTCGTTTTCGTTCAGCAGTTTGACGTTTTCACCAGAGCCCGCAGAGCTGATTGCAGAAAGGGAGAAGTGGTGCTTTGGTGCCAATTTCACTTTGCTTAACGTCGCCAACGCTACGCCCACAGGGTAGTAAGTACCACCTGTCGATGCCGTTGCAAGAATATAGCTACGATCTTCTGCCGCAGCGTTAGCAGCAATACCAAAAGAAGTCACAGCGACAGCCAAAGCTTTTACCAGCTTATTCATTTTCATTATTACTCTCCGTGTAGTCGTTTCACGATTGGGGATTTACATCATGTTAAATCTTTATTAACAACATATTCCCTAGAGCAATTGAAATGCCAACTTTTAACCCTTTGTATTTATTGAACTAAGTACTGAAAGACATCAAAAATGAGCAAAATCATGCTGATTTGATAGCAAAGTAATGAGCAAGATCTTGCTCATTGAAGAGGAGAAGGTTGCACGCCTAGATCGCAAAAGGTTAATAAAATGTGACCAAGACAAAATAAATGCACGATTCACTAATAAGCAATATTTTGCCGATGCAATTTTGGATTGAATTGCAACTAATGATCATCTTAACAATAAGAAGAAAAAGCGCATCATTCTAAACTGCTCAATTTATCAGCTGAGGTTTATAGCCTAAACGACTACAAATAGCACAAAAATACAGCAAAGAAAGCCATGTTACAAAAATGAAAAGTCATTTATTCTAATTTTTAATTTAAAAAGCAGCTCGATCCACCAGTTCAGAAATAAACATTGACCGTATCAACTTATTTTCTACTTCGGGGTTGTGCCAATGGCCCTATGTTCGTTAGTGTAACAACACACCAAGGCAAACGTATTCCTTGGTATTTTTTCGTCTTTAAGGATCACCCATGTCAGCAACTGCGCAATTACAATTCGCTTTAAAACGCCCATCTGGCGTTGCTGCTGCGATCCTCCTGCTCTCTCTGGAACTGATTCAGAGCTGACAGGCTATATCTAAACTTTCTGTCAGCTTGAGAAGAAGCTGACGGGAACACCACATACTCCTCCCATTCCTTTCAGTTTCTTCCAAGCGAAACATAAGAGGAATAACAATGTTAAGCGCACGCAATATCGCCGCTTTGGGCTTCATGACTTTCGCCATGTACTTAGGCGCGGGTAACCTGATCTTCCCTCCATTTTTGGGTTACCAAGCAGGTGAAAACTTTCTGAGCGGGATGTCTGGCTTCCTCTTGACGGGTGTAGGTCTGCCTGCGATGGCACTAGTGATGGTGGCTATCGTAAACGGTTCAGATAAATTAACCGCTGCCCTACCTAAACCTTTGGCGACCAGTTTCTGGGTGATGGTGTTTATCGTGATTGGCCCTGCGTTCGTGATTCCACGTGCAATTACCGTGGCTTACCAATTCAGCTTTGCGCCAATGTTTGGTGATGCAGCTTTGGTGCCTTTCACTATTGCCTTCTGTGCTATCACCATTCTATTTGCCCTATATCCGGGTAAATTGGTCGACAACCTAGGCAAGATCTTAACGCCTGCCTTGATGGCAATCTTGATCATCATGTCTGTGACGGCTTTGGTTTCTCCTGCAGGTGAGCTAACTGCCGCAACGGGACCATACCTATCTGGCGCATTTGCTGAAGGCTTGACCCAAGGCTACATGACCATGGATGCGCTAGGTTCTATCGGTTTTGGTTGGATTATCTTCCGCGCGATTCGCAGCATGGGTGTGGATTGCCCGAAAGCCACCGCAAAATACACGCTAATCGCAGCTTTGATGTACGCGGTTGCCATGGCGTTTGTTTACATCTCATTGGCTTACATTGGCTCGACAAGCTCATACTTGGGTTCTGAGTTCAGCAATGGTGGCGACATTTTAACGGCATTCACCTTCAGCCACTTCGGCGCATTTGGTTCACTATTACTAGGTGCCGTGATGGTATTAGCGTGTTTGACTACTGCTATCGGCGTAACCACCGCAGGCAGTGAGTTTTACGACAACACCTTCAGCAAAGTGAACTACAAAGGCTGCGTTATCACGACCATGGTATTGGCAGGTTTAATCGCCAACGTAGGTCTGGAGCAACTATTAGCTATCACATTACCAGCGGTTGTGGCGCTTCACCCAGTCGCGATTGCGTTGATGATCATGGCACCAGTGCGCAACAAGATGTCGCAAATCATGGTCGTCGCAACCGCATTCACTGCTCTAACGTTTGGTTGTGTTGATGCGCTGCACATCCTAGGTTACATGCCAAGTTCCACTGATGAGTGGATGGGTAATTACATGCCTCTGTACAATGACTTTGCTAGCTGGATTATGCCTAGCGTATTTATGATGATTGTTGGTCTGCTGTTTACGACGAAAACCAACCAAACCGAACAATTCGAGCTGGTGAATGAATAGCCGTTTAACATAAGACATCGCTCAATAAGTGCGTTACTATGTAGCTCGCTTATTGATATCAGGCAAAGGAGTTGCCTGAATGAAAGATTGATATGGGTCGCCTATGGATAATCAGTATCTAGACATCAGAACACTGAACTTTATCGTTATTCTGTTCTCTTGCATTTACTCTATTAGTCTGCTTTGTTATCAATACACTCAGGGTAGAGTCAAAGGCTTAAAAACCTTCTCGATATCACTACTGTTTATTGGTTTAGGCCCTTTTTTACTTGGCTTTAGAGGCTCTGCGCCAGACTGGCTGACCATCGTCATAGCCAACACTCTCATATTAGTCGGCTTCTTGCTTACGCTATATAGCGTAAGCATTTTTCGTCAATATCCTTTAAAATTGGCTCACTGTCTTACCTTGTTAACACCTGTTTTCAGTGGTTCATTTTACTATTTCACCTTCCATGACCCTTCTATCAAAAGCCGCATTATTTATCTGAGCATGTATATTTGTATCGTCACCTTCTTTAGTGGTGTCGCCATGCTTAAAGGTACCCAAAAGGACTTAAAGCTCCCTGTTAAAGCAATGGCTTACTCTTTCTTTGGATTTAGTTTTTTTATGGGATTTAGGTCGCTTTGGAGTACTTTTTCAGGTGAGTTACCAAGTTTTATGGTCGCAGGCCTTATCCATCAGCTGACTTTCTTATTTAGCATCTGCCTGATCGTTGCTTTGAGCTTTAGTATGCTGTGGTTAATTAACGGACGCTTGGTGCAATCCATTAATGATCTCTCTCATTTAGATGCACTCACAGGGCTATATAATCGTCGAGCCATGGAAGAAATCGTTCCAAACTTGGTTAATAAAGCACATAAAAAAAGCCAAGCAATCAGCATTATTATGACTGATGTAGACAAGTTCAAAGCGATTAATGATCACTATGGTCACACGGTTGGCGACTCCGTCATGGCAACGATCTCCACTATTTTTAAAAAGCATCTTCCTGAGTCAGCCTGCATTGTGCGATTTGGTGGTGACGAGTTCATGATTGTTTTGCTCGAAAAAGCACAGCAAGCCAAAATTGTCGCAGAGCAAATTCGCCTTGCGGTCGAAACTGAAACCGCTTTGCAATCATTTAAAACTGAAGTGACCATGAGCTTTGGTATCAGTCAGTTATCTGAGGGGCAATCACTTCAAGAGGCGCTTGCTGAAGCAGACGAAGCGCTATATAGCTCTAAACATACTGGAAGGAACCTCGTTACCTTGTTTGGAGAAGGGAAAGACCTAAATTATAAGTTTGTCCCAGCTCCAGCCAAAAGCGCATAACGTGTTTGTTATGCCAATGATTTTACATTAGCTAGAAATCGCACTAAGTATAGTCGGAGCGATTCAAACCAAACTTCTGCATCTTTTGGTTAAGGGTTCGACGTGGTAAATCCAACTCCTGCATCACCTCATTGATGCGTCCATGATGCCTGACTAAAGAATCATGTAGCACCTTACGTTCAAAGTTATGTAGCTGAATCGCCAACGGCACGCCCGCATGCGTCTCTTCAGTTGTTGAGGATGGTCGACTGGAGAGAATTTCCATCACGGAGACGGTTTCATCCAATGCAAAACGCATCGCGACATTCCTTAGCTCACGCACGTTACCGGGCCAAGCGTAAGCAAGAATGGCTTTTCTATCAGCTTCACTCAGTGGACGACTCTCAGGGTTACTTTTCAGAGCAAAGTGTTCGAACAAGATCAACGCGTCTTCTTCTCGCTCACGTAGCGGTGGCAAATAGATCTGCGCCACATTAAGACGATAGTACAAATCCTGACGAAACTCGTCATGATCATTGAGATCTTCTTTCGCGGCGGCGATCACTCTCAAATCAACCGAGATCTGCTGATTACCCCCAACGCGCTCAACCGTATGTTCCTGCAATGAACGCAACACTTTCACCTGCATAGACAGCGGCATACTCTCGATTTCATCAAAGAATAAAGTGCCTTTATCCGCGTATTCCAACTTACCAATGCGCTTTTTACCCGCTCCGGTAAATGCCCCTGCTTCATGCCCAAACAGCTCACTTTCAAACAGGTTCTCAGGAATAGCGCCACAGTTGATTGGCACAAAATGATAGGATCTGCGTTGGCTTTCATTATGCAAACTGGTCGCCACCAGCTCTTTACCACAACCTGTTTCGCCGTAAATGATCACGTTAGTATCAATGCGTGCTAACTTGGCTACTTGTTCTCTAAGCTGTTGCATCACTCGGCTTCGGCCAATCAGCATTTCTTCTAAGCCGCTAACGCTAGATAGATACTCTTGGCGATCTTGAGTAGACGTTTGTGCGCGATAACTCTCGACCGCATCGGTCACTCGCTGGGATAGGCGCTCAGGTTGGAAAGGTTTCTCGATAAAATCAAACGCACCGTTTTGCAACGCCCCAACTGCCATATCGACATCACCATGTCCGGTGATCAAGATAACCGGCGTTGGAATGTGATTGGCAATCAGGCTTTCTAGTATCGACAAGCCGTCGGTGTCCGGCAGGCGAACATCACTGACAATCGCATCAAATTCTTGGCTAAGAATGGCGGCTTTGCCCTCCTCCCCCAAACTAAACGCGGTCACGTCGAACCCCGCGAGTTGCAGCCACTGACTGGTAGCCTGACGAACAATGTCATCGTCTTCGATAAGTGCAATTTTAGGGATGTCGTCAAAAGCCATGAGTTACTGCCTGCTTTATGGGGTGGGAAAGAAATCGATCTTTATTAACGGTAGCAAAAACCACTGAGGAGAGAAGGAGCTAGATCTCACTTCTTGCTTACAAGTCTTTAACATCCAACCAGTTAGGCGCACTCTTTAATGACTGTTGGTGAGAACGCACTAGCTGAATGGAGTCGGTATGCAGCGCAAAAGGAATGGCAAAACATGGCTTGTGGTCGCAATTGCGGCAGTGCTGATGTTGTCTTGCTATAGCGCCAGCAGAGAGGTTGCCCGTCAGTGGTTGAGTGTACAAACTCAAACCGAAGCTCAACAAAAACTACTCGACTATATTGGTGAAGTTCGCCGTGCACTCAAACGCTTCTACCACTTACCTTACCTCGTCACCAATAACCCAGAAACCATCGCGTTTGTGAAAGGAAACCGGACTTATTACGAGCCATTGCAAACCCAACTGACTCAGCTAGATAAAGCCGCCAATACGGAAGGTTGGCTAATCCTGTCTAACTCTGGCGAAGTATTGGTATCGAGTTTGATCGAAGAGCGCTTTAGCCTGTCTGACCGAAAAGCCATTGTGGAACAAATTCACAATCAAGGCGGCGGTGTTTCCTTGGTGAACAAAACCAAAGGTTCGAGCCCGTTGTATTATCTTGCAGCCCCTATCTACGACGGTCTGGATATCGCAGGCATTGTAGTGGTGCAAATCAACCTCAGCTTATTGACCGAACAGACTATTACTAGCCAAGACATCATTACGTTGCAAAATCGCCAGCAACGCTTTTTCCTATCGAGCAGCTCGCTCTATAACGCTGACTGGTTTAACGAACCGAGCAACACCGTTCAGTTAGAAACGCAGCGCTTATACGACAACACCAATATCAGTGTGTGGACGCTCAATCAGCAACGCTATTTTGCGCACACCGTAAAATTGGATGATTTGAATTGGTACGTAAGCTACCTCACCCCTTCTAAGCCGATTCAGCAAACCATCAACGTAATTGGTTGGAGCGTAGCAGCGCTACTCTTATTGGTTATATTACTCGTCATCATTGGTCTACAACGTCGCCAAAAGCACATCAATCAACAGCGAATTCAAGCCCTGTTGGAAGAGTCTCAACGCCGCTTGAAACAGATGATCAATAAAACCCACGTTGGTTTGCTATTGATTGATGAACAAGGACAACTGTTCGATCTCAACCCAATGGCGAAGCGTTTGTTCTGTTTACCAGAAAGCGTCAATCGACACGCTTTTGCTTGGGAGTTATTCGATGCAGGCAATCCTAATTCCACCACACTTAAGTTGCTCAAGGACTTACCTAAACATAAAGAGCTCGCAGAGATCAGCACGGTCGAAACCATTGCCAGACGCAGTGACGGAAGCGTCTTCCCTGTCCTGTTCTCGCTAACCAGTTTCCCTTGGCATGGCGAGCAGTATTTCCTTGCGACGATCATAGACATCAGTAAGCGGAAAAAAGCCGAGCAATCGCTGCAACAGGTCAACCAAGAACTGGCGCAACGGGTAGAAGAGCGTACTCAAGCGCTAAAAGAAGCGCAAAACCAATTAATTGAATCGAGCAAAATGGCCGCCTTGGGTCGCATGTCGAGCGCGATTACTCATGAGCTCAATCAGCCACTGACAGGCTTGCGTACCCTGCTCACCACAAACGAACTGTTGGCAGAACGTGGCGAAACGGAGATGATGAAAGCCAACAATGTTTTGGTACAGAAGCTGATTGATCGCATGGCAAGCATGACCAGTCAGCTAAAGACGTTCGCCTACAACAAACCAGAAAGCTTACAGGCAATTTCTCTCATCTCTGCACTCGAAGATACTTTGCGAGTGTACCAATCCCAATTAGAGAACGTGGACGTACGTGTGCGGGTTCCTCATGACTTACCTAACATCATGGGTGAAGAACAACGACTGCTTCAGGTGCTCGGTAATCTTGTCTCGAATGCGCTAGACGCAATGAACAACACCACCAACCCGCAGCTCAACTTGATCGTCAATCCAACTGTTAATCAGGTCGAACTGATCGTCAGTGACAATGGCTGCGGCGTGTCAGATGAGATGCTTGAGTCCATGTTCGAACCCTTCCAAACCTCAAAGAAAATTGGTGAAGGATTGGGGCTGGGTTTAGCGATTACGGCCAACAATATGCGTGATATGAACGGACAAATTACCGTGCATAAGAATGAACAAAATGGGCTGACTTTCACTCTATTGTTCAAATCAGCCTAGGTTGATATTGATTACAAAATCATCATTAGAACTAAGCATCCCCGCTGTTTTAGAAAAATACGATCTCGATACAAGTATCGAGGTGTCTCCTACACTATTCTCAAGCAATAAATCCACAAACATTTCCTAAATATAAAGAGTGAGAAACATGATTAAGTTTCCTGAACATTTTCTTTGGGGTGGTGCCATTGCTGCAAACCAAGTAGAAGGGGCGTACAACCTTGGGGGTAAAGGGTTATCGACATCAGACATGCTGCCAAACGGTATTTTGAGTCCGCATCAAACCCGTGCAGAGCGTACACCGGGTATCAAAGACGTGGCGATCGACTTCTACAATCGCTACCCAGAAGACATCGCGCTGTTCAAAGAGATGGGCTTTAACTGTCTGCGCCTATCTTTAGCTTGGAGCCGCATCTTCCCGAACGGGGACGAGTTAGAACCGAACGAAGAAGGTTTGGCGTTCTACGATAAAATTTTTGACGAACTTGCCGAGCACAACATCCAACCTTTCGTGACCTTATCTCACTACGAAATGCCTTACGCACTGGTTGAAAACTATGGCGGTTGGGGCGATCGTCGCGTCATCGAATTCTTCGAACGTTATGCTCGCACCGTGCTGGGACGCTACAAAGACAAAGTGAAGCTGTGGTTAACCTTCAACGAAATCAACATGTCTCTACACGCACCATTTACTGGTGTTGGTTTGCAAGAAGACGCCAATGAACAAGAGATTTACCAAGCGATTCACCACCAGCTAGTCGCAAACGCAAAAGCGGTAAAACTGTGTCAGAAAATCGTACCAAACGGCAAGATTGGTAACATGCTGCTTGGCGCAATCAACTACCCATACACCTGTAATCCTGATGACGTGCTTGCTGCCATGCATGAAAACAACAAGTGGTTGTTCTTCGGTGATGTGCAAACACGTGGTCAGTACCCTGGCTACATGAAGCGTTACTTCCGTGAAAACGGCATCGAAATTCAGATGGAAGCAGGCGACTTAGAAGAAATTGCATCGGCAAGTGTCGATTTCATCTCATTCAGCTACTACGCAAGTGGCTGTGCAAGTGCAGACCCGAAACAGAAGGAAGTGGGTAACATTGTCGATAGCGTACCAAACCCATATCTTGAGAAGAGCCAATGGGGCTGGTTGATCGATCCAAAAGGCCTGCGCATTCTGCTGAACTTCCTTCACGATCGCTACCAAAAACCACTGTTTGTCGTAGAAAACGGCTTAGGTGCACGTGATGAAATCGATGAAAACGGTGAGATTCAAGATGATTACCGCATCGCTTACTTGAACGACCACCTTGTGCAAGCACACGAAGCGATTCTGGATGGCGTTGAGTTGATGGGCTTTACCAGCTGGGGGCCAATCGATTTGGTCGCGAATTCAACCGCTGAGATGAGCAAACGTTACGGCTTTATCTATGTCGATCGTCATGATGATGGGCAAGGAACGCTAGAACGTAAACGTAAGAAAAGCTTTTTCTGGTATCAAGACGTGATTCGTACTTCAGGCGGTTCATTGAAAAGCTAAGCCTGTTGTCTAGGTATAAAGTGCAACTAGGCATTCGCCTAAACCATCAAGCCCTGCAATTGCAGGGCTTGAATTTTAAGGTGTTTATTCATTTAGAGATTAAACTGCAATCTCTCCACCGTCTTCACGGCGAATAACCACTGTCGCCGCTCGTGGGCGCACAGAAACACCAGCAGGCGTTTCTTCGGCTGCATCTTCACTGTATGGCCAGTTACCTGGGTGCTGAATATTCACAAACAATGATTTGTAATCAGGGCTGATGGTAAAGCCTGTTACTTCACAACCATTTGGTCCGACAAAGAAGCGTTTCAATTCAGCTTGATTATCCGCACCAATCACAGCTTGATCACCATTCTCATCTGTTAGCTTAGATGGAACAACAGCCAACATTTGATCATTGGTGTAAGACGTGACTTCATCTGCGCCGTTATCAGTCTGAATCCACAAAATACCACGGCCATCAAACGCTAATCCGTCTGGGCTCGCAAACTGGTTTAACTCATTCAAGCCAGAACGGTTGGTATCTGCATCACCATTTGCTGGCGAACCAAACACAAAGATATCCCAAGTAAAGTCAGTTGCTGAAGCACCTTCATCCCAACGAATAACATGACCAAACTTATTATTCAAACGTGGATTCGCAGGATTGGTTTCATCTGTACGGCGCGTATTGTTCGTCAATGTTAAATATACTGAACCCGTGAATGGATCAACCGTACACCACTCTGGTCGATCCATTGGTGTTGCCCCAACTAAATCCGCCGCACCCGCAGTATTGATGATAATTTCAGCCAGTGAATCAAAGTGATCCGCTAACGTACCACCAGCGGTTGTTACGCTATCAAGCGTTAATGGTAACCAAGTACCTGTGCTGTCTTCATTGAAGCGCGCCACATACAGTGTGCCTTCATCCATGTACTTGTCACCCATCGCCAAGCGGTTATCAGGGTTAGCATCTGCTGGATCCCACGCTGCCGCAGATTCAAATTTGTATAGGTATTCAAAGCGAGAATCGTGACCAGAATAAAATACCACTGGTTTGCCTTCTTCAAGCTTACCGAAAGTACAGCCCTCGTGACGGAAACGACCTAGCGCAGTACGTTTCTTCGCACGTGAGTTTTGCGTGTAAGGGTCAATCTCGACAATGTAACCGTGACCATTGGCTTCATTACGGTAATCATCCATCGCACTTGCTCCTGTTGGAGCCACATTAAAGCGAGAGAACTCATCAAGACGCTCTTCTGCATTACCTGCTAATGTCTCCCACAAGTAGCGTGTGCTTTGGTCATCAACACCAATGCGATCTTGCTCTTCTGTACGAGTCCCGGCGTTAACAAAGTAACCAGGCCAGTTCTCTTCACACGTTAAGTAAGTGCCCCACGGCGTGTAGCCGTTGCCACAGTTGTTTAACGTACCACGCGCTTGGCTGCCATCTGGTGAGAAACGAGTGACAGTTAAAGATGTGTGGGCTACCGGGCCAGACAAATCCATGACTGTCGCACCAGTATAACGACGGTTTAGTGGGTCAGTATCAACCAACTTCCACATGTTGTCTTCCAGTTGAATGCGAACCACTGATACACCGTGCGCGTAAATCTCTTTGCGCACTTCATCTACAATGGTACGTACGCCATTTTCAACCGTCGGACCGTTTGGATGCAGTGCTGATGTGTCGATGTACTCGTGGTTAATACATAGCAAGCCATCTGTAGTGCTATCGTTCAATGGGAAAAAATGCATGCCGTCATGGTGCATGCCTAGCGCATTTAACTGATCGGTACTGGTGTTGGTACCATCATTTCGCCATGCGCTGCCTTGTGCATTAAGTGGTGTTCCCCAAGGTACTAGTACTTGTGCGGTGTAGCCTTGTGGAATTGAAACTGCGTCAGTGAGTGAGCCAGGGATAGATTCAAAGTTAAGAACGGCTTTAGATGCGCCCGAACCACTGCTTACTGTACTCCCTGAGTCAGACGAGTTACAACCAGCCAATCCGAAAGCACCAAACGCTGTCATCGCACTGATACCTAAACCACCTTTCAGAATGCTGCGTCGAGATAGGCTCGCTTCTAATACTTCTTCAAATGGTTTGTTTTCACTTTGGTTATAACGCGTCGCGTCAAAGGTTTCCTTGCTCATTTTTACTTTCCCGATCTTATAGTTTAATTAATAAATAAGTGATTAGTTGAACGGCAAGAAGTTTGGATAAGAAAAATGACAAAAGTGCTTAAAACATATGAAACTTGTGTTTCAACAATACTGCAAACCAATCAACACAGCTAACGAAGCAATTAAATTCTGGTCACATAATCACCAACTGTATCGCTTCATTCTGATTTTACTTGGGCTAAAGTGTGATAGAAGGTATAAGGTGTACGAAATCAAATCATCTACGAGAGATAATCATGAAATTAGACAAGATCGATAACAAGAGCCGTCGTATCCGTAAAAAGCTGTTCTTAGGTGAGTTCGCAATCCTAGGTTTCGAGATCAGCTGTGAAACAGACATTAACGACTTCGACCGTTACGATGCATTCGTTGATGACTTTATCGACTACATTGACGAGCTTGGTCTTTGCTTCGGTGGCGGTGGTCTAGAACTGTTTGAAGGCTTCCTATGTTCTACTGACCGTTACGGCAGTGCGACTGAAGAACAGAAAGCGCAAGTTATCAAATGGTTAGAAGCACGCCCAGAAGTGAAAAGCGCGCAAGCGGGCGAACTAGTTGACGCCAACTACCTGTAACTAAAGGGCAACCTGTAATACGCAGAGCTCACTAAATGGTAGAGAAAGCTGGTCTTAAGACTGGCTTTTTTATTTTTGGAAGAATGCGATATTAAAAATAGGGTGCTTGGGAAGTTGCGCGGAGTGATTGTGGCGTTTTTGAGCTGGCAATCAACGGGAAACTGCGTTCCACAGCCAGCTCGTGCCTTTAGGTATAATTAACTATGATTTTTTAGCTGGGGCGTCTTTCGTGTCTTTCCAGTATTGAATACGCACACGATGTAGCTGAGCTCTTCTAGTCTTTTTCATAGTAAAGTCCCTCATCTTATATAAGTAACGCTCCTCATGGAGCTTATTGTCTAAGGTCGTATCCCCTTCAATCTATAAGGGAATCAATCATTTAACCGTGACCAATTTCACAACATAATGATAATTACCGATTTCTTGCAGCCTGTTTTTACTGGCAAACGGCATATTATCTATCTGACACAGTTAACTTACTCACCAGATATGACAGAAAAATGGCAATCAAGTTCCCTACTTATACTGTCATTGAATCTTAATAAGGATTAACAAGGTGGGCATTTCAGATTTACCATACTGTTTATAAAAACCGCAAGAATTTTTATTTCTTTTCAAACAAATCTCTACTCAAGATCAATTCACTTTCATCTTTATCGTCTCCCTTTTAACGCATTGTGATCCAGTTCAATCCACAGAACTCGGAACAAAAAGCGCACATTAATACATTCACCACCAAACTTGTGCGAGATCTCTTACAAGAGTTGTAAGCAAATAGATTAACCACCGCTAAGAGCAATGCCAAAAAAAACATTAAACATATGATTTAAAAGTAATATTTAAATTCACTTAAAATAATAAGTAAAAATAATTTAGAAAAGTTAATTGAGTCAAATCAGCAAAACATCAATACTCAATTTGTCGACAGGATGTTGGCGGGAACAGGAAAAAAGCCTAAAGGATTGGGTATCTTCAGGATGAAGATTTGATAGCTTAGGATGAGTTATCAGCAAGGATGTAGTTAAGCTCTAGGATAGAGTTCGCCCGTCAGGATGATAGGCAAGAATGGACACCGCTAGGAAGGCGATGAACAAGGAACTCGGTTAAAGGACTTAGCCACAATCAAGGATAGATGCAGGGAGCACCTATTAGTAGCTGGATTGCTGCGAAAAAGAATAAGCCCCGTCTGGGAAACCAGGCGGGGTTTTATTTTGTCTGTAATGTATTGATAGCGATTCATCTTTATCGTTTAAGTCTTCTCTGTTTTCATAAAACACCGTGCTATCATTTTCTTTACGTCTCCCAACAAAGCTCTCAGAAAATCACACACTATGCTTAATCCTGTTTGGTTACATACATTTAAGACATTGATTGAAGTCGGTCATTTTACGCAAACGGCAGAAAAACTTTTTATGACTCAGCCTGGCGTCAGCCAACATATCAAAAAATTAGAGCAAAGTTGTCAGCATGCCTTGATCAAGCGCGAAAACAAAAGCTTCGAATTAACCGAACAAGGCAGGATTGTCTACGCATATGCGCTCGAGTTAGAAGATAGAGAGAAGAAGCTGCTCGAAGAGCTCAGTTTTGATGATGCATTTTCAGGCCACTGTAAACTGGCTTGTTCTGGTGCAATGGCGTTAATGTTGTATGGGCCCATTTTGGAGAAGCAAAAACAGCACCCGAGCTTATCGTTACATTTAGAAGCCGCGCCAAATCAATCTATTCTCAACGCCATAACGCAAGGGCACATTGATATTGGTATCGTGACTGATGTTCCCAACAAAGGTCTGTTTCACAGTGAGCGAATTGGTAAAGAGAGGTTGTGCTTGGTTCTGCCAAAGCAATATCAAAATAAGCAGATAACGCCACAACTCTTGCATGACTGTGGTGTCATTAGCCACCCTGATGCCGAGCATTACATGACGCTGTTTTTTGACCAATGTGAAGAACCACAGCTCCAAGAAATTAAGATGAGCGATTTACCATTATCCGGCTACGTAAATCAGTTGAGCCAAATTTTGCTGCCTGTCAGCAAAGGACTTGGCTTCACCGTGCTGCCTCAAAGTGCGGTCGACAATTTTCCACTAAAAGACACGTTATACATTGCTCAACTGAAAAACACTGTATGTGAAGAGCTATTTCTGGTTCGTAAGCGCAGTCGTGCTCTACCTCTGCGCTATCAGACCATCAAAGAAGTGTTATTGGATGTGATCGGTGGCGCGCATCAATGATGTTAGCCACTCTTCGCTGGTAATGCGTTCCTCTTGGCAATCCACCCAATATGGTTTGCCAGATAACCAGCTCTTTGACGCGACCTCTTTTATAAACACATCCACGGAATCAACGTCATCTTTGGCGTAATCCCATTTATTACGCATGTGTTCTGCCGCTTCTTGATTAGTGTACGCCTTGCCGTTGCGGATAAAGGTGCAAGAGGATTGCTCAACTCGTTTTATCAACGTCGAGATATCTTGCTCTACCCCTGCTAGTGCAAAGGTAGGCAGAATGCTTAATGTAAGTAACAACGTCCACTTTGCTTTCATCGCACCTTTATCCTTATCCCTGACCACGTAACTACTAATAGTAACTACTGATAAGTGACTTAACTATTCTGGTGTTTGGCTGTTTAGCTCAGCAATTATTGCCACCATGCCTTAGCAGGCTGAGGCTCCGCAATCGCCAAGCGTTGACCAATCTCAGGGCTCACCAACGTAACACCGCGCTCTTCACTGATGTCTAACGCACGTTGCATTGGCTCATTCCAATCGTGCATTGATAAATCAAACGTGCTGTTATGGATCGGCATCATCACTTTGCCCTGCACATCGATGTGTGCTTGAACGCTTTGCTCTGGGAACATGTGAATGTCTGACCAGAGTTCATTGTACGCACCTGTTTCAATCATGGTGAAGTCAAACGGACCGTACTTTTCGCCAATCTCTTTAAAGCCATTGAAGTAACCAGAGTCACCACTGAAGAACACTTTGTGTTGTTGTGCATTGATAACCCAACTGCCCCACAGCGTCGTATCGCGGTCTGTCAAACCTCGACCAGAGAAATGCTGAGTCGGAGTTAGTGTATATTCAATGCCGTCAACAGAGTGTGACTCCCACCAGTCTAGTTCGATCACTTTCTCTTTGGGTACACCCCAATTCACCAGTAATTGGCCTACTTTTAACGGCACCAAGAAAGTGCCCACCTTGTCGCCTAGCACTTTAATAGAAGCTTTATCTAGGTGATCGTAATGGTCATGACTGATCACCACCACATCGATAGTTGGCAAATCTTCTATCGTGATGGGGGTTTGGTGAAAGCGTTTTGGCCCTGCCCATTGTACAGGAGACGCGCGATCACTGAATACAGGGTCGGTCATTACCAGTTTTCCATCGAGCTTCATTAATACGCTTGAATGACCCAGACGATAGATGACGTCATCTTGCTCTTCTAACAGTTGCCGCGCTGTGATCGCATGCACTGGAATTTCAATCGTTGGTGTTGGGTTAAGGCGCTCAGTCGTAAAATACGCTTTCATGATTTCGAACATGTCGCCCAAACCGCTTTTGTATTCCAACTCTATGTTTGAAAATTTGTCCGGGTATGTTGGCGCTTTTTCAGTATCAACATTAGAACAAGAAATCATTGATGTACCCATCGCGAACGCTCCTACTGTGGCTAGCAAAGTTTTTTTCATAAAAAGTTAACCCGAACAAAAGTAAACTACACGGTGCAGTTTACATTCTAATTATCAAAAGTAAACTACTTAGTGTAAAATAGATCAAGAAATGATCTTCTTAACTTAGCAAGCTTATGAATGTAAAAAGAAAAAGTCGTAGCGAAACCAAAAGAGAAGCCATCCTGTGCGCAGCAAAGCAAGCGTTCCAAGAGTTTGGGGTGCAAAACACCAGCATGGATAAGCTCTCTGCTATCGCGCAAGTCTCTAAGCGCACGGTCTACAACCATTTCCCTTCTAAAGAAGCGATCGTGACAGAGTTACTAACCGAACTATGGCGTTCTTCAATGATGGATAGCGACATTGAACGTTTACCAACACTCCCGCTAAAAGATCAATTGATTGAATTACTCTACAGCGAGATCATTGTGGTGACGGAACCAAACTATATTGAGCTGGCAAAAGTGGCATTTGGGCACTTCTTATTTAAGCCGGAAGATCTCAAAGAACAAGCAGAACAAATGTCGAAACAGGAAACCGCCCTGTACCGCTGGCTTACTGAGAAATCGAACAGTGGCGCTTTGCAAATTGATGATGTACATATAGCGAGCACTCAATTGCACAACTTACTTAAAGGCAGTGCATTCTGGCCGCAGTTAATGGGAATTCGCCCCTCTTTGTCGAATGAAGAATCTAGGCTGTTAGCTACCCAAACGGCGGAACTTTTTTTAAGTCACTATCAAAACAGCTAAAAACAGCGGTCAAATTGGCCGCTTTTTTAAGCGATAATTCGTGACAAAGCGATGAAATTTTTGCTCAATTTTATTTATCTCACCCTTGACAGTCTCATACCGCAAGGCGTGAGCGTTCGATAAAATATTTTTGTCGTGTCGACGATGCTTTTTCGTTTTCATCTCACAAAAAAACGCCCTAAGGTGCGCACCTCTGACGACGTGGTTGTTCAACCACAATTCTAAATCGTTGAAGTAAGTAGGTTATGTCATAACATGATCACCTGCCTACTGCATTCTATGCTCTATACTTATATTTTAATTTGGTACTGACTTACTAAGGAATTGCCATGCGTATTGCTATTCTCTCTCGTAATGAGAATTTATATTCAACCATGCGCCTAAAACAGGCGGGTGAAGAACGTGGGCATCAAATCGATGTGATCGACACGCTTCACTGTTATATGGACATTACGAGCAACAACCCTAAGATCCGCTACAAGGGTGAAGAATTACCGCAATACGATGCTGTTATTCCACGTATTGGGGCATCTATTACGTTTTACGGCACTGCTGTTGTACGTCAGTTTGAAATGATGGGTACATTTTGTGTCAACGAATCTGTCGCGATCAGCCGCTCTCGTGACAAGTTGCGCTCATTGCAACTGCTATCACGTAAAGGCATCGGTTTGCCACGCACTGGCTTTGCTCACCATCCTGACAACATTCAGGACGTGATCAAAAACGTTGGTGGCGCACCTCTAGTAATTAAATTGCTAGAAGGCACTCAAGGCATTGGTGTTGTACTTGCTGAAACAAATAAAGCGGCAGAAAGCGTGATTGAAGCTTTCATGGGTTTGAAAGCTAACATCATGGTGCAAGAATTTATCGAAGAAGCAAAAGGCGCGGACATCCGTTGTTTTGTTGTCGGAAATAAAGTAATAGCCGCAATGAAGCGCCAAGCAAAAGAAGGTGAGTTCCGTTCTAACCTTCACCGTGGCGGCTCTGCACAACTCGTGCGTTTGAGCAAAGAAGAGCGTGCGACCGCTGTAAATGCTGCGAAAGTGATGGGCTTGAACCTTTGTGGTGTGGATATCCTTCAATCTAAAAATGGCCCAGTGGTAATGGAAGTGAACTCTTCCCCTGGTCTAGAAGGCATCGAACTAGCAACGGGTAAAAACATTGCAGGTATGATCTTCGATTTTATCGAGAAAAACGCTAAGCCAAATTCAAACCGTACTCGCGGTAAAGGTTGATTTTTGTTTAACGCACAAGAGAGCCAAAAAACGGCTCTCTTGTTACTCGTCGCTAGGATGACACTATGAATCAGAAAATGATCATTGGGAATGCCGAAGCTATTTGCTTGCCAGAGTTAGGGATTACTCACCTTGAAGCGCGTATTGATACAGGCGCTCAAACCTCTTCATTACATGTAGACAATATTGATTGCTTTGAAAAAGATGGTCAGTCTTATGTTGCATTCGATCTGCACCCAGATGTATACCATTTAGAACAAGTGGTTCGCTGCACAGCGAAACTAAAAGCAAACCGTAAGGTTAAATCTTCTAACGGTACTTTTGAGCACCGCTGCGTGATCACGACGATGCTGCGTATGGGCGACCAACAATGGCCAATCGACATTACGTTGACTAACCGTGAAAAAATGACTTACATGATGTTGTTAGGTCGTCAAGGCATGGCAGACAAAGTGCTCGTTGATCCTAGCCAATCTCACTTATTGGCATCTTAACCCCGTAGCTTCAGATGAGTGATCGAACGTTTTTGTTGAGCATCACTCGTCTGGCTTTATCTTCGCCTACTTCCTACGAAATAACGCAAACAACAATCCCTTCGCTTTAACTTTTGTCACTCGCCAGTGCGTCATTGGCTTAGTCGGCGCTGTATTCAAAATGTGCTGATACGCTTTTTCATCCAAAGTCACCTCTCCCCCATGTGCCAGAAGCAAACATTGCGGATTCATCTCAAACACACGCTTTAATGATTGCCGATATTGATTCGGATGAAATATGGGAAACGGCGCAATCAGATGCTTTTTCACCTGCACCATTAAATCCGCCACATACAGCACATCTTGTTCAGAATGATAAACCGACAGATCTCGATCAGTATGCCCTAGCGTTTCTAGCACCTGCCAATCATCAAATCCAGGAATAAACTCTCCATCAATAAGTTCAATATCTGGCTTTAACTTGCGGGAATACCACAGGTTTTGCTTTGGTTTACGCATCCGATTCGCCATCCAGCGTGCTAACATTAAATCGGTCAAATGCATTAGCCAACCGTCTACACCGCTATACCACTGGCTCTCTCGCTTTGCGGCCAATAGCTTACATCCTGTTAAATCACGTAGTTTGTGCGCACCACCAGCATGGTCTGGATGCATGTGGGTCACAACAACCAACTTTAGGTCAGAAAAAGGACGATGGAGTTGATGTTCAATAAAGTCTTTAAGATGAGGGATGTCTGCTCGACTGGCACCATCAAGCAACAATAATTTATCGGAATATTCGGCGAGATACATGGTCTGAATGTACCCCTGAATTCTGTGCAGCTGCAAAATATGTCCTTATTTTAGTGAGATGCTTCATGACCGAATCCTTACTGGTCAGACCAACTATAACAGCAGAATGGACGCTTCGGTAAACAAATATTCACACGTAGCGACGACAACAAATCATAATCGAGATGATAGATTTTAATCATTAGACTCAAGGGCCCTTTTATCCGTTAATGCGCGCACACGGAGTTCGTGTCAGGGTATGAGGTAAATACCTCATGATTTGCTTTTTTGTACTTTTCCTTCTAATTAATTAAGGAGTTAAGTACATTTTTGTGAGAATCGAGTTGGAAAAAGCAACTAAATTAGACCGCATCCGCGCGGACTACAACGTTCACTACTGGAGCCAAGGTTTCTACGGCATTGATGACCAAGGCGAAGTATATGTATCACCACGTAGTGATCGTGCACATCAAATCCCTTTCAGCGCTATTGTAAATGAGCTAGAAGCGAAGCAGTTAAATCTGCCTGTATTAGTACGCTTCCCGCAAATCGTGCACCAACGTGTGCATGGTATTTGCCACGCATTCAACCAAGCAATTGAAGAATACCAATATCCAAACAAATACTTGTTGGTGTACCCAATTAAAGTAAACCAACAACGTGAAGTGGTGGATGAAATTCTAGCGAGCCAAGCTCAACTAGAAACCAAGCAGCTTGGTCTTGAAGCGGGTAGCAAGCCAGAATTGTTGGCGGTACTTGCATTGGCTCAACAAGGTAGCTCCGTGATCGTGTGTAATGGCTACAAAGACCGTGAGTATGTGCGTCTTGCACTGATCGGTGAAAAGCTGGGTCACAAGGTATTCATCGTACTAGAGAAGCTTTCTGAGCTGGATCTGGTACTAGAAGAAGCGAAAAGTTTGGGCGTAAAACCGCGCCTTGGTTTACGCATTCGCCTCGCCTCTCAAGGCGCAGGGAAATGGCAAGCAAGTGGCGGTGAAAAATCGAAGTTTGGTTTATCAGCATCGCAAGTGCTTAGCGTTATTGAACGTCTTAAACGCGAAGGCAACCTAGACGCGATGCAACTGGTTCACTTCCACCTTGGTTCACAGATGGCAAACATCCGTGATGTACGCAATGGTGTGAACGAGTCTGCACGTTTCTACTGCGAACTACGCGCACTCGGTGCAAACATCGAGTACTTCGATGTGGGCGGCGGCTTGGCAGTGGATTATGACGGCACACGCAGCCAATCATCGAATTCGATGAACTACGGCCTTGCAGAATACGCACGTAATATCGTCAACACAGTGGGCGATGTGTGTCTGCAATACGAACAACCAATGCCAGTGATCATTTCGGAATCGGGTCGCTCGCTAACAGCGCACCACGCTGTATTGATTTCTAACGTAATTGGTACCGAATCGTACCTACCGGAAGAAGTACATGAGCTTGATGATGACGCTCCGCTTTTACTACAAAACATGTGGCGAAACTGGGAAAACTTACAAGATGGTACAGACGCTCGTGCGTTAATTGAGATTTACAATGATACCCAAAGTGATTTGGCAGAAGTGCACTCTCAATTTGCTACAGGCGTGCTTAACTTGGAACAACGTGCGTGGGCAGAACAATTGTCACTGCGCATTTACTTCGAATTAAGCCGCAAGATGAGCACTAAGAATCGCTTCCACCGTCCGATTCTGGACGAGTTGAGCGAACGTCTTGCGGATAAGTTCTTCGTGAACTTCTCGCTCTTCCAATCTCTACCAGATGCTTGGGGTATTGATCAGGTGTTCCCTGTTCTGCCACTTTCTGGTCTTGGCGAGGCGGAAGAGCGTCGTGCAGTGATGTTGGACATCACATGTGACTCTGATGGCGCGATCGATCACTACGTTGATGGTCAAGGCATCGAGAGCACGCTACCTGTACCAGCTTGGAGCAAAGACAAACCGTACCTAATGGGCTTTTTCCTAGTAGGCGCATACCAAGAAATCCTTGGTGACATGCACAACCTATTTGGTGATACCCACAGTGCTGTAGTCAATGTTGATGAACACGGTCAATTTGAGATCAGTTACATCAACGAAGGTGATAGTGTAGAAGACATGATGCGCTACGTTCATATCGACGTGGATGCGATTCGTGACAATTATAAACAATTGGTTTCACAGCGAGTTGAAGCCAATGAACAAGCACAAATCCTAGCAGAACTAGAACAAGGTCTAGCAGGATACACCTATTTAGAGGACTTCTGATATGAATGATTTGTTTACTAAAACTGATTATTCGCTTTACTCCAACTCTATGTCGTTTTTACGTCTGCCGTACATTCGTAACCCGGTATCGGCAGACGCAGACGTTGTGGTGTTGGGAGTCCCTCTGGACATGGCAACATCTGGTCGTCCAGGTGCGCGTATGGGTCCAGATGCAATTCGCCGTGCCTCAGTCAACTTGGCATGGGAAGGTAAGAAGTACCCTTGGAGCTTCAACGTATTGGATAAACTGAAAGTGATCGACGCAGGTGATCTCGTGTTCGATTGCGGTGATGCGGAAGATTTTACTTACCGCCTTGAAGCGGCAACCAGTGAAATTCTAAAAAGTGGTAAAACCATGTTGGGATTGGGCGGTGACCACTTCATTACGCTACCTATCCTGCGTGCCTATGCGAAGCATCATGGCCAAATGGCGTTGATTCACTTTGATGCTCATACGGACACCTATGCAAATGGCAGTTCATACGACCACGGTACGATGTTCTACCATGCGCCGAAAGAAGGTTTGATCTCAGCGAAGAACTCAATACAAATCGGCATTCGTACGGAGTACAAACAGCAAGATCACGGCTTCAATGTGATTAATGCGATGCAAGCGAATGACATGTCGGTGAACGAGATCCTAGAAGAAATTCGTCGCACCGTCGCAGACAAGCCAGTGTATGTTACTTTTGACATCGACTGCTTAGACCCGGCCTTCGCACCGGGAACTGGTACACCAGTTTGTGGTGGCTTGAACTCAGACAAAGCGCTGAAAATTATTCGTGGTTTAGCCGGCATGAATATCGTGGGTATGGATGTTGTCGAAGTATCGCCTCCATACGACCACAGTGATGTTACCGCACTAGCGGGAGCAACCATCGCACTAGAAATGCTTTACGCATACGCATCTGAGCGCGAATAGACATAATCATTTCTAAGGGAGCTTCGGCTCCCTTTTCTTTCTGATGCCTTCCTCTACCTTTTATTCACTCGTTTCATCTTGAACTCAGATCAACCGAGCAGACGCTTTATTTTTGCACTTTAACCATTAAAACCAGTTACCTATAAGGCTCATACTATTCACGAAAAGCAAAAGATTTAACGTAAATAGACAAAGAAATGCACCTCTTTTTGAAAACAAAATCGGATTAGTTTTTCTAATTGAAATCATAGATTTTTATCTTGCTCGACTTCACAGTTTTCGATTGCTAATTATACAAGCAAGCACTATTATCTCGCGCAAATACCCCCGCAACACAAGAAGTCAGTTGGCACTCTGTAAAAGAGCGCTAAGGGTTTTTACGTCTTAAATTTTTTGGAGAGATACGCAAATGTCTGCTTCGTTTCCATTAGCGAAACTTACCTTTTTAATCGCTATATTGACTGCCGTGGGTCAAATGACCCAGACAATGTACGTGCCTTCAATCGGTCATATGGCGGGCGAGTTTTTGGTATCTGCGTCATCACTTCAAGCTGTGATGGCTTGTTACCTAATCCCATATGGCTTGTCGCAATTTGCGTATGGCACACTATCGGACCGCTTGGGACGCAAACCGATCATCATCGTCGGGCTGCTTATCTACATCGCGGGTACACTGGTAGCATTATTTGCACATCAATTTGAATGGTTCTTGATTGGTAGCTTTATCCAAGGCTTAGGTATTGGTTGCGGCGGTGCGATGTCACGCACTCTGACTCGCGATTGCTTTGAAGGCTCTGATCTACACAGAGCAAACAGCTTAATTAGCATGTGTGTGATTTTCTCACCATTAATGGCACCAGTATTAGGCGGCTACCTAACAGAAGCTTTCGGATGGCGGTCGAGCTACTTGTTCTTAGCGCTATTTGCTATCGCGGTTGTGATCACCATGATGACAAGCATGATGGAGACGCTACCAAAAGAGAAACGCAAATTCGAACCAGTAGCCAAAAGCTACAAACACGTTTTGTCTGACCGTCGCTTTCAAGGCTTTTTAATTTGCCTGGTTGCAACATTCGCAGGTGTGGGTGTATTCGAAGCGGCGGCTGGGGTGTTGTTAGGTGGGGTATTAGAATTACCTGCAACAACGGTAAGTTTGCTGTTTATATTGCCGATCCCAGGTTACTTGGTGGGTGCGGGCTTATCTAGCTACATCGCAAGACGTCGCTCTGAGCGTCGTGCTCTAAATGTAGGCTTGGTCTCTATTTTTGTAGGCTCTGCTATTGTGCTCATCCCAGGCTTGTTTGGTTTAACCACGGCATTAACGCTGGTTGGAGGCGCAACCGTGTACTTTTTGGGTGCGGGCATTCTCTTCCCAGCAGCAACAACTGGAGCGATTGCGCCATTCCCATACCATGCAGGAACAGCAGGCGCGACATTGGGTGGCATGCAAAACTTGGGGGCAGGTGTAGCAACTTTGCTCGCGTCACTATTTCCAGCGCATAACCAGATGCCTTTGGGCATTTTGATGATGGCAATGTCGGTAATTGCAATGCTTGGGTTAATGTGGGTGAATCGAGCACACAATCACTCAAACGAAGTACCGCAAGTTATCTGATCATTATCAGCTTACTTTCAAAATCCAAAAGGGACACACTCAACAAGTGTGTCCCTTTTTTCATATCACACTATATCGATTTCCCGATGAGAATGATTTAACTTTCGAATTGATATTTGTTAAAAATAACAGCTGCTTACACAATGTGTTTTCAGCTTCCTTCAAATTGAGTAGCCAACTCGAAAATATTGAGGATTCTCACTTTTTCGGCATACCCCATAACAAAGAATGGACAACTGAAAACCACTAACAAAATGAAAGCCCAGCCCTCAGGATGAGGCCACTTGAGTGTACAATAAGGATAAAATCAGATGCGTTTCACTTTAACTACGTTGGCCGTCTCGGTCGCGCTTGTCGCCGGATGCAGCAATCAAGGAATCCCCAGCATGACTCAATACTCCCAAACACAGATCGTTGCTCAACAAACTCAAGCTCCGGTTGCGAAAAAAGTCCCTCACTCGATGACTATTCATGGCGATACCCGCGTTGATAACTACTACTGGATGCGTGACGACGAACGTAAAGACCCTGAAATTTTACAGCACCTAGAGAAAGAAAATCAGTACGCAGAAACCGTTCTAAAGCACACTGAAACACTTCAAGATACGCTATTTGAAGAAATTAAAGGGCGCATCGCAAAAGACGACAACTCAGTACCGGTTCGTAAAGGCAACTACTTCTACTCCAGTGAAGTGACCGGAGATAACGAGTACGAAGTCCATTTGCGAGCTAAAGACTTTGCAGGCAAAGACAAACAAATCATTTTAGATGTCAATGAACTAGCAAAAGAACATGAATTTTTCAGTATCGGCGGCCTATACGTTAGTCCGAATGAAAACTTATTGGCGTATGGCGAAGACACATTAAGCCGCCGCGTGTACACCCTTAAGATCAAAGACCTGACAACAGGCAATTACCTACAAGATGAAATCGAAGGGGCCTCAAGCGCTGTCGCATGGCAGAACGATAACAACGCCTTTTACTACATCAAAAAAGATCCACAGACCTTATTGGGCTACCAAGTTTATCGTCATGTATTGGGCACACCACAAAGCAGCGATGAGCTGATTTTTGAGGAAACCGACAGCGCCTATTACACCTCACTAAGCAAAAGCAAAGATGGCGAAGATATTTATATCTGGCATTCGAGTACAGAAACCAGTGGGGTCTCTATTATTGATGCGAACAACCCTAAAGCAAAGGCGAAACCGTTCTATCCTCGTGAAGATGGCATTGAATACAGTATTTCTAAGCTAGGCGATTGGTACTACATTTATACTAACTATCAAGCCGTCAACTTCCGTTTGATGAAAGTTCATCAAAATGACATGCATGACCGCTCTAAATGGCAAGATGTGATTGCCGCAGACGACAACACTCAACTTGTCGACTTCGAGTTATTCGATGATCACATCGTCTATGAGCAGCGCTCTAACGGCCTAGCAAGCGTCACTGTACGTCAGCTTTCAACAGGAAAAGAACTCCCCCTCACATTTAATGACGATGCGTTTGCTGCCTATTTGACAGGTAACCTAGAGCTGGATAACGAGAAAGTTCGTATTTATTACAGCAGTTTAACCACTCCAGGAACCTACTACGATTTCGATCTAAAAACGGGCGGGTCAGAAATCATGAAGCAAACACCTGTACTTGGTGATTTTAATCCTGACAATTACCAATCAGAACGCATCATGGTCACAGCCCGTGACGGTAAAGAAGTACCCGTTTCTTTGGTGTATCGTAAAGACTTATTTAAGAAAGATGGTACGAATCCACTCTACCAATATGGTTATGGATCTTATGGCGCAACCATTGAGCCAACTTTCCGCTCGACACGTTTGAGTCTATTGGATCGCGGCTTTGTTTACGCCATTGCTCATATTCGTGGATCTGAAATGCTTGGCCGCCCTTGGTATGAAGACGGTAAAAAACTAACCAAGCAAAACACATTCAACGACTTTATTGATGTGACTAAAGGTTTGGTTGAACAAGGCTACGGCGCGAAAGATAAAGTCTTCGCTGTTGGTGGCTCTGCAGGAGGTCTCTTAATGGGGGCTATCATCAACCAAGCACCAGAACTGTACCGCGGTATCGGTGCACATGTTCCGTTTGTGGACGTGGTAACCACCATGCTCGATGAATCGATTCCATTGACCACCAATGAGTATGATGAATGGGGTAACCCAAATAACAAAACATACTATGACTATATGTTGAGTTACTCGCCTTACGACAACATCAAGGCGCAAAACTACCCGAACATGTTGGTAACGACTGGCTTGCACGACTCTCAAGTACAGTACTTTGAACCAATGAAGTGGGTCGCCAAACTTCGTGAAATGAAGACAGACGATAACGTCTTGTTGTTCAAAACCGATATGGAAGCCGGACACGGCGGCGCATCTGGTCGATTTAAACGCTTAAAAGAAGATGCGCTAGAGTATGCCTTCTTCCTCGATTTACTCGATAAAAAATAAGCGTATTAATAGAACTGCATCTCTTCTAACAACAAAAATGCCCGCAAGTTGCGGGCATTTTTTATAGACGCACTCTCTAAACAAAGAGTGGGGTTACCTAAGCACAGAATGACTAGCGTCTCTTATAGCCAAAGGATAGCAGAAAGAAAAACGCCTACTCACAACGAGTAGGCGTTAACACAATAAATGTGTTTAGGCAGTAGAAACTGGCCTATTTATTAGAAGTAGTAACGAGCACCTAGAGTCCAGTAGTCGTTCTCTTCATTGTTGTAGTCGTTACCTAGATCAAACTGGTAAGCTGCAAACGTTACGAAAGCAGGAGTTACAGCGTACTCTGCTTGTAGCGCAGTTTCGCTTGAAACTGTCTTATTGTCTTCTTCGTCTTCTACGCCTTCGTAGTTAACGCTGAATGTCCAATCGTTTACGCCGTATGCCAAAAGAGCTTCAAGTTGAGAAGTGTCTTTACGCATTTGGTAGAAGTACTCGTTCATACCGTATACTACTGCTGCGTATAGACCTGAACCGTACTGACCGTAGTTTACAGAGAATAGGTGTGATTCAGCGTTCTTAGTACCTAGAGTCGCGTTTTTAACATCACCACCGCTGTATACGTAGCCTAGACCAAAGCCAGCTACAGAACCGCTCAATGCAACTTGACCACGTTGCTCGTATGTTGTTGCATCTGAAGTTTGCTCACCTTGCCAACCTAGACCTAGGTTGAAAGCAAAACCTTCACCAAATTCAAAACCTTTACGGTAGCTAAGCATTTTATCAGCACGAGCTGAGCCTAGGTTGCCGTGGTTGTCGTACAAAAAGTCGTTCGCAAACGCGATTGGTAGATCCGCAACGCCAGCGACATCGTAGTAAGGTGACCATTGAGTACCTGCTACTAAACGGCCAAACTGCTCATGAGTAGCACCGATGTAACCTAGACGAGTTTTGAACGATTGCTCGCCACCGTTTAGGTAGTTAAGCGCCCATTCACCTTTAGCGTCGATAGTAATACCGTTGCCAATGTCTTTCTTACCCGCAACGTTAATACGTGGAGACACTTGGTGAACTTTTACATCTTCTTCGAAATACTCACCCACGCCAACTGAAACGTGACCGCCGATCGATAAAGATGTACCATCGCTGTTGTAAACTTCTGCTGCGAAGGCCTGTGAACCACATGCTAGTGCCGCCACTGCAACGGCTAGAGTTTTCATTTTCATTGTTAACATCCGTATAGTTGTTTGTACCGGTTCGCTTAGAAACAGATTAAATCCGAATCAATCGCAACGAACACATAACAAAGTAGTAATGAAATAGAAATGAAACAAACACTTTCTTATGCAACCAGTGGTATTAATGCTCACATTTTGAACTGAGTCACAAAAAAATAGGGAACTTTTCATTCCCCATCATAAAATCTGTGGCTTTTTACGTGTCACATCTCCCAACGTGCGAGTGGCTTCTCAGTTTTGATACCCTTACTGCCCCAGCGGTCAATAACATCAATTTGCAGTATGCGGCTCGGTTTAATAAGCGATGTCAAGGTTTTCGACGGTCGTTTATCCGTCACTAACCATAGCGTTTTATCTTGTTCAAACTGAGCTTTTAAAGATAATTTGTCTTCTTCTGTCCACTCGAGTTCCGGCTTAAATTCGCGCCCAACCACAAACAATTGGTTGCCAGAGGCAAAGTCCTCTAATGACTCACTCATCAGTACCACTGAATCGATGCCTTTATCGAAGATCTCTGCCTGTTGTTGGTTGATCAGTTCACGCACATTGAGCATAAGAGCCTGTTGATTCGTTTGAATAGCCTTTTGGTGTTCAGGATATACACGTTGTAGATCCTCTCCAACAATGCCCGCCATTCGGATTAAGTTTGTAGGGTTCAGCCATGCGTACTTCGATGTTGACCCGTTTTCCAATGTCAGTACTGCAACTCCTTGAGCTCTAGGAGAAATGGCCTGCGATGCATCGATTTCAATCAAGTGAATGTTGCCCTGTCGAGCGTAAACATAAGTCGGGTCTTGTTTCCAAATCGCACCAAGAGTAACAGCAACCGTCGCGGCTTGACCCGCTTGCTTAACTTGCTCTGTACCTTTATTTGCGAACCAGTTCTCAAGACGCTCAACGCCGTAACGCTTTGGAGGCAGATACTGAGTCTCTATCCCTGTACCTTTCATGAGTTGCTCAGACAACATGTACGTGACGGGAGTGCTGGTTAAAATGTCTTTGGCGCCTGCCAACGATGGAAGTGTCGTCGCTATAACCAAACCAAAAGTTATCGCTAATTTTTTTATCTTCATGTTCATTACTTTATAAAAAGGGTTACGCTTTTTGGATAATTCGGTAAACCGTTGCTGTTAGGAAAAATGCCGCAGAAACAATGATGATGGATGCGCCTGATGGCACTGGTAGCTCAAGCTCCATCGGCAGTATGGTTCCTATTAAACACGCAATGGTTGCCAATAAAGAAGAAAGGAGAACAAAACTGCCCATGCGTTTAGTCAATAACCTAGCCGTTGCACCAGGAATCAGTAGCAATGCACCAACCAATACCGCGCCAATAATCTTTACCGCGGCGATGGTGACCAAGGTGATCATCATGACAAATAAGTAATCATAAAAGCTGGTATTAAAGCCGCGTACACGTGCAATATCCGGGCTGATACAAGTTAGCAAAATGCGGTTAAACGTTGGAATAAGAAGCAGTAATATGATCAAACAACTGATCGCTAAAATAAGGATATCGTTGTCCGTCACAGTCAAGATCGAGCCAAACAACACGTTCTCCAACATGTGAATGTTGATCTTACGAGCAACGTACATTAACAGCGCAGCACCAACCGCTAACGCTAATGCAAGAAAAACCCCAACCAGTGTGTCGTAAGGTACATTCGTACGATTACGAACAAAGTGAAGCAACAGCGCAAAAATCATACAAAAGCTAAACAATCCGATGATCGGATTCTCTGGCGGCTCACCGAGCAACACACCAATCGCGATTCCGGTAAGCGCAGCATGCCCAACCGCTTCAGAGAAAAAAGCCAGTCGCTTGGCGATGACTAATGTACCAAGACCACCAAGTAATGGTCCTAATATCAGCGCTGCCACAATTGCGTTTACCATGAAGGCATAAGAAAAGCTATCGCTTAACCATCCAGCTTCAACGCCGCTAACCGCTAACTCTCGCAACCAATCCATTATGCAGCCTCCACTTTTGCTGTGTAGTGCTTGAATAATGTTTCTATACGATCAGGGCTTAGCACATCTGAATGGTGACCTGACGCCACAATTTGACGATTTACGACATGGACCTGCGCATCTAAACGGCGCACGGCGGTCACGTCATGATGTACTGCCACCACCGTTTTGCCTTCTCCAACAACTTCATGAATCAAACCTTCAAGATATCGAACACCTTGCTCATCCATGCCAGTTGTAGGTTCGTCTAAAACCAATAAATTGGGCTCATCCAGTAAAGCTTGCGCAAACAAAACACGCTGTTGCTCACCGCCAGAGAGTTGCCCCATACGACGGTCGCTACGCGTTGCCATACCCACGCGATCCAGCTGGGCCAGGGCATGTTGAGTTTGTTTCGTTTTACGTCGCCAAAATAGAGGGATACGAGTTTGGTTAAGCAGTACAAAATCCATCACGGTTAACGGGAGGCTTGCTTCAAACATCGCTTTTTGTGGCACATACCCTATCTTCCCCGATGCAGCTGATGGTTCTGGCCAATTGAGCGCTATGTTTCCCGAAAATGGCGTGAGTCCAAGTACCGAACGAAGCAAAGAGGTTTTACCACCGCCGTTCGGTCCCATAATCACGTGACATTTCGCGTTCTCGAATTCGACGCTGATGTTCTGCAAAATGATATTGTCGGCGTATTTTAGGCCCACGTTACTTAAGGAAATGGAAGGTCCAGTCATTACGCCTTTTCCCCTGCTCGCTTACTCGCCACAAATTTCATGGCTTCGATTAGTGTTTCCACATTATCTCGCATCTCAACCTCGACTTTATCGGCCTCATACTCACCGTGAGTCATGTGAGAAAAGCGATAAAGCTGCACCCCAGTCGCCTCTTCGATGGTATCAACAAAGCGATTCGGCATATTGAGCTCATAAAACAGAACATCAATGCCCGATTCACGAATTTTCTCTATCGTTTCCTGTAGCTGACTTGCACTTGGTTCTACACCATGAGCAGGCTCAATGACAGCGGCAACGTCAACACCAAACTCCTGAAGGATATATCCGTAAGCATTGTGGGTTGTCGCCACCTTCATACCTGCCGTGTCCAACTCACCAAGAGACAACATTGCATCACGCTTCATCAGGCGAAATGTTTTCGCGTAGTTACGAGCATTTTGGCGATAGAACGTAGCATTGTCTGGGTCCAATTGGCTTAGCTCACTCGCGATGGTGTAAACCTTTTGAATGGTTGTTGATAAACCGACAAAGGTGTGAGGGTTCACTGCTCCTTGACCAACAGACTGCCCCATAGCAGGCAATAAAGGCACTTCTTTGTTCGCTTCGATAACCACGAGATCATCACGCTGAGAAGCCTTGATCACTTTCAGTGCAAAATCGTCATGACCAATACCATTGATCACTATTACGTCCATTTCATTTAAGCGCTTAAGATCATTAGGTTGTGGCAAATAGTTGTGAGGATTAAAACCAGCATCAACCAAAGGAACGATGTCCGCCTTCTCACCAACAACGGCTTTAACATAGCTGTAATAAGGTTGAAGCGTAATACCAATACTGAGTTTATCGGCAGCAAAGCCAGTAGAAGACACCGTCAATAACGCGGTGGCTGTAAGAATACGACGTAAAAGAGAGCGTTTGATCATAGTACTTATCAATTATGTTGTCTTAATGGGCGTGAGAGTGGGAAGAAGAGTCTGACAGAATGATTTGTTTCCACCCGAAATCGTGGCGTTTAGCTAGATCGCTTAGTCCCTCCACATTTAACGAACGGCTAGAATCATTAAACCAAATATCAGCTTGAGAACTGCGGCTATCCAACAGCATGGAAGCAGAGCCTTGGGCACTGGTCTTCACGCCAATGTAGACACCGTCATCAATTCGTTGCCACTGATGAGAACCTTTACGCTTCCAGTTTTGGTCTTTCACGAACGGAGCAATCCAAAGCACCTCCATATCAGAGATCTCAGGCCAAGTTCCGGTATCTAACTGCAAATCACGAATCTCTTCATGAGCGAGCTTAAGCTCAGCGATCAACCCCAACTCATTTTGATGTAAATCCGTGATTAACACTTGATGAGACTGCATGTCTGGCTTTTCAGTCGCGACCTGATGGTAGGGCATAAGTATGGCTGCTGAACTGAGAATTGCTGCGATTGTCAGTGCGACCCACTTTCCTTCTCGGTTACCATCATCAGGGCGAACTTTCTGTACACTCATTTCTCTTTCAGCTCAACGATATCCACTTCCACCGGGCTTTCATGTCCGGCATCAAATACCAAATAGAAATCTGTTTCAGGGTGAGTAAATTCTGCGATGGAACGCTTATCTGTTTTTTCTTTGGCGATCAGATTGTCGTCGTAATCGTACATTTCGACATCGTAGTCGACCGCTGTCGATCCATCCGAGTAGCCCGCTTCACAAATCACTTTATCTTGCGCCAAGTGACAGCTCATCAGAGGAAAATGTGCAGCAGCGTGAAAGGACGCAAATCCAGAAAAAAGCAAAACCGCTTTTAGAAGAGAAGTGTTATTCATGATAATTCCAAAATGGCCCAGCAATTGCTGAGCCTAATTCGATTAGTTAAGTTGAGTTTCAAACGTAAGGTGAACATTGGCACTCGCTTTATCCGCCAATGGATTATCTTTCAATTCACCTTTGTAGTTCGCTTTCATTAAGTAGCGCCCGGCGACTTCTGGCGTGAAGATCACTTTGCCATCTTTATCGCTCACCACATCGATTTGTTCTTGATGGTTTCGGTACATAGTACCTTCACGTGTAATCTCAGCAGTAACGCCCTCTTGTGGCTCTCCGTTAAAGAAAAACTGGAACGTCACAGGCTCACCTTCAATGATGTCCGATGGATGCGTGATCGGTTTCATCTCCAGCATTTTGCCTTCAATCTCCAACGCTTTGTCCGTTGGCATACCAACCGTAATGTAGCTTTCTGCTCGGGTGTAACTTAGTTGAGTAACCACATCACGCGCTTGCTCGGGAAGCACATCACCACGCTCAGCTTTGCTTGCTCGCGCCCATTTCACCGTATCACGACGGCCCGCTTTGTATTGTGTGTAGTAGCTCGGCTGATTATTAATCGCAACTTTGTGCGTGCCTTCTTCTGTAAAAAAGAAATCAAACATAGAGCGACGCTTGCCACGAACAACAAAGTTAGGACGCTCAGAGCGGCCATCCGGCATCACCACAAATGCCTGATCACTACCCGCAGGCTTATCAAAAACAAACGTTCCGTGAGAGGCAGTAACATCAAATGTCAGCCAGTCACCGCCTTCTTTAGAAACCGTAAAGTGAGAGGGCAGAACCCAACGTGGATGTGCTTGCGCGGTGGTGGTTACAGCCAATCCCATTGCCATTACACTCGCCAATGCCACTGCTTTCATTTTGGTTTTCATTGTTGTGTCCTTTAATCACTTAACTTGATAATTGACGGTGATGACACCCGTCTCTTGTGTTGGTTTAAGCTCATAGCGCACGTCACTGTCCGCTAGCGTTATTTTTTGACGTAAGTAGTTTCGCCCACCGTGTTCACGAACGACTTCGACGTACAACGTGTAATTTCCTTGTTCCAAACGCTCCCCTGCGTCATTGGTTCCATCCCAGACAAAGCGGTATTGACCAGCAGGACGTGTTGCAGAAGTCACCGCATCAACAAGTTCACGATCATAACGACCCGCTTTTCTCCACCAGCTGCGTAGATCTTTTAACCATTCGTCTTTCCCTACCCATAACTGAATGGTTTTAACCGGTTTACGCTGATCGTTTTCAACCCAAACCGCCACATAAGGGCGTGCATACATTGAGGTATCTATCTTTGGAAGTTCGAGTTCGAAGTCGACCTTCGCGTTATCTGGTAGAGGCGCCGCGGAAAGAGAGAAAGGAGCAAAAGCCGCGATCAAAGCGGCTTTACAAAAGTGATTACGGCGGAAAAATCTTCCTGTGTTCAACATAAGTGTTCTCTAAAAAAGCTGTTATGGAACAGCAACAAAATAAATTACGAGCGACAGTAACGTACCAAAGCTCATCCATTGCATAGACGTTCTGAGCGTCTTCTTCTTAGGCAGTAACAAGCACACGCCTGTAAGAACAAAAAACACCATCAAAAGCGCAGTGACGTCGATAAACCACTTCCAAATCCCACCACTGTTGCGCCCTTTATGTAGATCGTTCAGCAGCGCAACAATACCGTAGTGCGTCGTTTCAACATCTGCCGCACCAGTAGTCATATCAATAAAGACCGTAGCGTTATAACCTGGGCCTTTAAAATCCATAGACAGCTCTCCGAGTAACAACTCACCTTGCTCAACTTCGGTATACACATCTAGTGCGGAGGGAGTGCCGCGAAGCTCGGTTTCTTTAGTCAAGAAAGCCACCAGTTCTTCACGATTAGGTTGAAAGGTATCTGAATGTGAGAATAGAACTGAGTGCGGAACCGTCAGAGTATGTTGTTGAATGATAGGTTCACTGCGTTCAAACAATTCGGGGCGATTGAGGGTAATACCAGTTACTGCAAAAAACAGCGTAACTAAGAGAAGAGCCATCGAAATATAGATATGTAGGCGGCGAGCCCAAGTTTGAACACCTTTGCTTTTAAGCAACATAGAAACAATCATCACCAATAAATGTGGGGCATAATTTAGGTGATAATCATTCGTATTGGCATTTAATTTACATTGTTTACTTTTTCAATTCAGCTTGGCTTGCGCATGTTTTAGCTATTTGGGCCAATGCGAGTTACAGGTTGCCTACCTTTTAGATAATAATCATCTCAATTAAAATAACTAAAAGTTAAACCACTTCCTCAATTCGCAAAAATGACATAGATCTCATATAAACGTAGGTTACTATGTTCTTTTTAACCTAATTACTTTCGGTGTAAAACATGAATAAATGTCCTGCGATCATCGGTATTGTATTTGATGAAAAGAGTTTGAAAGCTATCGATAGAATAAATGAATTACATGAATTAGAGAGATCGGCCAAAGTATTTATTAGCTTGGGTAACCTTTGGAGTATTTTTGGAGGAAACTCCCTGAAGGGGACAGCGAGTAGTGGCCTATCTAAAGCAATTACTGCTATTCCCGCCAAACCAGGATGGGAAACCGCTAAAAATGTTAGCATTGGATTAGGAAGAGGAATTTCTTCTGATGCAAGCCAAACTGCTTGGAGTATATCACAAGCTAATTGGGAGTATTACTTCAAATCATATAGTGCCTTAGATCAGATCAAGCTGAGAGAAATCGAAAAAATCGCCACTTTCCAAGCACTTGATCATGTACACGATAGCAAGCAATATAGATTTTGGAAAGCGATCTCAGATGGATGTAAAATATGAACAAGAACGCTGTAATAATACTCTTATCATTTTTCTCAAGTGTCGCTTTAGCAAATGCAAAATTTGAAGACAGTTTATTTAAAAATGTAAGCCAATCTATTGATAATTATGGTGCTAAGATAAAGCAGTGTGAGTCTATGGCAAAACAGAATACGCCTGACAAAAAAACCCTAGAGTATTCAAAGAACCATATAGAAGCATTAACTCCTGTTCTGCCGTTTTTAAGCGAAAAAGCTTTTGAAGCTTGTGTCTTAAAAGAGAAACAAGAACTAGCATATTACTTATTAATAGCAAAAAATAACGCTTCAAGAACCTCAACATTAAAGCTTGTAGAATCGACTGAAAGCCTTGCTTTTCATATCGAACCTACATCTATAGAAAAGTTTGAAACACTGAGCAAAGTACATCAAGAATATATAGAGAAAAGCCCCTTTTTCTCCCGACCATTTGATGCGTTAGCCTTTTATGAAAAACTCATGCAGTAAATAGCCTTTATGACTTTAGACAAAAAAAATACCCGAGACTGAGCTCGGGTATTTAATAAAAATGTTCGCTATGAGTCCTGCGTCGATTCTACTTTGCGTAGCTGAGATAGATACTTAACCCAACTTTTTGCCTGATTCGATGGCTTAATCTCATTCGCTCTTTTGGCATTAGCGAGCGCATCGTCAAACCGCTTAAGTTTGTAGTAAGCGCGAGTTTTGATAAGTGCAACATCCGCTTTACGACCTCTGACCTTATCGAGCGCGGCAATGGCATCTTTATAATGGCCTTCTTGCACCAACAGTTGAGAATAGTTCCAGTAATACTGCCTATCTAGCTGAGCTGCAATACGCCAGCTATCAATAGACTCTTCCCACTCTTTTGCCATTTGCCAATACGTTGCTTGCTGGGCTTTTAGCTTACTATTCGAGTTTACATCCTCTAGCTCGTTCATCACCAACGCAGCTCTCTCAGGAATACCTCGTTTCGCGTACAATTGTGCCAGCAGCTTTAAGTCATCTTGGCTAAGTTGTAACCCTTTCAGTTTTGCCAACGCCAAAGAGTCTAGGGCACGTTTGTTGTCATCAACCCGTAGGTATAGAGCAACAAGCTGACGCCACCATTCAATTCGTTCAGGTTCAATCACGATTAAGCGTTTGATGGTCGAGATTGCCGGCTTCCACTTTTTCAGTTCTAGCTCAGCAGAAAGCTTTATCGACAACGCGCCAAGCTTGTCTGGCTGACCAAACTTCTCATAACGAGCCATTGCTGAAAGCACTTTTTGCCACTGACTCAGTTGATAATGAGATTGGGAAATACGCAGCCATAGTTCATGCGCTTTTTGACCTTTAGGAATGTTTTTGCTCAAGGCATAGTAATGAGGTAAAGCCTTAGAAAAACGTTGCTCGTTCAGCAGTATATCAGCCAACATTTTTCGGGTTTGCCATGCTTGCTCATCTTGTAGCAAACCACTATTGACTGCCAACTCAAGTTGCTTAATCGCCGCTTGAGTTTGCTCGTTCTGCCAGTAAAAAATACCCAACATTCGAGCGACATAAGCTTGGTCATATCCACGAGAAAGCTCCATAGCTTCAAGAGATGAAATCGCTTCTTTTAGTTTCTCCTCCTGAGCCAAGTTGTGTGCTCGTTGAACTCTCGCTGCGGTGTATTGGCTTAACTCACTGGCAATGGTTGAGAGTGCACTCAGGCTTAATACCGTACCGATTAAGAATTTTTTCATCATTTGGCTAACTTGAACTCCACTTTAGCGGTTTGTCCGAACTGCTCAATTGACACACCATCCTCAACTTTTGGCTGATACTTCCATTTTTTAAGCGCACGGATTGCTTCCCTTTCAAACATGCGCTCGGGCTCAGCCTCGATCACTTCAATATCTTTTGGTCGTCCAGTTGCATCGATCGTGAAACGCATAATGACATAACCTTCCACTCTACGTTTCAGCGCCTTACTTGGATAGCGAGGATCAACACAATACAACGGCAGTGCTTGCTGGTTGCCCATTGTTCCCTTCAAGTTTGGGGCGCTAATCGCGATGCCTTCAAGGGCTGTGTTTAAACCTAAAGCACTGACTGGCGTCATCTGACTCATTGGTTCCATTTGAGTGTCAGCTTGAGACAGATCCATTGGCTCCGGCGCTTGAGGTGGTTCTGGTTGCTCCGGCACTGAACGTTGACGACGCTGCACGTCTGCTTCATTCTCTACCATCACCATATCAAAACGAACGGCTTCTGAAGCTTCTGGTGCACGCTGGTTGCCTTTATCAACCATCCACGCCATAAAGCTAAACAAGCTCACAGAAATTAACAGTGATGCTGGTAGTGCAAGTAACAGCCTGCCCATTAAGGTTTCTCCGCCGCCAAAGCAATGTTTTTCACACCTGCTGCCTTTGCAGCGTCCATCACTTTCACGACAGTGCCATTGTAAGCATGCTCGTCAGCTTGGATAACTAACGAGGCATCAGGCTGATCAAGTAACAGATGCTCAATAGAGGCCTCAACACGCTCAATATCAACCACTCGTTTGTCGATGTACACATCATTCGCTGCCGTTACTGCGATAAAAATGCCCGCGTCTTTTTGACTTACTACATTAGAAGCCTGAGGGCGATTCACTTCTACACCGGATTCACGTACAAACGAACTGGTCACAATGAAGAAGATCAACATGATGAAGACGATATCAAGCATCGAGGTTAAATCGACTTGAGCTTCATCTTGTTGGTTAGGTCTGCGTCCGAGTCTCACTTTTGACTCCTTAAAGATTGTTCTAACTGGATAGCTTTTCGTTCACACACTTTGCTAAGGCGAGCATGAATAAACATGCCCGCAAGCGCTGCTACCATACCTGCCATGGTTGGCAGCGTAGCAAGTGAGATACCAGAAGCCATCAATTTCGGATTGCTGCTGCCTTGCGATGCCATTACGTCAAACACCGTAATCATGCCTGTCACCGTCCCTAACAACCCTAGCATTGGGCAAACCGCCACAAGTAGCTTAATAGTCGATAGGTTTTGGCGCAGTTCGATTTGCGCTTTTGCAATCCATCCTTCACGGATTTGATGCGCGTACCAAGAGTGGTGCTCTGATCTTGCTTGCCACTGCTCACAAAGCTGTTTTTTTACCCCAGGGAAAACCGTTGTGAGATAAATAACTCGCTCCATAACCAACAGCCAGCACACCGCCACGACGGCGGCCAGCCACCATAGGATTTGACCACCTTGCTGCATAAAGCTCATCAATGTTGTGGCCCAATCCTCACTGATCAAACCCAATGTGCTGAGTAGGATCTGCTCCATTACGCTGCGTTCTCCGCTAAGGTGTTAGAGTGACTTTTGTTACTCGGCATATCACGCTCAGCTTGTTCTGCAACTAAACCGATGCCTTGTTTTTCTAAGATACTGCGAATATTTTCTGCTTGAGAGCTCAATACGTTGTGCGCTAATAGCAAAGGCATGGCTGAAACAAGGCCAAGTACGGTAGTCACAAGTGCCATTGAAATACCACCCGCCATTACTTTCGGATCACCATTACCAAATTGAGTGATGACTTGGAAGGTTTCGATCATACCCGTTACCGTGCCTAGTAGGCCAAGCATAGGAGCTAGAGCAGCAAGAAGCTTAAGCATCGACAACCCTTTTTCTAGGTGGGTTTGCTCATCAACAACAGCTTCCAAAAGACGTAGTTCTAACGCTTCTACGCTGCGATGCTTGTCTTTCTGGTATACCGCAAGCACGCGACCCAAAGGGTTGTTTCCTGGCTGCGCTGGGGTTTTCAGTTGCTTCATGATTTTCTGGCGCGAAATCATCAGTGATGCACCACGTACGAGCGCAATCAATAGGCCGATAGCCAATAAACCAAGGATTATTTTACCGACAACGCCACCCGCATTTAGGCGATCAGCCAAAGTCGGTGAGTTTGCAAGCTGTTCAAGAAGAATGCCACGTGATGGATCAATGACAAGTGCATCAATGTCACCAGAGGAAATAGTATTCGCTGTTGGACCGTTCTCAGGCTGACGAAGATAGTTTACCGCGTCTCCGCGTTGACCATTCCACTTAACGTAGCCAGTCTCATCCAGCAGCGCCATAGAACCAAGACGAACACCATTAACCGTTTGTTCACGACCTTCGCCATTTAGCAGTGTGAAAGAGACGTTTGCCATTTCACCGCTTGCTTTGATTTGTTCTTCCATGCTGCGCCACATCGCCTGAAGTTGGGTCAACGTTGGCAGTGATTTAGCCGCAACAATAGCATCGATATCTTTCTGATATGAGTTTGCATCTACACCCGTTACTGAGCTCTTGAGCTCTGACTCTAGCTCTTTTGCGGTCTGGCGAACGACGCCAAATAGCTCACCTAAGCTCCCGGTTTCTAGACGTAGCTTTTCTTCTAGCTGCGCCAGTTCCGCTTCGTTTTCACCGAAAGTAACACTTAATGAATCCGCTTCTGCTTGAAGAGCAGCTCGCTCTGCTGCCAATTTATTCTTTATAGCCTGTAGCTCTTGCTCTGTTTGCTTAAAACCTGATTCACGCGTGACATTGTGCGATTGCTGTTGACGATTTTCTTGCTGCGCCTTTTGTAACAACGCATCACTAGCAACAGTTGTATGAGGCATTAATGCGGCTGTCGAGATTAGTGCAACCGATAACCATTTTTTCATCATTTATTTGCCCTCCGCAGCGGTTAACGACACTGGCAGAGTTAACATACTCGGCGCGATCTGTTTATTCGCCATAGCGAACGCTTTATCTAGCTCTGATTTTTGCTCAGAACCCACTTGTTGCCATGCTTGTTGTTGCTGTGACCAGCTCCAAAATGTGTCACCAGATAAGCTACGCGCTACCAAAGACAAACGCCCTAAATAGAGAATGTCCGCCTCCACAGCTTCATTGTCACCTAGGTTAATCTTGCCTTGGTAAACGCCAAGCTTGGTGCCGTAATCCATTTCAATTTGGTACGCTTCTAAAATACGACGAAACTTCTCTGCATCCGCAACGTCTGCACGCGTCATCATGGAATCCAGCTTTGCAATTCGCTCCTCACGTTGCGCTTTGCGTATAGGCTTGTCGTTAGCGACGAGCACTTTTAAGCCCTCAAGCATGTGATACATCAAAGGCACGACACCTTGACGAGTTTGAGCAATCTGCTCAATTTGCTCGTTCAAGCTATCAACTTCTTGATTTTGACTTTCAACAAGGCTTGCAAGATGATCGCGATAAATCTTCAAGTTACCGACTTCCTCTTGCAGCTGCTCAATTTCAGCTTCTAGAGTAAGTGATTTTTCTGCGCTTGCATCAATACGTTTTTGGCTTACCGCCGACGACTGGTTTGTTTTACTCTGCACAGCTTGTGCATCGTTTAAGTTCGCCGCGTGAGCGGGAATCAAAACCGATGATATCAACAGAGCGATACTTGATTTCATTAGATTCATACGAGTTATATTTCTGTGTTCCAAAAACGACCAAAGGGGAAGACTACCCTTCCCCTTTAATAATCAAATTGTTATCAGTACTTGAACTGGATTGTTGCCATGTAGTTGCGGCTTTCTCCAACCACAACCCCACTCGCACCTTTTTGCTCGCCATTCGTGCTACCACCACCTGCGAAGTAGTCGGTATCGAATAAATTCTCGACATTGAATCGAGCAATAATATCCAAGTTTTCATCGTACTTATGTTTGTATGACACGCCCATATCAACGCGAGCGTAGCCATCTTTCTTGAAGGTGTTCTGTGCATCACCGTAGCGATCACCTTCATAAATCAAACCAAGGTTTAAGTTAGTGTTGTCTTGAACCTTGTAGCTAGACCATAGACTTGCCGAGAACTCTGGCACGTCTACAGGGCGGTTACCTTCATATCTTTCTGCCTTCTTAAGCTCTGCATCCAAATACATTGCAGAAGCGGTTAGCGACAACTCTGGGGTCACAAAACCTTGAGCCATTAACTCAGCGCCTTTGTGAACTTGCTCACCACCTTGCGTTTTCTTGTGTAGGAGATTGCCGCCCGCGTCTTTGCCGCTTTCAACATCCAGCGAGATGTTCTCTAACGTGATATCAAACACAGCACCAGATACAAATAAACGCTGATCAAACAGTTCCCACTTCGTACCGATTTCATAAGAGATACCACGCTCAGCGTCGAGTTTCTCACCTTCATTGATGTAGGTACGACTACCGTTGCTGACTTCACCTTGAGGCATGAAGCTTTCAGAATACTGAACGTAAACCGAGCCATTCGTCGATGGGTGGAAAATGACACCAAATTTTGGAGAAACCTGGTTTTCGGTCAGTTCATCATCACGCTTTTCGTCATAACGAACACCTGCAAGCACTTGCCAGTAATCATTAATCGTCATCATATTTTGCGCGTAGATACCCCAAGTATCGTACTCAGCAGTTGGTGATTTCTTCGAACTACGATAGCTAGGCTTAGGCACCGTTTCTCCTGGCGCAATACTCGCCTCATTATGAAATGCCATAAAGCGATCATAACTGTAATCTAAGTAGTTAGCGCCCACTAACAACGTGTTTTCCGTACCGAACAAAGTAAAGTCCGTCGTCACATCTATATATGCAGTATCAAATACCCAATTATCGGAGCGATCGTTGCCTCGATGCTTAATCGTATTTAACTCTTCATACTGATCAAACTTAGGGTAAGACTCTACATCAAAACGCTTAAAGTCTTGGCGGTTGTAACCTGCTTTTACGTTCACGTTATCCGTGACTTGCGCATTAATATCGACACCGTAGTTTTCTACTTCGTTATCAATTTCAGACCACTGCGCATCCCAAATGTACTTATCACCGCGAACCGCTTTGCCATCAACAATGTATGCGCCAGAGTCCACGCTACCATCGTCTTTCGTGCGATCGTAATGAGCCGATACCATAAAGTTGTCTGTGATATCGTACTCAACCACTAGGCCAGCTACCGTACGATCTGTTTTAGGCTCAGTGCCATCACCGTACCTGCGCCAAGAGCCGTAGCTTTCTTTGGCAAAAATTGCGCGCGCTCGCAGTGTCTCTGCATCATTTAGCGCGCCGCTCACATCAAGCACAGTGCGTGAGTGATCATTCGAACCTAGATCTTGGCTCAAACTTGCTTGTGTTTGAGTTGTTGGTTTTTTCGAAACCATGTTTACCAAGCCACCCGGCTCAGATTTACCGTATAGCAGACCTGATGGACCTTTAAGCACTTCAACACGCTCTAAAAGCTCAATTGGCTGACGGTAGTGTGACCAGTGTTGACGGCCATCACGAAGAAAACCGTCTGAACTGCTAAGTTCAAAACCACGTAGAGAGAAACGTTCGCGGTTACGGCTTGTACCACCCGCGCTAACACTTGCATCGTTACGTAGCACTTCACCAAGTGTACTTGCACGCTGCTCATCAATTACCGTTTCATCGATAACCGCTACTTGTCCCGGCGTTTCCAGCTGCGTCATTTCCATGCGCATTGCTGTACTGTTTGTATCCGCCTTGTAGCCGAACTCTCGACCTTCTACAATTACATGTTCGTCTGTTTGAACTTCCGCCACTGCAGGTGTTGCTAACACTGCACCGATCACTAACGCCAAATGGCTCTTAGTAAACATATCCTTTCACTCCGATTATTATTTTTCGGGTCACATACTTGTTGAATGCGATTCCCTCTTAATTATTTCGCGGGTGAATATAAGTGATAAGTATTACCATTTGCATTAAATTTACATTCTTTGCATTTGCAAACTTTTGTAAAGTACTCTCTGATGATGCGCCATGATAATGTGATGTTAATCACAAAAATTACGACTTAATCATACTTATTGCTTGAACACTAAAGTAACCCTCAGACCACCTTGCTCACGGTTTTTCGCCGTAACTGCTCCACCCATAATACGCATGGATTCTTTGACAATCGCAAGACCTAAACCGTAGCCACCAAGCTTTTTATCTCTAGAAGCATCTAAGCGTGTAAACGGATCAAAAATATCGACCAGCTTGTTATCTGGAATACCAGGCCCATCATCAGATACTGACATGATGGTGAACTGCTGCCCTTCTTTGACATAATTTTCCAGAGAAACTTCTATCTGAGATGCTGGTCCTGAATATTTAATGGCATTACCAATAAGATTGTTCAAACAACGAATGACCAGCGTTTCTTCACAAATGGCTTTAGCACATACAGCTTCTGAGCGGAAAGACAACGTCTGTTCTGACTTCAAATCTATTTTGCAACGTTCTACTTGCGGGGAGAGCAAAACTTCTAAATCACAGCGTTTCGTGGCTTTGTCGAAGCGCGCATTTTCCAAGCGACTGAACTCCAATATATCGCTGATCAAATGGTTTAGCTCTTTTGCTTCATCTTCTAGCCTTGTCACTAGGCTTTGCTCACTTTCTCCAACACGCTTTCGCAAAAGATGCAGAACCAAGTTCTGCCTCGCTAACGGCGTTCTCAATTCGTGAGAGACATCTCTTATAAGCAGTCGCTGCTTTTCAGCGAGAGAATGAATCTGTTGCGTCATGTGATCGAAGTCTTGCGCTAACTCGTTAAACTCACGCGTGCTCGACTTCAGCTCTTTCACGACACTGACATTAAAATCGCCATTAGATAGCTTTTTGCTTGCTTCTCTCAATCGATCCAATGGTTGCTGTAAGTTACGTGCCATTAGCAGCGAAAAGAGCGCCAAAATAACCACTGCAATCACGACTTTGAGAATAGAGAAATACAGAATGAAGTCATTTGCAGGGTGCAGTCGATGTGGCAATTGAATCACTAAAGTATTGCCATGAACTAAAGGAATATTGATGATGGGGCGATTCACTTTCCCCTCAAGTTGATCATCAATGCTTCTCTTAAATTGAAGTTTGAACTCGAAGTGCGGATGCATCAGACGGTGCGTAACTGGTTGCTGATGTTCATTCAACACAAATAAATAAAAGTTTTGCGCATTTGCCCAGTCAGCAAGTTCGTCCATGTCTCCGTGCTCAATCAATACATTGGCTTGATGTGCAAGGTCTAGCATTTCTTCTCGCACACTATCGGGCACTTTCAACATGGCTTTCACCAGAGCTTGTTCCGCTAAGGATTGCACGACCAAAATACTAATGACAATTGCGGTCATGCAACTAAATAACTTGAACGCTAAGCTATCTTTACGTTTTGCAATAAAAGGTGGACACCGGAGCTTCATTAACGGTTTACAGCCTCTAAATAACTGTAACCTTTGCCACGGAAGGTTTTGATATGTTGCTTGGAAAGCCCCGCCTCAACTAACTTGCGACGTATGTTACTGATGTGCATATCAAGGTTGCGATCAAAAGGACTCAGCTCTTTCTTTAACACTTCGGTTTGAAGCTCTGCTTTTGAAATCACGACTCCTTGGTTTTTTACCAAGTAGCTCAATAGTTCAGCTTCCGTACTTGTGAGGGGTAAGCTATTAAGCTGGTCGCTGATCGTTTGAACGGTACTACACATCGTCTGACGTTGACGTTCCAAGCCAACACGACGAAGAATCGCTTTGATGCGCATTAGAAGCTCAGCGACATTAAAGGGCTTTCCGATATACTGATCGGCCCCCGCTTGGTAACCATCAAGCATCGAGTTTTCATCGTTGAGAGCGGTAAGCATTAGAATAGGTGTCGCGAAGCGCTGACAGATCCTACGAGCAACTTGCATGCCGTTAAGGTTTGGTAACATGACATCAAGCAATACAAGATCTACAGGCGTTTTTTCCATATATTGCAGCGCACTTTCACCGCAATGCACAGAAGAGACGATGTAGCCCTCCTCTTGCAAAACCGCTTCTAACAGCTCACACAAAGGAACGTCATCATCGACTATCAAAACTCGTGACATTACCACTCACCATTCAAATAAAAATGGTTCGCATTTTATTACTCATTTACTAATTAAACAACTACACACTCTAAGGCTTTAAGTCCACAGGACTCAGTCCAAGAAGCAGCAACGTGCCATTAGAGTTTAATGTTCACTTTTACTAAAGGTTCCTAACAATATGCACCTAGATATATCTTCATAGAAAAAACGAGTACAATCTGGCAACCGCAAAGCAAAAGATAAAGCGAATGGAAACGTTATTAATTGGTCACCGTGGCGTGGCAGGTTCATACCCTGAGAATACAAAAATAAGCATTCAGGCAGCCATTGACCTGGGGTTGAAGTGGGTGGAAGTGGATATACAGCCTACCAAAGATAATGTTTTAGTGGTTTGCCATGATCATACCGTCAATCGATGCAGCAATGGACAAGGCCGTGTTGATGAGCTCACCCTGGAAGAGTTAAAAGCATTAGATTTCGGTAGTTGGTTTAGCACAGACTTTTCAGGCGAGAAGATCGTGACACTAGATGAACTGCTCACTTTAGCTACTGAGAATAAGCTTAACTTGAATATCGAAGTTAAAGTAGACAACCATCCAGCGGAAGAAGTGGCGCAGACTCTCGCCAATGCGTTAGCAAAAAGTCCAATGCCGCAAGAGAATGTACTCCTATCGAGCTTTAGTCATGACGCCATTAGAGCGATGCACAAATACTGCAGTGGCTACCGATTGGGTGTGTTAAGTGAATTCTTTACGAGAAAAGATAAACGCCTTTTGGAAGAAGTTAGTGCCTATAGCTGCAACCTAAACATTAACTGGGTTCGTACTCGCCAGATAAACAAACTCCAACAAGCCGGTTACAAAGTGATGTGCTATACGGTGAACAATCCAAATAAACTGAAATACCTGCCTCAGTTAGACGGTATTTTTAGTGATCATCCACAGCGCTTTATGCCATAGCCTATAAGAGCCAGAACATTAAAGGGGACCTTTTATTACCACTCAATCTGAATTGGTGTCCCCATCTCGACAAGCTGGATAAATTCATCCATCTCCTCGTTGGTAATCGCAATACACCCATTAGTCCAATCAAAACTTTGGATGTAAATCGGCAACTGACTCTCACCGTTTTTTAAGCCATGAATTTTGATGTTCCCTCCAGGGGACACCCCTCGGCGCTTCGCTTCCAACGTATCAATCGCATCAGGGTAACTGATATGCACAGAACGATAAAAAGCAGAGTCCTCTATAACATAATCTAGAGTGTACTCGCCCTCTGGCGTGCGATTGTCTCCCTCTTCTTGTTTATGTCCTTGAGGGTTCGCTCCTAAAGCAATTCGGTATTCTTTTAGCACTGCTCCTTGTTCCATCAAATACATTCGACGCTTAGACTTGTCGACTTTAACAAGGTCAACAGCTGCGTGAGTGCCCGAAGCAAACACACAACACAAGAACATAGAGCACCATTTTACTGACATTGTCGTAACGCCTAAGCTAATAAAGTGAACAAGAAAAGAGCGATAATGCTAGTCAGTTAATGCTCGTAAAGCAAACAGTATCTAATGCGGAACCGTAAGATAGCACTCGCTGAAAGGCGTACTTCTTGTTGTTGTTTGATACAACAAAAGTCAAAGAGAAGATTTCTCTATTCATTGCGGCTAAGTTGCATTACTTTATAAGCATATTTATTTATAAAGTCCGCACTTTTTGAGAGGGAACCATGATTAACATTGCTTTTTTTAGTGCAAAATCCTACGACGAAGCCTCTTTTAATAAAATTAAAAATAACCGCGATTTTGAATTTCACTATCACGACTTCCGACTAACCGAAAAAACAGCCAAGATGGCGCACGGCAGTGATGTCGTATGTGCGTTTGTTAATGATGATCTTTCAGCTCCTGTCCTTAAACAGCTTTCTCTGGGCGGGACCAAGCTTATTGCTATGCGCTGCGCGGGATTTGATAAAGTTGATCAACAAGCAGCCAAAGAACTAGGTTTACAAGTGGTTCGAGTTCCTGCTTACTCACCAGAGGCAGTGGCAGAGCACACGGTTGGTTTAATGATGTGCCTAAACCGCCGTCTTCACAAGGCCTACCAACGGACACGTGACGCCAACTTCTCGCTAGAAGGTCTTGTTGGCTTTAACTTTTTCGGAAAAACCGTTGGTGTTATTGGTACGGGTAAGATTGGTATCGCGACGATGCGTATCTTCAAAGGGCTTGGCATGGAGCTGCTTTGCTACGACCCCTACGAAAACCCATTAGCGCTAGAAATGGGAGCCCGTTACTGTTCGCTTGAAGAAATCTACGCTAATGCGGATGTTATCTCTCTCCATTGCCCAATGAGTGAAGAAAACTATCACTTACTGAACGAAAAAGCCTTCGCGCAAATGAAAGATGGCGTGATGATCATTAACACCAGTCGAGGCGAGTTGCTAGATTCACTAGCAGCGATAGAAGCGTTGAAACAAGGTAAGATTGGTGCGCTTGGCCTAGACGTGTATGACAATGAAAAAGACTTATTCTTCCAAGATAAATCTAACGATGTCATTGTAGATGATGTTTTCCGCCGTTTATCGGCTTGTCATAACGTGCTGTTTACTGGCCACCAAGCATTCTTGACTCACGAAGCACTTAATAATATTGCCTCTGTGACGCTTGATAACGTCGAAGCCTTTTTCTCTGGTAACGTATCGGGCAATGAACTGATTAACTAAAGCCAGACAATCGAGAAGTATAGTAGAGCGTGTGATCTCAGCTATGCTATACTTCTCGACTATTTAAAATTTGAGCCAAATTACCATGAGCATAAAAACTGATATTCAAAAGCTGCACAACCGTTTAGATACATGCCAACGTAAACTTGATGCGGCACGTTCTCGTGGTGATCACGAAATGATTACAAAGTTCACGGATGAAGTAGAACAGCTTACCAAAAAGCTTAACCAGTTAAAGCACAAGCAAAACTATGAGCTGAACAAAGAACGTAAAAGCTTACTTGATATGCCTTTCTCTCGTGAAATCACCAAAGCAGAACAAGCGGACATCGGCAAACTGAAAAAACGCGTACGCGGCTTAGTAATCGTTCACCCATTAACAAAAGTTGGTAAAGAACTTCGCCTTGATGTGATGACAGGCTTTGCGCCAAAAGAGTTTTAAAACTCGCATTAACATTTATGGAGCCTAAGCATTTGCTTGGGCTTTTTATTTTGTACTGCTTCATTAGATTTCATCGACATATCAATCCATAAGCTATTAAAAAGGCCAGCGACAAAAGCCACTGACCTATTTCGACCAATATCGTACGCATTACATCTCAACGTTACGACAGTTGCTGCAACTTGTGCTCCACAACAGGATCATTCGGAACCAACTGCTGAGCGACTTCCAAAAGCTGTACTGCATCTTTCGGGTTGTCATACTCATGCTTAAGTGCAATATCAACAAGTGGCTGAATATCGATTTGCGCTTGATGCTCCTTCACATGTTCTTTCTTTTCTTCAATTAGTACATTATGAGCGGTACTCAGTAAGTTTAAACGATGCTGTGAGCTCGCATTCGCCTTGTTAAGGCACTGATAGTAATCTTCTTTTAAGCGCAGCGTTTTGGTCTGATGACGAAACTGCGCTATATCTATCTTCTGATAACGTATAAAGTCTACGGCCACTTGCTTATAAAAACCGAATTTATTCAAATACGTCGCGTGGGTACCATGTCCCATCCCGAAGACTCTTAAGTGAGTGAGCTCTGGGTAGCGTTTGGCGTGAAGGCGGTCGATTTCATTAGTTGGATCATAAATGATGTAGCCTTTTGCATCGCCAAGGTCAAGGTCATGATACTTTCCTTCCCAATCAAATTGTTGGGCTAGTTCAGTACTTGGCCTATCATCCCATGGCACCAAAACTTTGTTTTTTGTGCTGACCGGGTGAAACATCAATACTTGATCCAATTTTAATAGATTAGAAAATGCACCAATAGCAAAACCACCGCGGCTAAGTCCATAGCCTAAACGACATTCAAAGGGCTCAAGTAAAGTCGACAGTTGCTCTAGAAAGAAAATCAAATTACGGCTACGAAACCAGTTACTTTTCCCAAGATGCTGAAATGAAATAATATTTACTTTTTGTTTCTGGGCTAAGCGATAACCCCAAGGCGCAAAGTCTGAGTGTAAGTCCTGTACTTGTAGATTCGTACCAGCAGGGGAAAAGGTGAACAACAACGGTTTATTGCGGTCGATAAACTCATACTTAACAAATACATCATCAAGTAAGTCCTCCCCGGACATCGGTAGCCTGGTTTGCTGTTCTTCACGAGAAAGAGCCAGCCATTCATCCAACCAGTACAGTAACTTCATTAATCCTCCATCTAAATTGCGCCTAGCAATTGTGTTAAAAATCTAGTTTTTAGTGTGTGATCATCTCTCCCTGGTTACAGGGGACTCTGATATCAGTCCTCTTTTAAAACAAAGCGTGAATTTGCTTATTAAATTGGTCAATATCTAAGGTTTGATGGCGAACAAACTCCTGCGCCACCAGATTAAAAAATTCTAATTTATCTAATTGTGTGGATTGAGTGCCGTGTCCCATACCGACGACTTTTAAATGGGTAAGCTCTGGATAACGTTCAGCATGAAGACGATCAATGCGATTGGATGGGTCATAAATAATATAACCTTTGGCATTGCCCAAATCTCGATCATGGTAGCCGCTTTCCCAAGCAAACTGAGCAAGCTCAGTACTCGGCCGATCATCCCAAGGCACTAACGCTTTATTTTTAGTGCTAACAGGATAAAACAACAAAAGATGTTCTAGTTTCAGCAAGTTAGCGAACGCGCCAATTGCAAAGCCACCTCGACTTTGCCCATAACCCAAACGACATTTGAAGGGATGAAGCAACTCAGATAGCTGCTCCAGAAAGAAAATCAAATTCCGACTACGGAACCAATTACTTTGTCCTAAATGTTGAAAGGCAATAATGTTTACTTTTTGTTGTATTCCGAGCTCGTAGCCCCAAGGAGGAAAATCCGGAGTTAAGTCTTGTACCTGCACATCAGTACCGGAAGGAGAAAATGTGAACAACAATGGCTTGTTAAGATCGACGAGTTCATACTTCACAAACACATCATCAAGTAAATCGTAGCCAGAGATAGGTAAAGCCGTCTCTTGTTCTTGTTGAGTAAGAGCTTGCCATTCATCTAACCAGTAAAGTAGCTTCATTTTTCCTCCAAGTACATTTGCAGTATTTAGACTGGGACTCTATCAAAATGCGTTTAAGCATCCCACGTTGAGACTTAACAAAGCTCTATTTGAAGCCCAAATGACACGTATGGAAATGTCTTCGATTGAAGGTATTACTGCGTAAACTAAACCCAATGTAGGTACGCAAAAACTTGGAGAAAGAGCTAGAGAAAAACCAATTAGAAGTTTCGATAACAGCGGTTAAAAAACAGCAGATACAAAAAAACCGCTGTAAGAACAGCGGTTTTTTAAAAGTGGCGGAGAGATAGGGATTTGAACCCTAGATACGCTATTAACGTATGCCGGTTTTCAAGACCGGTGCTTTCAACCACTCAGCCATCTCTCCACAAATTGTTACTAAAACTTAGTCTTATACTATTGATGCTAATTTTTAGTTTTGCCTTCAGTTATACCAAGTGAAAAGGAAACTTGAAAGCGATGTTTAAAGCCTGGCGATGTCCTA